>JBCDDZ010000012.1:0-73817 GCA_039180025.1 Planctomycetota bacterium
CAGATCTATCACCGTGACCGTGTCCTCCCGCCACTGCGCCAGCTCCGGGAACAAGTGGCCGTACTGGGTCTCGAACTGCGTGAGCGTGTCCAGCTGCGTCGGATAGGCCGGGGGGTTGCGGATCTCGTGCCAGTCCTCCTGCAGTCCCTGCGCTATGTCCGGTGCCGTCATGCATACCCGGCCAGCTCTCGTGGTGACCGCCGGCAGGTGCGCCCCCAGCTGTCCCTTGACATATGCATGTGCACGCTCCAGGTACGGGTCCTGCTGTGGCGTGTAGCGGCCCTTCCAGGCAGCTATGCGTTCCTTGTGCTGTCGGTGCTCGACTGCCTTCAGTAACTCCCGCACCTCTGCGGCTTGTGCTCGCCTGTCTGCCGCAGTGCTGAGTTGCTCCATGGATCGTGCCCTTGCCTCGCACCCCACCTGCTCTGCGATGCGGGTGATGGTTCGGCATCGCCGCTGCCACGAGGGGCGAAGGTCGTGCAGATTGCGGCCCTGGTGGGTGTAGTCATCAATGGCAGGGCGGGGGGGTCGTTTCGGGGGTGAGTTGAAAGACGGTGTTGGCCGGGATGATCATGATCATGATCTGATCGGTTTCGCGGATGGGCTGTACGTTGCGGCCGATCTGGTCGTTGCCAAGGTTGACCAGGTAGTCGGGGCGGTCGAGCAGGGCGCGGAGTCCCGGGGCCTGGTATTGGAAGCTTTGCGAGTGGGCCAGGCCGGTCGCGGGGTCGGTGGCGATGGGCTGGTTGGGGTTGTGGGGCGACCAAGACCGGCCGAAGTCGGCGACGGAGAGGCGTCCGCCGAAAGAATGCACTGCGTTTCCGACTTCGACACGGCGAAGGCTGACCGCACGGGGATCACGATCGCCGACATTCGGATCGACCGGGGTGCCGGGCTGAGCACTGGAAGGCAGCGAACCCGGGCGGAGGGTGGGTTGGCCCGAGGCGAGGCCGACACCGATACCCGACAGGCCGACCACAGCGGCCATCACGACGGAATACACGGGCCGGGAGAGACAGCGCGAAATCATGGAAGGTCGGTGCCCGCAGAGCGGGCAGTGGGGGGCTTAGTTGGCGGAGGCAACCTCGGGGTCGAGGACGGTGAGCTTGATGGTGAACGCTTCGCCGGGGAGCGTTTCGGATCCGCGGTCGAGGACTTTGCCGCCGTTGCGGCGGGTGCCGAAACGGGTCGTGGCGTCGAGGCTCCAGAGCTGCCATTTGACTTCGTCGGCGGGCACATCGGGGCTGGAATATTCTTCGAACCCGCGTCCGCCGCGGCTAAAGTCGAGCAGGAGCTGCTGGTTGGGGGGGACGTTTTTGGTCCACAGCGTGTTCCCGGTTTCCACCGAAACAAGTGAAACGCTCTTCGGGGCGAGCGCGGTCGAGCGGAAGACGTGGCGGTCCTGGGAGCAGCCCACCGCCAGCAGCAGGACGGCGGCACAGGCCAGGGCGGAAAAAGGGCGGAGGTTTCGGCGGAAAGTCGGCGTGGTCATCGTCGAGGGAGTCCGAGGGGGTGGAGTGCGTGGGCCGGGGCGTCGGTAGCCCGGGCGAAGAACTTAATAGGATACGGCAAGGGTTGCCGGGGAGCCAACCCTCGCCGGCTTACCATCGTCAAAGTCGGTTGTGGCGGGTCAGAAATAGGGTCGGCGGGGCGCAACAGGGGGGGGTGACGGTTAGCGGCTCTGCTCAAGCGTCCACTGGAGGGCGGGGCCGGTGCAGTCGATGTGCGCGGCAAAGAAGCGTCCGCGGTGGGCCCAGAACTGGGGCCAGAGGATATCGCGGTCGGTTTCGGGGATCGGTAGGTCCGCGAGGGCGTCGGGGGTGAACCACTCGAGGGTGCCTTCATCGAAGGCGGTCCGATCGACGCGGACCGGCCGCGTGACTTCGTAGAGGAACATCAGCCAGTGGGTCTGCTGTTCGTAGCCGGCTTCGGAAACGATGCCCGTCAGGTGCAGGTCGTCGGGGGTGACCGAGAGGCCGGCCTCTTCCTCGATCTCGCGGACCGCACACTGGGTGGGGCTCTCGCCGAGGGCCTGCTCGAGTTTGCCGCCCACCGGCGAGTAGAGGTCGCGGTTGGGCGGCTTCCTGCGGTGGAGCATCAGGACCCGGCCCGCGTCGTCGAAGAGGTAGCACAGGACAGCGATTTTGTAGGGGAGTTCGGCGGTCACGGCCGAGAGTGTAGTGCAACCGCGGCGGCGGCGGATCGACGCGGACGGCAGAGCAAGATGAAGGTGAAAGGCCGGCGAAGGGGGGGCGGCGGAAGGATACAGATCGAGCCGCGGGCCGGCAGCGTCAGGCGGCTTCCGCGTCGCCCGGATAGTCGGGTTGGGTGGCGGGGAAAGCGGGGTTGTCGGGGGATTCGATCCAGTCCTCGGCCCCGGGGATGTCGAGGGACATGTCCTGGGTCTTGCGGTAGCCGAGCTTGCGGATGATCTCGAGGACCTCGGTCCAAGTGGGGAAAGGACGCTGATTGACACGTTTATAGGCGTCGATGGCCTTGATAAAGAGGAACTGCTCGGGGGTCATCTCGCCTTCTTCGGCGGCTTTCGAGAAGTCGCTGCGTCGGCGGCCCGGGCCGCGGCGGCGTTCGAGGCCAGTGTCTTCGTCCCCGGGGGTGCGGGCATCGACGACGTTTTTCCGGCGGTCGGGCCCGCGGTAGGTCGGGTCGGGTTTGGGCGGCTGATCGGGGTGGGGGTTGGCCATGGCGTGGTCTCCGCAGATCGAGGCCGGGCCATAGGGCTGACCGCGATCAGTCGTCTTCGTCGTCCGCGAAGAGGTCATCGTCTTCGTCGTCGTCGAAGAAGTCGTCCTCGTCGTCTTCGTCGTCGTCGAAGAAGTCGTCTTCGTCTTCGTCGTCATCAAGAGACGTATCGTCATCTTCTTCATCGTCGAAAATATCGTCGTCCTCCAACTCTTCGTCGTCGTCGCGTAATAACGGCGACGGGCGATCGCTCCAGACGTCATGGGCGTCCCAAACCGAAGCCCCGCACCAGTCCCGTAACTCTGTGTCGGCCATGTTCGCTACCTCCGCGTCAGTGCCGTGCGTTGTTGGCCTCGGGCCGTCGGCCTGGGGCCGACGGACGTTGCCCGGGGCGCGTCCGCGGTTAAACTATCGGTCCTCCAAAGTTTGTCAATGCCTTTCGCACCGCCGGTGGGTAAATTGCCCCGGGCCGTAGTCTTCCCCGCTGTCTGTTTGGGTCCGTATGCCTGCGAATCCTCCCCCGGAACCTTCCTCCGAATCCGTGAACTCCGACCGGGAGGCCGCGCCCCCGTCTGGGGCCTCGCCCCCGACGCCGAGCGGGCCGAAAGCATCGCGGTGGAATTTCGCGGCGGCGTTTACCGGGTGGCTCCTGCCGGGCCTGGGGCATTTTCTGTTGGGCCAGCCCAAGCGCGGGGTCGTGCTGGGGATCACCATCGGGACGCTGTGGCTGACGGGGCTGCTCATCGGCGGGGTGTCGATCGTGGACCGGCGGGACCACCCGGCGTGGTTCCTGGGGCAGATGCTCGTCGCCCCGTCTTTCGTCGCGGATGCTTACCGGGCGAAGCTGGTACGTGAACACGAAGGCGAATTCCTGCCGGAGGACCATCCGCCGTTCGAGCCCGCCTACGCCCGGGCCCACGAGCAGGGAACCCTGTTTACTTCTTTGGCAGGGTTGCTGAACCTGCTGGCGATCATCGATGTGCTGTACCGCGATCGGAGCGAGGCGTGAATTTTGTCTTGGCCTACCGGATGTTTGTGGATCCCTTGCCGATCGGCAACTCGCCGGCGTGGGGGCTGCTGCTGATCCCGCTGGTGGTGCTGGTGTCGGTGGCGTTCAAGACCATCAAACTGCGGGACCTGCGCAAGCTACCGCGGCAAGCGGCGACCCTGAGCGTGCAGATCTTCGTGTTCATGGGGCTGGCGGCGGCGGTGCTGTGGCTGGTTACGTGGTGGGCCTGAACCCACATGCCGGGTGGCGAGCAGGCGTGGCGTCCGGTAATCCCGGTTGATGTCGGCGAGAAGTTATCGGTAGGTGTAAGCCGGCGGATGCGGATTAACCCACAAGGGAAATCCGGCCGAAAAATACCACGGGGAGTCTTCCGGATTGCTTGGCCTTTCGGTGTGGTTGTTCTTCACATTTCCGAAGCAGCAGCCTTTGAGACCTTGTGATGCGGCAGCGGTCCTGCGGATGAGGATGCTCTATGTCGTCACGTTTTTCTACGCCGCGAAGTCATGAATGGACCGACGATTTTCGGCCGCGTCCCGTACGGGGTCGGTGGCTCGCGCACCTGCGTCACAACACGGGCAACACGCTGGTGACCGCGATCGCCTGCTTGTCGGTATTGGTGCTGACGATCGGGTCGGTGGTGTATCTCAATCAGAGCGGCCGCGCCACCGATGCACAGCGGTTTAATCTGCTGAAAGAAAAGCTCAGCAGCGAGATCGCCCGCCGGGTCAACATGTACCGCTACGGGTTGATGGGGACACGGAGTGTGTTCGTGGCGAGCGAGCAGGTCCAGCGGGCCGAGTTCCGCCAGATTATCGCCAGCCGGGACATGCCGACCGAGTTCCCCGCGGCCACGGGCATGGGCTATATCCAGCGGGTCGGGGTGTCGGACCTCGACGCGTTCTTGGATGAGACCCGTCGGGACGACGCCCCGGACTACCGGGTCCGGATGCTGGCCGACCGGGTGACGCACGACGACCTCTACATCATTAAGTACATCGAGCCCGAGTCGGCGAACCGGGCCGCGATTGGGCTGGACATCGGGCAGGAGGCCCGGCGTCGGCGCGCGGCGGACCTCGCGATGCGCTGCGGCGACGCGGTGCTGACCGACCCGATCACGTTGGTGCAGGCGACCGGCAGCGGCCCGGGGTTTCTGATCCTACTGCCGCACTACCGCGAAGGCATGCCGGTGGATAGCGAGGCGCAGCGGGTTGAAGCCCTTGAAGGCTGGGTCTATATGACGATCCTGGCGGATAAGGTATTTGCGAACGCCGCGCACAGCATCGACCGGGAACTGGACTTCAACGTTTTTCACAACGCGAGCGTGGCCGAGGACGCGCTGCTCTACGGGGAGTTCTGGGACCCGCGAACCGGAGCCCGCGGGGGCTTGCGGAGCTGGTGGTCCGGGCCGAGGCTGGTGGACAGCGTGCAGGTGGAGATCGGGGGCCAGGACTGGACGCTGGTGATGCACTCGACCGACCGGTTCGACGCCGAATCGCGGGCCGGGATGTGGACGGCGGGGGTGGGCGGCTGCCTTGTGACGGGGTTTATTGTCGCGTTTATGCAGTTGCAATCCAACTCGCTCAAGAAGGCGCAGCATATCGCGGCGTCGATGACCGCGGACCTGCGGATGACGGCGATGACCGACCGGCTGACCGGCCTCCCGAACCGCGCAGCGATTATCGACCGGGTACAGGACGCGATCCACCGGGCGTCACGCCTGGAGAATTACCATTACGCGGTTCTGTTTCTGGATTTCGACCGCTTCAAAATCATCAACGACAGCCTGGGGCACGCGGCGGGGGACATGCTGCTGCGGGAGATCAGCCGACGGCTGGGCGAGACGCTTCGGCCGCACGACGCGGCCGGGTACCAGATGCGGCGTGAGACCGCGGCCCGGCTGGGCGGGGACGAGTTTATCGTGCTGCTCGACGGGATGAAGCACAAGGTCGACGCGGTGCTGGTGACCGAGCGGCTGCTGGCGGTGCTGTCCAAGCCTTACCAACTCGGGTCGCGGCAGGTGGTTTCTACCGCGAGCATCGGCGTGGTATGCGGCGGCCCGGAGTACACCGAGGCGGCGGACATGATCCGCGACGCCGACACCGCGATGTACGAAGCCAAGAACGCGGGATGCGGGAGCTTCAAGGTCTTCGACGCAGCAATGCGGACCCGCGCGACCGAACGGCTGAACATCGAAAACGACCTGCACACCGCGGTCGAACTCGGCGAGTTTGTGCTCGAATACCAGCCGATCCTCAAGCTGGAGAACGGCGGGCTCGAATCGTTCGAAGCGCTGGTCCGGTGGGAGCACCCCGAGCAGGGCCGGATCGGGCCCGACCGGTTTATCCCGATCGCCGAGGAGACCGGCATCATCGTGCCCATCGGCCGCTGGGTCCTGCACCAGGCGCTGCGCGACTTCTCTCTGTGGCGCAACGAAAACTTGATCGACGATACGTGTTGCATCAGCGTGAACCTTTCCCGCAAGCAGCTGATCCTGCCGAGTCTGTTCGACGACGTGACGCTTGCGCTGCGTAAACACGGGGTCCCGGCGCGATGCCTGCACCTGGAGGTCACCGAGAGTCAGATCATGCAGGACCGCGATTTCGCGGTGGACAACCTGCGTCGCCTGCGGCGGGCAGGGGTCCAGATCGACATCGACGACTTCGGGACCGGCTACTCGTCGCTGGCCTGCCTCCACGAATTCCCGATCGACATCCTCAAGATCGACCGATCGTTCATCGCGAACCTCGAAGAAGACGCCAGCCTCGTGACCGTGCTCCAGACGGTGATCGAACTGGCCCGACATCTGGGGATCCGGGTCGTGGCCGAGGGCGGGGAAAACGACGCGCAGATCGAACTCCTGCGGTCTCTGGCTTGTGACTGTGCGCAGGGCTACCGCTTTAGCCGGCCCATCGCGCAGCCCATGGTGGTGGAATATTGCGAGAAGCGCCGAGGGGACAAGCTCCGGCTAGCGGCGTAGCCCAGGGGCGGCGAGGGGGGGCGGGTTGCCGTTACACTGGCGGGATGAAGACGCTGCTGGCACAACTGGTAGAGGGTCGGTCGCTGTCCGCGGAACAGGCGGTCCACGGGTTTGGCGTGGTGATGGCGGGCGAGGCCGAGCCCACGCAGACCGCGGCCATGCTGGCGCTCATCGCGCAGCGTGGGCCGACGGTCGATGAACTGGTGGGGGTGGCAACGGTGATGCGGCAGCGCAGCGTGCCCGTGGCGGTGCCCGGAGGGTTGACGGTGATCGACACTTGCGGGGCGGGGGGGACGGGGTCGGAGTTTTTCAATATCTCGACGGCCGCGGCGTTCGTGGCGGCCGCCGCGGGTCGGTCTCGGGGTTTGGCGGTGGCCAAGCACGGCAACCGCTCGGTGACCTCGCGTTCGGGGTCTTCTAATGTGCTCGAGCAGTTCGGCGTGAATCTGCAAGTGCCGCCGGAGGTGCTCACGCGCTGCCTCGATGAAGCGGGGATGTGTTTTTGTTTTGCGCCCGCACACCACCCGGCGATGAAGCATGCGGGGCCGGTGCGGGAGGCGCTGGGGTTCCGGACGATTTTCAATCTGGTGGGGCCGTTGACGAACCCGGCGGGGGCCCGGCGTCAGCTCATCGGCGTGCCTTCGCCGGAGGTCGCGGAGTTGATGGCCGGGGCGCTGCTACGGCTCGGCGCGGACCGTTGCCTGCTGGTCCACAGCGTGTTGCCCGACGGGCGGGGGCTGGGCGAGCTGACCACGTTTGGCCCCGCACAGGCGGTCGAAGTCGAGCACGACATGACGCGGGCGTACCCGATCGATCCCGCGGCGCTGGGGCTGCCCTTCGCGCTGCCGGATTCGGTCACGATCGACACCCCGGCCGACAGTGCGGCACTGGTCCAACGGGTGCTGAACAACGATGCCGGGCCGGCACGGGATATTACGCTGCTCAATGCGGCAGCGGCGCTTTGGGTCGGGGGGGTAGCGGAATCGCTGGCAGAAGGTTTGGAACTCGCCGCCGCGGCGGTGGCCGACGGGGCGGCGCAGCGGGTGCTCGATCGGTTGGTGACGCTCACCAATACGGATTAAACATCCAGGCAAACGCACCGCTGAGTCGTTGCGGCATCTGCTCTGTTTAAGTTCTTTGAACCATGTCTCGATCCCCCCTCCATCTTGCGGTTGAAACGTCTTCCCGGCGGGGGATGATCGCGCTGGGACGCGGCGAAGACCTGCTCGGCGTGGCGGAGCTGCCGGCGGCGCGGCGGCACAATCTTGATCTGATTCCGGCGATGGATGCGTTGTTGGGTGGGCACGGCTTTGGGCCAGCGGATTTGGGCGAGTTGTACGTGTCGCTGGGGCCCGGGTCGTTCACCGGATTACGGATCGCGGTCGCGACGGCGAAGATGCTGGCGATGACGCTGGGAGTGAAGCTGGTCGGGGTGCCCACGTTGCAGGTCCTGACGACCCAGCACCCCGGGGCGATGGTGTGTCTCCACGTCAAGCGTGGGACCGCGTGGTGCGCGTCGCCGGCAAACGGGTACGCCCCGGCGTTCCGGACCGTGGAGGAGGTGAACGGGACGGGCCTGCCGCTGGTCGCCGACACGCTGCCCGAGGCGGCCGCGGCCGAACCGGACGTCGGGGTACTGCGGGAGCTGGGCCGGGCCGCGGCGGCGGAGAACCGGTACGATGACCCCTTGGCCTCCCTGCCGCTTTACCTGCGTGAACCCGAAGCGGTCACGCTCTGGGATCAACTTCACCCCCAGGATTGAGTCGAGCCCCGGCCGGGTCTTTGTTATAGATTTTGCCGACTCCGCCCGCCGCCGCTGCCCCTAACCTGTAGGCTTTTTTCGAAAACCATTCATGCCCGCTCTCCCCAAGATCGTGATTGTCGGCCGCCCCAACGTGGGCAAGTCCAGCCTACTGAACCTCCTCGCGGGCCGGCGGGTTTCGATCGTCGACCCGACCGCGGGGGTCACCCGCGACCGGATCTCCACGACGGTCGAGATCCCCCCGCCGCCCGAGGCCGTCGGCGACGCGTCGCAGTTCGCCGAGCTGATCGACACCGGTGGCTACGGGATCGAAGACAGTATGGACTTAACCGCCGAGGTCGAGCAGCAGATCGCCCACGGCCTGGCGGAGGCGGACCTGATTCTTTTCGTGGTGGACGCCCAGGCCGGGATCGTCCCGCTGGACAACACCGTGGCCCGGGTTCTGCGGACCAGCGGGGCGAAGTCCAAGCCGATGCTGCTGGTGGCCAACAAAGTCGACGCGGACAACCTCGAGGCGGCGGCTTACGAGACGGCGTCGCTGGGCTTCGGTGACCCGGTCTTTATCTCCGCCAAGACCAAGCATCGGCTCAGCGCGCTCTACGACGCGATCCGTAAGAACCTGGCCTTCGACGCCGACCGTGAAGCGGTGGACCCGGGCGTGCGGTTGGCGTTGGTGGGAAAACGCAACGCCGGGAAGTCGACCCTGGTCAACGCGCTGGCCGGCAGCGACCGCGTGATCGTCTCCGAGCAGGCGGGGACGACGCGGGACAGCGTCGATGTCCGCCTGGAACTCGCCACCGCGCAGGGCCCGCAAACCTTCACGCTGATCGACACGGCCGGGGTAAGGAAAACCAAGTCGCTGGCCGGGGATATCGAGTTCTATTCGCAGCACCGCTCGCTGCGCAGCGTGCGGCGGGCGGACGTCTGCCTGCTGCTGATCGACGCGGCGGTCCCGATCAGTCAGGTCGATCACCAGTTGGTGGGCGAAATCAACAAGCACCACCGCCCGACGGTGATCGTGGTGAACAAGTGGGACCTGGCACAAGAAAACTACACGCAGGAAGAATATGCGGCGTACCTGGACGATTCACTCAAGGGGCTGCCTTTCGCGCCGATTATCTTTGTGAGCGCGGCCGAGCAAGAGGGGATGCAAGAGGTCGTCGCGATGGCGCTCAACCTGCACGCGCAGGCGAGCCACCGGGTGACCACCTCGGAGTTGAACCAGTTCATTGAGACGGTGACCGCCGAGCGCGGCCCCGCGGCGAGCAAGGGCGGCAAGCAGCCGAAGGTGTACTACGCGACCCAGCTCGAGACGAACCCGCCGACGATCGCGTTGTTCGTAAACCTGCCGGACCTCTTCGACCACAACTACCAGTTATTTTTGTTGAACCGGATGCGGGACGAGCTGCCGTTCTCTGAGGTTCCGATCCGGCTGCTGATCCGCGGCAAGCCGAAGGTTCGGGCGGAGGATCGGCTGAGCGGGCGCGATACAGAAACGGGCGCGGGGGACTGAACGATGGCGAGCCGGCGACGCTGGGGGTGGTGGGTGGCGTGCGTGTTGGGGGCGGTGTGCGACCTCTCGGCGGGGCCGGTCCACGTGTGGTGGGAAGCGGAGGACGCGGCGGGGGAGTCTTTCCCCGCGGCGTCAGCGTTCGCGGCGGGCCGGGGGGTGCCACCTGAAGCGTTGTCCGGCGGAGATTGGCTGAGTAGTTCGGGGCCTTCCCCGGAAGATTCGCCGTCGGCGGTGTATGAGCTGGAGGTTCCTGAGGCGGGGGAGTATCGCTTGTGGGTCCGGAAGTTTTATAAGCACGGGCCGATGCATTGGCGGTTCGGGAGTGGGGCTTGGCAGACCCTCACCCGGGCGGCGGCGCTCACGGACCGGAACCGCCTGCCGCGGGGTGTCGAGCTGAGCTGGGTGTCGATGGGGCGGGTGGAATTGGGAGCGGGGCGGGTACGGTTCGAGGTGAAATTGGCGGTGCAGCCCGGGGAAGATTCGGTGAGCGGGCTGGATTGTTTTGTGCTCAGCCGGGAGCCGTTTTTCCCTCGGGGGACGCTCCGTCCGGGCGAGCCGGCCCCCTGGGTGGAGGAGCCGGGGTGGTTCGTTTTCGATCCGCCGATCGATGGGTTTTCTCCCGACGCGGCCCTCGACCTGCGGCATCTCAATGAATCCGAAGCCGGGGAGCACGGCCCGCTGCGTCGGTCGGAGGCGGGGGACGAACTGCGGCTGGGCGACGGGACGCCGGTGCGGTTCTGGGGGGTGAACGTGAGCCACAACCAGGCGGGGCATCCCGATGAACTCGTTGTGTTTATGGCCCGGCGGCTCGCGAAGCTCGGGGTCAACATGGTGCGGTTCCACGGGCCGATCTGGGCCGACGACGACACCTCTAAGCTCGACCCGCGCCGGCTCGATCGGCTACATCACCTGGTCGCGTCGCTGAAAGCGCAAGGGATCTACACCAACCTGAGCTGGTACTTCCCCGTCTGGATAAGGGACGCGGGGGACCTGGGCCTGGCGGGATACGACGCGAAGCCGGCGGGCAAGCGCAAGCCGTTCGGGGTGCTGTTTTTCAACGAAAAAGCGCAGCGGCACTACTTCGACACGCTGCGGGAACTAATGACCACGCCCAACCCCTACACCGGGCTGAGCCTAGCGAAAGACCCGGCGGTGGGGATCGTAGAGCTGTGCAACGAAGACAATCTGTTCTTCTGGACGTTCAACCGGAAAACGGTCCCCTCGGCGCAATGGGACCTGTTGGAAGCTCGGTTCGGGGCGCACCTGGCGGAAAAATACAGCTCGGTGGAGGCGGCGCTGCGGCGCTGGCCCGGGGCGAAGCACGCGCGAGACGACGCGGGGGCCGGCCGGGCGGGGGTCTCGGAAGCCGCGGCCATGACGGGCGAAGCGGTGGACAAGATGAACCGGGACGAGCGGGCGCGGGCCGGCGAGCAGGTCGCGTTCCTGGCGGGGCTCCAGCGGGGGTTTTACGCACGGGCGGCGGCGTATCTGCGTGACGAGTTGGGGTTCGCGGGGCTGGTGTCGGCGGGCAACTGGTATCCGGCGGATCCCGCGCTGATGGACGCGGTGGAGCGGTGGACTTACACGGTGGGGGACGTGATCGACCGCCACGGGTATTTCAATCCCAAGCACGAAGGCGAGGGCGCGACTTACTCGGTGCGAGTCGGACATCGTTTCGAAGACCGGCCGGCGGTGCGCGAGCCGGGTCGGCCACCGGTGCTGACCAACCAGGTGGCGGGGTACCCGCAGATCATTTCGGAATTGGGCTGGTCAAACCCGAACCGCTACCGCGCGGACGCGACGCTGCTCACCGCGGCGGCGTTGTCGACCCAGGGGCTCGACGGGGTGTTTTTTTTCTCGTGGAACATGCACTCGGGGATCGACACGGTGACGAACAAGTTCCCGGTCTCCGTGCCGGTGGTGGCGGGGTCGTTCCCGGCGATGGCGCTGATGGCGCGGCGGGGCGACCTGCCCGTGGGGCCGGTGGTGGTCCACGAGGCGCTGCGGACGGCGGAGCTGTTCGGGCTGGAGGGCTCGGCCGCGGTGACAGAGGCCGCGTACGACGCGTTCCGGGCGGCGGACGTGCCGGCGGGGGCGGCAATGGAGGGGCGGGTCGAGCGGTTCGACCCGTTCACGGCGTGGACCGGACGGGTGACGCGGTCTTTCGACACGGCGGCGGGGCCCGGGAGTGAGGATCTGCAAGTCAATCTGAGCGGGGCGATCGACCGGCCGGGGAAAAAGATCGCGCGGATCGACGGGGGGCTGACTTGGGACTACGGGGTCGGGGTCGCGGTGATCGACACGCCGAATTGCGTGGCGGCGGCAGGTTTTCTGAAAGAAGCGGGGGCGATCGAACGCGGTCCCGTGGAGGTCGATTCGGCGAACGTTTACGGGCAAGTCGCGGTGATCGCCCTAGACGGTCGGCCGTTGACACAGTCGAAGCGGATTTTGATCCAGGCGGTGACACAAGAAAAGCTAGAGGGATTTGCGGCGGACCGCGACGGCCGGATCACCGATCTGGGTCGGCCGCCCTGGAAGCTGCGGGAGGTCCGCGCGACGGTGACCCTGCGGCTGGAAGGCGGGCCGGCGCGGCGGGTGGTGGCGCTCGACGGGAACGGCGAAGCGGTTCCAGGATCGGTGGAACGATCGGCCGAAGACGGCACGTTGGTGATCACGCTGCCCAGGGATCGGTTATACACGCTGGTGGAGCGTTGAAGTGGCGCGGCGTTAGCGGGTCACGCGGTCGATGAGCCAGCGGGCGAAGGCGTCTTTCGTCATGGGGCCGGGCTGGTGGCGGTCGCCGTCGGCGGTGAGGTAGATGGCATCGATCCCGTCGTGCTCCATGGTGATCAGGGGGTTGGCAACGATGGCGTCGACGCCCTTGCGTTTCATCTTGGCGGTGGCCCGGGATTCGAGGTGGTGGGCTTCTTCGAGGGCGAAGGCGACGATCCGCTGCGCGGCGGTCTTGGTCGCGGCGACGCCGGCGACGAGGTCGGGGGTACTTTCGAGTTCGATACGCAGGTGTTTTTTGCGCTCGGTCTTGCCGTCGATGGCCTGAGCGACGCGGTAGTCGGCGACGGCGGCGGCCATAATCAGCAGGTCTTGCTCGGGGAAGTGTTCGGCAAGCAGGGTCTGGAGCTCGGAGGTGGTGTTGAACCGCAGGACGCGGACGTGGGGGCCCAGGTCCGCGGGGGCGAGGACGGGGCCCAGCAGCAGGGTGGTGTCGTGGCCGGCCTGCCCGGCGGCGTCGGCGAGGGCGAGCCCCATGCGTCCGCTCGAGCGGTTGCTGATGAAGCGGACATCGTCGATCGGCTCGCGGGTCGGGCCCGCGGTGAGGAGGATTTTCATGGCGGCGGGCGCTGCTACTAAAAGGTGAGGGGTTCGGGGCCCAGCGTGACGAGGGTCAGGTCCCCGGGCGGGTGCTGCCGGACAAAGTCGTTGAGGGATTCGAGGGTGACCGCGTCGATTTCGGAAGCGGCGTGGTCGAGGGTGCGGGGCTCGCCGAAGACGTAAACGTCCGAAGCGATGGACGCGGCGCGGGCCCCGGTGGATTCGCCCTGCATCACCAGGGACGACTTCATGCCGACGACGGCCCGCTGGAACTCGCTGGCGTCCACGCCTTCGGAGAGCCGGCGGAGCTCGGCGGCGAGCACGTCCAGGGTTTCCTGGGCGCGGGGGGCGGTGGTGCCGGCGTAGGCGAGGATATCGCCGCGGTCTTTCTGCCCGGCGTAGGAGGCGTAGACCGAGTAGACGAGGCCGCGTTTTTCGCGGACTTCGGTAAAGAGTCGGCCCGACATCCCGCCGGAGAGGACCGCGGTGGCGGCCTGCTGATAGACCCGCTGGGGATGGGTTTCGGGCACGGCGGGGTAGGCGACACCGATGTGGACCTGGGCCGACTCGGCATCCAGATGATGCAGCCCGGGCTGGTGGGGGTGGGCGCTGCCATCGGCGGGAGCGGCCTGCCCGCCCCAGTCGCCCAGGAGTTCGGTGACGCGGCCCAGGAGGCGGTCCCAATCGAACTGGCCGGCGAAGGCGAGGATCGAACCGTGGGCGACGAAGCGCTCGAACCAGTAGCGCCGGACGTCATCGGCGGTGAGCGCCTGGAGGTGTTCGCGGATCCCCAAGGGGGAACGGCCCAGGGGATCGGGGTAGTGATGGTGACGAAGCGAGAGCATCGCGCGCCGCTGGGGTTCGTCGTCCAGCGCGTCGAGAGACTGGAGGGCGAGGTCGAGGCAGGGCGGCAGGGCGTCGTCGTCGAGGGCCGGCCGACGGATCATGTCGAAGAGCAGCGGCAGGGCGTCGTGCATCTTCGATGCGATCATGGTGGCGCCGAGGCGGAAAAACCGGGTTTGGGCGCCCGTGGAACGCTGCACGCCGAGGGTGTCGAGGGCATCGACGTGGGCGCGGGAATCGAGACCGCCGGCCCCGCGGCAGAGCATCTCCGCAAGGATCGGCGCTACGCTTTGGCGGTCGGCGGGCTGGCTGGCGAGGCCGGCGGGCGTGAGCAGGGTCATCGCCAGTGATTGGACCCCGGGGATGGGTTCGGCGACGACGGTGAGGCCGTTGGGCAGGGTGGTGGACCGGATTTCGGGCATGGCCGGGATTGTAGCGGCGCCGCGTCCGGCCTGAGCGGACCGCCTCGGCTATGGCGCAGCGTGGATAGCACGATTGAACATTTTGATCTCGCTCGGATCACGGTAGCCGGACGCGAGAAGCAGGAACTCAGTAGCAGCAAAGAGTCAACGTCGGAGCCGTTCGCGGAGACCGGTGCGGGCGGGGGGCGAGTCGGGCGGGGGGCTGGCGGGCGGAGCGGTGCTGGGCGAGGCGGGGCGGTCCGAGGCAAAAAAGCCGGAGGATGAATCAGCGTGGGCGTCGGACGGACGGGGGGGGAGCGTGGCCAGCGTGTCGGCGGGGTTTTGGCCGGGCGAATACGCCAGGGGAGTTCGGGCGGGGTTGGTGTCGCGGTGAAGCTCTTCGAGCTCGACGCCGTTGACCGCGTTGTAGTGCTGGAGGGCCTGGGCTTCGCCGAGGGTCGGGGGGACGCGGGCCCGGAAGACACCGACGTTGGGGTTGTACCAGAACTGAGCCTGATCGGGCCGCACAGCCATGGGATCGGGGGGGTGGGCGGCGCGGTCGCCGGGGGGGGCGACGTCGATCCAAGGCCGGGTCGGCTCGCCGGGTTGGTGGGTGACCCCCTCGATGCCCGAGAGCATCCCGTTGACAGGCAGCGGCCCGTCGAACCACTCGGGAAGCACCGCGACGGGCCAGAGGGTCTGGGTGGTTTCGGCCGAGCGTTCGAGCGCGCCATAATAGGACGCCTGGCGATAGAGCCTGGCCAGCGAATGCTGTATATCCTGTATTTTTATGGGCTTGGAAGAATCGGCTGGGCTAAAAAAGACGATCGCTGCGGCACCAACACAGACCGCGATCGTCCCCCAGACTGCCCGGTTCATCCATCGACCCATAGCGTATTCTCACAAAAGACCCGGCGACATACCCTTAGTGCTTGCACCGAGTTTCTTTAAGGATTTCGGCATATGTTGCCGGCGGGTTGAGCAGAAAACGGAATAGGGCGCGCAGAGGCCGACTTGAATCAAGATTTCGGGCGTAACGCCCCGATAACATCTACAATTGTTAAAATAAGTAAGGTTCAATTTAGACCATTAAATTATAAAACGGTCTATATCTTTCCACCCGCACGATTTCAGGGACGAAATTCGGCATGTCGATCAGCCTTTACAGTTCGAAGCAGACGCTCCAAAGCCACTTGACCCGGTTGCCGTGCGATCTGGACACCGCTACCGACCATTACGCATCGCGTTTTTCGTCGCCGGTGGGCCGATACCTTTTAGAGGTTCAGCGGTCGGCTACGCTGAAAATGTTGGCGAAGTTCTCCGAGGCCTCGGTCCTAGACGTTGGCGGCGGACACGGGCAGAACGCGGGCCTGCTGGCCGAGGCGGGGTACAGGGTCATGGTCTACGGCTCTGACGCCTCGTGTCTGGGCCGTATCCGCGACCTGGTCAGCCGGGGCGAGGTCGAGTTCAACGTCGGCGAACTCCACCGGCTTCCGTACGAAAGTAAGGCCTTCGAGGTGGCGATCAGCTACCGGGTGGCGGCCCATATCGAGGAGATTGAAGGGTATATCCGCGAGATGTGTCGGGTGGCCGAGCGGGCGGTGGTGATGGACTTCGCGTCATCGCGGAGCGTCAACGTGTTGGCCCCGATGCTCTTCAAGCAGAAATTGCAGGTCGAAAAAAATACCCGCCCGTTCAACTGCTTCTCCCCGAGCTACATTGACCGACAGTTCGCGCAACACGGCTTCCGCCGGACCGGCCGGATCGGGCAATTTGTTTGGCCGATGGCGGCCCATCGGCTGCTTAACCAGCCGTGGTTTTCACGGCTGGCCGAGGCGGTACCCCGATGCCTGGGCGTCCACGCGTGGTTGGGCTCGCCGCCGATCGTCCGCTACGAGCCGGTCTGACCGGTCGGTCGATGTCGGCGCGGTGCGAGCGGGGAGGCGGCTGCAGGCCCTCAACCCAAAGGATGACCGAGCCATACGGAGTCGCCGGCCGATTCCGAGTGGGCGGTTATACTCGCGGCTTCTTCACCGCCGTTTGCGAGGACCGTTGTGCACAAGTACGTCATCATGGGCCCCCAGGGCTCGGGCAAGGGCACGCAAGCCAAAATGCTCAAAGAAGAAGTCGGGCTCACCCACATCAGCGTGGGCGATATCTTCCGTTGGCACGTACAGACCCACACCAAACTGGCGGCCCGGATCAAGCGTTTGATCGATGCGGGTCGGCTGGTGCCCGACGAAACTGTCGAAGAGATCATCCGCAACCGCCTCGACGAGCACGACTGGAACTACGGCTTCGTGCTCGACGGGTTCCCCCGCAACATCGAACAGGCCGAGTTTTTCCTGGAAAGCTACGACATCGATGCGGTGCTGTACATCGATGTGCCCGAAGACGTGACGATCGAGCGGGCGTTGGCGCGCCGGGTCTGCGGCAACTGCGGCCTGGACTACAACCTGATTTTCCACCGCCCGGAAAAACCCGACACCTGTGATGTCTGTGGCGGGGCGCTGCTCACCCGCGCCGACGACCACGCGGAAGCGCTGCGGAAACGGCTCGATGATTTCAATACCAAGACCCGTCCCGTGGTCGAGCTGTTCGAAAAGAAAGAGCTGGTTTACCGCATCGACGGCACCCGGGGCCGGTCCGAGGTCTACCAGCAAATCCGGGAGAAGCTGGGGCTGACCTAGCGTCGTTTTTCATAGCGATCCCGGGTATCGGCTAGGCGTTCGCGTGCTCTGCGGATACGCACCCCGCGGGATCGATGGGGCCGGGGCGACGAGCGGCCCTTGGTTAAAGATCGTTTCTCGCCGGGCCGCGGTTGAGACAACCGGGGGGTGTTCGGTGCCTCGACACCTGGCCAGCGTTTTTCGGGTGCGCGCAGCGGAAATAATCTTTTTGAATGACACGTTTCGCGGTAAAATCAGGAAAGGCTAATCAAGCCTGTGAGCTCGTTTTTCCGTCCGTGTTTCTCTTACTGGCGGAGTTTAGGTTATGAAACCCGAGTATCAGGGATGGGCCGATCCGTGGTCGATCAAAGCGGTACAGTATTGCCGTTTGGCGATCCGACACGGATCGCCGGAGGCCGATGAACTGCTGGCGCGGGTGTCGTGGATGCTGCCGGGGCTCAGTGTGGTGATCGTGGAGCACGCGGGGCGGACGCCTGCGGAGTTCCGTCGGATGGTTCGGCGGTATGTCTACGAGCAGACGTTCCTGGAAGACGCGGGAGACCCGGTGATCGATCCGCGGACGTGGCGTGATACGCGAGCGTTGCTGACGGCGGCGGACCGGGTACACCGCGTGCTGCGTCGCCGTGTTTCCGCCCGAGAGGGTTTTGCGCAGGGGCAGCAGGCCTCGCCCGCAACGATGTTCGGGTGAGTTTTTCGAGCGGATCTATCGCTGGGGTCAGTCGAGGCCGACCATCCGGTGGGCGTCGTCGAGCGAGGTGACGCCTTCGAGGACGCGTTCGATCGCATGGTCCTGGAGGGTCTTGAAGCCGGTACCTGCCAGGGCGTGACGGAGATCGACGAGGTTGGGCTTGCTGAGGATGACATCGCGGATCGCGTCGGTGGCGGTGAGCAGCTCGAAGATGCCGACCCGGCCGGCGTAGCCGGTGTGGAAACAGGCTTCACACCCGGCGGGGGTGTAGACCTGGGCGTCGGCTTCGGGCTCGAGCCGAAGCCGTCGGCGGTCCTGTTCGGAGAGTTCGGCGGGTTTTTTGCACGCCGGGCAGAGCCGGCGGACCAGGCGCTGGGCGAGCACCAGGTTCAGGGTGCTCGCGATGAGGTACGGCTCGACCCCCAGGTCCAGGAGACGCAGCACCGTGCTTACGGTGTCGTTCGCGTGGATCGTGGAAAGGACCAGGTGGCCGGTGGTCGCGGCTTGCATGGAGGTGACCGCGGTGTCCTGGTCGCGGACCTCGCCCAGGACGATGACATCGGGGTCTTGGCGGAGGCAGGTACGAAGGAGGTTGGAAAAGGTGTGGCCTTCTTTGGCGTCGACGGGGATCTGCGTGATGCCCCGGAGCTCGTATTCGATCGGGTCTTCGATCGTAATCACGTTGCGGACGCCGGCGTCGATCTGGCGGAGCAGGGCGTAGAGGGTGGTGGTTTTACCGCTGCCGGTGGGGCCGGAGACCAGCAGGGTCCCGGTGGACTGCTGGGACGTGGAGCGGAGGCGGTCCTGAATCTCGACGGGCATGTTCAAGTCGTCGAGCTGCTGCGGGGATTGAGCGGGATCCAGCACGCGGATGACCATCTTCTGGCCGTACATCGCCGGGGCGAAGCTGACGCGGTAGTCGACGGTGCGGCCGGGCACGGCGAGCGAGAAGTGGCCTTCCTGGATCACCGATTTGCGGGAGATATCGATGTCGCAAAGAACTTTGATCAGTGAGATGAGACGCTTGTTTTGCTCGGCGGTGAAACGGCAGACCTCGAGCATGGCCCCGTCGACGCGGACGCGGATCAGGGCGTCGTGCTGCTTGGGTTCTAGGTGGATGTCGCTGGCGTTGCTGCGCAGGGCCCCGAGGGTAATCAGCTGGAGGTGGGCGAGGGACTCGGTCGCGTCGGTGAGCTCGGCCCCGGCCTCGTGGACAACCTGTCCGCGGGAGTTGAGCAGCGAAAGGCTTTCGATGCCGAAGCCCGGGTCCTGTCCGATGCGGGCCATCGACTCGATCGAGTCGATGCGTTGGCCCAGCCCCGGGCTGAACGACTCGGGCGCGGTCGGGGCGGGTACGTCTTCGGGTTCGTCTTCGATCAGGATGCCGACGTCGTAGACCGGCTCGTCGTCTTCGTCTTCATGCTCAAAGAGCGGGGGTGGTTCGGACGCGGGCGGTGGGGCCGACAGCGGCGAGTCCGGACGCTGGGTGGGGTATCGGCCCGGCTCGGCGGCGGCGGCGCTCTGGTCGGTCAGGAAAAAGCGGACGTAGACGCTGCCGATCTGGAAGATGCCTGTGTCGATCAGCTTGACGACTTCGATCGGCTTACCCAAGACCGTGGTGCCGTTGCGCGACTTGAGGTCGTGGAGCAGGTATTCACCTTTGTATAAAACAATTTCGCAGTGTTGCCGGCTGATGAGCGCGTCGTTGGTGATGACCGCATCGCACTCGTTGGCCCGACCGAAGACAAACCGATTGCCTTGAAACGGATAACGTTGGGTCTGACGCTTGGTGATCACTTCGATGACAGGCATGAGCGATCCTAATCTATCGCCCCCCCCGCCTGCCCGCCAGCGTCGGCCGGCCCAGGCGGTACGACGAGGCGTGGCCCGCGGCCTTGTGGGATCGCCCCGGGGGCCTAGTTTGTTCGAGGGGTCCGCCGGTCTGGGCCGACCGCGTAGAATCCGGGGATGGACTGGGTTTATCTGGACAACAACGCGACGACACGGCCGACGCCCGAGGTGGCGGCGGCCGTCGCGGAAGCACACGACTCGCTCTGGGCGAACCCATCGAGCGTACACCGGTTCGGCCAGCAGGTGCGTCAGCGGATGGAATTGGCTCGGGCCTCGGTGGCGAAACTGATCGGGGTCAAGCCCCGAGAGGTGGTGTTTACCTCGGGGGGAACCGAAGCGAACAACCTGGCGATCTGGGGGTCGCTGGACACGGTAAGGCTGGGGGGGCGAGGGGCGGGTGCGCCCTCGGCCGGGGTTGCCGGTGAGGGTCCGGGGGCAGAGGCGGGGCGGCTGATCACGATGGCGACGGAGCACGCGGCGGTGCGTGAGCTGGGCGAGGCGTACGAAAAGCAGGGGGGGGAAGTGGTGTGGTTGCCGGCTCGGCCGGGGGGCGAGGTGGACCTGGCGGCATTGTCCGAGGCGCTCCGTGGCGTGCAGGGGCGGGTGGTGCTGAGCGTGATGTGGGCCAACAACGAGACGGGGGTGGTGCAGCCCATGGAGGCGATCGCCGAAGCGGTGGCGGCGGCCCGAGAAGCGGCGCAGGCGGCGGGACGCGGGGTGCGGATCGTGTGGCACGTCGATGCGACGCAGGCGGTGGGCAAACTGCCGGTGGACGCGGCGGCGGCGGGGGTGGACCTGTTGACACTGGCGGCACATAAATTTCACGGTCCCAAGGGCGTCGGGGCGCTGTACGTGAGGCGGGGGACACGGCTGCGGCCGGTGCAGTTGGGCGGGCCCCAGGAAACCGAGCGGCGGGGCGGGACCGAGAACGTGGCGGGGGTGCTGGGGCTGGGGGTCGCGGCGGAGCAGGCGGCGGCGTACCTGGCCGAGGCGGGCGGGCGAGACGCGGGGCGGGCGCTGCGTGATCGGCTCGAGGCTCGTGCGTTGGCGGGGTTGCGTGACGCGGCGGTGTCTGGGGCGGAGGTCAACAGCGGGGGGGCGCCTCGGCTGTGGAATACGCTGAACCTGGGGGTGCGGGGGGTGGAAGCCGAGGCGGTGCTGCTGGGGCTGAGCGAGCGGGGGGTGTGCGCGTCGGCGGGCGCGGCGTGCTCGAGCGGGAGCCTCGAGCCTTCGCCGGTGCTGCGGGCGATGGGGGTAGAAGAGCCGGTGGCGCACGGGTCGGTACGTTTTTCGCTTAGCCGTTTCACGACGGAGCCGGAGGTCGATCGTGCAGCGGAGGTGTGGGCCCAGGTGGTGGGTCGGCTCAGCCGGGTCATGCCGTTCTAGCCGCTGTGCTTTACCGCGGAGCGTGGGCGTGTCACAATATAGGGGGCGTGTTGCCGGTGAGGGTCCAAACCCATGCAGTTAATGACCTGGATGATCGGCCGGCTGGGTAGCCGGTTTGGGCTTCAGTTTGAGCCCTACCAACGCCGAGTCATGCACTCGGCGTTGGGGCGATTCCTGGACCAGCCGATGGACTTGGCGGTCGGGCTGGTCGAACCCGACGGGCGCGAGCGGGTGCTGCCTTTTACCACCGACAACGACCACGAAGGCGTCGATCAGTTCGCCAATTGCGAACAGTTTGACCGGGTCAATTCGGTCACGTTCCGTGGCTACAGCGAGCGCTATGGGCTACGTTTCGAGCTCAACTTCCACAGCGTGTTTTATCCCCAGAACGAGCGGCTTTCGATCATACCCGTGTTCTACCTGGAGCTGCGGGTCAATCCGCTGAGGCGGTTCCGGCAGGTCGAGCGTGACGGCGAGTCACCGGGCAAGGTCAAGCTGTTCATCCGGGTCCGTCGACCCGAGACCCGCGTCTCTACGGAAGGCAAGGCGATACGGCTGGCCTACCGGATTCCGCTGGCCCCGGCGGACCCCTGGGCGGTGCCCAAGCCGGCGGACGCGCATGGGTCCGAGGTCCGTTGGGCCGACGCGCACGAAAAAATCGTTTCGCTGAACCCGGGCTGCGAAGCCACGCCCCGCGGCGACGGCTTGAGCCTCGAACTGCCTGTAACGCGATCGGGTTCGGGGATCAAATGGCGGCTGGTGTGGGC
Organism: Planctomycetota bacterium; assembly: GCA_039180025.1. GTDB lineage: Bacteria > Planctomycetota > Phycisphaerae > Phycisphaerales > Phycisphaeraceae > Algisphaera. Next base: position 21,918 of record JBCDDZ010000012.1, read on the forward strand.
CGCCCACGTCGACGAGCCGGTGCTCAAGGTGCGGCGGCACGGCCACGACCACGACGCGCGGCTGCGCTACACCATGCACTGGGACAACGTGGACGCCGTGGCGGAAGAAGCGGTGACCACCCGCGATGTCCGCCTGGCCCTGTCGCGCCGGTTCGAGAAGCTGCTCGAACAAGCGCCGCTCGATGCGTCTCAGCGGCATTTGAACAACCAGACTTTTCAAACTTTTATCAGCAATACTTTCTGGTGTACCGCCGAACCGCACCCCGCGGCCGCCAAAGGGCTGATGCCTAATCCGATCAACTGGTTTAGCGTCTGGGATGGCTCGCCGACCTATCACTCGACGCTCGACGTGGAATACAACGCCTCGTTGTTTTACCTCTCGCTCTGGCCACGCCTGCTGCGGATCCAGCTCTATCAGTGGGCCGAGCGGGTCACCGCCCACGCCAGATCGGGCGGGGCGATCGCCGCCCACGACCTTGGGCAGGGAATGGACGCCACCGCGACCGCCTACGCTCACCCGATGCCCGTGGAAGAAAACGCGAACTTCCTGCTGCTCCTGGAAACCTACGCCCGGTGGACCGGCGACACCCACGTCGGGCGTGCACTGGTCGACGTGATCAAGTCGCTGACGCAGTACCTGATCTGGACCGACCGTGACCAGTCGGGCTTCCCGTCCGAGGGGATGGCCAACGCCATGGTCGATGCGAGTCCGGCGATGCACTACGCCCGCAAACAGACTTACCTCGCGGTCAAACGGGTGGCGGCGCTGCGGGCGGCGGCGGAACTACTCCGACGCGTCGGGGACCCGGAGCTTGCCCGACGCTGCGACGCGCTGGTGGAACGCGACACCCGGAAGATCGAGGCCGCCGCCTGGCTGGGTGATCACTACGCGGTGGCCGTCGACAAATCGGCCGTCGAACTCACCGACCCGGCCTCGGGCGAGCCTCTGAACCTTGAAGAGCTCCCCGGCTGGGATGCGTACTCCATCTATACCGGAAACGGTTTGCTGCTCCCGGAACTCGTCGGGCAGCCGCCGCTGTTGGACCGCGACCGCCTCACCACCGACGTGTACCGCGCCAACCGCGAATGCCAGGGGCGTTACGGCGACGGGCACTCATCGCTCGAGCCCAATAACCCCCGCATCTCCCAAAACCTCTGGCGCGACTTGCTGGCCCGCTACCTCCGTCTCGGTGGAGAGTCCTCGGCCCAGCAGTACTGGGACCTGCAAGTGATGTCCAACACCCACGCCCAGTCTCTGGGTTACACCGATACTTATATCCAGAACCGTTTGCATAACTATCCCCGCGGGGTCGTCGCCATTGGCTATTTCCTCGCGACCCCCCGGTTGAAAATCGACCGCCTGGCCCCGGGGAGCATTGGCACCTACATCACGGTCGATCCGGATCGGCACACGCCCCAACGCTGGCCGCTCTTGCCGTTGGCCGATTGGCAGGCGGGTAAAATCCCGGTATGCGTGGTCCACGGCGACGGCAACGTATCGATCGAGGCACCGACCGACCCCGTCGTAATCCAGGGCCAGTCGCAAGACCCCGGGCAATCGCTCTCCGGCCTTGAGTTCATCGGGTAGAACCCGCCCGGCACCGCGGTACGTGGACATACGCCCGGCCGCGACCGCCGCGTAAATCGTGCCTAAAATCCGAAAATATGATGAGCTTACCCCGATCCACGACGGTCTTGACGCGAAAAGCAGCTGCTTCACTGCTGATTTTGGCCGGTTTGATAGCCGCCGGCTGTACCGCGCCGGTGCGGGTCTCGACCGTGGATTCGTTCGGCCAGCCGGAGCTGACGCCGCACTACGACCACCGCCCCGATGATCTGAGCGCAATGCTCCGCCACCCGGAGTTGATCGCCGAGCTGCGCAGCGCCCGCCGCGTCGATGGTGTGCTGACCAGCCTCGCTGCCGAGCGGTACATCCAGGTCGCCGAGCAGGCCTACGCCATCATTACGGATCCTGCGACCGCTCAAGAGGAGCGCGACCTCGTGATCGCCGAGGTCTACAACCGCGCCGTCGCGGGCGTGATACGCAATGCTCCCCCCACCACCGATCGTGACCTTTACGAGATCGGCACCGCCCCCGGAGCCTGGTTCGACCCGACCTTCTTTGAACGCTACACCCCCGCCGCCGACCTGCGGATCACCGGCATGCGTAACCACCACGTGACCCCCGGCCTGGGGGCTCCGATGGTCGCTTACCGTGCGACGTCGGATGATGACCCCGCCGACGACATGTTCCCCCCCGAGGGCATCTCCTGGCCCGCCACCGCGGTGCTTGCCTTTGCCCCGTCGGGCCCGCCCCGGCTGACCCTTTACGATCCCCGCCGGGCGACCCAGATTTCCCTGCCCGTACAGGCTGCGGCCGATACGGACGCTGATTCCGACGGGACCACCCTGTCGTTTTCACCGGCCGGCGAGATCGTGCTCCCCCTCGCCGCGGACTACACCGCGCCTTACGCCAACCTGCTGTCCCGAACCGCTGAACTGGCGTCCCTGGGTTTCGCCGCGATGCTCGATCCGACCGAGGCGGAGGACCGCCTTGGGATCTACCTGCTCGAGCCTTACCACCCCGACAAGACCCCGCTGCTTTTGATCCACGGCTTGATGTCCACCCCGCTGACCTGGATCGAGCTCACCAACGAAATCCAGTCCGACTCCGAGCTCCGCGACCGCTACCAGGTCTGGCACTTCCTCTATCCCACGGCCACCTGCCCGTACTACTCCGCGTACCAGCTCCGCGAAAAACTCGACGACCTTCGACTCACCCTTGACCCCGAACTCGACGACTTTGCCACCCAGGATATCGTCGTCGTCGGCCATTCCATGGGCGGTATCCTCACCCGTACCCTGGTTTCCGACACCGGCACCGCCGCCTGGGACATCGCCTTCCGTGTCCCGCCCGATCAGCTCGAAGGCGAGCCCACCTCCATCGGTTTCCTCGAAAACGTCTACATCTACGAGAGCCGGCCCTACGTCAACCGTGTCGTCTTCGTCGCCACCCCCCACCGCGGCTCGGACTTCGCCGCCAACCTCGTCGGCGCGTTCGGCAACTCCCTCGTCCGTCTGCCCGCCTACTGCACCCGCAAGACCGTCGACATCGCCCGCGCCAACCGCGACAAGCTCCAGCCTGAATACGGACCCTGGATGCTAAACGGCCCGCCTTCTTCCATCCAGATCCTCCGTCCCGATTCTCCCGCCTCCCGAGCCCCGGATCTCATCCCCATCCGCGACGGCATCCACTACCACTCCATCATCGGCACCCGTACGGCCGACTTCGATGAAGTCGAGGATACCTCCGACGGCATCGTGCAATACTGGTCTTCACACCTCGAGGGTGCGGCCAGCGAGGCTTATGTGCCCTCCGGCCACAACGTTCACGATCACCCCATCGCGATCGCCGAGATCAAACGTATTCTTCGCGAGCACCAGCCCGCCCCCGCGCTCACGAAGCAAAACTGATTTTACATTCCCCGATCGCTGCCAAATCGCTGGCTTTACGTGTTGTTTTATCCAAAGTGGTTACGGGACGAGAAAGCTATCTCGGCCCGCGTGGAGAGGGGCTTCGTTCCCGATATAGCCGCCGTGATGGCCACGGATCTGCCAGACGTTATCGTCACCGATCTTGGGCTGTTTGGACCAGCGGACCCGGCCGTCGAGGGTGAGGATGTTCTGCCCACGTGACCGGTGCAGGCTGCTGCGGGCGTCGGGCTTGGCTTCCGCGTCGAAAACGATCTTACCGCGGCGAACCACAAAAAGCGGGTTCTTGTCCGCCAAAATCGCGAGGCTCGGCATGCTGCGGTCCAGCCGAATCGGGGAAGCGCCGTGCTGGTTCTGATAGCTGTAAGACACCGCCTGCGGCGTGCCCCAATCGAGCTGTCGCACGCCCGCCCCGCCGACGTTGGCCTGCCGGTTTGAGGCACAGGCCAGCCGCTCGGCCGCGGTGTAGCCTTGGCGGATCAGCAGGTAGAGGTGGGCGGAGTTGGACTGGTACCGCCCGGCGTCGTCGATCGCGTCGGGCTGGCCGGTCTTGAGCCAGGAAGCCCCGACCGGGCCCCGCGGGAGCATGCCCGCATGGTCCATCGCGTAGGCCGAGATCTGCTGGCCTGCGATCCCTAGGTTAGTGGCACAGGCCACCTGCTGCGCCTCGGCCCGGCTGCGTTCGATGGCCGGCATCAAGAGGGAGATCCCCAGCACGAACACCGCCGCCGCGGTCAATATCTGTCGCAGTGAAACGCCCAGCGTCCGCCGGGGTTCCGAAAACAGCTCGATTTGCTGCGCGAATCGTTCACGCTGCCGTTGTTCCGCTGCTGCGTCCAGTGTCCGCCTGATCAGCAAGTCGGAGGCGGTGGGGGCCCGGTCATCGGACGACTGCGGCGCGGGATCGAGCGAAAGCTGATCCAGCAGTGACAACACGCCACGCAGTTTCTCCGCCCGCTCGAGTTCGCCGGGGGGTACGGGCCCCGGTTCGCCTCGGCCGGTCATCACTGCCTCGAGCACTTGTCCGTCCGCTTCGCTGAGCGGCGTGACCGCCACGGCGAGCGGCTTGGCGTCCCGCGCCATCTCCACCCGCGACAGTGTGGTCCGGATCAGCGCCTCGTCGGGAGCGTCAGAAGCCGCGGTGTCCGGAGCCGACGACCCGTCCTCGTCCACGGGGTAGTGGTCCAGCAGCGAGAACAGGCCGAGTACCGCAGCCACACGCTCGGACGAGCCGGGAGGGATCGGCCCGAAACCCGCGCCCCGGGCCCGCGACGCAAGATATGCGTCTGCCGCAGCGCCGTCCGCTTCGTTCAGCCTGACGAGATCGGGCAAGGAGGCATCACCAGGGGAGAGGGGCGTTGGAGACATAGCAGAGTGGGGACGGCGGGGGTTAAACCGGTAAAGCGGACGCGATTCACGAGAGCGGCGGGGCTTATCGGTCAGGTAAGGGGTTCGGATTTCGGGTTCCGGAGCGGGACGGATTCTGCCTGGTTTTGCGGGTAGCGGGCTTTCCAGAGCTGGGCGAAGGTGCCGACTGCAGCGTGCAGGCGGCTTTTCACCGTGCCGAGCGGGATGCTGAGCATCTCAGCGATTTCTTTGTAGGCAAACTGGTTGAAATATGCGAGCAGGAGCACTTCACGCAGATGGTCGGGCAGCGAGTCGATCACTTCCTTGACCAAGTCCGCGGTCTCGCCAGACTGAACCAGATCGCTCGGAAGCGGGAGGTCGGCCTCCATCAGATCGATGAACGCCGGACCGTCCTGCTGCTGCTTGTCGATCAAGGCCGACAGGGGCACGGTGCGCTGTCGCTTGTTCTTACGTAGGTAATCCCGGGCTTTGTTCGCGCCAATCGTGAAAAGCCAAGGCTTAAACCGCTTGGTCACGTCGAACGTGTCGGCAGAGATATGGATCTGAAGAAACGTTTCCTGGAACAGATCTTCTCCTGCCGCCCGGCTGCCGGCAAAGCGGATCAAGAAATGAAGGAGTTCCAGGTTGTACCGCCGAACCAAGGCCTCAAACGCTTCGAGGCGGCCCTCCCGGTAGCTTCCGAGAAGCTGCTCATCGGTCAGGTCTTCGAGAGAAGGCGTCGAAGCCAGGTTGAGATCGGAACTTTCCGTCATCCTTCGGGATTGTACCGGGTCAGGTGACGCGAATGAGGCAAGATGGGCGAGATTGAAGGTCGTCATAGGCACCACGGGGCTCTCCGTGATACGCCCGAACGGGGGCTAAGGATCGCGCGGATCCGAAAATTGGTGGCCTCATTTCACCGCACCAGCCAGAACACGCCGAACATGAACAGCCAGACAACGTCGAGGAAATGCCAGTACAACGCGACGTATCTCACCGGCTCATAGTGCTCGTGGTCGTAGCGGTCTTGGCCGGCCCGGTAGGTCACCACGGCCAGCGGGATGATCCCGCCCAGGACGTGCAGGGCGTGGACCAGAACCAGGAAAAAGATGACGCCCAACATCGTGTTGTCTCGGTTCGCCGCGTCGTGGCCCGCGAGCAGTTGCCACATGCTCGGGGTCTGGACCAGCAGGAACACGACCGACAGCCCCAGCGTCGCGGCCAAGCCGGCCCGGAACTTCGCCTGACGCTCAAGCCGCACGTTCTTCAGGGCCCAATGGATGGTAAAACTCGAAGCCAGGATCACCAGGGTGGAAAGGAGCAAGCCCATCGGGGGATGGATTGACCCCAGCGGCGGAGCCGTCGCCGGGTAGCGGATGACGTCCGGCGAGCCCGGTTCGTAGACCACCCGGGTCTTGGACCACCGAACCAAAACGTAGCCCAGCATCGACGAGAAGAACAGCATCGCCAGCGCCGCGAGAAACAAATACATGCCGACCATCCCGGTGCCGCGGGGTACCTGGTGGGGCTTGCGCGGCAGGCTGGCGGCGGGTCGGGTCGGTGACGTTGGGGGAGCGTTTTCCACAGTCTCGTATCGTAAGCCCTCGACCTGGACACCGGCCATCTCCGCGGCCAACAAATATTTACAGCCTCCCGGCCGCGGCGTGGTCGTAAAGCTCGCGCAGCGCGTTGCGCACATTGCCCGCGTGACGCCGGTGGAGGGTGTCCCACCAACCCTCGTCTCGACGGAGGCCCGGGCTCAGCCGGTGTGCCAAAGCGATGAGCAAGCGCGGCGTGGTTTCGCACCGCAGAACGGTGGGCAGTGCGGTACGCCGGTGGCTGGTCACGAGGGTCACTCCGTCTCGCCGCGCAACCCGCCAGCGGGCCCAGGGGTCGAGCCAGTCGTACCCGTCCACCAGCAGCGGGCGTGTCCGATCCGCGAATGCGACCTGCCATCCGCTCGGAGTGGGCCGATGGCCGGGGCGTGCGGTGACCCACACTACCCGCGACCACTCCGACCCCGGGCTCCCCACCCCCGCCGAAGCCCCTCGCTTTCTGGTGATTACAGGAAGCTCGATATGTTCGGGCAGGCATCGGAGAAGGGTCGATTTGCCGTGTCCTCGCGGCCCGACGATCGCCCCGCGGTAGCCCGTCGTCGCCAGCCGGGTTCGGATCGCTTCCCAACCTCCGGGCTCCAACGGCAGGTAGTCGAGCCCGTCGACCGCCGCGCTACGAAAGGGGTTATTTCCGGCGTGCGTTCCCGGACCCGTCGCAGGACTCGATCCGTGGCCGCCACCCGGCATCCGGGGCGGCCGCCTGACTGGCAAGAGGCGATCCGCGGCGGGTGTAGTGTGCGGCGGCGGCGGTGATGCGGCATCGTTCTTCAAGACGGCCGAACCGCCTCGCCCGTGCTGGATAAAGTCAGCGTGATCCTGGCGGTCTGCTTGGCCCGCCGGGCGACCACCTCGACGCCCCAGGCGATCTCGATCAGCCTGCCTTCGTAGCTGAACGGCCCCGTAGGCGCGACGAAGCTGAATGCCCGGGCGTCGACTTCTCCCGGCTCGTCGTACCGCACCGAATCGACGATGACTGCGTCCTCATCACCCTTGCCGGCGGTCCGCCAAAACAGCCGCACCTCCACCCAGCGTGCGGCCTTATCGAGTTGCCAGCCCGCGACCCCGTCGATCCGGTCGCCGGGCCGATACGACGGCGGGTCTGCGCCGAGCTCGACGGTAAGGGTAGGCGAATCGTCCATTTTCAAAACATCCCCCGACGGCGGGTGCCCGCCGCGGCGTGGCCCGGCGGTACCACCGCCAAAGCATATTCATCCTTCACGTCCGGCCACTTCGCGATCTCTCCCTCAACCATGAGCCGCCAGACGATCTCGTTGTGCTCCGCGTCGAACGAATGCATCGTGTCGGCCGGTATCTCCCAGCGGCTCGAGCCTTCGCGCGGCATCGGGTCCAACGGGTCCGACGCCTCGTCGTGCAGTATTTCGTGGTAGATCGTATGTTCGTCCGTGACCGTGTCCGTCCCGCGGGTGTAAGACGCCCGTTCGATCGCCTCGATCCAGAGCCTGAGCCGCTGGATCCGCTCCGCCCGCCCGTCGATCTGCCAGTCCAGTTCCAGGGTTTCCCCGGCCCCAACCACCCGCCGATCAAACCGCATCCGCACGGTTGGATTACCCACCGCCATCACCGCCCGGACCACCGCCCCGCATAGCACCAGCCCCACCACCGCGAACGGGATCAAAAACACCCCCACGAACCACGGCACGCCCCCGGCGAAGACCTGATATCCGAGCACGCCGATGATCCCGTTCCAAAACACCGCGACCAGCAGCATCGTGCCCACCTTGCCCCACCGCGAGGTTTCGGGCTCGGCCACGCCGTCGTCTCCGTCCCCGTGACGCGACGCGATCCGGTCGGGGGCTTGGCCGCGTTCCAGCTCCCGTTTGGCCAGCGCGGGCAGCCAGGGCTCAACCTCTCCGGCCTCGGGCTTGGCTCGCTTCGCGCTGCCGGTCGCCCAGATTCGGCCCCCGGCCCGCATGGCGATCGCCGCGATCCCGATGACTCCAATCACCACGAAAGCCGCGGGGATCAGCGCAAACCAAAGCGTCGGGCTCAGGCTCCGGTCGATCACCGCCCGGGTCGGGTCGGCCGGATCGACGTAGCACACCGCCCGCGACCCCGGCGGGTATCTCTGAACGATCGCCCGTTTGCCCTTGGCCCCGGACGTGCTGATCGAGGAGAAAAAACTATAGGTTTCGCTGGTATAGCTCCGGCCCGCCACGTCGTAGGTAAACGTCATGAGCACCTTGTACGTCGTCCCCCCGTCGCTGTCGGTGCGCTGCTCCAGCTGGCTGGATTGGATGACGCAAGGCGTGGTCGGCCAGTCCCGTGCTTCCAGAACCCCGATCAGCGGCGGCCCGAACATGAAACACCCGAAGCCGAGCCCGCCGAAGAGAAATACCCCGAAAAAAAGGAACCCCAGCCACCGCCCACGCCGCCCCTTGGCCGCGCGGATTTCGCCTTGGTGATCCGCGTCCATCCGCTCCCGCAGTGCACCCTTACGGCCTAAGGTAATCTTCATGTCTATCCCCTCGGGATCCTCAGAACAAGTTCGAAACGATTTTACTCGCCCCGCCAGGCTCCGTATATGGGGTTTAAACTAACGCCTATGGCCCTCCAAGACCTCCGCCAAAACTATACGCCCGAACCGATCGACCCCGGAGACCTTGCGGCCGACCCGTTCGACCAGTTCCTCGCCTGGTTCCACGACGCTCAGCACGCCGATATCCTCGAACCCAACGCGTTCACCCTCGCGACGGTGTCGCCTGAAGGACAGCCCCACGGCCGAACCCTTTTGCTCAAAGGCGTAGACCCCGCTCCGAAGACCGCGGGGCGGGGCCTGGTGTTCTTTACGAATTACGGGTCGGCCAAAGGACGCGACCTCGCGGAGAACCCACGGGCCAGCATGAATTTCTATTGGGACCGTCTGGCGCGTTGTGTCCGCATCCCGGGCCGGGTTTCCAAAGTATCGGCCCAGGAGACGGCGGACTATTTCAAGACCCGTCCCCGCGCGTCGCAGTTAGGCGCCTGGTGCTCGCACCAGTCTTCGGTAATCTCCGGCCGGGAGGATCTCGTCTCGACATTCGTCGAGCTCACCGAAAAGTACTCCGACGATACGCCGATCCCGGTGCCCCCGGCTTGGGGCGGATACCGGCTGATCCCCGAGGCCTTCGAGTTTTGGCAGGGTCAACCCTCCCGGCTCCACGACCGCCTGCGCTACCTGCCCGCATCGGCCACGCCCGGGCGTGCGCGAGACGCCGCGTCGGGGGATGAGACGGATTGGACGATCGATCGCTTGAGCCCGTGAGGTTCCGCCCTTTTTGTTGGGCTATCCGTGGATCGATTAGCCCGCTATCGCCGTGATTTTCACGTAACGATTGATAACTCGGCATCTAATTATTCATCAGAAAAAATAAATTCGTATCTGGACGCGACGAAGCAGATAAGGTATTTTCTACTATAGGTGATAGTAAATCGCTTTAACCAAGGAATTCATCAATGTCGTCTGCCACCGTGTCCGAAATTGTCAAGCCATTGAAGCTCGATCCCGCTGAGGTCCGTTTCTATCAACAAGAGGGTTACCTCGTGCTCCCGGGCTTCGTAAAGCCGGCGGCGGTGGAGCCGTTGCGTGAGGAGATTCTCGATGTGCTCGAGGCTCACGGTGTGTCGCGACAGAACCTGGCCCACGCCAGCAGCGATGCAGACAAGCTCCGTCAGTTCACCCAGTATCTCGCCGGGTCGCATCTCGATGCGTTGATCAACGGTCCGGCCACCCTCGGCACGGCGGCCCAACTGCTCGACGGCCCCGCGAACCGCTACATGCCGTTTACCGCAGTGAAAGCTGCGGGCGGCGGGGGGGCGTTCAGCTATCACCAAGACAACAACTACACGCCGCACGACCCCGCGATGGGCTCACTGAACATCTGGGTCGCTCTGGTGGACATGACTCCGGAAAACGGCTGCCTCGAGGTCATCCCCCGCTCTCACCTCGGCGGTCAACTCCCCTCGGTCACCGCCCCGGAAGGCCATCAGGTACTCGAAGTTGATACCGAGACCTTGGTGCCGATCCGCATGCGTGCCGGCGACGCCATCGCGTTCACTCGCTGGACCGTTCACGGCTCGGGCCAAAACCAGACCGAGCAGCCGCGGGTCGCCTACGCCCTTCAGTATCACCGAGACGACGTCAACTGGTACGACAAAGACCAAGACGTCTGGAAAAACCTGCTCGAAACTTCGCGGCACGACACGGCTCCGGTCGAGACGCTGGGCCCGGCCGACGCGGGCTGATTTCAGGCGGAGATCGATACGGGGGCCGACCCCGCCGCGGACTGATGGTTTGTCATTTGCGCTCAACCAGCGGAAAGTCTTTCGCTTGGTCTTTGGTCTATCCCCTTGGCAGGGGCCACGCGGTGGCCCGGTGTTCGGAACCAGATCGGCCAAGCGGGGAACCTTCGTTGTAGTAGGTTATGCGGATGATCAATCTCGAAGAGCACGGCTTGACGGTGACGGCGCAGCCCGGGGTGGTGGAACTGGAGGGATTCGCGGAAGCGGGGGTGCGGACGGTGGTGAATCTGCGCCACGCGGGCGAGTTTGGTGCAAGCGCGGCGGACGCGGGGCCTTTGACAATCGAGGCGGAAGGGGAGGTCTGCCGTCGGCTGGGAATGGATTACGTGAACCTGCCGGTATCAATGAAGCCTCCGCCCCCGAAAGGCGACGGCGCGGATCCGCGGCTCGCGACTGCGTTTGAGGCGGTGCTAATGGCGGCCAGGGAGCAGGGCCCGGTAGTAGTGCACTGCAAGCTGGGGCAGCGGGCCGGGGCGATGGTCTTGATTGCGCTGGGCCGGCATCAAAAGTGGAACGGGGCGAAAGCACTCTCGGAGGCGGGGCGGCTGGGGCTCGCCGCGGCGGTCGAGCCGGCGAAGCTCCGGGACTACGTGGTGGCCTGCCTCGGGGAGTGAGCGATCGAGCAGGCGTTTACTTAGCCTGGCCGAAGCGAACGGGGGGGCGATCAGCCGAGGGGCTCGGCGGGTTCAGCGTCCTGCTCCGCATCGGGCGTGGGCGGGGTCTCTTCGAGAGCCGAGGGCTCGGGAGAAGTTTGAGCGTCCGCCCAGATGTGGATCTCGGTTTTGTGGATGCTGGGCTGACGGTGGACCCCGTGGTGGTAGCCGTACCGCCAGGCGTCGCCGGCATAGCCGGGAACGTCCCCGCGGTGGGGGTGGTATTCGCAGAGCCCTTTGACGTGATCCCAGCCGGCGTGGTAACCCCGGTAGTAGTGGATTTCCGCGGTGCGGTGGGGGTTGGCGTACTCGGCTTTGGTGGCGTAGTGGCGGGGCGTACTTGTGCAGCCGGCCAATACCAGGCCCATCAGGGCGACTCCGGCAAAAGAGAACGCGGGGAAGCGGCGGCGGGCGGCGAGGTCAACGGGGGGGGAGAGTGGTTGCATGATGTGGGAACAACCCCGAGGCGCAGCCGGATATTCCGCCGGACGGTAAGGCGGTATCAATAAAAAAATTCGTACGAACCTCCACAGCTTGACGCCTGGCAGGCGACGCAACGGAGCCGAGGCTTTGCGGGCCGAGCCACAGCTCTGGCCAAGGCTGGGTTTGGGGTTTTTAGGACTTGCGGGAAGGGGGGGCGGAGCTTAATCAGGCAGGTCGTAACGGGCCAAGAGGTCGACAATCTGCGGCTGATGCGGGTTGAGTTGCAGGCTGCGCCGCCAGGCGTCGAGGGCGTCGTAGAGTTTTTGTCGGCGGCGGAGGTTGGTCTGCTGGAGGTAATCGGTCAAAAGGCAAGCGCCTACGCCGTTGAGCGCGGCCGGCTGGTCGGCGTCGTAGGCCAGCGAGCGTTGGTACTGACGCAGCGCGCTGTCGAAGTCGTAAGCCCGGAAGAGGGCGTAGCCCAGGCGCTCGTGGGCGACAGCGCTGGGGTAGCGGCGGACGAGTTCGGCGAGGGTGTTCACGGCCCGCTGATAGTTGCTGAGTTTGAGGTGCGTGTCGCCGAGCCCGAGCAGCACCGGGACATCGAGTTCGCCGATCTCGGTGGCGGTGCGGTAGCTGTCCAGGGCGTCGTTATAGCGGCCCAAAAGCGAATAGGTCGCCGCGAGGTTGCACCAGGCGGGCTGAGAAACCGGGGCGAGGCGGACCGCCGCCTCGGCGTGCGGCAGGGCCAGGTTAGGCCGGCCCACTTGGAGGTAGGCGGTGGCGAGGTCGCGGTGGGCCAGCGGGTCGTCGGGGTTGAGTTCGAGCGCGATGCGGTACTGATTGATCGCTTCGCCGGTTTCGCCCAGGACCTGCTGCATCAAGCCGAGGTAGTAGCGGGCGTCGTAGCGCCTGCCGTCGAGTTGCACGGCCCGGGTATAAGTATCGCGGGCGTCTCGATATTCGCTGCGGGCGTGTTCGACCGAGCCGATACCCAGCACCGCATCGACCGAACGGGGGTTGTCCCGGAGGGCGCGGTTGAACTCCAGAAGAGCGGCATCGAGCTGGCCGGCGTCTTTCAGGACCTGGCCGGCCTTGATGCGCTGGTCGGCGGTGACCCGGACGGGGCTCTGAGATGCGCCGCGCGCGGCATCGGGGCCGGTCGGCCGGGTCGGCGCGCACCCGATCGTGGAGGACAGACCGAGGACCAGGAGAGCGACCCAGCGCAGGCCGTGGTGGAGACGGGAGGGGTTCATACGGACACTCGTATCGGGGCGAGGCGTGTGAGCGGGCTTGGAGATTCTTCGCCCCACCCGCGTGACATATTAGGGTTGTACCGTGTTTACGCGGCGGGGGTTCGCCAGATCGGAGGGAGTGGGATGTATTAACTGAGATACAGTATCAATAACCATGGTCGTTGTTTCGGATCCGGAGACCGACATAGAAGGTGTACCAAGCACTGAGCGAACGGATGCGTGGGCTCGCGGTAGCGCGGCGGATTGTGGTCGACGAGGCATAGGGCCGCCGACCGGGGGCGGGGTGAGCGGGGGCCGCGCCGTCTGCACTCAATGATCCCGGGAGGTCGGTGGTGTTCGTGAAATTACAGCTCTGGTGCGAGCGGTCAAAATCGCTCTGACTGTATACTTAGGCCTTGAAGAACCCGCGGATCGTGTCGGCGACATAGCGGAGCTGGGGCTCTTCGAGTTCGGGATAGATCGGCAGAGCAAGGACTTCATCGGCCGCGCGTTCGCTGTGGGGGAAGTCTCCCTGCCGGTAGCCTAAGGGAGCGAAGCACTGCTGTTCGTGCAGCGAGAGGGGGTAATAGATGCCGCAGCCGATCTGGTGGGCACGGAGGTGGGCCATCAGGGCGTCGCGCTGCGGCGTGCGAACGACGTACTGGTTGTAGATCGACGAGCAGCCCGAGGCGATGACCGGGGTCTGAAGTTTGGGGAGATCGGCGAGGAGTTCGTCGTACCGGGCGGCGTTGTGGCGGCGGGCGTCGTGCCAAGTGTCGAGGTGCCGGAGTTTGACCGAGAGGTAGGCGGCGTTGAGGGTGTCCATACGGAAATTGCCGCCGACCTCTTCGTGGAAGTAGCGGCCGCCTTCCCCGGCCTGGGCGCCGTGGTTGCGGAACATCCGCATGCGGTCGGCGAGTTCCGAATCGGGGGTGAGCACCATGCCGCCGTCCCCGGCGCCGCCGAGGTTTTTGGTGGGATAAAAGCTCAGCGCGGTGGCGGCGGAGCGTTTGCCGGCGGGGTCGCCCCGGTAGGTTGCGCCGATGGCCTGGGCCGCGTCTTCGATGACCACCAGGTCGTGCGCCCGAGCGACGGCCTCGATGCCATCCATGTCCGCCATCTGCCCGAACAAGTGGACGGGCATAATGGCTTTGGTCTGCGGGGTGATTTTGTCTTCGAGCTTTGCGGGGTCGAGGTTGAACGTATCGGGATCGATGTCGGCGAAGACGGGTTTAATACCCTGCCGCCAGAGCGAGCCGGCGGTGGCGAAGAAGGTGAACGGCGAGGTGATGACCTCGTCGCCGCAGCCGATGTTGAGCCCCATCAGGGCCAGGATCAGCGCATCGGTACCCGACGAACAGGCTACGGCGTGCGCGACCTGGGCGTAGTCCGCGACTTCTTGTTCGAGGGTTTGGCAGGCCGGGCCGTTGCACACGGCCTGGCTGTCGAGGACTTCGGTCACGCGGGGCAGGATGTCGTCGCGGAGCGCGGCGTACTGGGCGCGGAGGTCCAGCAGCGGGACCGAGGTGACGGGAGAAGAAGTGGTGGTCATGGTGTCCCGATTCTAGCGGGCTGAATGCGGCTGGTGGGACGCCGATGATCGCGTCGTGTCCGGCAATCCGAGCGTACGGAGCGGTAGCCTAAGAAATATGACGCTGAGGGATCCCTCGGTGTTGCGTTGGGGCGGGGGTGTGGGTACTATGCAGGGGTATTGCTTTCAGGTGCTTCGTCGAGGCCGATATGGCCGAGGCGGGGTGAAAAGGGAAGCGGAGTGACCCCCCGGCAAATGGGCCTTTCACAAGGCTCGATTGCAGCCAGGGGATATTCTCCCGCGGACGCGCCGCCGTAATGGGCCAAGCGCTGGACTCGTTTGCCACTGTCGGGCCCGCAACGGGCTGAGGACGGGAAGGTAAGTTCAGCGATTCCCGGAAACCGGCCTCCCGCGATCAGTTGTCAAAGGTTACGACCTTCGGCCGGCTGCATCGCGAAGAGGATCGACTTCCGGGGGGCCCTAAGCCGGAAGACCTGCCTGAACAGTTTGCATCGGGTCCTCGCGGAACAGGACACCCGGGCAGGTCGACGCGGTCGCTCATTTCCCCGAGCGCCCTGATCTTTCTGCACGCTCTGCGAGGATCCCACAAGCCGTTTTGGCCCGGAGTGAGGCTGCGCGTTGCAGCGTCTCGGGCCGGGGCTGATTGGGGAACTCGGAGAGAATCAACATGACGTGTTTGAAACCTTACCGCTTGACGGTCGCCGCGGTCGCCGCGACGTGCCCGTTGTTGGGCCACGCCCAGACCATCGACGCGACCGACGCCCGCCTGGTGGGCTTCGCCAACTCGGTCGAAAGTTTCTTGGCCGCGCCCGGCACCAGCGGAGCGGTCGACGATCCGTCGGCCGCCCTGGGTGCCCCGGACGCGGGCTTCGACGGAATCCCGACCAACGGACTGTTCTCGCTGGGCGACCCGCTCCCCGATATCGACCCCGGTCAGATCACGCTCGGCTTCGAAAACGCGATCACCAACGGCATCGGCGACGACTTCGCGGTCTTCGAAAACGCCGGAGACTTCGGAGATTTTGGGCTTTTCGCCGAACTCGCCTTCGTCGAAGTGTCGACCGACGGCAATACTTTCGCCCGCTTTGCCAGCGAATTCACGGGAACAATACCCACTGTCGGCGGCCCCGCGTTACCCACCGACCTGCTTAATGTCGGTACCACATTTCTGACGCTGCCCGACTCCAGCGTGGTTTCCGGCCTCGCCGGGGCCGACGTCGCCTTGGTCGGCACCCTCTTCGATCTCGACACCCTGCTCAGCGACGCCTTGGTCGTCAGCGGCGCAGTCGATCTCGACGAAATCAATTTCGTCCGCTTGGTCGATATTCCAGGCGACGGCCGGTTCAGCGACACCGCCGGCAACCCCATTTTCGATGCGTTCGACCCCGGCAACGTCACCGGCGGGTTCGACCTCGACGCCGTGGGCGTGCTCAACCAAGTGCCCGAGCCCGGCAGCGCGTTGGCCTTGATCGTCTTGACCAGTCTGGCAACGGTACGCCGCCGCGCCGCCGGCTGACCCGTTCCAAAAAACATTCGGTGGCGGGTCAACGCCCGCCGCCGGGCTTCGCCATGCGAGTCTCACGCCGCCTACCATTTCGTGCTTTCACGCTCATCGAGTTGCTCGTGGTCATCGCGATCGTTGCGCTGCTGATCGGCTTGCTGTTGCCGGTGCTCAGCCGTTCGCGGGAGGCCGGCCGGGCCGCGGTCTGCGGGTCCAACCTCCGGCAACTCGTGCTAGCCGGTACGACCTACGCCACCGACCACCGCGAGTTTTTCGTCCCCGCCGCGGAGGATGTTTTTGTCGGCTTCGGCGGGCGGCAACGCTGGCACGGCGTCCGCCAGTCGCCCGGCACCGCGAACCCCGACCCGTTCGACCCGGCCCTCGGGCCGCTGCGCGACTACCTCGGCGTCGCCGGGCGGGTCAAGCTTTGTCCGTCTTTCGACGACGCCGTCACCGATTCGGCGGCCGCCTTCGAGGTCGGTACTGGCGGCTACGGCTACAACCAGGCCTACGTCGGCGGACGCTACGACCTCTTCGGCGCCACGCCCCAAGCCGCCGCCACCACCGCCCGCACCGATCAACTCCGCACCCCCACCGACACCCTGCTGTTCGCCGACGCCGCGTTCTTGGGCCCCGGCACCTCGGTCATCGAATACTCTTTCGCCGAACCCCCTTTCCGCCAGTCCAGCCCCGGCCCGCCGTCGACCAGCCGGCCGGTCCCCTCGACCCATTTCCGACACGACCAAACCTCCGCCCAAGTCGCGTGGGGCGACGGCCACGTCGATCGCCGAACCCTCAGCCTCAGCACCACCGCCGCCCTCGAAACCCGCCGCTTGGGCTGGTTTACCGACAACAACGACGCCTACGATCTGGACTGACCCCCCGCCCCGTCAACACCCATCAACCGCATGAAAATCGACCGCTGCATCTGCACCCGACGCACGTTCTGCGACCTGATCGACACCGCTCGATCCGAGAGCCTGTCGCTGCCGCAACTGGTCGAAACCACCAGCGCCTCGGCCTGCTGCACCATGTGCGGCCCCTACCTCCGCCGGGCCTACCGCACGGGGCAGACCGTCTTCGGCCATCTCCTCAGCCAAGACGACGAACCCCACGCCACCGACAGGGACCAAACCGCGGCCGTGCCGTTGACCCTGAGTTGAGGAGCATCCGGTCCGTGGAATTGCCGCTGCCGATTGCTGCGCACCGATGCCCGTTGTGCGGAGCGGCGAACCGCTGCATGATCGCTGCGGGGAGCGATCCTAAAGGATGCTGGTGCATGAGCGTGACGGTTCCGCCCGAGTTGCTGGAAAGATTACCGCCCGGGACGCCGGGGAAGTCTTGCATCTGTGAAGCGTGCGTCGGGGCTTGGACTAACCGAGGGGTGATACGGCGTTACGCCGACTGAGCCGCCGGCTCAGGTTGCTAGGATATGACCATGCCTGACACTCCCCCATCTGAACTGCCTCATGAACAAGTCGTCATCATCGGTTCCGGCCCCGCGGGCTGGACGGCCGCGATCTACGCCGCCCGCGCCGGGCTCGAGCCGCTGGTCTTCGCCGGCCGGGCCGCCGGCAAAGACCTCATGCCCGGCGGCCAGCTCATGCTCACCACCGACGTCGAAAACTACCCCGGGTTTCCCAAAGGCGTCACGGGTCCCGAGATGATGCACATGTTCTACCACCAGGCCATGCGTTTCGACACGCGCGTGGTCACCGACAGCGGCGTCAAGAACATGGACGAGATGTCCAACGAAACGCTCTACCAGCAGTTCCAGAACGTCGCGTCGGTGGACCTGTCCGAGCGTCCGTTCCGCGTCGTCGGCGACGGCGAAAACCCGCACGAAGTCCTCGCCGACGCCGTGATCATCGCCACCGGCGCGAAGGCCAACTGGCTGGGCCTCGAAAACGAGATGCGGCTCGCCCAGTCTGGCGGCGGCGTGAGCGCGTGCGCCGTGTGCGACGGGGCCTTGCCGATGTTCCGCGATGCCGTGTTGGGCGTTGTGGGCGCCGGGGACACCGCGGTGGAAGAGGCGACCTATCTCAGCAAGTTCGCGTCCAAGGTGGTCATGTTCGTCCGCCGCGACGAGATGCGGGCCAGCAAGATTATGCAGGAGCGGGCCCACAAAAACGACAAGATCGAGATCATGTGGAACACCGAGATCACCGACGTGCTCGGCGACGAAAAGATCACCGGCGTGAAACTCATCAATAACCAGACCCAAGAAGAGTCCGAGATGGAACTGGGGGGCCTGTTCATGGCGATCGGGCACACGCCGATCACCGGCTTCCTCGACGGCCAACTCCCGGCCGACGACGCGGGGTATCTGCTGCTCGACGACCCGTACCGCAGCACCACGGAGATCCCGGGGGTGTTCCTGGCCGGCGACGTGGCGGACCACGTGTACCGGCAAGCGGTCACGGCGGCGGGGATGGGGTGCAAAGCCGCCATCGACGCCGAGCGTTGGCTGGCGGAGCAGGAGGGATCGGAGGCCGAGGCGATGTCGTCCGAGGGCCACTGGGCCAAGTGACGCCATGGAGCGGCGGGTTTACGCAAACCCCGGACTCAGCGGCGGGGCGGTGAAACCAGGCGGGGGACGTATTCGGGATCGAAAGCGGCAAGGACGTCTCGGCTGCGCAGCGGTCCGGGGATGGGCTGACGCATGGTCATGGCGAAAGCGGCGGAGTTGATCTGGTTGAGGCCGCCGTGGGTCGAATGGGGGGTGACAAACCACTGGAACCATTCGATCCCGGCGCAGTAGCCGTCCTGGAGGGTGGCCATGAGCTGGGGCACGTTTCGGGTGCCGCGGTGAAACGCGTCCCAGAGGCGGGGCGGGGCATCGGGGAAGGGGTGGTCCGCGGTGCGTGCGAGCCATTGGTCGCGGGTCAGCGGGACGCCGGAGAGTTCCGAGCCGAGCCCGAGGACGTCGGCCGAGTCGGGCGAGTAGGTAAAGCGCTGCCGTTCGTCGAGCGTGACGGTGGCACGTCCGAGGTGGCTGCGGACGATCACGGCGTGGCCCTCTACGTAGCTGAAGGTTTCGAGATGCGGCTGGCGGGCGAGTAGGGCGTCGGCGACCTCGGCGGGCCGATCGGTGTGCACGCCGAACCAGGTGAGCAGCCCGTCCATTTCGAGGTGGACATCACCGGGTTTGCGCGGGCGGTCGGTGGGGCGGTACCCGGCGTCGCGGAGGTTCTGTTCGATATCAAGCCAAGTGCTATAGGCCAGGTTGTGGCCGTGGTCGGAGGCGATCGAAATCTTGACCGCTCCGCGGCGTTCGTAGAGAACCTGGAGTACGAAGCGCTCGAGTTCGTCGAGGGCCTCTTCGAGTCCCGCGTGTTGATATTTGAAGAGCATGGAGGCGGAGGAAGCGATGTAGATCACGGTGGTGCGGTCGGGGGACTCGTCGAACGCGAGCCGGGCCCGTTCGAACTCGGCGTGGAGCCAGGGCCGAGGCATCAGGAAGGCGGTGCCGTTGTCGCGGTAATCGATGTTGTAGTGCAGACGCTGCTGCCAGGGGTTGCGGTAGCCAGCGAAGCGTTTGCGGATGAGGTTGTTCACGCGTCTGTGCTGGGGCCGCGGGTCGTAGTGCCGATTGATGGGGCCGGGCATCGGCGGGGCGCGGAGGATGTCGGTAAAACAGACCGCGGACATGCTGGGGTAGGGCGCGATCACTTTGGCCGGAGGGTAGAAAGCGTGCAGAACGGAGTGGGGCTTGCCGCGGAGCCGCTCGACGATCGCGAAAAAAGGGATCGAATCGATCAGCACGATCAGGTGCGGCACCTGGTCGTTGGGGTAGTCCGAGAGGCGGTACCGGCGGTCGGGCTGGCCGTCCTGATTATCGTCGTAGGCCAACTCGTCGAGGCGGTCGGCCGAACGGTCAAGCGAAAATTGGAAGTCCGCCCGCCCGTCGCGGTCGGTGTCGTAGCGGACGGCCGAGTCGGAGAACGTCGGCGGCGCGAGGGTACGGAAATGCAGGCGGTCCGAAGGGCCGCAGGCGGTCAGGGCCGCGGCGAAGAGGCTCGCCATCAGGGCCGTCAGCACGGTGAGGTGAGGACATCGGTTCATGCGGTTTGAAGGGGCGGGGTGGAGGGAGCGGCGGAGCGGCCGACGAGCAGGGGGATCAGTAGCAGGAGCGACGCGAACCAGGCGGCGGCGACGCCGACGACGGTGAACGCGCCCAGCGAACGGATGGCTGGGACACTCGTGAAAGCCAGCGAGCCGAAGGCCAGGCCGGTGGTCAGGCTGGTCATGGTGATCGCGTGGGCGCTGGCGGCGATCTGGGCGACGAGGGTTTCGCGGTCGGCCCGGCCGGCACGCCACCGGCGGGCGATGGCGACCAGGAAGATCCCGTCGTCGACCCCGATGCCGACGATCAGCGGCATGGCGATCAGGTTGATGGCGTTGAACGTCCAGCCCGCGGCGGCCGCCACGGCGGCGAGGATCAGCAGGCCGGCGGCCGCGGGGAGCAGCGCGAGCGCAACCGCGGCGGGCCGGCGGAAGAACACCGCCAACCAGACCAGGACCAGGCCGGCGGCGAGGGCCAGGAGAGTGGTGAGGTTGCCCGCGATCGCCCGCTGCGTGTCGTACCCCACGACGGAGATGCCGGTGAGGGTGGCGGAGGGGATTGGCGCGAGGGCTTCCCGGACCGCGTCGATGGTGTCGTTGCGGTCTTGAACCGTCGCCCAAGGCTCGGCGAGCGTCACGAGGACGAGGCCCTGCGTGGGCGCGGGGGTGTCACGCGGCAGGACGAGCCCCGCGAACCGCGAGTACGGCTCGAGGTCCGCGAAGGTCGGCGGCGGGGTGGTCAGAAGCGAAACGAGGAACGTTTGGTAGTCGGCGAACGCGGCGGGGTCGAAGCCGTGGCCCGCGGCCGCGCGGCGGAGGTCTTGCGCGACGGTGTCGGGGTCGGGCCGCGGACCCGGGTCGGAACCGGACGCCGGGGGCAGGAGCGTGGCCGGCCCGAGGATCCCGGCGATGCCGAACGGCAGGTCGGTCTGGGCGAGCCGGTCCTGCGTCGCGCGGGCCCGATCGAGCATGGCCGCGGGAGAATCGGCTTCGACCAGAATCATCAGCGCGTTGGGCGCCGCACCGAAGATCTGGGCGAGGGTGGACTGGGCTTCGAGCGGGGGGTGCGGCCGCGGGTGCAGGGCGTGCAGGTCGCTGTCGAAGCGGACCGGGAAACGCCACGCCGACCCGTCGGATACGGTATGGGTCGAGAGGACGGCCGTGGCGAGCACCAGCGGCAGCGTGCCCAGCAGTAAGACCCGGCGGGGGCGCTGGGCGATGTGCCGGACCACGCCGGAGAAATCGATCCGCGTTTCGGAGAAACCCCGGTGCTTCGCCAGCCGGGTTCGGCCCAGCGCGGCGAGCAACGCGGGCATTACGGTCACCGTGGTGAACCAGGTGAGCCCGAGCCCGAGCATGCCCAGGACGGCAAATTCACGGAGCGAGCGGACGCTGGAACTGAGCACCGCACCGAAACCGATGAGCGAAGTCAGGCAAGCCGCCCCGATGGCCGGGGCGAGGGCGGCGTTGGTGATGCGGGCGAGGACGGGGTGGGCAAGGTCGGGGGTTTGACGCCGCTGGGCTTCATAATGCGAGAGGTAGTGGACGCAGTAGTCGATCCCCAGCCCGGCGAGGACGGCCCCGGCGACGGCGGTGACCGGGGTCAGCCGGCCGGCGAATCCGACGTACAAGCCGAACGCCCCGACAATGGCCACGTACACCGGCAGGGTCAGGACCCAGAAGGCCAACGGGTGGCGGTAGGCCAGGAGAAAGACGACGATCAGCAGCGAGATGGAGCCGAGGCAACTCCGGATCATGTCGGCCTTGGTCTGGGCGGCGCTGTGCTCGGCGATGGCGTAGGCACCGGTGTAGTCGATGCGGAGGCCGTCGGGGTTGGCCGCGTCGACCGCGGCGCGGACGCGGGGCATGAAGTCGGCGGTAAAGGGCAGGTCGTTGGCAGGCTGGGTGCCGGCGATGCGGATCAAGATCGCCCGGCCGTTCCGGCTGATGAGCGCGTCGACGCCGTCGAGGTATTGGCCCTGCGCGTTCCCGGCGACAAGGGCGGCGGGGCCGGTGGGCGGCGGGGCTTGGGGGTCGGCCTCGGAGCGCGGCGTCGCCGGGGGGTTTAGGAAGTCGCGGAGCCGCAGCGGGTCTTGGATGAGTTCTTTGGCGAGTCGGCCGGCGGCGGGGCCGGGGGCGGCGAGCATGGCCGCGTTTTGCTCGAACTGTCGGTCCATGGCTGCGGGGGTGAGCCGGGCCAGCAGATCGCGTCGGCCGTCGGGGTCGAGATAATAGAGGCCGCGGGGGATGACGAGTTGTTCGACGAAGGCGCGGGCTTCGGACGACGGGCGGTAGCGGAGGTCGGCGACCCCGGGGTCGTCGGCGAGGTTGGCTTCGAGACGTTCAGCAAAGGCCAGGAGCCGTTCGGGGTCGCCGGGTGGTGAGCCGCCGCGGCGGGCCGCGGCGCGGTCTGGCGATAGATCTTCGGTGGTGTCCTCTGGCCGTGTACCTGCGGGGTTCGGCAGCCGGGCCAGGATGACCAGGTCGTCCACCAAAGCGAAGCGGTCGAGGACTTGAACCAGCGCGAGCGCGGCGGGCTGGTTGTCGGCGAGCATGTCCTGCACGCCGGTGGCGGGCTGCAACCGCAGCGCGGTGCTGAGGCCGGCGGCGGTGAGCACGGCGACGAGGGCGAGCGTCCACCACGGCCGGGCGGTGACGATACCGCCCCAGACAGCGAACAGGCCACGCGCGGGCGGAGTCGATGGGGCGGGACGCGTCAAGGAAGCGTCCTTTGGCCGGTATCGGACTCAGAACCGGAATCGGGTCCGGCATCGGACGGGGCGTGGCTTACCGGAGCGTTGGCGGGCGAGTGGAGGGTTGGAGTACGAGATACGTTGCCCGCCGCGGTCGGGTCACCGGGCGGGATTTTTATGCCGCGGACGAGCGCCGCGCGGCGGGGCGGGTCGAACACCCGAGGGTTCAGAGGGCGGTTGATTTCCACGTCGCGGAAGGCGAGTTCGATGACGCCGAAGGGGCCGCGGGCGGTGATTTCGCGGTGCCAAAGCAGTCCGTCGTAGAGCGCGAACCGGGTATCGATGACGGTGGCAGGCTGGTTGGGGTCGGGGCGGAGGGTAAAGCGGAGGGGGGCGAGGGTGCGGCGTTCGATTTCGGCAAAGCCGAAGGGCCACGTGGCCCGAAGCTGGTCCCCGCGATCGGACCAATCGGCGGCCCCAAAGTCCGGCCCATGCAGGAGAGCGGGGAGCCGCTGAGCGAGTTGGGCGAGGCGGTCTTTGAGGTCCCCCGGTGCGCGGCGCTGGGCCTGACGCGACACGAGGACCCAGGCCTGTCCATCGACCGTGGTGAGGTCGAAAACTTTCTGGTTGAGCTTCCAGGTCTGTAGTCTGAGACGGCGGTCGCCGTCGAGGGCCAGGGCGGCGTCGAGGGTGACGGGGTCCGGGTCGGGGTCGTCGGCGGATGGCGGCGGGGTGAGACGGAACGTGGCGGGGGCCTGCACCGTCTGGATCGCGTTTTGGTTTTGAATGAGTTGCTGCTGCGCGTCGTCGAGGGAGGACCACGAGGCGGCCGGCAGCGGTTCGGATACGGGGGTGCAGGCGGCGAGTAGCGCGACCAGGAGCGAGGGGGCCCCCAGGCAGACCGGACGGGGGACGCGGCCGGTCACGCTGAGGCTCGCGGGAGGAGCTGTTGGCGGAGGATTTTGCCGGTGGCGCTTTTGGGCAGGGTGGCCCGGAACTCGAAGGCGCGGGGGATCTTGTGGGGGGCGAGGCGGGTGCGGAGAAACGCACGCAGCGTCCGCTCGTCCAGGGTCGCGGCCGGATCGACGGGGGTGATCAGCGCACGGACGCGATTGATGGTGGGGGAGACGGGGTCGGGCACGACGACACACTCGGCGATGTCGGGGTAGGCCGCGAGGGCCCGCTCGACTTCGAGCGGGTTGACCTTGACGCCGCCGACGTCGATCAGGAGTTTGAGTCTTCCGGTGAGGGAGAGCCGGCCGTCGGCGTTGAGTTGACCCAGGTCGCCGGTGAGAAAAAAGCCGGCGGAAAACGCGGGCGGTGCCTCGGGTGGGTCCGCGGGTTCGAGATACCCTGCGAACATCGAGGGGGCGCGGACCGCGACGTGGCCGATCCGGCCGGGAGGCAGGGGGCGGTCGGGGTCGGGGTGCTGGGGGTCGAGGATGCGGAGTTCGACGCCGGGCATGGGGCGGCCGACGGTGTCGGGGTGTGGGCTGTAGGCGACCGAGCCGACCTCGGTGGTGCCGTAGAGCTGCCCGAGCGGGAGGTGTTGGCGATTACGCAGCCGGTCGGCGAGTTCGGGGGGCAGGGGCCCGCCGGCGGAGTAGGCGAGCCGGAGGTTGCCCGGGCCCAGGTCCAGGCGGTCGATCATTTCGAACATCGCCGGGACGCCGGGGAGGACGGTGGCGCCCGGGCTGACCGCGAGGCGGGGGTCGAAGCCCCGGCCCGGCTGGGCGAGGTCGGGGAGCGGATGCAAAGCGCCGGCCCCGGCCCAGAGGGGCGCAAGCATGCCGTTTTCGATGCCGTAGGAATGAGACAGGGGCACCGCGGCTACCACCTGGTCGTCAAGACCGAGCCCCACGGTCTGGGCCACGTTGCGGGCCACCGCGTCGAGCGACGGCCCCGAGCGGCGGACGATCTTCGGGCCGCCGGTCGTGCCTGAGCTCTGGAGCCAGAGCCAAGCGTCTTGGCTGCGCTCGGCAAACGCGGGGTCCGGGGCGTCGGCGAAGCCGGGGCCGAGAGGGGGCGTGGTGAGCGGCCCGAGGTCAAATAGCGGCAGCCCCAGGGGGGCGAAACGCGGGGCGAGCACGGGGTCGATCAAGAGCCCGCGGGGGTCGGTGCGCTCGGCGAGGCGAGACACCTCGGCGGCGGTGAGCGAGGCGTCGAGGGGGAAGACGGTGCGCCCGGTGGCGAGGACGGCGAGGAACGCAGGGACGAGCGCGGGGCGGTTGCCGCTGACGAGCATGATCGTCGCCCCGGGGGGCAACGTGCGATCGAGTCGGGCGGCGGCGGCGGCGGTCTGGTGGTAGAGCGAGCGCCAGGTGACCGTCGGGTGGTCGGCGGCGGCGGGGCCCAACACGCGCAGCGCGGGTCGGTCGGGGCGGTGGTCGGCGTGGTGGCGGAGCTTATGGAAGAGGTCGAGGCTCATGGCATTGGCCCAGCAGGCCGGCGGCCCGCACATTTGCCCCGAGCTGGGCGGCGGCGAGAGGGAAACCGGGAAACCCGATGATACGGACGCGGCGGCGTGGCCCCATCGGCCGCGGGCCGGTTTACAGCGCGACGTATTCGACCTGAGAGACTTTGGTGTCGGCGGCGTCGGGCAGGTGCATCTCGGTGGCGAAGGCGTCGCCCATCTCGGACCGCCACCGGGCGGGGTCGTAGCGCTGCCGGTCGAGCTTGCCCGCAACGGCCATCAGGTCCAGCGCGATCTGGCCTTCGGGCTTGGCGAACTCGATCGGCTGGAGGGCCTGCTCGAAGTGCTGCTGGCGGTGGTTGACGTTTTCAAAGCTGCCGGACTTTTCCGCCCAAGTGACGCCGGGGAGGACGACCTCGGCCGTTTCGGTCAGTTCGGAGGGCAGGGTGTCGAGCAGCACGGTCAGGCGGTCTTTGTCGCGGACCGCGTCGAGCAGGGCGGGGGGGGACCAGGTGCTGGGGTAGTTGCCGGTGAGGACCAAGGCCCGGTTCGTGGCCAGGTCGCCGATGAACTCGTCGAAGCTGAGCACGGTGTCGGAGATTTGTTCGAGGGCGTGGCGGACGCCGCGGGCGTTGGGGGCTTTTTCGGCGTAGACGGTGTAGCCTCCGGGGAAGGTCTTGTCTTCGCCGTCGAACGGGACGGGGCCCACAGCGAGGACGGCGTTTTCGTCCAGGGCGGTGATCATGCGGCCCAACAGGTAGGCCTCTTCGCTGGCGAGCATAGGGCTGACCACGAGGGCGAGGGTGCCGCGGCCTTTTTTCAGGACCGTGAGTTCGAGTTGTTCGACGGCGTGGGCGTAGGCGTCGTTCCAGGAAACGGGCTCATGGCTGCCGTGGATTTTGCGGGTGGGGGTGTTGAGGCGGTCGGGGTCGTGGATGAATTTCCAGCCGTAGCGGATCTCGTCGGAGGTCCACCAGGTATTGACGTCCATGTTGGTTCGCGGCTTGAGGCGGTAGATCTTATTCTCGTTGTGCTCGATCGAGAGGTTGTCGCCCGAGGCGGTGATGCCGTCGATCGAAGGGGTTTTGGTGAGGTTCCAGACCCGCATGGACATGAGGAAGTCCTTGTCGAGCAAGGCGCCGACGGGGCAGATGTCGATGACGTTGGCGGAGAGCTCGTTGTCGAGCGGCCGGCCGGGGAAGACGTCGATCTGTTCGGACGAGCCGCGGCCGAAGATGCCGATCTCGGAGGTGCCGGTGACTTCGCGGGTGAAGCGGACGCAGCGGCTGCACATGATGCAGCGGTCGGAATAGAGCAGGACGTTGGGGCCCAGGTCTTTTTTAGGCTGTTTGATCTTGGTTTCTTCGAAGCGGGACTGCGATCGGCCGTACTGATAGGAGTAGTCTTGAAGTGAGCATTCGCCGGCCTGGTCGCAGACCGGGCAGTCGAGCGGGTGGTTGATCAGCAGCATCTCCATCACCGACTTCTGGTTGGCGATGGTCTTCGGCGAGTTCTTAAGGTGGACCTCCATGCCGTCGGCCGCGGGGGTCTGGCAGGTGGGGATGAGCTTGGGGATCAGCTCGAGCTTGTTGTCGTTGCGGGGGTTGGGCTGGGCGACCTCGGCGAGGCAGATCCGGCAGGACGCGACCACGGACATGCCGGGGTGGTAGCAGTAGTGGGGGATCTCGACGCGGTTATCGAGGGCGACCTGGAGGATGGATTTCTTGCCTTCCCAGGAGCAGGGTCGGCCATCAATGGTGAGCGTGGGCATATCAAGAGTTTATCAGTTCGCGGGGCGGTGGATTAGACTGACGTCATGAAAAAGATAGCTGTGTTTTGCGTAGAAGGCTGGACGGTAGGGGCGGTGGCGGTCTGCCTGGCCGTGGCGAGCGGCTGCGTGTCGAACCGGGCGTATTACACGGAGCCGGGGAGTTATTTGCAGCGGGTGGAAGTCGACGGCGATCCGACGCTGACGAGTGACCTGGCGGTCGTGGAGTTCGACGAGCACGGCCAGTTCTGGGACGTGGGCCAGTTGGAGGACACGATCGCCCTGATCGAACAGCGGAACCGCGAGGCGACCCGGGGTGTGTTCGTTTTTGTGTATATCCACGGCTGGAAGAACAACGCCGACGCGACACGGACTCAGGGTGACTTGGCGGGATTTTACGAGTCGGTGCGGAACGTGCGGCGGAGCCTGGCAACGCTGGGCACGGCGTTCCGGGACGACCACGCCGAAGGCGAGCCGAGCCAGCGTCATCTGGTGACCCACGCCGAAGGCCACATCGATTACCCGGTCAGCCACCGCGCCGAGGTGGTGGATGGTGAGGTCGAACTCGAGCGGGTGCCGGGGGCGTCCAACGACACGCCGGTGTGGGTGGTGCGCGTGACCGAAGCGATTTGTGCGGACCACAGCGACCCAGACACCCCGAACCTGAGCGAGCTTTTTCAACAGATTTATGCACTGAACCGGGCGTACGACGCCGGGGTGCGGACGACGCTCTACCCCCGCCGCCCACGGTCTGGCGGGTAATCGGCGAGCGGGGGATCGGGACAGAGATGCGGCGGGTGGTCGGCTGGGCGGGTGGCCGCGGGGTATACTTCGCCACCTGCGACCTCGACCAGACCACGTATTAGAGACAGACCCCTATGCCCCGCGATATTCCCGTTGGTAATGGACAGTTGTTGGTGACGTTCGATCACCATTACCGGGTGCGTGACCTTTATTTCCCCCATGTGGGTCAGGAAAACCACGCGGGCGGCCCGTGCCGCTTCGGGGTTTGGGGTCAACTCCCGGGCGGGGCTGACGGCAAGGAAGAACGACGCAAAGCGCGGGTCTACTGGTCCGACGACGGGTGGGACACGTCGCTGAAGTACCACGCGGACACGCTGGCGACCGACGTGACGATGCGGCACGACGAACTGAAGGTTGAGCTGCGGTGTACGGACGTGGTGGACTTTAATCGGCCGGTGTTGGTGCGGCGGATCGAGGTGGAAAACCTCACGGACCAGGAACGCGAAGTCCGGCTGTTCCACCACCACGACTTCCATATGTTCGGGAACAAAGTCGGGGACACGGCGTACTACGACCCCCAGCTCCGCAGCGTGATCCATTACCGCAAAAGCCGGTACCTCATGGCGTGTTTCTATACGGACGGCGAGCAGCAGACCGACGAATATGCGTGCGGCACGGCGGGGTTCGGCGGGGCCGAGGGGACGTGGCGCGACGCGGAGGACGGTCGGCTGGGCAACAACTCGGTGGCCCAGGGGGCGGTGGATTCCACCATCATGACCCGGGTGGCCCTGGCCCCGGGGGCGACGCGGGTGGTCTACCTGGTGATCGGGGCGGGGTTTTCCTACGACGACATGGAGACGATCCACAAGTTCCTCCACCGCGAGGGGCCCCAGGGCTCGATCGACCGGACCAAGGCGTACTGGAAGCTCTGGCTCGCGGCGTCGCGGACGGACTTCGGGACCCCGGAGCAGACCGGGCTGTCGGAGCAGGTGATCGACCTGTTCAAGCGTTCGATGCTGTTGGTGCGGACCCAGATCGACAACCAGGGGGCGATTATCGCCGCCAACGACTCGGACATCATGCAGTTCTCGCGGGACACCTACAGCTACCTGTGGCCGAGAGACGGGGCGTTCGTTGCCGACGCGATGGATGCGGCGGGGTTCCCGGACGTGTCGCGGCAGTTCTATCGGTTCTGCACGAGCGTGCTGTCGCACCGCGGGATGTTTTTGCACAAGTACAATCCCGACGGCTCGCCGGCGAGCTCGTGGCACCCGTGGGTCGACGCCAAGGGTCGGCCGCAGCTCCCGATCCAAGAGGACGAGACGGCGCTGGTGGTCTGGGCGGCGTGGCGGCACTACGTGCGGTACCGCGACATCGAATTTACCCGGCCGCTCTGGGTGGATTTGGTGCGGCCGGCGGCGGACTTCATGGTCCAGTTCCGGGACCCGGACACCAAGCTGCCGCTGCCGAGCTGGGACCTGTGGGAAGAACGCTACGGGGTCCACGCATTCACGGTGGCGACCGTCTACGGGGGGCTGCGCAGCGCGTGGCAGTTCGCGGTCTGTTTCGGGGACACGGCCCGGGCGCAGAAATACGCGGAGGCGGCCCAGGAGGTGCGCGAAGCGTTCGCGAAGTACATGTGGAGCGAGGAGCACGGCCGCTTCGTCCGGCGGATCTGCACCACGGACGTCGACCGGACCGCTCGGTTCATGAATGATGTGTTTTCGGGGCGGACCCCGCAGCCGGCGCACCACGTGGATTTCGCTTCGGTCGGCGGCGGGGAACCCGGCCAGAAGCTCGAAGCCGACGCGGTGGAGGTCGAGCACGAGATCGACGACAACATCGACGCGTCGATGTTCGCGATCTTTGCGATGGGGATCCTGCCGATCGACGACGAGCGGGTCGCGGCGACGATGGAAAAGATCGAGGCCCGGCTGACGGTCAAGACCGACGTGGGCGGGGTCGCCCGATACGAAGATGACTACTACCACCAGGTCACGGACGACGTGGAGAACGTGCCGGGCAACCCGTGGTTTATCTGCACCCTGTGGATGGCGGATTACCAGATCGCTAAAGCCAAAACGGTCGAAGAGCTCAAGGCGGCGGCGGCCTACCTGGAGTGGGTTGCGGACCGGGCGCTGCCCTCGGGCGTGCTGGCCGAGCAGGTACACCCCCAGACCAATGCGCCGCTGTCGGTGAGCCCGCTGACCTGGAGCCACGCCACGGTGGTGGCGACGGTGTCGCAGTACCTGGCGAAACTCGAAGTGCTTTCGCCGCCGTCTTCGGCGGGCGCGGGTTCGGGCGCGATCGCCAAGTCGATGGACGAAGCGGGGTTCACGAACACGGACCGCCTGCGCACCTCGGTGCTCGAGCCGGTGCCGGAGATGTAAAGCAGATCGCGGGCCCGGGGCATCAACGAGCCCAGCCCCGCTGCCGGGCGTTAATCCGTCAGAAGATGCATGGCATCCTGCTGAAGCGGTCCCCGCCGGACCCTTTCGGTAATCCGCGCAGCGTTTGCCTGTTTTACAGACGAAACCACGGCTCGATCCCCAGCGCGGCATCGGCGGTCGCGGGCCCGAGGTTTGCATGAGGTAAGGCCCGGTTCTATGCTGCCGCGTGTATGTCCGTGCAGCTTGTGTTGTACATCGCGACGGTGGTCGGAGCGGCCGCCCTGTATCTCTTGATGCCCAAGCCCGGCAAAGACTTGCGGGTCCTCGGCGGGCTGTTGGCCGCGGGGACGCTGGGGCTGCTCTGGCTGCTGCTGCTGCCGTTGACCCTGCGGGGCACGGGGGGCGAGGCGGGGCTGTTGAACACCGGGTTCGAGGACGGCGAGACGCTGTTTTATTACGTCTTTAGCGCGATCGGGCTCTGCGCAGCGGTGCGGGTGATCACGCACACCCGGCCGGTCTACTCGGCGCTGTGGTTTGTGATGGTGGTGATCGCCTCGGCGGGGCTGCTGCTCACGCTATCGGCGGAGTTTATGGCGTTTGCCATGCTGATTATCTACGGCGGAGCGATCCTGGTGACGTATATGTTCGTCATCATGCTCGCGACCCCGCCGCGTAGTGAGCAGGACCCCGACGAGGGACCAATCTACGACCGCTTCGGGCAAGAGCCGTTGTGGGCCTCGGCGGCGGGTTTCCTGTTGCTGGCGGTCTTGCTGGGCGTGATGTTCCAGCCGATGACGCCCAACGCCTCGGCGGCGGCGGACGACGACGCGGCGGTCATCCGGGACGTTTTGGCCAACCGGAGCGATACGGGGGGTGACGCGGCGCTCGCGACGCCGACGGGGCGGGACACGCCGGCGGGTGCTGAACTGTCGAACGTGGAACAGGTCGGGCTCGACTTGTTCCGGGGACACCCGCTGGCGATCGAGTTGGCCGGGGTGATCCTGCTCTTGGCCCTGATCGGGGCGGTGGTGATCGCCAAGACGCAGATTTTCGCAGACCGGGACGGCGAAGCGGCCGAGCCGGATGGGCAAGCCGATACCGTAGAGTCGGCCGACACGGGGGTATCTGCGTGACCATGTCCGCCACCCTACTCGCGTTGTCGAGCCCGATGCTGTCCCATTACCTGATGACCGGAGCGATCTTATTCGCCCTGGGGCTGATCGGGTTTGTGAGTCGGCGGAACCTGATCGTGAAGTTTTTGTGTACCGAAATGATGTTCCAAGGGGTCGTGGTGACGCTCGGCGCGTTCAGCGCGTTCCACGGCAACTTCACGGGGCAGACGTTCGTGATCTTCGTGTTGACGGTCGCGGCGGCGGAGGCGGCGCTGGCGCTCGGGCTGGTGGTGCTGATGTTCCGCCGTAAGCAGACGCTCGACGCCGAGGCCTGGTCGGTGCTGCGGGGATGAGGGATGGTAGAGTTAGGCCCGGGCGTTCGCGGCGGAGCCCGGCCCGTGGAGCCGGGATGATGTCCGCAGTTTTCGACCCTAGCGCCGAGATTTAATTTCTAGATGAACGCAGCGATCCTGATCCCCTGGCTCCCCGCCCTCGCCGCCGGCGTCATCGCGGGGATTGCGCTCAAGGAGCGGCTGCAGGCGTTGGCGGCGCCGATCACCTGCGCGGCGATCGGCGCGGGGTTCGTCATTACGATGATCCTTTGGCCTCAGCTCGCGGTCGATCACGGGGTGGGGGTCACCGCCCCGTTCCTGCGGTGGATCTCGTTCCCGGGTTTCGAAGCCGATTTTTCCTACTATTTTGACCACCTGACGATGGTTATGCTCGCGGTGATTACCGGGGTGGGCTGCCTGATCGCGGTGTACGCGGCGGGGTACATGAAGGGGGACCCGGGGTACTGGCGGTTCTTCACGTACGTGTCGCTGTTCATCTTCTCGATGGCGACGCTGGTCATGGCGGACAACCTGGTGCTGCTGTTTCTGGGGTGGGAGGGCGTGGGGGTCTGCTCGTACCTGCTGATCGGGTACTACTACGACAAGCCGTTCGCGGTGGCGGCGGCGAAGAAGGCGTTTATCGTGAACCGGATCGGGGACTTCGGGTTCTTGCTAGGGATTTTTCTGTGCTACCAGCGGTACGACACGGTGGAGCTGTCGGTGGTGCTGGCCGAGGCACGGGTGTTGGTGCAGCAGGTTGCGGAGGGTGGGTACGCGGCGACGACCGCGGATCTGTGGATCCCGTTTCTGTTGATGGTCGGGGCGTTCGGCAAGTCGGCGCAGTTGCCGTTGTACGTGTGGCTGCCGGACGCGATGGCGGGGCCGACGCCGGTGTCGGCGTTGGTGCACGCGGCGACGATGGTGACGGCGGGGGTGTACCTGATCGCCCGGTGTCTGCCGCTGTTCGAGCTGTCGCCCGCGGCGCTCCCGACGGTAGCGGTGGTGGGCGGGGTCACGGCATTGTTCGCGGCGACGATCGCGCTGTGCAGCAACGACCTGAAGGGCGTGTTTGCGTACTCGACGGTGTCGCAATTGGGGTACATGTTTGTCGGCGTGGGGGTGCTGTCGACAAGCGGGGCGGTGTTCCATTTATTTACGCACGCGTTTTTCAAGGCGCTGCTGTTCCTCACCGCCGGCAGCGTGATGCACGCCTTGGCGGGGCAGCTGGACATCCGGAAGATGAGCGGGCTGCGGCGGAAGATGCCGGTGACGTGCTGGCTGATGTTCGTGGGCTGCCTGTCGCTGGCGGGGTTCCCGTTTATCACGTCGGGGTTTTGGTCGAAAGATTTGATCCTGGGCGATGCGCTGGCGGCGGGGCTGGACAACCAGCCGTTGATGCTGTTCGTGACGCTGCTGGGGGTGGTCACGGCGTTCCTCACGGCGTTCTACACGTTCCGGCTGTGGTTCACGGTGTTCATGGGTCCCGAAAAATTCGAGATGGGCGACGAACATCACCACGTCGAAGAGGTCCATGCGGAGGGCGAGGTTTCGCATGACTCGGGCCATGCCGCGGATCATTCCGGGGGCGATGAGCCTCATGAGATGCCTTTCCTGCCGATGAACCTGCCGCTGGTGGTGTTGGCGGTCGGGGCGGTGATTTTGGGGTGGTGGGGCTACGAGATGAAGTGGTTCGTCGGGATCACCGAGGGATCGACGGCGCACTCGGCATTAGCTCACGGCCACGACGCGCACCATGGGGACGCCGACGTGTTCGGCTGGGACCCGCACAACTTGATGATCGTGCTGTCGTCGATCCTCGCGGTGGCGGGCATCGCGCTCGCGGCGTTCTTCTTCTGGCTCAACCGCGGGCTCACCGCATCCCTGGCGTCGATGTTCTCGCCGATCGTGCGGGTGCTGGAGAACAAGTACTACCTCGACGAGTTGTACGATTTCCTGCTGGTCCAGCCGCTGAAGCGACTGGGGTCGCTCTTCTACGTGGTGGACGCGATGGTCATCAACGGCCTGGTGGCGTTGGTGGCGTGGCTGCCGTCGATGGTGGGGCGGGGGGTCCGGCCGGCGCAGAGCGGGCGGATTTCGGGCTACGGGCTGAGCATGGTGTTGGGCGTGGCGGTCTTTGCGCTGCTGGTGTTTATGGCGATGTCGCGGGGGTAACGGAGCGACCATGGAAGCGAACCGATCCAAACTGTCTGCTTCGACCGGCCTGCGGAAAAAGTTCCTCAGGGCGCTGGTTTTTTCGGTGACCGCCGTGGTTTTGGTGTTGTTGACCTCGATCACCTGGGACAGTCAGGGCCGAAGCGAGTGGGGTCAAGTCATCGGGGTTGCGGCCGTGATGCTATTTGCCTTAAGTGCCGCCTGGCAGTGGTGGCGTTGGCACGAGGCGGCGTTTGTCGATCGTCTCGGCGAGGAAGACCACGTCTGAATACCGCCGCCCGCATGGATTGAATCATGGACGCATTGGCTTGGATTATTTCGTTACAGCTTTATCTGCCGGTGCTGTTCGCCGCGGTGCTGCTGCTGCCCATACCCGCGTTGTCGCGGCGGAAAGTGGCGTGGACCTACTCGGCGGTCACCAGCACACTGTCGTTTGTCATGACGATCATCGTGTTCTGTGCGTTCGATTGGTCCCGGCCCGACGAGATGCAGTTGGTCAACGAGGTGCCGTGGCTGCCGCAGTTAGGGCTGACTTTCCAATTCGGGGTGGACGGGATCAGCATCTGGCTGATCGGGCTGACGACGTTTCTGATGCCCGTCGTGGTGCTCGGCTCGCTGCTGGAAGTCAACCACAACATGCGGGCGTTCCACTTCTGGCTCCACATCCTCGAGGCGTGCCTGATCGGGACGTTCATCGCGCGGGACGTGGTGATGTTCTACGCCTGCTTCGAGTTCAGCCTGATCCCGCTGCTGTTCCTGATCGGGTTGTTCGGCCACCAGAACCGGCTCAAGGCGGCGAAGACATACTTCTATTATTCGTTTACGGGTTCGGTGTTTTTGTTGGCGGGGATCGTGTACGTGGTCTGGTTCAACACAACGCTTGACCCGCGGGCGGCGTCGGACCCGTCGATCTACGGTGAGCTGATCCCCGGGGCGGGGACACTGACCGCGAATATTGTGGAGCTGGTCGCGGCGGGCCACGCCATGACGCTGGGACAGCAGGGCTGGGTGCTCGCGGCGTTCTTGGCGGCGTTCGCGGTCAAGACCCCGATGTGGCCGTTCCACACTTGGCTGCCGTTGGCGCACACCGAAGCGCCGACCGCGGGCTCGGTTGACCTGGCGGGCCTGGTGCTCAAGCTCGGGCCGTACGGCTTGATCCGGATCGCGATCCCGTTGGCCCCCGCGGCGGCGGTGCTTTTCGCGCCGTACCTGGGGGTGTTCGCGGTGGTGGGGGTGCTGGTCACCGCGCTGATCTGCTGGGTCCAGACCGACGCGAAGAAGCTGATCGCGTATTCGTCGGTGTCGCATATGGGGTTTGTGATGCTGGGGCTGTTCGCGTTCGACCCGGAGAACATCGGCGCGACCGGGGCGATGTACTACCTGATCGCGCACGGGCTCGCCTCGGGGGGGCTTTTCCTCTGCCTGGGCATGCTGTACGACCGGTACCACACGCGGGACCTGCGGCAGATGTCGGGGCTGGCGCGGGAGCTGCCGATGTGGTCGTTCTTCTTTATTTTGTTTTCGCTGGC
Organism: Planctomycetota bacterium; assembly: GCA_039180025.1. Lineage (GTDB taxonomy): Bacteria > Planctomycetota > Phycisphaerae > Phycisphaerales > Phycisphaeraceae > Algisphaera. Next base: position 57,251 of record JBCDDZ010000012.1, read on the forward strand.
CGCGGTCGGGCTGCCGGGGCTCAACGGGTTTGTCGGGGAGTTTTTGACGATGCTCGGGACGGCCAATTCGCCCGACGGGGTGCTGGGCTGGACGTTCGCCGTCGCGGCGGCCACGGGGGTGATCCTCGCGGCGATCTACATGCTGTACTGCGTAGGTCGGATCTGTTTCGGGCCGCTCAAGGTGCCAGCCTACGTTGAGCAGGAAGAGGTTTTCGAGTCGGCGATCAGCAAGCGGACATTCCACGGGATGTCGCGGCGGGAACTGATGACCGTCGGGCCGTTGGCGGTGGCGTGCGTGGTGCTGGGGCTGTATCCATCGCCGATGCTTCGTTCGATGGAGCCGGCGGTGGCAGATAAAAACATGCCGGTCCACGTGCTGCTGGAGCAGGCTCGGGTCGGTGGAGCGACCGAGGTGGCATCAACGGCGTCTCGCCGCGATCGGGGGGGGCAGGAGAAGGTGGCGACCACCGCGGTTTCGGCTGTCCCGAACCTCATGGGTGCGAAGATGGATCGTCTCTTTGGAGATGCGGACGTGACGGTGGTCGGCCAGACAGGTGATGTGGCGGACGAAATAACGAGTCGCAGGAACGGCAGCATTAGCTTTTCCGGTCCCGTGTCGATTTCAGGACCCATCGCGGAGGTGGCGGGGACGTCGAGGGATATGACGCAAGCTTCCGGAGACGACCAATGAGTGAGTTTACCGACAAGCTGGCGACGCTTTGGCCGGAGATGGTGATGCTGCTGGGGGCGGTGTGCTGCCTGGCAACGGGGCTGTCGCCCTGGGCGGCGGTACGCCGAGCGACGCCATGGGTCGCGGCGGGGGCAATGGTGTCGGCGTGGGTGGTGACGGTGATGTTGCCAGCGGCGGACCACCCGCTGGGGTTTTCGGGGATGGTGCCTTTCGTGAAGTGCCTGGCCTTGGCGGCGGGGCTGATTTTATTGATGGTGAACATCGGGGTGCCGGAGAAGCTACGGCAGACGCGCGGATCGGAAGCGGCGGCGTTCGACCCGGGGAACTCGGTGCGGGGCGAGTTTTACTGCTTCTTCCTGCTGAGTCTGACCGGGGTGATGTTGACGGCGGGGGCGACCGACCTGGTGTGGCTGTTCTTGGCGTTGGAGCTGACGAGCCTGCCGACCTACGTGATGATCGCGACCAGCCGCGACCGAGAGATCGCGCAGGAATCGGCGCTCAAGTACTTTTTCCTCGGCGCATTGTCCGCGGCGGTGTTTCTCTACGGGTTCGCGTTGATTTACGGGGCGACGGGTTTCACCGCGTTTGCGGTATACGACGACGCGGGGGCGGTGGTGGGGGGGATCCGCCACGCGGTGGAGACGCAGGGGGTGAGCGACCTGATGATTGTTGGGACGATGCTGGCGATCCTGGGGCTGTGCTTCAAGATCGCGGCGGTGCCGATGCACGTCTACGCGGCGGACGTGTATCAAGGGGCGGCCACGCCGGTGACGGCGTTCCTGGCGGTGGTGCCGAAGACCGCGGGGTTCGCGGCGCTGATTCTGATCCTGGCGCTGGTGGGCTGGAACCAGCCGGGCGCGTCGGGGCTGCCCGAGCCGATCGCGCTGCTGCTGGCGGGGATCGCGATCCTGACTATGACGCTGGGCAACGTTCTGGCGGTGATCCAAACGGACCTGAAGCGGGTGCTGGCGTACAGTTCGGTCGCCCACTCGGGGTATCTGTTGACCGGGTTGGTGGCGGGGCTGGGTTCGGGGGACACGAACTACATCACGGCCGACGGCTCGTCGGCGGCCCTGGGCAACGGAGTGGCCGCGGTGCTGTTTTATCTGGTGACCTACGCGATGGCGACGGTGGGGTCGTTCGCGGTGATTGCCTGTCTCCGGCCCGGTTCGCAGAAAGCCGCGGCCGACGCCGAGAGCGGCGTGACCTACGACGACATCGCTGGGCTTTGGTGGAAGAACCCGGTGTTGGCGGGCGTGATGCTGGTGGCGATGTTGTCGCTGCTGGGCATGCCGCCGCTGGCGGGGTTTTTGGGCAAGGTGTACCTGATCGGGGGGGTGTTCGATGCGGGCTACGTGGCGTTGGCGGTGATGATCGTCCTCAACTCGGCGATCTCGGCGGCGTATTACCTGCGGATCGCGATGGCGTGTTTCTTTGGGAAACCCGACGACGCGGTGACGACGCCGCGGGCCCCGGTGCGGGTCGCCGGCGCGGTGGTGACAGCGTTCGCGGCCTTGGCCTTGGGCGGTTACGCGGCGAGCGGGATCGTACAGAATTCGTTCGACGCTACCCCACGCCCCAGCCTGGTTCCGATCGCAGACGTCGAAGGCTCGCAGGTTTCAGCGGTCGAGGTTGCGGGGGTTGTCGGCGCTGATTCCGATTAGCCGCAGCGCGAATGATCGAGGGGACGACCCGGAGCGCTACGCCTCTCAGTCGCGTTTACCCTCTTGGGCCTAAAAAGCGATCGGCACTAAAAAGCCAGAGTCGAAACAACCGCGAGAACATACCGGAACCCGGCCGGGGTGAGGGTCATGGAAATATTTAGCGCCGTCGATTTCACCCGCAGCGTCCTGCCGAATGAAAGCCCACCGGTGACGGAGAGTCACCTTATAGGCTTGACCACGTTAAGCACAGCGCTTGTAGTTGAGATGTCGTAGAGCGTCTTGCATCCTGAATCGCCATATCCACAGCTTCGCAAGTCGTTGCGGCACGCTTCGGGGGTGACGGTGCGTAGGACTTAAACCAAGGCTTCGCCGATCGCGTCGAAGTCCGGGGGACGGGGCTTGCGTACCCACGCTTTGACCTTGCTCCACCGCTTCTCGATCGGGTTGAGGTCTGTGGAGTACGGCGGCAGGAACCACACCTCGGCGGCACAAAGCGGCGGGCGATCGAGAAGTTTTAGCGACGCTCGGCGACGTCGGGCCGCTTCGGTTCCACCGCGACTCCCGGGGGTCAGCGACTTTTTTTAACGACAGCCCCAGCTTCCGCAACACCCGGTGGACCGTCGATTCCGCGACCTTCACGCTGAGTTTGCCCCGCAACTCCCACAGCGTCATGCCGGGATCGGCCGCGACCTCGCGTTCGAGTATTTGTAGATCCGTATTGGTCAGCTTGGTATGGCCCCGGGGCGGCGCAGAGCCGGGGGCTAACTCACCGCGGACGGCCCGGTCACGCCACGCCCGGATTGTCGAACGCTCGACGCCGTAGGTCCGGGCGATCTCGGCGAGGGGCCGGCCCCGTCGGACCGCCCGTGCGACACGTTCGCGTCGGTCTCTGGAATTGGTCATCGGGCAAGACTCTTGCGTGCAAGCCTGCATCATGACCGATGGCGATTACTGGCGAAAGACGCTCTAGGCGTCGTCCCACACGCCGGCATCGAGCAATTGCTGGGTGGCCTGCGCGGCCCAGCCGCGGTTGGCGGCGGGGCTCGCGGGGCTGGGGTGGAGGATGCTGGTGACGGTCACCGACGGGAAGTCTTCGGCGAGCACCCGGCGGGCCTGGGCTTGCGCAAACTTACCCACCCCGACCAGAAAAGCGGGCCCGAGGGTTTCGACGATGCGACGCAGGTGGGCGTCGCAGGCGGTTTCGAGCGGGTGGCGTTCCTCGGCGGGGAGCTTGTCGGGGGTGCGGTTCCGCGCGGATTCTTCCATGAAGACCAGCGGGCAGTAGTTGACGACCAGATGCTGTTCGAAGAAGCGCTCGGCGGTCTGAAATCGGTCTTGCATCAGCCCCCAGAGCCGGCGGCCGGACACCTCGGAGCGCTGACACGCCAGCCCTTCGAGGGGGCGTTTGGGGTGTGGGGTCAGGGTCTGGGGAGAAGGGGCGGTGCCGGGGGCCAGGGGGGCGTCGAGTTCCATCCAGCCGCGGACCGCGGCGACTTCGCCGAAGGGCACGCCGGTCTGGGCCATCCCCCAAGGCCCGGGGTTCATGCCCAGCAGAAGCACCCGCTTAGGGGTCTGAGCAAAGCGGGCAAGGTACTGCTCGTGCATCGGCCGGGCGTAGGCCAGGGGATTGTAAACGTGGGTGACCGGCGGTGCGAAACGCAGCCGATCGCAGTCGGCGGCGAGGTCGCGGGCGGCATCGATCAGCGTTCGGGCGGTGGGGGCGATACGAGCCATAAAGATCAAGGTACAAGGGAAAAACAGGACCAGTGTTTTTTTCTTTCGTGGGGGTATCTTGATGTTTGATTTTTGGCGAATGAAGAACAGCCTCTCTGGCCATTGGCTTCGGCGTGTAATAAGCAAAAAAAGCCCACGGCGGTTAGGCCGTGGGCTCGGTCAGGGAGGTCAGGCGAGTGGGGGATTAGCCCTGTTCGACGACTTCTTCGGTGGCCTGCCGACGGCGGCGGGCGGTGAGGGCGGCGAGACCCAGGAGGCCGGCGGCCGCGGCGCTGGGGGTCGGGACGGCGTGACCCTTAACGGCTTTGACTTTCCAGGAGTCGTAGTCGCCGAACGCGGTGAAGCCGATCTTGCTGCCCGAGTAGTCCAGGCCCTTGAGGTCCAGGTAGGCGTAGCCGTTGTGGTTCGCGACGCCCGAGAGGCCGAAGCGTCCGAGCACGCCGCCGTTGCCGTCCACGATTTCCACGTCTTCGAACTTCTTGCCGACGTGGGTGAACAGGGCGCCGTGGACGTTGAATTCTTTGGAGAAGTTCAGCCAGAGCGTGTCGTCGTAGCCCTTGCCGTCGACGGTGTGGCTGCCGTCGTTTGAGTAGGTCTTAATCTGGCCACGCCAGTTACGCTTCTGGTAGACGCTGTTGGTAACGCCCAGGCCGCCGCTGTACTGTCCGACGTGAGCGCTGTAGGTATCTTTCTCTGCGGCGTCGTACGCCGTCGCGGTGGCGGTGATGTCCACGCCCGACGAGTGGATGGTGTGCGACTTGGACAAGCCGCCGTTGCCGTGGAGCCAGTGCACCGAGCTGGGCATCGACCCTCCGGCTTGAGCGGGGCTGGCGACTAGCGCGACAGCGGCCGCGGCGGAGAGAGCGAACGTGGGGAGAAGCTTTGCGATCATGACAGGGTTCCCTTTGCAATCGGTCCGGCGTCGGCCGGCCTCGGTTAGACGGATCGCCCACACCCCCGCGGGGTGCTTTTTCGGCGACGGTGTGTTGAGTGGGGTCCTGCGGCACTTTGCCGCGGGTTGAAGACACCACCCCCTTCGATGGAACCAAAACTACCACCGCTCCAAGATACGGCCACCGACCTGCGTAAAAAAAAGCAAAACCAGCCCCCATCCCGCGGCGGGGGGCTGCATATCTTGTACAAAGGTTACAAACCGGCCTCCGCCTGCTCGCTGCACCCCGTGGAGGCTCCGAGATTCAGCCGCGGCGGGGGTTCCGGTGTGAGGAAGAACCCGTACGTTCCGGGGGATTCGAGGGCCGTGACTTCAGCGGATCGTTTGTTTTTGCCGGCGGCGTAGGGGCCTGATCTTCTGATTCGGAGTCGGTTTGACTCGCGGGCCCCGGTTTATCAGATGTAGCGTTGCCGGAGGAGGGGGTGCCGCGGTTTGCGGGCCTTGGGTCTGCGGAGGTTGCCGGAACTGCGTCGTCCTCTCGGGCGAACCGCCCAAAGATCATCCGCCCCGCCGAGGTCTGCAGCGTGGAAGTCACCACCAGGTCCACGTGATGTCCCAGGTGGGTCCGTCCCCCTTCGACCACCACCATCGTCCCGTCGTCGAGGTAGCCGACGCCCTGAGTCCCGGCCTCACCGGGCTTGACCAGCTTTACGTTCATGTGTTCGCCCGGCAACACCACCGGCCGCAGCGCCTTGGCCAAGTCATTCAGATTTATCACGTCTACGCCCCGCAGCGTCGCGATCTTATTCAGATTGAAATCGTTGGTCATCACCCGGGCCCGCATCGCCTGCCCCAGCGTGATCAGTTTCTGATCCACGTTGGACCCCTCCGCGTCCTTCTCTTCGATATGAACCTCGACCAGCGTCGAAGCCTGGAGCTTCTGCAGGATGTCCAGGCCCCGCCGCCCCCGCGACCGCTTGATCCCGTCCGCCGAGTCCGCGATCAGCTGCAATTCGTCGAGCACGAATTTCGGGACCACCAGCGTGCCTTGAAGCACCCGCGTCTCGATAATCTCCAGGATCCGTCCGTCGATGATGACGGACGTGTCCAGCAGCGTCGGCCGATTGCCCCGGATCTCCTTGGCAAACTCGACGTAAGGGATCACAAACCTGAAATCGTCCTTGGTCTGGATCACCAGCGAGATCGCCACGTAGCAGGTGACCAGCCCGATGACGACTTTCACCCCCCGCAGCAGGTTATTGAGTGCCTCGGCCCGGGCGATCCCCTGCTCGTCGCTCACGTCGTCCGGAGCGATATACACTCCGATCAAATCCACCACGAACGACAGCGCGTACGCTGCGACCAGCCCCGCGACCAGCCCGAGGAAGACGCCTGAAATCGATGACAGACGCTTGTGCTTCGAGCTCACGTCCAGCACGATGACCAGCGTCGCCAGCGCGACGGTCAGCCCGATAATCGCGGCGACGGTCCCGAACCCGAACCGCCCCTGCCGCTGAAACTCCGACCCAACGAACAGCGAGATCACCGCCGCGACCAGCACCAGGAACGCACCGCGGAGGATGAACAAGACCATAAAGAGCACTTTCGGAGATGCCACCGGTCCGGATCGGGCCTATCAGAAACGCCGGCCGCTGACTATTCATCATAGACGGGACCGCCACGCGTTGCCCTCGGGCGTTCCGCTTCGGTGCCGCCCGCCACCCCGCCGCGGCCGCCGAACGCCCGCCGGCTTGCCCGGCGACGCCCCGGGGGGTATCGTTCGTGGTTCGGCCGATCCGCCCCGTGGACAGGCGGCCGGGCCCGATGCACGGGTGGTCTCGCGAACCGGGTCAGGCCTTGACCGGAGCAGCCCTAAGCGTCGTCTGCCCGGTGCCGTCGGTGTCCTGGCCGTCTGTCCACCGGGCGTAGGTTAAGCGATCAGCGGCCAGAGCCCGGGGCCCCCGCGTCGGCGGCGGGGGCTAGAACCCGCGTCAACGTCTTGTTAGGCTCTAAACTTCCATCGCTTGTCGTTTGTCATGGCCTACACCGTCCTCGCCCGCCGCTACCGCTCGCAGTCCTTCGGCTCCGTCGTGGGCCAGGAGCCCATCGCGTCGACCCTCATCAACGCGATCAGCTCCCAGCGGGTCGCCCACGCCTACCTTTTCTGCGGCACCCGCGGCGTCGGCAAGACCTCGATGGCCCGCATCTTCGCCCGCGCGATCAACGCCCCGGCCACCATCGACGACGCCCCCGAAGCCCCCGGCGCCGCCTACCCCCCCGACGACATCCAGCAGCGTATGGCCGACGCCATCATGCGCGGCGAAGACCTCAACGTCATCGAGATCGACGGCGCGTCCAACAACTCCGTCGACCAGGCCCGCCAGCTCATCGCCAACGCCGGCCTCTCGCCCACCGCCCACGCCCTCTACAAGATCTACATCATCGACGAGGTCCACATGCTCTCGGGCGCCGCGTTCAACGCGCTGCTCAAGACCATGGAAGAGCCCCCCGAACACGTCAAGTTCATCCTCTGCACGACCGAGCCCCACAAAGTCCCCGCGACCATCCAGTCCCGCTGCCAGCGGTTCGACTTCCGCAACATCGCCACCGCCAAGATCGCCGACCACCTCCGCGAGGTGCTCCAGCGTGAAAGCGTGGACGCCGAGGCCGAAGTCGTCTGGCAGGTCGCTCGGCTGGGCCACGGCTCGATGCGCGACGCCCTGTCGCTGATGGACCGCCTTTTGGCCACCGGCGAGTCCCCCCTCACCGCCGCCGCGCTCCAAGCCATGCTCGGCCTCCCCGACCACGAGCTGATCGCCGCGTTCGTCGACGCACTGGCCGACGGCGACCTTAAAGCCTCTCTCACCGCCGTGGCCGACCTGCTCCACCGCGGCATCGCCCAGGACCAACTGGTCGAAGTCCTGATCGAGCGTTTCCGTCAGCTCATGCTCCTCGCCGCCTGTGGCCCCGACAGCGACCTCGTCGAGCTTTCCGAAGACGCCAAGCCCGCCGCCGTCAAACAGGCCCAGCGGTTCGACGCCCCGGGCCTGGTCCACATGATCGCCCTCTGCGAAAACCTCCAGCGTTTCGGTAAATCCAGCAGCAACCCCCGGGCCCTGCTCGACGCCACCGTGGTCCGCCTCGCCCTCGCCGAGAAGATGGCCGATGTCGCCGCCGTCTTGGCCGGCCAAGCGGCGCTCCCGGTTTCGGCCGACCAAAAAAAAAAGTTAACCGTTGATCCCGCGTCTCGCCCCGACGCCGCCTCGGGCCCCGCGGCCCCGTCTCGCGCCCCCCGTCCCACCGGCGCTGCCCCGTCCACGGCCCGCCCGCCCGCCGACGCCGGCCCGGAAGGTTCCCTCGGCGTGGCTTCGTCCTCTCCCGAACCGCCGGCCCATCTGGATCCCGCCGACCCCGCCGCCATCTGGAAAGTAGTCCTCGACACGATCGGCCAGACCAACGCCGCCGCGTGGATGGACCATTTCCGTTTGCAAGCCATCCGTGCCGACCGCGACCCCGCCGTCGCCCTGCTGGTCCCCACGATGACCTTCGCCGGCGGCGTTAAAAACGTCGCCACCGGGCCCCGGCTCCAGCGCGTGGCCGATACCCTGACCCAGCTCCTGGGCCGCAAGGTCCGCGTGGAGGCCGCCGACAAACCCCCGCCGCGCCCCGACGACCCGCCCGATCCCCAGACGCCCGCCACCGACACGCCGTCTGCGCCTGGCCCCACCGCCGGCAGCGCCCGCCACGTCGACCGCCGCGACGCCCTGAACCTCCCCCTGGTGCGGGAGGTCTTCGACGTCTTCCCCGACGCCAGCCTAATCGACGCCCGCCGGGCCGATCCCCCTCCCCCAGCTTCTCTGTCTTAACTACGAAAGTCCGCCACCATGTTCGACCAGATGAAACAACTCAAACAACTCGCCGGGATGCTCGGCAACGCCGGCGAGCTCAAAGCCAGGTTCGAAGCCGTGCAGGCCGACCTTGAGCAAAAGACCGCCGAGGGCGACGCCGGAGCCGGCGCGGTACGCGTCACCGTCAACGGCCGGCTGCGCGTCGTCGCCGTCCACCTCGACCCCGCCGTTCTCGCCACCCTCACCCCGCCCGACGGCGGCCCAGATCACCCTCAAGTGGAAGAGCTGATCCTCACCGCCACCAACGCCGCGCTCGACCGGGCCCAGGCGATGGTGCAGGCCGAGATGGCGTCGCTGACCGGCGGGATGAACCTCCCGGGGATGGACCAACTGATGGGCGGGTGAGCGCCCACTACCCCCCGCGTTGAACCCCGCCCATGTCTGTTATCCGCGACCTCGAAGCCTATGGCCCGCAGACCCGCGCGACCCTCCCGCTCGCCGAGGCCAAGGCCTATGTCCGGCAAGTGACCCGGGCCCACGGGGAAAATTTTTCGGTGGTTTCTCGTCTGCTGCCGCGTGAGCTGCGCGGAGCTTTCTTCGCGGTCTACGCTTTCTGCCGCTGGGCCGACGACTTGGCCGACGCCCCCGCGATCGTCGCCGAACCCGGACGCGGGACGGAGCTTCTGCACTGGTGGCGGGAAGAACTGGCGATGCTTTACGCCGGCAGGCCGCGGCACCCGGTGTTCGTGACCCTGCGGCCCGTGGCCGAAAAGCACGGGCTGCCCGAACGCCTCTTCGCGGACCTGATCGACGCCTTCGTCCAGGACCAAACGGTCGCCCGCTACGCCACCTGGGATACGCTGATGCATTACTGCACCCGCAGCGCGAACCCCGTGGGCCGGCTGGTCCTGATGATGTTCGGCGTGCGGGACGACGTCAGCTTCGGGCTGTCCGACGCGACGTGTACCGCGCTGCAGCTCACGAATTTCTGGCAGGACCTGCGGCGCGACATCCTCGAGCGCGGCCGGATCTACCTGCCCGGCGAGGTCGCGGAGAAGCACGGGCTGTCTCTCGACACGCTCGAGCGTCTGACCCGTTTGGATGACGCAGCACGCTGCGGGGCGTGTGCTCTCGGCCAGGGCTTGCTAAGCCCCGAAGCAAAGGCTCAAGTCTTGCCGGCGGTACAAGCGGCGGTCGCGGACGCGGTGGGGCGGACCCGGCCGATGTTTGCGCGAGGCCGTGAGCTTTGGCCGCGGGTGAAGCCCCGCTTCCGCGGACAGCTCAAGCTGTTCACGCTGGGCGGCGAGGCGGTGCTGCGTAAGATCGAACGCCGGGGGTTCGATACCTGGACCGCACGTCCGCGGCTGAACCGAGCGGAGAAAGCGGCGTTGGTCGGCCGGGTGTTGGTCGGACGCCTCGTGACCGCGGGGCGTCGCGGACCGTCGGGCCGGTGACCCGGGGCCGAGACTCGCCGAACGGTCTAAACTACGCGTCCTTGCGTCGGCCGATGTCCCCCGAACTCGAAGCGTCTTATACCTACTGCCGCCGGCTGGCGCGGCGGGCGGCGGGGAATTTCTACCGCGGGATGCGGCTGACCCCGGAGCCTAAGCGGTCGTCGATTTTCGCCATTTACGCCTGGATGCGGACGGCCGACGACTTGGCGGACGGCCCCGGGGCCGGGCCGGATCGAGCCGAGGTGATCGATTCTTTTCGTCAAGAAACGGTCGCGGCCATCGACCCCGCCGCGCCGCAGCCCGGTCCGGGTGGGCTCTGGTTGGCGCTGCGCGACACCGTGGATACCTACGGCATCCCTGTTGGGCACCTGCACGCGATGCTCGATGGGCAGGTCGATGATCTAGGGACGGTGGCGGTAAAAGATTTTGGGCAGCTTGAGCGCTACTGCTACCGGGTCGCGTCGGTGGTCGGGCTGACGTGCGTGAAGGTGTGGGGAGACGACGGGGACCCGGCGGTGGGGGGGCTGGCGGAGCGGCGGGGGGTGGCGCTCCAGCTCACGAACGTGCTGCGTGACGTGGCGGAGGATGCCGAGCGGGGCCGGGTCTATCTGCCGGCTGACGAGCTGGCGCGTTTCGGGGTCTCACCGGACCAGCTCCGGGCCGGCCCCGCGAGCGCGGATTTTCTTGCGCTGATGCGGTTTCAGATCGACCGCGCCCGAGCGTACTACGCGGCGTCGGCCGGGCTGGAACAACACCTCACACGCGACTGCCGAGCCACGAGTTGGGCGATCATGCGGACGTACCGCGTGCTGCTCGAACGGATCGCGCGGCGGCCCGACCGGGTGCTCTGCGGCCGGGTCGGCCTGTCGCTGCCGACCAAGCTGGCGGTGGTCGGCGGGGCGTTGGCCAAGCGGTGGGTGCTCGATACGGGCTCCGAACGCGGGCCTTCGGGGACCACGGCGTGACGCAATGATGAGCCAAGACCAAGCAAAACGACTGCCGGCGTCGGCGCTGGTGATGGGCGGCGGGGTGGCGGGGGTCGCCGCGGCGCTCCGCCTGGCCGACGCGGGGGTGCGGGTCATCCTCGTGGAGATGCGGCCCCGGCTCGGCGGGCGGGCGACGAGTATGCCCGACCCGGCGACCGGAGAGCTTTTGGATAACTGTCAGCACGTGGTGATGCGCTGCTGTACCGCGATCACGGAGTTGTACGAACAACTCGGTGTGGCCGACCGGATCGAATGGCACCGGCGTTTCTACTTCGTCCACGGCGACGGGACGCGGGCGGAGTTGGCGGCGAGCGGGCTGCCGGTGCCGTTGCACTTCGCGCCGGCGTTCATGCGGTTCCGGGGGCTGACGTGGGGAGACAAGTGGGCGATCGCCCGCGCGATGCGGGCGATCCGTGCGGTGCCGCTGGCCCGGCGTAACGCGCTCAACGCGATCAGCTTCGCCGAGTGGCTCAAACAGCAACGCCAGCCGGCCCGGGCCGTGGAGCGGTTCTGGGAAGTGACGGTGGTTAGCGCGTGCAACCAAACCCTGGACCGGTGCGCGGCGGGCTACGCGCTGCAGGTTTTTCAGGAGGGTTTTTTGGCGAGCCGATCGGGCTACGAGATGGGGCTTTCGCGGGTGCCCCTGGCCGAGCTATACGGCCCGGCGGAGCGGCGGATCGCGGCGGCGGGGGGCGGGATCGAGACCGCGGGGGTCAAGGGGCTGGATTACGATGCGGGCCGGCGGAGGGTGACGGCGGTGCGGCTCAACGACGGGCGGCGGCTGGAGGCGGCGGCGTACGTATCGGCCCTCCCGTTTGAGGCCCTGGATCGGATGGCGGGCCCCGCGATGAAAGCCGACGACCCGCGGCTGCAGCGGCTCGGTGAACTCAACACCAGCCCGATCGTGGGGCTCCACCTCTGGGTGCGTTCGCCCAAGCACACGGTGACGACCACCCTGCCGCACGTGGTGCTGACCGGCTCGCCGATCCAGTGGTTTTTCAACCGCGGCTGGGAGGACGGGCGGGACGCGCAGCATTTGCACGGCGTCGTGAGCGCCGCCCATGATTTACTCGATAAGCCCAACGCGGAGATCCTGGACCTGGCGGTTGGGGAGCTGCGCCGCTTTGTGCCCGGCGGCGGCGACGCGGAGTTGATCGAGGGGCGGGTCGTGAAAGAACGGCGGGCCACGTTTTCATGTGAGCCGGGGGTCGACGCTTTGCGTCCGCCGGTGGCGGGCGCGATCGGGAACCTGTGGCTGGCCGGGGACTGGACCGCGACGGGGTGGCCGGCCACGATGGAGGGGGCAGCCCGCAGCGGGTTCGCCGCGGCAGATGAGATGATGTCGGCGGCAAACGACGGAACCCCGGGCTGAGGCGGTACGCCACGCTCGGGCTCTGGGCCGCCGGATATTTTCAATGTCGCTGCGAAGCTTCAACGCAAACGCAGGGCTTGTGCGGGCGCGGATTCACCCGCGCGAGCCGATCCAGCCTTTGCGGTAGAACCAGGCGAGCAGGCCGAGGGTGATCGTGCCGCAGGCGATCCAGAAGATCGGGTAGGCGTAGCGGTGTTTGAGTTCGGGGATGTGCTCGAAGTTCATGCCGTAGATCCCCGCGAGGAAGGTGATAGGGATGAAGATCGTGCCCATGATGGTGAGGAACTTCATGACTTCGTTCATGCGGTTGCCCACGGCGGACATGTGCAGGTCGGTGAGGCTGGCGGTCATATCGCGGAACGTCTCGATGATCTCGACGAGTTGGACGCAGTGTTCCTGCGCGTCGCGGAGGAAGAGCTTGGTTTCGGGGGTGATCTCGGCGGTGGTTTCCGCCATCAGGTGGTTGACCAGCTCACGGGTCGGCCAGAGGACGCGGCGGAGCAGGGCGAGCTCGCGTTTGACGCCGTAGATGTGGGCGATGAGCTGCGGGCTGGGGTTTTCGATGACCCGGGGCTCGAGGTCTTCCAGGATGTCGCCGAAGCGTTCGAGGACCGGGAAGCAGTGGTCGATCACCGCATCGATCAGGGCGTAGAGCAGGTAGTCGGGGCCGCGCAGCCGGATGCGGCTGTCGGCGACTTTGAGGCGGGCCCGGACGGGGTCCCAGACGTCGCCGCGGTGGTGCTCCGACGTGTTTTCCTGAAAGGTGACCAGGAGCCGGCCTTTGAGGAAAAACGAGACCTGCTCGGCGGTGAGCTGGTCGTCGGCGAGACGCATCATGCGGGCGACCGCGAAGAGGTGGTCGTCGTAGCTCTCGGCCTTGGGCCGCTGCGGGACGTGGAGGGTGTCCTCGGCGGCGAGGGTGTGGAAGCCCAGATGATCGACAAACTGCTGAACGACCCAGGGGTGCAGCCCGTCGATGTTGATCCAGCGGGTATGGATCGGGTCGACGGGGGTTTCCTGGAGGAGGGCGGTGAGGTCCTCACGTTCGTAGGTTTCCAGCGTGTCGGGGCCGATGTCGTGGACAGTGATCTGGATGGTGCCGGGGGGCGGGGGGGTATGGCGATCGGCGAACCCCTCGATGCCGGGGGCCGCGCCGGGGGTGGCGGGCTTTTGATGCAGGTCTTCGCGGTTTCGGTGGGTGAGCCCCGAGAGGCGGAGGGTTGAGGTGAGCGCGTGGCCGACGGTGGCGGCGGTCTTGGACACGGTGTCGGCGGCATGGGCGACGGTGTGGTCCAGGGCGTGGCCGAGCTTGCGGCCGACGCGTGCGGGGCGGTATTTCTTACGCTTCATGACGCGGCTCTGCGGGGGATCCCGGTCTGGCATCGGGGGCGGTTCCGGGTGAACTTCCGGAAGGACTTCCGGAGGCGGGGGCGGGGGATTGGAGCATGCGGACTTCCAGGGGGCGGAGGGTGTCGAGGTGGACGTCGCGCTGCGGGAAGGCGATGACGATTCCCGCTTCATGGAAGAGCTGGTCGATGTGGAAACGCAGATCGCTTTGGATACGGCGGAGGTCGAGCGGGCGGGTGACGTTGGCCCAGAAATAGACCTCGAAGTTCAGGGTGTTGTCGGCGAAATCGGTGAACAAGACCTCGGGCGGGGGCTCGCGGAGGATCCGGGGGTGCTCAGCGGCGGCCTTGCCGATCAGGTCGCGTACCTGTTCGACCGGCGAACCGTAGGCCACCCCGACGGTGACGCTGCCGCGGATGTTGGCGTCTTTGAGCGTCCAGTTGACCACGGGTTGCTGGAGCAGGGACGAGTTGGGGACCAGGACGTCGATGCCGTCGAACCGCCGGATGCGGGTGCAGCGGTTGCCGATGTCTTCGACCCGCCCCTCCTGTTCGCCGGCGACGACGATGTCGCCCAGCCGGATCGGGCGCTCAAACATCAGGATCAGCCCGGAGATCAGATTATTAAAAAGGTTCTGTGCCCCGAGCCCGATCCCGAGCGCGACCCCGCCGCCGAGCACGGTGAAGATCGCCATCGGGATCCCGGCGATGGGCAGCGCGGTGAAAAACACGACGACGCACAGGGCGTAGAACACGATCTTCTGGATCGCGGCGGCGAAGTTGGCGTCGACCCGCTTGACCTTGCTCACCCTTCGGCCGACCCGCTGGGCGACCTGCCGCGAGACCCAGAGGCCGATGGCAATGACCAGCAGCGCGATCACGAGCTGGTTCAGCCGGATCGGGTTGCCCCCGGCGTGGAAGAGCTCGGCGTACCAGATGTCGCGCCCCGCGCCCAGCCAGTTGAACCGGCCGAGATCCTCCCGCAGGCTCAGCGACAGATCTTGATTTTCGGGCGAAGCGGGGGCCGGGGAAGCCGTCGGCTCCGCCTGGTCGGTGGGCTGTGCGTGGGCCCGATCAACCGCCAGGGCCAGGCCGCTCAGCAAAAACACGATAAACAATCGCATCAAGACAGTGTATCTTCACCCGCGGTTAGAATTGCGCCGTGCCCAGCGTCGTCGCCGACCAACTCGTGAAAACCTACCGCGTCGCGGACAAGAAGCCGGGGCTCCGCGGCACGGTGGGGCACTTTGTCCGCCGCCGGTACCGAGAGATCGAGGCGGTGCGTGGGGTGTCGTTCGAGATCGCCCCGGGGGAGATCGTCGGCTTCCTGGGGCCCAACGGCGCGGGCAAGACGACCGCGATCAAGATGCTCACCGGGCTCATCTACCCCACCGCCGGGACGGTGAGGGTCTTGGACCACGAGCCCTTCCGCCGGCGGGCAGCGTTTCTCCGGCAGATCACGCTGGTGATGGGCAACAAGCAGCAGCTGCTCTGGGACCTGCCCGCAATGGATTCGCTGCGCGTCAACGCCGCGGTGTACGCCATCCCCCCCGACGAAGCCGAGGCGCGGATCAAGTCGTTTTCGGAGCTGCTGCAACTCGATCAGGAACTGACCCAGCCGGTGCGCAAGCTGTCGCTGGGTCAGCGGATGAAGTGCGAGCTGATCGCGGCGCTGTTGCACCAGCCCAAGGTGCTGTTTCTGGATGAGCCCACGCTGGGGCTGGACGTGAACGCGCAGACCGCGGTACGCGATTTCCTGAAGCGTTACAACCAGGAACACGGGGCGAGTATCCTGCTGACCAGCCACTACATGGCCGACATCACCGCGCTCTGCGAACGGGTTATCGTGATCGATCGGGGCGCCATTTTGTACGACGGCACGCTCGAGGGGGTGGTCCAGCGGTTTGCTCCGTTTCGCGAGGTCCGGCTGGACCTGGGCGAAGCGGTCCCGCGGGAGCGGCTGGAGGCCTACGCGGAGGTCGAGTCGATTGACGGCAACCGGGTCCGCCTGCTGGTACAACGCGACGGCCTCACCGGGACCGTCAACCGCCTGCTGACCGAACTCAGCGTGATCGACCTGACGATCGCCGACCCCCCGATCGAGGACGTGATCGCCCGCCTGTTCGATTCCGCGTCCGGCCCCGTCGAGGAATAGCCGGCATGCGGCCGCCGCGTAGGCCGCGACCCGAAACAAGATCGCCGAATGTCCGCCTACACCCCCCGCACCTTCCGCACGATGCTTTCGACCTGGTACGCCTACATGTGCCAGTACCGGACGGAGATTTTCCTGTGGGCCATCGCGACGTCGCTGCCCCTGATCATGATGGGGGTCTGGGTCGAGGCGGGGGCCAGCGGCAAGTTCCCCGGGTTCACCGCGGTGGACGCGGCCCGCTATTTCATCTCGGTGTTTATCGTTCGCCAATTGACCATCGTCTGGGTCATCTACGAGTTCGAGCACCACGTGGTGAGCGGGAAGCTGTCGGCGATCCTCCTGCACCCGATCGACCCGATGGTGCGCTACCTCACCGAACTGCTGGGGGAGCAGATATCGCGGCTGCCGTTCGGGGTCCTGCTGGTGGG
>JBCDDZ010000013.1:0-73167 GCA_039180025.1 Planctomycetota bacterium
CCCGCCCTCAGCCGGGCGGCCGAACTCGTCGAGCGGGCCCGCGCCCTGTCCGCCAAGACCGCCCGCCTCGCCGAGCGTTTCGAGGACGATCCCGACACCGACGCCCTGGGCCTGCCCCTCACCCCGGGCGTCCCCTCCGAGCCCCTCACCAAACCGAGGGCTGCGGAGCGCAGCGACAAAGCCCCGGATCACCCTGCCCCGGCCTCACCCAACCGCATCGCCGAGCTCGTCGACACCGTGGCCAACCAACGTACGGCCGAGCCGAAAGCGGCCGAACCCACCCTCTCGCCAGCAAAAGCAGACGGTCCCGGCGTAGACCGCCCCGCCCCCGCCGAAAACCTCCGCGAAAAACTCGCCAAGCTCTACGGCGTCCGCCACACCCCCCGCGGCGTGCTCTTCGTCCAACCCGCCGACGCCCACCAAGTCACCCCCACCCCCGGAAGTACCCCCGGAACCAACCCCGGAACCAACCCCGCCTCACGCCAGCCCGGCACCCCATCCCCCACCCAGCCAAACGCCGCCACCGTTTCCGGGGGCGCTTCCGGGGGTACTTCCGGGGGCGGGGGGTTGGCGATTGCGGGGGACTTCAACAACTGGAACCCCGCCCAGACCCCGATGATCCGCGACGAACACCTCGGCGTCTGGCGGGTCTGCATCAACGTCCCCCCCGGCCGGTACCGCTACCGGCTCGTCAAAAACGGCCAATGGGTCCAGGACCCCTTCAACCGTACCGTCGAATCCAACCCCTTCGGCGAACTCAACAACATCATCGAAATCAACGCGCCCGCCTAATCCCCCCGCCCCTCCCCCTTTGCCTGCTCCCGGTAAACCCTCCTTCTCCCCCCGGCCCCCGTCATGGATGACCACACCCACCAATCCCTCGACGACCTCGCCGACCTCTTCCTCACCGGAACCACCTCCCCCGTCCCCGGAAGTAAGCCCGGAAGCAACCCCGGAAGTGCCCCCGGAAGCGCCCCGCTTTCGCCAAGCCACCCCTCCCCGGGCAGCAGCACCCCTCATCCTGAATCCAGCCCCGAGGCCGTCCTCGGCATCCCGCCCCAGGCCCAGACGACGCGGGCAGCCACTCCCGGAACAACCTCGGCGGCCACTCCCGAGACCACTCCCGCAGCTGGATCTATTTCCAGGGTCACTCCCGGGGGGGGCGGGGATCCGCTTTCCGGGCCCGCGCCCATCAAGCTCCCGCCCAAGGCCGCCCGCCACCGCGCCCGGGCCGAGCCCCCCGAGCCCACCCTCGGCGATCTGTCCGACGACGCCCCCGTCACCCACCCCTCCGCCGATCTCCCCGAAACCCCGGCCGACCCGTCGCCCTACCCCCGCCTCGCCGGGCAGGACCCCCCTCCGGCCTTCGGCCAGTCGCCGCCGCCCGCCGCCGCGGTCGAGGCCGTCCTGCTGGGCAACCTCCCCGGCATGGCCGGCCCCTGGCTGACCCAGTACGCCCAGCGCCTCGCCCAAAAAGACGGCACCGTCGCCCTCCTCCACGCCGACGACCAGGGCTTCGACCTCGAACTCGTCGAACCCACCCAGCCCCCCGCCGACGCCCGCCAACCCGCCCCCGCCCCCGCTCCCGCCTCATCGCTCCGCATCCCCCCCGGCGGGTTCCGCGGCCGCGACCTCGTCGACGTCCTCGACCAGCTCTGCGCCGCCCGGGTCAGCCCCGTCCGCACCGTCCTGGTCCACCTCGACCCCGCCCCCGACGCCCTGCCTCGGCTACTGGACCTCGAACCGTGGACCCTCCTCAGCGGCGCCGACGACGCCGCCCTCGTCGCCGGCTACCGCCTCCTTAAACGACTGCGCGAATCCGACCCCCGCGTCGGCCAGGCCCACGTCGGGTTGATGGTCGTCGGCTCCCCCCCGGACGCCAGCCAAAACGCCGCCCAGAAGCTCCGGTCCGCCGTCACCGACCTCCTCGAAACCCCCCTCGAGCTCCTCGGCGACCAGCAGCGCATGATCCCCGCCCGCTGCCGCACCCTCGGCCGATTCACCGGCGAACACGCCGACTGGTCCCGCCTCGCCGACTGGCTCAAAGCCCTCCAGCCCCTCCCGCCCCGGGCCGCCCCCGAGCCCGCCGCTGCCCCCCCCGCCGCCAAGCCGGCCCTGCCCCCCCTCGACCAGCCCGTCACCCTCCACCCCGAGGACGCTCCCACGCCGCGCGCCGCGGCCGCCCCCTCTCCCGCGCCGTTTCCCCCTTCCGCCGAACCCGACACCCCGGATCCGTCCCCGGCCGCGGCCGCCGTGGACCTCGTCGAACTCATCGATTCCGACCCCCACGCCGCCGCGTCGATCCCCGGCGGGCTCGCCCTCGAAGCCCGCTGCCCCGCCCAGCCGCACACCCAGCTCGCCCTCGACGCCGCCGGCCGGCTCCACCTCCTGCACCGCCACGACGCCGCCCAGGGCGACCCCCCGACCCCCAAAGAAGCCATCGTCGAACTCGTCGCCGTCCGCGACTGGGCCCGTCAGCACCGCGCCCTGCTCCAGCTCACCGAGCGCACCCGCCACTTCGACCCCGACGCCGACCCGGTCCTCCACCTCTTCACCGACCGCGCCGACCTCTCGGTCCACCTCACCGCCCGCCTGGGCAACCTCCTGCGCCTCCACCTGCTCCGCCCCGTCACCGTCGGCGACCAGCACACCTACTTCTGCACCCCCCTCTCCGCCTGACCCCCCCCGGAATCACCCCCCGGAATCGCCCCCGCCCCCCCGGAAGCCCCCCGGAACGCACGCTCTCGGCACGCACCCCCCCGGCTCCGCTGCCCCTACCTCTCCGGCCCCGCCCGCCGCAAAAAACGCCGGCCCGTCATTTTTTCTTATCCCCCGCCCCGTCCGCGGATTACCTCGCCGCGGACGGGTCCGATTCCCCGCGGGATGCGCACGATCGTGTCGCCCCACCCCCCGGCAGCCGGACCCCGGAGTGCGGCGGGGCGTCACCAGGCAAGGGACGCCCCGCCAATAGGCCGGGCGAACGGGACTGGCGCGGACCCCGACGTGGCGATGCCCGAGACACCGCCTTGCCGGGGACTCTCGGGGTCGGAGCGGGGCCTGCCCGGCCGCGGGTTGGCGGCTCCAACCGCAGACGCCGTCTGCCCCCCCCTCCGCCCCGCGACGCCCGCCACCGCGTCGCCGCGGAGCGACCGCCCGCCCCCTCTTTGACAAGTCCGCCCCCCCCACCGCAGCGCGGATCGTCGGCCCGGGTACACCCTCGGCCCGGGCTCCCCGCCTGCCCACCCTCTCGGGGCAGACGCAGAGTCCCGGCCGAGGATTGCCTCGGCTCATCCCGGACCGCGGCCCGCCCGAACGGCCGCCGACGGACGCACACCGCGTCTCCGAAGATGCGCTAAAATACCCCGATGCAGCAGCTCCTCGTCCGCACGCTCCTCCACGGCTGGAACGCCCAGGCCGACTTCGCCGGCCGCCTCGTCGCCGACCTCGACCCCGCCCAGATGACCCACCAGCCCACGCCCGGGGCCAACCACCCCGCCTGGGTCCTCAGCCACCTGCACGCCTACCTCGGGCCGCTCGCCGAACTACTCGACGGGCGCACCCCCGAAGACCCGATCGGCCACCGCTTCGGCATGAAGTCCGTGCCCCTCGCCGACGCCTCGGCCTACCTCCCCAAAGACCAACTGGTCGAAACCTACCTCGCCGAGCACCAGCGGGTCGCGGACCTACTGGCCGCCGCCCCCGCGGACACCCTCACCCGCCCCACCCCGGTCGAACGCTGGCAGCCCCGTTTCCCCGCCGTCGCCGAGTTGCTCGGCTACGTCATGCTCCACCACGAGTCCTACCACCTGGGTCAGCTCAGCGCCTGGCGCCGCCTGCAAAACCTGCCCCCCGCCTGAAACCCCCCGGAATTTCCTCGGAAACCTCCGGACTCTCTTTATTCGACTCGCCCCGCTCCCGGAACCTCTCCGGAAACCGTTGCCCCCCGCCCCCCGCCAACCGTCTCCCCCACCTCGGGAGATGCCCACGGCTAACCGGGCCCTGGATGTCCCCTAGGCCGATCTCAAGACAACCCCCCGGTGTCCCGGACACCGCCCGGATACACATTTCAAACAATCCTCACATTTTTAGCTTAGGTTATTTGGATGCGCACCCTCGCCCTCGGCGACATCCACGGCTGCCTCACCGCGCTCGAGGCCCTCGCCCAAGCCGTCCCCTTCCGCCCGGACGATCAACTGGTGCTCCTGGGCGACTACGTCGATAAAGGGCCCAACACCCGCGGCACGCTCGATTGGCTCTGCCGGCTGAGCCAGCGGGCCCAAGTCATCGCCCTCCGCGGCAACCACGACCAGATGATGCTCGACGCCCGCCACGACCGCGACGCGTTCGACGACTGGATCGCGTCGGGCGGCGACGCCACCCTCCGCTCCTACCGACTCCCGCTCAACCTCGACGCCATGGCCCGGGTCCCCGAACGCCACTGGCGCTTCCTCGAGAACACCACCCTGATCCACGTCGCCGACCAGCACTTCTTCGTCCACGGCAACGCCGACCCGGCCCGGCCCCTCGACCAGCAGCTCCCGCGGACCCTCCTCTGGGAAAAATGTTACGCCGCCGAGCCCCATCCCTCGGGCAAGACCATGGTCTGCGGGCACGCCTCGCAAAAGGACGGCCTGGTGCTCGACCTGGGGTTCGCCCTGTGCATCGATACCTGGGCCTGCGGCGACGGCTACCTGACCGCCTACGACCCCACCGCCGAGCGATTCTGGCAGGCTAACCGGGCCGGCCAGACCCAAACCGGGCAGCGTCTCTAGGCTGCCAAACCGGCACCCTACGCTCCGAATCGGGCCAACATACCAATATAAAATAGACACTTACGGAAAAACCGCGTGGCAAGCGGTTTGCATCTCTTCCACCGGAACCCCGCCCCCCGGAGCACGAATGTCCATCAAGTTCGAAGACTACTACCAGACCCTCGGCCTCGCCCGTGACGCCACGGCCGACGTGATCAAACGCGCGTACCGCAAGCTCGCCCGAGAGCTCCACCCCGACCGCAACGACGCTCCCGACGCCGCCGAGCGGTTCTCCAAGGTCAGCGAAGCCTATGAGGTGCTCAAAGACCCCGAGAAGCGCCAGCAGTACGACCGCTTCGGGCAAAACTACAAGGCCGGCCAGGACTTCCGTCCGCCCCCCGGATTCGAGGGGTTCGGCGGCCGACACCAGGCCGGCGGCTTCCAGTTCGAAGACGGCGACTTCTCCGATTTCTTCCGGCAGATGTTCAGCGGTGCGGGCGCCGGCGGGCCCGGCTCCAGGGGAGGGCACACCGCCCCGCGGGAGCAGGAAGCCGAGATCGCCGTCTCCCTCCACGAGGCCTACCACGGCGGCACCCGCCAACTCACCCTTTCCGGCGGGCCGGCGGGTCCGAAAAAACTTGACGTCAAGATCCCCCCCCGGATCAAGCCGGGCAGTAAGATCCGGCTCCGCGGCGAGCACCTGCTGCTCAAGATCAACGTCGCCCCGGACCCGCGCTTCACCGTGGGCACCGACGGCACGCTGACCACGGAACTGAAGATCTCTCCCGCCCTCGCCGCGCTGGGCGGGAAGGCCGACGTGGCCACGCTCGACAGCACCGTGGCCGTGACGATCCCGTCCGGGACCGCGTCGGGCAGCCGCCTCCGCATCGCCGACAAAGGCCTAGCTCAAGCCGACCTCCTGGTCCGGGTGTTGGTCAATGTCCCCAAGACCCTCAGCGACGAACAGCGGAGCCTCTACCAAAAGCTCCGCGAGTTGGATGAAGCCTAGCCGATCCGAGTCCCGAGCTTAGTACCTCCACCGAAGCTCTGAATCACCCATTACCCAACACCTCACCATGGATCCCAACAAATTCACCCAAAAAACGCAGGAAGCTTTGCAGGCCGCTCAGAGCCTGGCCGTCGAGCGCGGCCACCACGCGGCGGACGTCGAGCACCTGATGCTCGCGCTGGTCCGGCAGGCTGACGGCCTCGTGCCGCGGCTGCTCGAAAAGCTCAACCGCCCCGCCGACCTCGTGGCTACCGAGTTGGAGCGTCACCTCGACGCGCTGCCGAGCGTGTCGGGCGGCAGCGCGGCGCAGGGTCAGGTCGCGGTCACCCAGAGCCTTCAGCAGCTTCTGGTCGCGGCGGATAAGCAGGCGAGCCAACTCAAGGACGAGTACGTCAGCGTGGAGCATCTGGTCCTGGCGTTGCTGGAGCGGGGCAAATCGCCGGCGGCGAAAATCCTGGGCGACCTGGGGGTGTCGCTCGAGGCGTTTCGGGCCGCGCTCACCGAGGTCCGGGGGAACCAGCGGGTCCAGTCGGCCAATCCGGAGGCGACGTACGAATCACTCTCGAAGTACGGCCGGGACCTGGTCGAATACGCGCGGACGGGCAAGATGGACCCGGTCATCGGGCGCGACGAGGAGATCCGCCGGACGATCCGGATTTTGTCGCGGAAGACGAAGAACAACCCGGTGCTCATCGGCGAGCCGGGCGTGGGGAAGACGGCGATCGCCGAGGGCTTGGCCCAGCGGATCGTGCGTGGCGACGTGCCCGAAGGGCTCAAAGACAAGCGGCTTTTCGCGCTGGACATGGGGGCGCTGATCGCGGGGGCGAAGTTCCGCGGCGAGTTCGAGGAGCGTTTCAAGGCGGTGCTCAACGAGGTCAAGCAGGCCGACGGCCAGGTCATCCTGTTCATCGATGAGCTGCATACGATCGTGGGCGCGGGCAAGGCCGACGGGGCGATGGACGCGGGGAACCTGCTCAAGCCGATGCTGGCCCGGGGGGAGCTGCACTGCATTGGGGCGACCACGCTCAACGAGTACCGGCAGCACATCGAGAAGGACGCGGCGCTCGAGCGGCGTTTCCAGCCGGTGCTGGTCGACCAGCCGACGGTGGAAGACACGATCTCGATCCTGCGCGGGCTCCGGGAACGGTTCGAGGTATTCCACGGGGTGCGGATCAACGACGCGGCGCTGGTGAACGCCGCGACGCTGAGCCACCGCTATATCACGGACCGGTTCCTGCCGGACAAGGCGATTGATCTGGTGGACGAAGCCTGTGCGATGATCCGGACCGAGATGGATTCGATGCCGGCGGAGCTGGACGACCTGACCCGGCGGGTAATGCAGCTCGAGATCGAAGAAGCGGCGCTGAAAAAAGAGACGGACGACGCGTCGAAGCAGCGGCTCGGGGCGCTACAGAAAGAGCTCGCCGACCTGCGCGAGCAGGCCGACACCACGCGGGCCCAATGGGAAAACGAGCGCGGCGATCTCGACAAGGTGCGCAGCCTGCGGGAACAGATCGAACAGGCCAAGCGGGAGATCGAGCGGGCGCAGCAGTCGTACAGCCTGGATCGCGCGGCGGAGCTGAAGTACGGCCGGCTGCCGGAGCTGGAGAAACAGCTCGCGGCGGAGGAGTCCAGGTCCGAAGCGTCGGGTGCGGCGGCGTCGTCCGCGGGCCCGTCGCTTTTCCGCGACGCGGTGACGGACGAAGAGATCGCGCAGATTGTGGCCCGGTGGACGGGGATCCCGGTGGCGAGGCTGGTGGAAGGCGAGCGGCAGAAGCTGCTGCGTCTGCCGGACCAGCTGCACGAACGGGTCGTGGGCCAGGACCCGGCGGTGCAGTCGGTGGCCGACGCGGTGCTGCGGGCCCGGGCGGGGCTGAAGGACCCCAAGCGGCCGATCGGTTCGTTCCTGTTTCTGGGGCCGACCGGCGTGGGGAAGACCGAACTGGCCAAGGCGCTGGCCGCGTCGCTGTTCGATTCGGAGGACAATCTGGTCCGGCTGGACATGTCGGAATACATGGAAAAACACGCGGTGGCGCGGCTGATCGGGGCGCCGCCCGGGTATATCGGCTACGACGAGGGCGGCCAGTTGACCGAGGCGGTGCGGCGCAAGCCCTACTGCGTGATCCTCTTCGACGAAGTCGAAAAAGCGCACCCCGACGTGTTCAACGCGCTGCTTCAGGTCTTGGACGACGGCCAGCTCACGGACAGCCAGGGGCGGACGGTCAATTTCAAGAACACGGTGGTCATCATGACCTCGAACCTGGGAAGCCAGTACCTGCTGGACGACGCGGTGGTGTCGGGCTCGGCCGAGCCGGGGCTTTCCGATCACACGCGGAACCAGGTGCTGGCGGACGTCCGGGCGCACTTCCGGCCGGAGTTCTTGAACCGGGTAGACGACCTGGTGATCTTCTCGCCGCTGTCGTTACAGGACCTCAAGCAGATCGTGACGCTGTTGACCGGCGACTTGCAGAAGCGTCTGGACGACAAGCGGATCACGCTGGAGTTGACGGAAGCGGCGGTCGAACACCTCGTGGATATGGGATTCGACCCGGCGTACGGGGCCCGGCCGTTGCGGCGTCTGCTTCAGCGCGAGCTCGAGACGCGGCTGAGCAAGGCGCTCATTGCGGGCGACCTGGTGGAGGGGAGCCGGGCGACGATCGGGTACGACGACGAGCGGGCGGAGATTACGCTGACGACGGGGGCGTAGGGCCGACGCGCGTTAGCCGTCGGTGGGGGCGGGCGGGCCCTGGATGTCGATGGTCTGGCCGGGGTTTTGGTGGGGGGCGGGGTCGATGAAGGCCTCGGGGGTGGGGCTCGGGGCGGGGGCATCGGCGGGCGTGGTCTGGGTGGCGGCCGGGGCGGGTTCGACGACGCGGCTGACGAGGACGGCCATGTAGCCGCCCAGGGCGAGGGCGCCGGTGGCCAGCGCGAGGCAGAGGAGCACCATCATGGTGTTCATTTTCTGGCTGCGCTGGTACATGTGGCGCATGCGTTCGTCGTTGACGCGGGTCTGCTCGACGACGGCGCCCATGGATTCGCGGGTGGCCTGGTTGGAGGCGGTGACCTGGCCGAGGGTGTCGTTGAGGGCGGCGACGCCCTGGTTGAGTTGGCCGCGGGTGTCGTCTTCGTCGGCGAGGTGGTCGCGGATCTGGGTGAGGGCTTTTTCCTGCTGGCCGGCGGCGGAGGTCAGGCCGGTGATGGCGGAGGCGAGTTGGTCGGTGGTCTGGTTCTGGCGGTCGAGGTTGGTGTGGATGGCTTCGAGCATCCGGGTCTGGGTCTGGGTGCTTTCGGGGATGGACTGGAGCACGGCGGGGAGGTCGCGCATGAGTTCGAGCATCTGCTCGCTGCGGCTGGATTGTTGTTCGAGGTGGGAACGGACGGTTTTCATGGTTTCGACGACTTCGCCGTAGCCCTGCTTGAGCTGCTGGATCGAAACGTCTTTGCCGTTCGCGGCGTCTTCGTCGCGGCGGGCGACGTCGACGGAGACGGGTTTTTTGCCCTGGCGTGCCCAGGCGAAGAAATGGTTGACTTTGTCCTTGATTTGGGCCACGTTGGATCTCCCTTTTGAATACCCCTGTCCCACGCGGCACGCCCAGGCCTTGGCCGAGCCGTCTGCGGATTGTAACCCGCGGGCGGGGGGCGTCGAGAGTGGGCGAAAAAAACCGCGTGTCGGGGTGACGCGCGGCGGAGGGGTTTGGGTTGGAAGCAGGGGGTGGGCTTATTCTTCACTGGAGGCCGGGGCGGGCTCGGCGGGGGCGGGGTCGTTGGCCAGGGCGTAGCTGGGGCCGTCGCCGTCGAAGAAGAGGGCGACCTGGCCGGTGGTATCGTTGGCGAGGGGGCGGAAGCCGGCGGTGAGCATGGCCTGGTTGATTTCGGGGTTGGCCATGAACTGGCGCCAGACGAAGCCGGAGCGGTGGTTTTCGATCATGAGGAGGGTGATGCCGACGTCGATGCCGATGACATCGTGGGCGACCCATCCGGTGGCGGGGTTGAAGGCGTCGGCGAGCCCGTAGCGTTTCCAGAGGGTGTCGCCGTAGGTGTCGTACATGTGGCGGACGGCGGCGATGCATTCGTCGGGCTTGAAGGGGATGGACCCGGCGGCGGCGCAGGGGACGACGGTGCCGTCGATGTGGGGCGAGGGGTCGGGGCCGCCCCAGGCGGTGTAGCCGTTGGCGGAGTCGGAGCTGGTGACGCCCCAGAGCATCTCGCCGTAGTGGGGGAATTTCTGGACGAGCTGGGTGGTGAACATGTCGCGGTGGGCGCGGGTGGCGAAGACGGAGTTGGTCCAGTAGTCGGCGTAGTCGTCGCGCTTGCCGCGGAAGTCGATCCAGGCGTGGCTGAACTGGTGGACGAACAACGGGGGGAAGGACATGAAGCGTTCGCCGGTGAGCTGGTTGGTGTAGACGGGGCCGCGTTTCCAGGCGTGCCAGGTTTCGCGGGGCAGGGGGTGGGTGTTGCTGCCCAGGCCGAGCATCTGGAGGACCAGGTGCTCGGAGAAGTGGTCCCAGCGCCAGGTGATGAAGCCGTCCTCGGGGGTCCAGCCCATGCTCAGGGTCTTGCCGTCGCCCATCATCCAGGGCCAATTGACGCGGTCGTAGATGGCGGTGGCCATGGCGGGGATGGTGGGGTGGTCGGCGTAGTACTGGCGGACGGTGAGGACCCCGGCCAGGAGCAGCGCGGTGTCGATGGACGAGACTTCGCAGTTCCAGGACCGCTGGCCGGTGGTCATGTCGATGAAGTGGTAGTAGAAGCCTTCTTTGTGCTCGGCCTCTTCAAGGAGGAAGCGGAGGGTGGTTTCGACGCGCTGGGCGGCGGCGTCGGCATCGACCCAGCCGCGCTCGTCGCCGATGGCGGTGGCGCTGAGTCCGAAGCCGACCGAGGCGATGCTGCCGACCGGTTCGTCCGAGGCGTAAACCAGGACGCTGCCGTCGGCCGGGGCGCGGTCGGCGGTGAGCCCGGTGGCGGGGTTGGTTTGTTCCCAGAAGAAATCGAAGCAGCGGCGCTGCCACTCGTCGAGGAAGGCGCGGTCGTCCATGAACTCGGGCAGCTCCTTTTGGGGCGGGGTCTGGCTCGTGGCGGGGGCGGCCGTGAGCCCGATCGCCGCGAGCATCAGGGCCATGAGCGGGGCGGCGAGTCGTTTAGGGCAGGCTTGTAATTCCATCTGTCACCTCGATCTCCGCGATGCTCCGTGCCGGGGCAGGGACCGCGTCGGGTTGTCCGTGCCGGGGTATGGCACTTGATCCGCTGAACCGGGGCCAGCCGCTGGAGCATGCCCTTAAACGTACCATCGGACAATCCGTGCGGCGCGCTTCATTTCCTGGTCACTAACCGTTGGGGCCGGGGCTTAATTCCATTCTCATGTCGAGATTACAAGGCCCTAAGTCGGACGTGAAATGATAGTTAAGGATAGGTCCTTCAGGAGGTTGATGTCCAGTATTTATCGGCGGATGGCCACGCCGATGGCGACGGGTGCAGGCGGGCGGCCTGTAGAGAGAAGTTCGTCGGCCAAGGTGGATAGGAAAAGGGCCCTCTCCCCTGGAGCAGGGACGGGCCCCGGGGGGAGGGATAGGCGCAGATGGCACACGCCGGCCGCGCCGGGGAAGGGTCCGGGGGCACGGCCGGCGGATCGCCGGGTTGCGAGTTGGTGCGGCGCTGGCGGGGCGGGGTTTAGTTCCAGGCCAGGCGGGCACGCCAGCGGGGGCGTGCGTCGGCGGCTTGCGGCGGGGTTTGGCGGGAGGTCGCGGTCCAGAGGGCGGCCAGCCGGTATCCCAGCCGGACGGCCAACAGGGTGCTGCTCCCGGTGAGCAGACCCACGAGCAGGCCGACGTAGAGCAGATGGCCGACCGGGACCGCGCCGAAGGCGGCGAGCAGGACCGGGACCGACGCCGCGCCGGCGAGGACCGAGCCGGCGAGGAGCAACACGGGGGCCGGGCCGACGGCGGATTTCCCGAAATCGCCGGGCATGGCCGACCGGGAGGCAAAGACGCTTTGTTCGGCCGACAGTTCAGTGGGGGCAATAGTTTTCATCAGACGTTTTCCTTTGCGGGTTCCGGGGTTGTCCGTTTGCCGAGCGGGGGGAGGCCACTTCACGGCCAACCACGGGGGGGAGGAGGGAGGGGCCGGGTCCGCGTCCGGCGGCACGGCCCCCGAGGGGCAAGAATCCCGTTCCACGGGACCGATGAGCGAAAGGCTCGGCGGGGTATGGCCTTCGCCTAAGTTGATGCGAAAAGGATGCCAAATCCGACTACAGTTTGGGTGAGCAAAATATAAATAATCGGTTAGCTGTTCTTTGGAAGAATGAGGCGGAAAACACAGAAAAAATAAGCTTTTTCATGCTCGAAACGTGCGGAGATTCCTGAGCAAAAAAATTAAAGTTTTTCCGCCGCGTAATAGGTAAGCAGTCGGGGCGGTCGGGGGCCCGGATTGCCGCGGCATTGGGCAGGCGGTGGCGTCGCGTCGGGGGAAGGTTAGCGTGGGGGAGCGGGGTGTGCGGCCCGTTGGAGCCGGTCGTTGATGGCCCGGCCGAGGCCTTCTTCGGGGACCGTTTGGGCGACGATCAGGTCGAGATCGGCGGCATCGAGGCGGTGCAGGGCTTCGAACAGCCCGGCCGCGGCGGCGGTGAGGTCGCCCGCCGGGCTGAGGATTTCTTCGGCGGCGAAGGCTCGGCCGTGAGCGCGGATCCCTTGCAGGCTCAGGGCGCCGATTCGCGGGTGAGCCGACATTACTTCGGCCGCGAGGTCGTGGCCCCGGGGCAGGATCTGGAGGGGCGTGCGGGGGGCGTAATGGCGGTCGAGCATGCCCGGGGAGCTGACCCGCTCGCCGGCCCGGGCGACGGGGATCGGGCGGCGGAGCAGGGCCTCGAGTTTTTCGACCGGGGTGCCGCCGAGGCGGAGGACGACGGGTTGGCCGGCGTCGTCGAAGCCGAGCACCGTGGATTCGACGCCGGTGGCGCACGGCCCGCCGTCGAGCACATGGTCGCAGGGCACGGTGACGTGTTGGGCACGAGTCGGGCTGGTGCCGCCGAAGGGGTTGGCGGAGGGGGCGGCGATGGGCACGCCGGCGGCTTCGATGAGCGCTCTGGCCACCGGGTGGTCGGGGACCCGGACCCCGACGGTGTCGAGCCCGGACGTGA
This sequence comes from Planctomycetota bacterium, assembly GCA_039180025.1. GTDB lineage: Bacteria > Planctomycetota > Phycisphaerae > Phycisphaerales > Phycisphaeraceae > Algisphaera. The sequence continues at coordinate 12,893 of JBCDDZ010000013.1, forward strand.
CGATGCCGGGCACCCCCCCGCCGCGTATCTCCGGCGATGAGCTTCGCTTGGGGAGCACCAGCGTCAACGGCCCGGGCCAGCAGGCTTCGGCCAGCCGGGCGGAGAGGGGCCGCTGGGCGGGGGGCAGGGGTTCGAGGTCGACCAGGGCCCAGGCGGCTTCGGCCGAGGCGGTGTGGACGATCAGGGGGTCGAAGCTCGGCCGGCCCTTGGCGGCGAAGACTCTGGCGACCGCGTCGGGGTCGAGGGCGTGGGCCCCGAGGCCGTAGACCGTCTCGGTGGGGACCGCGACGAGTCCGCCCCCGCGGAGGGTGACGCCGGCCTGCTGGATCTCGGCGGGGCTGACCATCGCCAGAGTGTAATCCACCCACAGCGACGGGCGGGGCGGCGGGCGTGACAGGAGTACACACGGGCCGTGAGAGAAGACGGCTGGCCAAGCGGCGACAAGGCTAGCGGAAGGGGTGGGTGCGGGGGCAGACAGATGGCGGGCGGGGTAGCCACCGCACGAGATAGCCAGCGATCGGGTGCGGGGGCTTTCTCCGCGTGACCCCCCTACCCGCCGGCGGGTCGGAGTACCGCCAGGTGCTCGAGGTTTTTGCCTTTGCCGCCCCGGATCGGCGAGCGGATCCAGCCGACCACTTCGATACCCGGGCCCGGGATTTCCGGGAGCACCTCTTCCAGGACCCGCTGCGTCTCGTCGTCGGCTTCGTCGTCGGTGAGCCGATGCCGGCCGGATTCGTAGTGCGGCTTGACCAGGGTCACGATCCGTGCGCCCGGCGAATCGCGGAGCCAGCGTATTGCGGCGGGCACCGCTCGGTCCTGCTTGGTCCAGCCCAGGTCGATCGACACCAGATCACACCCCCGGAAACTCCCCCGGGAACTCCCTTGGAAAGGCTCGTCTTGGCCGTCGGTTTCCGGGGGCGTCGCGTGCAGCGCGTTGGTGCGCTCCATCACCACGACGCGGTCGTCCTGTCGGAGTTTCCAGGCGAGTTCGCCGTAGGCGGTGTCGACGGCGTAGACCCGGGCGGCACCGCGTTGGAGGAGGCAGTCGACGAACCCGCCGGTCGAGCAGCCCAGGTCGGCACACGTCGCCCCCGCCACGTCGAGGCCGAAGTGGTCGAGCGCTGCGTCGAGTTTGAGCCCGCCGCGGGACGCGAATTTCTTTTCGTCAGGCGTGTCCATCGCCGGATGATCGCCCCCCGAAAGCATTCGCACAAACCTGTTGACAATACATTGTGGTTCAATGTATTGTGGTGCGATGGCTACCAAGGAACTCGTCGCCGCGTCCAGCCGACCGCTCGTGCTCTCGATCCTCGAGCGTGGCGAGTCCTACGGCTACGCCATCATCCAAGAGGTCAAGCAACTCTCCGGCGGCGAGTTGCAGTGGACCGACGGCATGCTCTACCCCGTCCTCCACCGCCTCGAACGCGAAGGCCTGATCGAGTCCCGCTGGGGCAAGTCTGACACGGGAAGAAAACGCAAGTACTACAAACTCAGCCGCGACGGCGGCAAAGCCCTGCAAGCCGAGAAGGCCCAATGGGTCAACGTCCACAACACCCTCGCTCAACTTTGGGGAGTCAAGCCATGTCCGACGATGTAAACGTTTCGATCCGCCGCTGGCGCGACTCTCTGGCCTGCCGTGAATCCATCACGACTGAAAAGATCGACGAGTTGCAGGACCATCTTGAAAACGAGTTACGCAGCGTGACGACTCAAGGCTTAACCCCCGAAGAACGGGTCTGGGTTGCGGCCGGCCGCGTGGGCGGCCCGGCAGAACTCGATCGTTTGTTTTATGAAGCCGACCCGGGGTTGGTTTGGCGACGCCGGATTCTCTGGATGATCGTTGGCTATCTGGTGGTACAGCTATGGACGGTGGCGCTCAACGGCTTGGTGACACCTCTGTTTTCAAACCTGTTTGCCTTGGCGGGCATGGAGCGGTGGCTGTACGCGGTAAGCTTCATGGGTATCTTCGGGATCACGATCGGGGGTACGATGTGGCTACTCTATCGCTTGGGTACGCGGGGAACAGCCAAGTCGTCGGCAACGTTTACCTGGGCCCGCGGCTTGGTGGTGTTCGGTGGTTTTATGACGGGGTATACGGTTTTGAGCATCTTGTGTGGCGCAGTATCGGCGCAGGTCAATCTGCTAATCGCCCAGGGTTTGTACGACCGTTATACAGTCGAAATGGATTACTGGACTTGGGAGTACTTGGTCTTTGCCTGGATGCCGTACACGGGGTACTGGGTGCCGTTGATGGTTTTTGGTTTGCTGGGGGTTTTGGCTTGGCGTGCAGCACGGCAGCGGGCGGTCGTGTAGAGATTGCTCGCCGACGTCGTGAGCACCAATCCGGCGAATAAATTCGCCCGCTAAACTGCGATCATGGTGATCGCGTACCACTTGGTGCTGACGGCCTACGGGTTCTGGTTGCCGAACGATCCGCGGGGGTCTTGGTCGGAGGTGGTGCGGGCGACCGAGTTGCGGGCGTTTGGGCCGGCCACGAAGGTCAATACCAAACAATCTCGGGCGGGGGCGACGCACGACCGGGCGGCGCGGGACGCGGCCAAGCGAGCGATGAAATACCCGGCGGTGCGGTTCAACGGGACGCAGGCCCGGGCGGTGGCGCGGGGGATTGGTGAGGTGGTGACGGCCCATCAACTTTCGATCCACGCGGCGGCGGTGATGCCGGACCATGTGCATCTGGTGGTGGCGCGGCACGGGGCATTGACGATCGAAGGGATCGGTCGACGCATCAAAGCGAAGGCGACGCAGCGGTTAAATGCTGAAGGGATCGGGGTGGGTCGATCCCCGTGGGCGCGGGGGCAATGGTCGGTGTTTCTACGCGACGCCGAGGCGGTGCGCCGGACGGTGAGGTACGTGGAACAGAATCCGGTGCGGGCGGGGTTGAAAAAACAAGACTGGAAATTTGTGACGTTTTGGCGGGGGTAGCGGGCGAGCTTGCTCGCCGGGTGGGTTGCGAGGTACGGGGGTGCAGAAAAAAAAGGCGAGTAAACTCGCCCGCTACGCGGAAGAATGGGGTTGCTGCGGGGTGGGGGTCAGGCGCTGAACGAACTGCCGCAGCCGCAGGAACTGGTGGCGTTGGGGTTGTTGAACACGAAGCCGCGGCCCATGACTTCGTCTTTGAAGTCGACGTTGGTGCCGTTGAGGTAGAGGTAGCTCTTGGGGTCGCAGACGATGCGGACGCCGTGCTGTTCGAACGCTTCGTCGGTCTCGCGGAACTGCTCGGTGAGGTCGAGGAGGTATGAGAATCCGGAGCAGCCGCCGCCCTTGACGCCGACGCGGAGGCGGACGTTTTCGGCGTCGAGCTCTTGCTGCTCGATGATGGATTTGATTTCGCGGGCGGCGGTTTCGGAGAGTTCGATGGCCATGGCTGTTCTCGGTAGATCGAAAAGATAAGGTGGTGTTTTGGTCGACGAAAGTTTACTGAATGAGGTACGAAGCCGCTAGCCTTTAGTAAAACACAACGGCGGGACGTCGAGCCCGAAACCCATGTGAGTCTGGCCAACGGCCAAAGGCTAGCGGCTCAGGGCGGTTACGCGGTGGCTTCTTCTTCGTGGTGGTGGATGCCGGCCTTTTCTTCGTAGTCGTGGACGGCGGCTTTGATCGCGTCCTCGGCGAGGACGGAGCAGTGGATTTTCACCGGGGGCAGGGATAGTTCCTGGACGATGTCGGTGTTCTTGATTTCCTCGGCTTCGTGGAGGGTTTTGCCCTTCATCCATTCGGTGGCGAGGGAGGACGAGGCGATGGCGGAGCCGCAGCCGAAGGTCTTGAACTTGGCGTCTTCGATGACGCCGGTGTCGGGGTTAACCTTGATCTGGAGCTTCATGACGTCGCCGCATTCGGGGGCGCCGACGACGCCGGTGCCGACGGTGGCGTCGTCTTTGTCGAAGCTGCCGACGTTGCGGGGGTTTTCGTAGTGGTCGATGACTTTGGGGGAGTAGGCCATGGTGTTGCTGCCTTTGGGTTAGTGGTTATTCTTACGTTTTTGAGATCGTTTGAGTTTGCGGGTTGTGGAGTTGCTAGCGGTTAGAGGCTAGAGCTTATGTTCAGACGCAAGCGATGGCGGGTCCTCACGGGGATACGTCAGTCTGGCGAAGCTCTAGCGCCTAACGGTTAATGAGCCCCCCACTGCACGGTTTCGAGGTCGATACCTTCCTGAACCATTTCCCAGAGGGGCGAGAGTTCGAGGAGCTTGGACACGTTGTGGACGACCTTGTCGATGACGTAGTCGATTTCGGCTTCGGTGGTGATACGGCCGAGGCCGAAGCGGATGGACGAGTGAGCGAGTTCGTCGCCGAGGCCCAGGGCCTTGAGGACATAAGAGGGCTCGAGCGACGCGCTGGTGCAGGCGCTGCCCGAGGAGACGGCGATTTCTTTGATGGCCATCATGAGGGATTCGCCCTCGACGTAAGGGAAGCTGATGTTGGTGGTGTGGGGCAGTCGTTTAGTGGGGTGGCCGTTGATAACGGCCATGTCGAGTTTCGAGGTGATGCCGTCTTCGAGTTTTTTGCGCAGGGTGCCGAGGCGGATGGCGTCGTCGGACATCTCTTTTTCGCAGAGCTCGGCGGCGGCGCCGACCCCGACGATGCCCGGGACGTTGAGGGTGCCCGAGCGCATGCCGCGTTCGTGGCCACCGCCGTCGATCTGGGGCGAGACGCGGACGCGGGGCCGGCGTCGGCGGACGTAGAGGAAGCCGGCACCCTTGGGGCCGTACATTTTATGGCCGGTGGCGGAGAGCAGGTCGATGCCGGCGGCTTCGACGTCGGTGGGCATCTTGCCGACCCACTGGGTGGCATCGGTGTGGAAGATGACGCCTTGGTCTTTGCAGACCGCGCCGATCTCGGGGACCTCGTTAATGGTGCCCAGCTCGTTGTTGGCCCACATGATGGTGACGAGGATGGTGTCGTCGCGGAGGGCTTCTTTGACTTGTTCGGCGTAGATGATGCCGTCCTTACCGGGCTCGAGCCAGGTGACATCGTAGCCCTCACGCTGGAGGCGTTTGATGGGATCGAGGGTGGCCTTGTGCTCGTGGATCGCGGAGATGATGTGCTTGCCTTTGGAGGCGTACATGTCGGCGACGCCTTTGATGGCGAGGTTGTTGGACTCGGTGCTGCCGGAGGTCCAGATGATCTCTTTGCCCGAGGCGCCGATGAGCGAGGCGACCTGGTCCCGGGCTTTGCTGACGGCGTCCTCCGCAGCCCAGCCGAAGGCGTGGTTGCGGGACGAGGCGTTGCCGAAGTGCTGGGTGAAATAGGGCGTCATCGCCTCGAGGACGCGGGGGTCCATGGGCGTGGTGGCGTTGTGGTCGAGGTAGATCGGGAGTTGGGGGGCCATGGCACGGGGTTCCGGTCGGGGGTCTGGGGAAGGCACGCGGTGGGGGGAGTCAGGGTCAGGGTTGGGGGTCGGGGGCGTGGAGGCCGAGCTTCACGAGGGGTTCGGGGGCGGGCAGATCCTGCATCAGTTCGTGGAGGGTTACCTGCTGCATGAAGCCGGTGATGCGGCGGTGCAGGGCCCGGATCGAATACTGGATCGGGCAGTTCGCTTCGAGCCCGCAGCTGTGTTCTACGTTAGGCGCGTCGTCGCAGCAGGGCGTGAGTTTGACCGGACCTTCGATGGCGGTGACCACGTCGAGGAGGTTGACCTCGGCGGGATCGACGGCGAGCTCGTAGCCTCCGGTCGCGCCACGGGTCGAACGGACGAGCCGGGCCTGGGCGAGCTCTTTCAGGATGTTCATGAGCAGCGGCAGCGGCATGTTGTAGGCTTCGGAAACCCGGCGGGCGCTGGTGGGCCCGGCGTCGGCGGCGCGGCGGTGGCCCAGGTGGGAGAGGGCGACCAGGGCGTAGTCGGTTTTGCGGGTGAGTTGGAGCATGCCGTGGACCGGGGAGGGCTGCTGGAGGTAACGGGCTGGTTCGCATCTATAATAGCACTGGTTTGGTGCTATATCAATCTCGTGGCATGCTTCGGTTCTTGCTGGCCGGGGCCGAGTGGGTGTCGGTTGGGGTAGAGAGGGACGAAGGTTGGAGCGGCGGGGGGTTGGGCTTATGATATTTCGCCCGCATCGGCCCCATTTCTTTCTACCCCGTTGGCTTTCCGAGAGTTCCGCGACCATGACCAACCACGTCAAATATAAAACCGTGCTGCTATTTGGTGCCCCCGGCGCGGGCAAGGGGACGCAGGGGGCGATCCTCGGGCGGATCCCGGGGTTTTACCACTGTGCGTGCGGCGACGTGTTCCGTAACGTGGACATCACCAGCGCATTGGGCAAGGCGTTTTATGAGCACTCGTCGCGGGGCGAGCTGGTGCCGGACGAGATCACGGTGAAGATGTGGGCCGAGGCGATCCACGCCCGGACGATCCTGGGGGATTACAAGCCGGCGGCGGACCTGCTGATCCTGGACGGGATCCCGCGGACGCTGGAGCAGGCTCACATCATGGACGAGCACATCGAGGTGCTTCAGGTGATCCACCTGACCTGCGGGGACGAGCAGGCGATGTTTGAGCGTCTGCGGCGGCGGGCGATCAAGAGCAACCGCCACGACGACGCGGACGAAAAGGTGATCCGTCACCGGTGGGAGGTCTACGAGCGGGAGACGGCCCCGGTGCTGGACCACTACGCGGCGGAGAAGATCGTGAAGGTCGATTCGATCGGCTCGCCGGGCCGTATCTTGCACGACATCCTGGACACCGCGGTGCCGCAGCAGGACGAACACTTCCGCCGGTTCGAAGACTGAGGCGGGTGGGGTCGGCCCTTTCTCAAAGTAAGACCGTGGCTTGTCGCGGAGGGTGGAGGGTTGATTCGCGGGGTGGTGAGCCCGGGTCGGCCGATTGAGGAATCGAAACCGCGGGCGGATCCGCCTCCGATTCAGCTCATTCCGAGGGCGGTGGCAGCGGTCTGAACGGTCGGCCTTCGCGTCGACGGTGGTCGGTCGGCACGGCGGCTGATGCCGCCCGTTCAACCTGCGGTTGAGATGCGTTAACCGGTCTTTCCTAAGGGTTTACGTTACCGTATCCCAGCCGCGGCTATCGCGAGTCGCGGGAGCGGGATCCCCCTCCGCCACACTCGGTCAGCGTGCCGGCTGCTGCCGCCCGCTAAAACCTGCGGTGGGTGTGCGCTAGAGAGCTTCCGGGGGGAGGCCGTGGCGACGGGGACGTGGTAGTCTGCGTAGATGCGGATTGCGGTAACCGGAGCGGCGGGGCTATTGGGCGAGGCGGCGACAGACGCGCTGCTGGCGGCGGGCCACGAGGTCGTGGCCACGGACATTATTTACCGGAGACAACCCCCCTGCCGCTTCGTGCTCGCGGACCTTTGCGACGACCGGGCGGTATACGGGGTGTTGGAGGGCTGCGAGGCGGTGCTGCACGTCGGCAACCACCCGCACTCGTTCATCGTCAAACCGATGCAGAAGATTTTGACGCAGAACGTAGCCATGAACACCAATGTTTTCCGGGCGGCGGAGGACCTGGGGATCAAAAGGGTGGTATTTGCGAGCAGTATCCAGGTCATTTCCGGCCGTAACGATGGGATACACGGTGAGGTTCCGTCGGTCTGCCGGTTTCCGTACCTGCCGTGGGACGGGGGGCTGCCCCAGAACCCGGGATACAATTTCTACGCGCTCAGCAAGGCGTTGGCGGAGCAGATGCTGACCGAGATGGCCCGGGCGGTGCCGGGGTGGTGCGCGGCGTCGGTCCGGTTCCCGCACCTGCGGTCGTCGCGACGCCGCACCGCGTATCGGTACGTCTCGCGGCCGCTTTCGCTAAGCGAGCGGGTACTCAGCGAGGGGCAGTGCTACCTGATGCTCGATGATGCGGGCTCGCTGCTGAGGCAGTGCCTGGAACGGATCGGGCCCGGCCATCGGGTGTACTTCGCGGGCCAGACGCCGACGATCGAGGGGATGGACCTGGATGAGATCGCCCGGACGTATTACCCCGATATCCCGAAGCGGGGCGACTGGGACGAATCGGGGGGCTTGGTGGACCTTCGGCCGCTCCGCGACGAGCTGGGGTGGACGCCTGCCCACCCGAGGCAGCACGTCGTCCCGGGCTGAGCCGGCGGACTCCGGGGCGAAAAGCTTATCGGACGCGCAGGCGGAGCGGTCTCGGGGTTATGGCCGGTAGACTGTCGCGGTGAACGAGCGGCATGTGGTTGCGGGGAAGCGGGTCAGTCGGTGGCGAGCGACTGCGCTAATTGTTTTTTTCGTCGTGGTTTGTGTGTTTCCGTTGTTCTGGAGCCTGGGCGACCACGCGGTCCACGGCGACTCGGAAGCCCGGTACGGCGTGGTGGCGCGGGCGATGGTGGCGGGGGATTCGCCTTGGCTGGTGCCGCACTATTTCGGGGAGCCGCACCTGACCAAGCCGCCGTTGACATACTGGCTGATGGCGGCGTCGATCGCGTGCGTGGGCGACGGGGAGCTGGCGCTGCGGCTGCCGTCGGCGGTGGCGGCTTGTTTGACGATGGCGGTGGTTTTCGGGCTCGCGGCGTACCGGGGGGGTTGGCGTCGGGGGGTGGTGGCGGCGGGGCTGCTGGCGGTGACGCCGATGTTCCTGGCGGTCAGCCGGATGGGGCTGACCGACGCCCCGTTGAACCTGTTGAGCACGGCGGGGTTGGCGGCGGGGTATCTGGGGGTAAAAGAAAATAAACAAAAATATATATGGATTTTATGGATATGTGTGGCGGGCGCGTTTTTTACGAAGGGCCCGGTCGGGCTGTTGGTGCCCGGGGCGTTGTGCTTATGGGTCGCGGCGGGGGGAGCGGTTGATCGGCGAGAGGGTTGGCGTCGCCTGAGGCTGGGGCGGGGATTGGCCGTGGCGGCCTTGCCGTTGGTCGGGTGGGGTGCAGCGGTGGCGTGGGTGCATCCTGAAGCGTGGGGAGTGTGGCGGTTTCAGGTGATGGATCGAGCGGTGGGTACGGGCGACCACCCCGAGCCTTGGTGGTTTTTCGTGCCGGTGCTGCTGGTGGGTTTGTTTCCGGCGACCGCCCTTCTGGATCTCAAGCCATTGAAAAAATTGACAATAAAAAATATGAACTTCGTTCAATCAGATTCTGATGCGGGTTTGTGGTCGGTGATGGTGTTGGTTACGTTCATCGTATTTACCGTGATTTCGGGGAAGTTAATGACTTATTTGTTACCGCTCTCGGCACCGATGGTGTGGCTGGCGTCGGCCCCGATGGTCCGACGGGTGTTTGGAAGCCTGGGTCGGCCGGGTCTGAGCGCACAGGCGGAATGGAACGCATTAACGCCTCCGCTGCTGATCGTCGCGCTGGGCACGGCCGCGGCGGGCGGTTGGCTGATATGGTGGGACGGGGTGGGATTGGCGGTCGAGGCGTTGTGGCCGATGGCGGGGGTACTGGGCGCGGGCATATGGGTAATGGCCAGCCGATCGCGTCGGCGTTGGGCGTGGGGCGGCTTGTGGCTATCGCTGATCGTGACCGCGGTCTGGGCGGAGCGTTGGGAGGATCGATTGTTTGATCCGGAGCCGATCGAGCGGTTGATCGCAGACGGAAGGGCGGTGAGCCCCGTGCAGGCCCCACGGTTCGTGACGCTGGGCTTCACGGATCGGCGGCTGGGATATTATGTGGGGCGGCCGTCGACCCGGGTGGACGCAGAGATGCCTAGACAGGCTTGGGAATCCCTCGTCGCGGAAGGGGTACTCGTTCTGGTCGCGGAAGAGTGGTGGGAGCGTCAGGATAGTCGGGCAGATTTTCTTTTTCGTGAGCGGTTACAACCGACCGGTCTGCGGTATCGATACGGCCCAAAACATCAATGGGTGCAGCTCATGAAGCCTCGTTGAGATTTTACATCGTTTGAATACCACAAAAAACGGGAGGCTATTCGATAACCACCGCCCCCTTGGGGATCGGAAACGCTGATATTTGTGATTGACGGACTGGGTCGGCGTACTGGCTGGAGGTGTCGCCGATCTAGAGTAGGTGTGCGTTAGAGAGGTCTATCCGTTGGTTTCCACCCCGAGTTTGGCGAGGAGTTCGTCGAATTGGTCGATGCTGTAAAAGTCAATGCTGAGCGTGCCGGCCCCTTTTTTCCGTTTGGTTTTGATCTGAACTTTGGTGCTGAGCTGCTCGGCGATCTGCCGTTCGAGATCGGTGAGGTAGGCGGGCCTTGGGATTTTGACGGGCGTGGGTACCGCGTCGGCTTCTTGTTTCTGAAGCGTCCGGACTTGGGCTTCAACCTGACGGACCGACCAGCCCTCTTTGATGGCTTGCTGCGCGAGGGCGAGCTGATCGTGGGGTTGATCGAGGCTCGCCAAGGCCCGGGACTGCCCCATCGTGAGGCGGCCTTGGACTACGTATTCCTGTACCTCCGGGGCTAACTTAAGCAGCCGAAGCAGATTGGTGACGGTGGATCGCTCGATCCCGACCCGCTGCGCGATCTGGTCGTGGGTGAGCTGATGGTTTGATCCCAAGCCCCGAAATGCCTCGGCACGCTCGATGGGGTTGAGGTCTTCACGCTGCAGGTTTTCGATCAGCGCCCATTCCGCGGAGCGCAAGGGGTCGAGGTCTTTGATAAGTGCGGGGAGCGTTTCCAATCCCGCCAATTTTGCGGCCCGCCAACGACGCTCGCCCGCGACGAGCTCGTATCGCCCTTCCGCCACGGCCCGAACCACGATCGGCTGAATGACCCCATCCTGCTGAATCGATGCGACGAGCCGATTCAACGATGTCTTATCAAACCGCTGACGGGGCTGATTCGGATTTGCGTCGATCACATCCGTGGGTATGCGCTTCAATGATTGATCTACGGTGTTCAGACTTCTGTCTGAAGATGCTGTAGCAGCTTTTTTTGAAGTAGAAGCGCCCAGTTTCTCAGTCGAGCCAGAACCCGGAATTTCTTCACCCCCAGGCTCTGCCTTTGCCGCCCCTGCTTCGGCAGATACCGGCGTTGCCATCAAACTGCTTAAACCCCGCCCCAACCGCGAAGGCCGCTTTTTTTCAATACCAGATGAATCAGGAAGGATTTTTTCTTTGGACATATCGCCGCCTTTCGAATATCTAAGGTTCTGATGTAATCATAACAAACATGAACCCCGATTGTGTTTCACGTGGAACCAGTTGCATATTGGATCTGCTGTAAAAAGCGTATCCGCATGCTAGATTTTCACCATGTTCCACGTGAAACATAGATTATTGAGGGATAAAACATGAACGGAGTTCATAATGAACAAAAGACTTCCACCAGCATGGTTTATGTCGATTATGACATATATGTAAAACATATTTATAAGCAGAAACAGTAGCGGCGAGTTTCATAGAAAACGTATTTCATTATAAGTAATGTTATACATTGACTTATAATTTTCATCCAACTACAAGACTGTAGTGGCCGGCTGGCGGATTCGTTGCAACGAGGGTGATCAGTTCATCGCTTCTTTACAGCAGGTGGGCCGTCGAGATGTAGTTTTCGTCTCGTTAAGTAAGAAGGGGGGTTGCGTGGCCAAAAAGGGGGTGCAATTTTATTTATTTCGGCACTGAACGGATTTCATGAGTTACAAGCGGGCGGTGTGCCACGTGATACGCTTCGCGTTGCCTTGTTTGTCTGAGATGGTTTCGGGCTGCGAAAGCGTAAGCCGGTTTAATTGGAGGAGCGGTGCCGGGGTACCCGAATGCTTGTATGCAAGGATGGGTGCAGCACGGCAGTAGCTTCAATGCAGACACGCGTTTCGGCGGAGGAGAGATAGGGTGGTCTGGGATGAGGCCTTGCTTTGATCTCGTAGTCATTTGAGCGAGGGTTCCCGCAGCCGATGGGGCGTGATGTTCCCGGCTTTGGGTGTTTTAGTGCGGGACCCATGGGGGGGTAGGGGGGCGGTGGTTTGGGGGCTCAGACCGGGCGCTTCTAATTCACGTTATTACTGGTAGAGTATTCGTCATTATTCTGGTTCAGCATTCGCCTCGACTTTGATGGGTTTTATATTGAAGTACCTGTTCGTCTGTGTGTTGTTGTTGTTGGTGGTGGCGAGTCTGGGTCTTCGGCTGAGTTTTCCGGGCGCGCAGAGCGACCGGCCGGTGATCTACTGGGTGACGGACCGAAACCCCGCCCGCGAGCTCCAGGTCGCGACCTTCCATGAGTGGCTGGCTGAAAACGGCCACGTCGACGAGCGGGGCGAGCCGATCGTGGAGCTCCGGCTGGACGTGGCGAATCGCGACACGACCAAACAGACGATCCAGTCGGTGTCGGGGGTCGGAGGGGACTTGATGGATATGCCCGGCCAGGTCATGTGGCTGTTCCGGGCGATGGGGGTGATCGAAGACATCACGGACGACGCCCGGGCGATGGGGTTTGGTCCGGAGCAGACGTATGAAGCGATTCAGCCCGAGATTACCGTGGAGGGTCGGCAGTACCGTTACCCGGCGAATGTAACGGTGCCGATGTTGTGGGTGAATCCCGATACGTTTCGGCGTTACGGGCTTGAGCCGCCGCCGCCGCGGTGGACGTGGGACGAGTTCGAGGCGCTGGGCATCGCGTTCAAGGAGGCGGCCAACCCACCGGGGACGCCTGCTTCGGACCGCCGATTTATCCTGTCGGCGGTGGACTCGAGCCTCACGCAGATGTACCGCTCGACCGGGTTGTCGATCCTCAACGAAACCCTCACGGCTTCGGACCTGGACGACCCTCGGTACGTGGAGACGCTGACTCGGCTTCACCATTGGATCTACGGCCTCAACATCCTGCCGACGCCCGACGACGTGCAGGCGTTCGACGCGGCGCAGGGCTACGGGGGTGTCTCGCTGCAGCTATTTAATCGCGGGCAGTACGCGATGGTGTCGGGCGGTCGTTGGTTGCTGATTCAACTGCGTCGGTTCGAAGGCTTGGGGGAGCTTAGCGTGGTCGAACTCCCGCACCGCGACTTCCCTAATTCGCTGATCGCGACCCGGGCCGTCGCGCTCTACAAGGGCAGCAAACACCCGGAACTGGCCAAGTTGTTCCTGGCCTATCTGGCCAGCGATGCCTACAACGAGTTGATTGTCGCCGATGCGGATGCCCTGCCACCCAACCCCAAGCTCACCGCGACCGATGCGTTTCTCCGCCCGGCGGATTATCCCAGCGAGTGGGGCGTCCACGAGGCGTTCGTGGATGCAGCGCAGACGATCGCGATCGGCCGAACCTATAGCCCGTATATCCTGCCGACGGTGATGGAGCGGATCCGGAAAGATTACGCCGATCAGTACAACAACAACATGATCGGGGCGGAGGCGGCGGCCCGCCGTACCGCGGAGGTGACCGACCGGCGGATCGCCGACAATATCCGGCGCAAGCCCGAGTTGCGGGACGCCTACGCCGCGGATGTCGCGTTACAAAAGAAGATCGACGAACTCAAAGAAAAAGGCGAGCCTATTCCGGAGGCCTGGGTCAAGAACCCGTTTTATCGTGAGTACTACCGACAGACGGGTAAGCTGATCTCAGAGGAGTCCACTCATGGCTGAATCCAAGCGCTCCGTCCCCGCGGCGAAGCGGCGCCGCATGCTATGGATCGCGCTGGCGTTCCTGCTGCCCAACATCATCGGGGTGTTGACCTTCACGGTCTTCCCGGTGGTGTTTTCGCTGCTGATGTCGTTTACCAACTGGGACCTGACGCAGCACAATATGTTCAAGGACGCCACGCCCCGGTTCGTGGGGCTGGACAACTACGTCGAGTTGATCTCGGGCGACAAGTTTCTGCGCTTCTTCGGGAACACGCTGTTTTTCATGATGAGCATCCCCGTCGGGATCATGCTTTCGCTGATGGCGGCGATCTTGTTATCGAAAAACGTCCGTGCGGGCGGCGGCCGACCTTACGCCTGGCTGCTCGCGACCGCGGTGCTGGTCGCGTCGTGTGCCGTGCTGGCCGCGGTGGGGCTGGGCAAGACCGGGATGACCATCCTGCTGGTGAGTACGGCGGCTTGTATTTTGCTTGCGGGCGTGACCGGTGGGCTGACGTTCTACCGCACTTTGTTTTACACGCCGCACTTCGTCGGCGGCGTGGCGACCTTTATCCTCTGGAAGAAGCTCTACGGCAAAGACAGCGGCCCGGTCAACGCGGCGTTGCAGCCCGTGCTCGATGTGGTGGGCAGCACGGCCAACGCGACCCCGGTCTTGTTCACGGTGTTGGCCTGGCTGGGGGTGACGCTGCTGCTTTCGGTTCTGGCGCTCGGTCTGCGTCGGCTGCGGATCATGTGGACCGACGGGGATCTGGGGTCTTCGGCGGCGGTGCTCCCGGTGATCTTGATGCTGATCCCGGTGGCGGCGTCGGTGCTCTGGCGTTTCGCGGAGCCGTATCGACCGGTGCTGGTGGGGGGGACGGGGCTGGTCCTGGCGTACCACTTTATTTACGCATGGAAGGCGAGCGAAAAATTCCCCGCGCCGCACCGCAACGAGGGCTTCGGCAACGGTCTGGTGCTGAGCATGCTGTTGATGGCGGGGCAGTTTATTCTACTGGGCCTCCTGGCGGCGGCGGGGAATACGCCGGGGATGGCGGCTGACGGCGGGCTGGAAGCCCCTTCCTGGCTAAACGATACGCGTTTCGCGAAGCCGGCCTTGATGATTATGGGGATTTGGGGCGCGGTCGGGAGTAACAGCATGCTGTTGTATTTGGCGGCGCTGACCAACGTCCCGGGGGAGCTTTACGAAGCGGCCGATATCGACGGCGCCTCGGCGTTTCAGCGGTTCTGGAACGTGACGTGGCCCCAGCTGGCGCCGACGACGTTCTTTATCTCGGTGATGGGTGTGATGGGGGGGCTGCAGGGCGGCTTCGAGATGGCCCGCGTCATGACGGAAGGGGGGCCGGCCGGGGCGACCACCACGCTGTCTTACTTCATCTATCAAGAAGGTTTTGAAACCGGCCGGCTGGGTTACGCCTCGGCCGTATCGTGGGCGTTATTTATCCTGGTGTTCGGCGTCACGATGTTCAACTGGAAGTTCGGGAATAAGTATGTCAACGATTGATCCCCCCCGGGCGTCCCGGAATCCCACGACGGCCCCGTCCAGTCTGGCGGAGCGCCGACGCAAGCAGCACCTCCGCCGTTATCTGGGGGCGCTGCCGTTGAACCTGGTGTTGCTGGTGATCGGTTTTCTGTTGTGCTTGCCTTTTCTTTGGATGCTGCTAACCAGTGTCAAGCCGCTGGATCAGGTCGGCGATGAAAGCTGGCTGCCGCGCCTCACCGCGAACACCGACCGGGGCCAGTTTTCCCCGGCCGACGTCGAGCGGGTCCGCGACGCCCTGCGGGCGGACCCCTCGCCCGCCGCGGCTTACCTCGTCCAATACGTGGATCTGGATGCCGAATCGCTCACCAGCCAGCAGCTCGCCGATCAGTTCAACGCCGCGATCCAAGCCGAGCAGCCGGTGCCCGACCCGATCACCGCCGGGATCGAGCTGCCGGCCCGTGGCTTACGCTATAAAGCCGAGCTGGAAACCCGCGACCTCGATCAGGCGGAAGCCCGCCGTGCTACCGCCTTCTACAACGCCTGGGCCCTCCACGCCGCGCTGCCCGGAATCGTCCCGGCCCCTCAGGCGGTCCGTTGGCACAACTACCTCGAGGTGTTCCGCCAGGTCCCGTTCGCCCGCTACTACGTGAACTCGATTTTCATTGCCGCGTGGGTTACTTTCCTCCAGGTCTTCACGAGCGCGCTCGCCGCGTTCGCGTTTGCCCGGCTCCAATGGCCCGGCCGCGACAAAGTGTTTCTGCTTTACCTGAGCACGATGATGCTCCCGGGCCTGGTGATGATGATCCCCAACTATCAGATCATGATTACCCTGGGCCTGGTCGATACGATCCAAGGCCTCATCCTGCCCGGGGCGTTTACCGCGTTTGGCACCTTCCTGCTTCGGCAGTTCATGCTCTCGATCCCCGCCAGCCTCGACGAAGCCGCCGAGATCGACGGGGCCGGCAAATTCCGCACGTTCTTCGATGTCATCCTGCCCCTGGCCCGGCCGGGTCTGATCACGCTGGCCATCTTCACCTTCATCGGCAGCTACAACTCTTTCTTCTGGCCTCTGGTGATGCTCCGCAGCGAGCACCGCTATACCCTGCCGATCGGCCTGCTGTATTTCGACTCTTCCGCCGGGCAGGAAACCAACCTCCTCATGGCCGCCGTCGTCATGTCGGTGTTGCCGATGATCGTGGTGTTCGTGATTCTGCAGAAACAACTCGTCGCCGGTATTCAGCTCGGCGCGGTGAAAGGTTAGCAACAGTGCCCCAACGACCCGGGCACCACGCAATGCGTTGGCCGGCGGTCAGCACCATCCGTCGCAGCCGGCCGTCGCCGTCCACCGCCGCGTGCAGCTTGGTCGTCCACCCGCCGCGTGAGCGGCCTCAACATCGACGCGTATCGGCGTCGTCTTTTTTGCTTCGGCCAACCGCCGCCCCGTCGAGGCGGTCGGGTGGGCCTTGATGCTGGTCGAGTCGAGCGGCAGTTGCTCGAGGGCTTCTACCAGATCGCCGTCACCCAACGCCTTGGCCACGCGTTCCCACATGCCCTTGACGCACCCGCGGTCGAACCGCTTCCACACGCGGTTGGGTTGGCCCAAACGGGTGGGCAGGTCTTCCCAGGCGATGCCGGTCTTGAGTTGGTAGATCACCGCGTGGACGAACCGCCGGTGGCCCACCGCGGTGCGGCCCGGGTCGTCCGCCTTGCCCGGCAGGTGGCCCTTGATCCGTTCCCA
The DNA here is from genome assembly GCA_039180025.1 of Planctomycetota bacterium. Taxonomy (GTDB): domain Bacteria; phylum Planctomycetota; class Phycisphaerae; order Phycisphaerales; family Phycisphaeraceae; genus Algisphaera. Next base: position 29,558 of record JBCDDZ010000013.1, read on the forward strand.
TGGCTCGTCCGTGAGTGTGTGGCGTCGTCGCATGGCGGCCCTCCTTGGCCAAATCAAATACATCGACGCATCAACTCATCTTGGTTGAATGTCCGTAGCACCTAGAGCAGGAGCAGGCAGAGGAAGGAATAGAAGTGCTTTTGGTTAGACCATCGAGGCCGATGTGGAGTGACGAACCACGAGGCGGGGCTCGATGGTTTGGACGCGAGGTGCCTTGGTCGGCGGGCCGAGGGCGAGCCGGGCCGCGGTGGCTCCGATTTCGTAGGGGTTTTGCTCAATGGTGGTGAGCGGCATCGCGGTGGTGTCGAACACCATATTGCCGTAGCCCACGACCGACAGATCGTGCGGGACGCGGCGCCCCAGTTCGTGGGCGGCCTCGATCACCTGGAGGGCGAGATGGTCGCTCGCGGCCACCACGGCGGTGACTTCGGGGTGTCGGCGGAGTCGATCGACGATGTGCGGGCGATCGGTGGCGCTGGCGGTTTCGACCCGCCAGATCCACTTGGGGCGTGCGGGGTTGCCGGCCGCGGCGGTTTGACGCTCGAAGCTGGCCCGGCGTCGCTGGACCCAGGTCTGGTCCCGGTCCAGGCCGAGGTAAGCGGTGTGGTTTAATTTGAGTTGGTTCAGGTGTTCGAAAATCAGCTGCATGGCCCGGTTTTCATCCACGGCGACCATGGTGGCCGGGGCGTCATCGGGTAGCTCGAAGTCGAGGGTCACCACGGGCCAGCCGCGGTGGCAGGAGGCGGTCACGCTTTGGATCGCGTCGGCTTCGAACAACGGCCAAGTGATGATCGCATCGACCCGCCGATCGATGAGGCGGAGCAGGCGGTTGTTTTCGCCCCGCCCCGGCTCGTGGGTTACCGAATCGGGGACGGGAGAGTGGCCGATCGACGCGGCGGTCTTGCCGAGGCCCGGTCGATCCTCGGGATCGAGGTTGAGCATGGGGTGGACCAGGGCATGGGGCCAAAGCACGATCGGCACCCGGTTGGCGGCGAGCAGAACGTCGTGGATGCCGTACAGCACGCCGGTCCAGTAGGTATCGAAGGGGGCTACGAAGACGCCGAGGGTGCCGGTTTTGCCGGTCTGCAGTCCCTGGACCAACAGGTTGGGCCGCCAGCCGAGTTGCTGCGCGACATCGTGGACGCGCTTCTGGGTTTCGGGGCTGAATTCTTCGAGTTTTTGACTGCGCAGGATGCGAGACACCGCTGCGATCGAGACGTCGGCCGCCTCCGCAATATCTTTCAAGCGAGTAGCTCTGCGCTGCGTCATGACCGAATCGTAAGGCAAATGTAGAAACGGCGATTCAAGGCAAAACGAAATTATTTACTGAGAAAGACAATTATTGTACTAAAGTATTTAATTATCGTGAATATTCGGCTCCACTCAACTATGGATCTTGTATTCAACCTCGTCTACAGACGCGTGATCAATACAAACACATTTTCAAAACGGCACGATGGATGACTTAACTCAGCCCCTGCCGGCCGCATCGGGCTGGGCAAGACCACGGATAAGTTCTAAGCATTTTGCCTGAATGATTTCAGGCAGAATTTTCTTGGTCCATGAAAGTTCGAACCTTATCGACCACGATACGCATCAGCCGTTGCCTGGCTTCTTGAGTGGCCCAAGCGATATGCGGCGTCACGATGCAGCGGGGTAGGCCAATTAAAGGGTGGTCGGATGGCGGCGGTTCGGAATTTAATACATCGAGTGCCGCACCGCCCAGACGGTTTTCTTCGAGTGCCTGACGCAGGGCCGACTCATCGATCAACGCCCCGCGACCGGTATTAATCAGGAGAGCGTTGTGCTTCATTTTTGCGAGGCGCTGCGTGTTAATCATGCCGGCGGTCTGATCCGTGAGTGGGCAGTGCAACGTGAGCACATCGCTTTGGGTGATCAGGTCCTCGAGCGAATGCCATGCGACTTCGACGCCCGGAACATGAGCCCGGCGACCCGAAGAGCCGGGGACGGAAGCGATCCGCATTCCCATGGCGTGGCCGATGGACGCCACCTGGCGGCCGATGTCGCCTAGCCCGACGATGCCGAGGGTTTTGTCCGCCAGCTCAGACAACGGCGCGACCGTAAAGCAAAAGTCGGGGCCGGCCGACCAAGCGCCTCCGCGGACGGCCGCGTCGTGTTCCGCCACCCGAGAAGTCAGGGCAAGGATCAGGGCGAAGGTGTGTTGGGCGACGCTGGCCGTGCCGTAGGCGGGGGCGTTGGCGACTTCGATACCGCGGGCTTTGGCGTGAGCGACATCGACGATGTTCATGCCGGTGGCCATGATGCCGATGTACTTCAGCGAGGGCGTGGCGTCGATGGTGTCGGCATCGATCGGTGTTTTGTTGGTCAGCACGATCGCCGCGTCCTTCATCCTTTCCCGGATCTGATCCGCGGGCGTCCGCCGGTGGATTTCTAGCGGGCCCAAGGCCGCGAGTTGATCCCATGACGGTTCCGCGGGGTCGGTGGGGCCGGACGGGTGATTGGGCGTGAGGGTGTGGCCATCGAGAACAACAATGCGTAGATGGGTCATACTTAAAATCTGTTTGAGGGTTCGCGGGTTCACTGCACGGGGTAATTGGATGTCCCTGATGGTTTGAAGCGGACGGTGGATTCAATGGGTGTGGTGCCCGGCCGCACGGTTCTTCTGGATCGGACCCCGGCAGCGTACTCGGTATTCGGTGGGGCTGATGCCGACGTCGCGCTTGAAAACTTCGTAGAGCCGTTGTGCATTCTGAAAGCCGGCGCGCTCTGCGATGTCCGGCATCGGCAGTTCGGTGTCCATCAGCAAGGACTGGGCCCGCAAGATCCGCACCCGCCACAGCTCTTTTTGCAGGGTCTGGCCCACCAGTCGCTTGAACCGCAGTTCGAGCGCACGCCGAGAAAGCGGGACCGCGCGGACAATGTCGGCTACCTCGATCGGCAGGGTGGCGTGTTCACGGATGAACCGCAAAGCCAGGTTGACTTCGGGGTCATTGGAAACGGTGCGGAAAGAAGATTCGCGTTCGACCACGCCGCCGGGTGGCAGCAGCAACGCCTCGTCCGGCTCGGGTTCGCCGTCCATGAGTCGCGCCAGCAGCGCGGCGGCCTCGAACCCCACCCGATGGACCGGCAGTTCGATGCTCGACATCTGGGGGCTGTTCATTTCGCACACCAGCCGATCGCCCGACGCACCAACCAGAGCGATCGCTTCGGGCACCTCCTGCTGCATCCGCTTCGTCTCATCCAGCAGGATCCGGCCCACCATGTCGCTGGTGGCCATCACCGCCATCGGCTTCTCCCAGGACTCCACCAGATCGCTCCACGCCGCGCGGTCCTCGGAGGAAGGGGGCAGAGAGATGCCGCAGCCAAACCCGTGTTCGATGACCGCCTCGCGGAATGCTTCGATCCGCAACCGAGAAGTCGTGTGCTGCATGTCACCCAAGACGCAGAAATTGCCGTGCCCCTGTTCCAGCAGATGACGGGCGATCACCCGACCGGCCTCGGCGGCATCCCAGTAAACCACGGGGTTCCCTTCGCTCAGATCGGGGGTGCAGATCGTCACGATCGGGCAATCACAGCGCAGCTGTTCGATGGACCGGCCTTCGTTCGGGGCTTCGGGATGTACTCGTACGATCAGGCCATCTAACTCTTCATCCGGCGCAATGAACCAGTACGGCTCGGCCATCGGAGTCGACAGGTTCCACTTGGCAAAATGGTTGGCGTAGTCCGCGACCCCGAGCAGCAAATCAGAATCAAAGCTGTGGGGCCGAGTGGACATGACCTTCACACGCTTGGGCGGCAGCAGGGTGGCGCTTACCGCGGGCAACGCCGGATCCGGTCCCGATTCACCGGCGGAGTTAAATTTTGCGCTCATGCATGGATGATAGCCGCTCTTGCGTTTTGAGTCGCAAGGAATCCAGAGCATAATCATCATCCGTACTTTGGTTCAGTCTTATAGGTTTGGTCACCCATCTCGGCTTGTTCAAACTGACTTCCTTTCTTTTATATCAGGAGAAATCAAAATGCTTTATGAATCGTACCCGTGGGCCGTACCCGCTCGAGCCCGCACCACGTCGTGCATCGCCGCCTTGGCCGTGCTGAGTCTGTCTGTCGTGTCGGCGCAAGCTGCGACGATCAACCTCGACTTCGGCAACAATACCGCGTATGTCGGCGACCTCACCCCAGCCAACGCGGCCGGCGCGGTGACCGGGAGCCAGGTCTTTACCGCCGTGACCCCCGACAACGTCTCGCCTAACAACCAGGCCAGCGGATACGGGCTGGATGTCGGCGATGGCGTGATCGTCACGACCGCCCGCAACGGCAACAACAGCACCGACCAGGCCCTCTTCCGCCCCGACCGTACCGGCGACACCGTCACGGGCGCGGGGGCCGGCGTGTTCGGAACCGCCTTAACCAACGATGCGATCCAGTCTCTGAACAATGCCACCGCCCCCAGGGCACCCCTGGGTGTCCAAGTCGCGGGCTTGGCCAACGGCGAATACACGGCCTTCATTGCCGCCAGCTACGGAGGAAACGTCGCCGACGCGCAGCGCATCTTTACGGGGGTGGGTGCCGAAATCGTGACTTTTGGCAATAACAACGCCGCCGAACACACGCTCGATACCAGCCAGCTTTCTTTGTTGGGCAGCGTCAGCGGGGCGGTCTCGGCGTCATGGATTGACGGCGATAACTACCTCTCGACGACGTTTACCATCACCGACGAAAACAGCTCTTTCTTCATCCTGGTCGATGACCCGACCGTCGGGTCTTCCACCGCCCAGGCCACGATCAGTTCCCTGCAGATCGTGCCCGAACCCGCGTCGCTCGCACTGCTGGGCATGGGTGGCCTCTGCTTGCTGGGTCGCCGCCGTAAGGCTTGATTCGAACTCGATACCTCCAATGGGTCGGGTACGCGGAAGCGGATTCGGCCCTTTCCTTCTCGCCGCAAGTCGGCTCACGCCGGCAAATCTCCCTGCAACATGTCCCCGTCTATGCGTTACGACCACCCCGCCTATTTCCGAAACGAATGGATCCAGCCCACCGACCGGGTGGTCCGTACCGAAGTCTGTATTTACGGCGCTAGCGCGTCGGGCGTGATCGCCGCGGTCACCTTGGTCCGGCGGGGTCACCGCGTCACGCTCCTCCAGCCGGGAGGCTTCGTTGGCGGGATGACGACGGGCGGGCTGGGCTGGACCGACTCGGGCAAGAAGGCGGCCGTCGGCGGCATGGCGAGGCAGTTCTACCGCGATCTCGGCGGCCGGTACGGCAAGCCGGAGGAGTGGCAGTTCGAGCCGCACGCCGCCGACGCGGTTTTGCAAGGGTATCTAGACGAGGCCGGCATCGAGCCGATCTTCTACCAGTACCTCGACACCGTCGATATGCGGGGGCAGAAAATCACCGCCGCCACGATGATCGGCGGGCTGCGCGTCGAAGCCGACCTTTTCATCGATGCTACTTATGAAGGTGATCTGCTGGCTAAAGCCGGCGTCAATTTCACCGTCGGCCGCGAATCCAATGCCACCTACGGCGAAACGCTCAACGGCGTTCAGGTCCGCTGCGAAACCGATGATCCTTTCGGCGACCATCATCAGTTCGACAGCCCCGTTGACCCCTATCGCATTGAAGGGGACCCCAGCAGCGGCCTGCTGCCGGGGATCCTCGATGAGGACCTGACGACTCGGCAAGGTGAAGGCGACCGACGCATCCAGGCGTACAATTTTCGGGTCTGTATGACCGACGATCCGTCGTTGAAGATCGACTGGGTCCAGCCCGAAGGCTACGACCCGGCCGACTACGTTCTGCTCGACCGCTGGTTGGCGTCGGGCAAGAGCGCGTTCAACGAACAGCTCATGCACGACCCGGCTTACCACACGCCGATCCGCAAGTTCGACGTCTTGCCGATGCGGACCGCCAACGGATACCGGAAAACCGACACGAACAACCACGGCGCCGTGTCCAGCGACTTCATCGGCGGCAACCAGAGCTGGCCGGAAGGAGACTACCTCACCCGCGAGCGTATCTTTCAGGACCACGTCCGCTGGCAGCAAGGCTTGTACTGGCACATCGCCAACAGCCCTACGGTCCCCGTCCGTTACCGCGAGGCGTATCGCAAGTGGGGGCTGGCCCGCGATGAGTTTGGCGAGACCGGGCACTGGCCGCACCAGCTCTACGTCCGTGAAGCACGGCGGATGGTGTCCGACCACGTGGTCACCGAGCACGACTGCCTCGGGCGACGCCGGGCGTCGAAATCGATCGGCCTGGCCAGCTACACCATGGATTCGCACCACACCGCTCGGTTCGTCCGCGTCGTCGACGGCCGGCCGCAGGTCCTCAACGAAGGCAACGTCGAGGTCGGGCCTTCGGCCCCGTTCGCGATCGATTACCGCTGCGTGGTGCCGGCCCGGGGTCAATGCGTCAACCTGTTCGTCCCCGTGTGCCTCTCGGTATCGCACATCGCTTACGGCTCGGTCCGGATGGAGCCGGTATTCATGCTCCTGGGCGAAAGCGTCGGTGTGGCCGCTTCGCTGTGCCTCGGTCGGCGCTGCAGCGCTCAGGACCTGCCCTACCCATTTTTGCGGTCTGAACTCGAAGCGGCGGGTCAAGTCCTTGAAGACCCGGCAGTCCAAGAGTCGGCCGCACCGCTCGTATCATCCAGTCCTCTCGCTTCAGGAACTCTCTCCTATGAAAAATCCTTGCAAGGCCAGTCATAAAATCCAACGTCTTTCGCCTTTCGGCCAGCAGCCTGCGCGGTCATCTCGGCACCAACGGTGCGGCTTTACGCTGATCGAGCTGCTGGTCGTCATTAGTATTATCGCGCTGCTGATCGGTTTGCTGCTGCCCGCGTTGTCGGGTGCCCGCGAGGCGAGCCGTAGCATGGTGTGTATCAGCAACCTCAAGCAGCAGAATATTGCGATCCACGCCGCCGCGGCCGATCTGGACGGTCGCATTATCAAGAGTGAGTTTCGTTTCAACGATCACGCCTTCGGCGGCAGCAGCCCCCAGACGTGGCGGTGGTTCATCTACCTGCTCTACTACGACTACCTGCCGGGCCAAGGCCGCGGCGAGTCGTTGACTACCGGCAACCCGTTGACTTCAATCAAAGACTTGGAAGGGGCTAATGTCTATCAGTGCCCCTCGGACCCCGAAGCCGATCGCGTCGAGGGGGGGACCGGCAGCACCCCGTTTAAAGGGCTTAGCTACGGCCCCAACCGATCGGTGATGCCGATGCGGACCGAAGCGCCCGGCGGAGCCGACGACGGTTTCTGGCGCGTCTCGAGCTGGCTGGAAGCGTCTGAACGCATCATCATTTCCGAGAAATCTGCCGACTCCAATCTGCCGGGCTTCCGGCCGAACTATTTCACCGACGGCGGCGGCAACCCCAACGCAGTCAACGACCGGCTGACCCCGCATCACGCCAACGGCACCGCCATCAACGCGGCGTATATCGATAGCCATGTCGAGACCCACGACTGGGAAGAGATCAGTTTGTTTCCGGACCTCAACGACCCGCTGCTGATCAAGGCTTGGGGCAAAACGTACGGCCCATAAGCTTTGACAGACTTTTCACGGATTTATACCTCGCTTTGCTTAATTTAAGACACCTTATGTGCTCGCCTTATTATTTCTTGTTCCCCGTCTGCGTGTTGCTAGTCATTGGGACTTCTGCTTCGGCGGCCGAAGAACCGGGGGTTGAGGAGCCGGGGGTCGAAGAACCGGGAGTGGATCAGCCGGGCGCCGGTGACCAGCGCGACGGTTTATCGGGTGGCGACTTAATATTGGTAGACGCCGTCGGCTTCGAATCCGGGAAATTCCAAGCTGGCGAGAATACCGACGCCCGGTTGATCGGTCAGGCCGACTGGGTGAGTTACGAGACGGCAGGGGGGCCGAGCCTGATCGTGACGCGTAATCGAGCCCTTTCGGGGAAAGCCTCGATCCGCAGCCTTTCGTCGAAAAAATCGGCGGCGGCGTTGTGGCTAAAAGACCTACCGACGCAGCGTCCCCTTGATTTGAATCTGCGTTTTATGGTCGGTAGTGTCGAAGACGATACGGGCAGCTTTGAGGTTGGGCTCACCGGCAACTTGAGTGCGCAGGGGTTCGTAGGCGTGCGCCGTGACGGATCGAAGAATCGTTTGGTGACGCTGACCACGCAGGATGGCAAGCTCAAGTCGAGCAACAGTGTCAAGACCCAGAGCGGCATCAACGAATTGTCGGTGACCGTTCGGCTGTTCGGTGGCGAAGCCGACGACAAAGTGGCCCTGCAAACCCGGCCCTGGTCGGACAGTGGAGATGCCCCGTGGCAAACCGTCAGCTTCGACCCGGGGCAGTCGGCGGACGCGGAAGGCTTCGTCAGCCTCACACGTGATGTCCCCGGCGAGGGGCTATATGTGTATCTCCGGGGTGACGGCCGCAACTATCGCCGGGCGGTCCGCTTGGATGATTTGAAGGTGTCGGCAGTGGCCGCCCGGCTGGACGCGGAGCCGGGGTTTCCCAACCCGGCATTGCCGGGAGCGGCTGCGGCAGGCCAACCCGAGAACGTCAACGTTTTATCAACCCCCCGCCCCCCCACGGCAGTCAGTGATGGCCGCTATCCCGCCGATATGGGCGTGATCGATGTGACCCAGCCGCCCTATTCCGCGGCCGGTGACGGCGTGACGGATGATACGGCCGCGATCCAAAAAGCGCTCGATGATTTTCCCAGTGCGAACCGTATCATTTATCTGCCCGCGGGCACTTACCTGGTTTCCGACACGCTGCGTTGGGGCGCGGCCCAGCGGGGCCGGGAGCAGAAGCGTACCACGCTTGAGGGGGCCGGCCCCGGAGAGACAAGCATCCGCCTGGCGGACCGCGCTGCCGGTTTTAATAACCCAGACCGACGCAAGTCGGTCATCTGGACCGGCGACAAGCCGGCACAGCGCTTCCGCAACGGCATCCGCAATCTGACCGTCAACACGGGTTCGGGTAACCCCGGCGCCTCGGGGATCCAGTTCAATACCTCGAATCAGGGTTCGGTCGATTCGGTCGTCATCCGCTCCGAGGACGGTCGAGGCGTGGCGGGCCTCGATCTATTCTATACCGGCGAGATTGGGAACGGCTTGATCCGCCGGGTCGTGGTGGAAGGCTTTGACTACGGCGTGCGTACCAAAGACCGGGTCAACGGCATGACTTTCGTGGACCTCACCCTGCGCGAACAACGGATCGCCGGGATCCATAATCTGCAGCAGGTGCTCTCGATCGAAAACCTTAAGAGCTCCAACGCGGTCCCCGTGATCCGCAACCTCGGCGGCGGGTGCGTCGTGGTGCTCGGCGGTGTGTTCGAAGGCCTGGACGACGCCAAGGTAGCGATCGAGAACGAAGATTCGACACTTTACGTTCGCGCCCTCGAGCTCCCGGGATATCGCCGCGCTATCCGCAACCGTGTAGACGGCAAGACGCGGGTCGTCAGCGGATCGGTCGTCGATGAATTTGTTTCGCATGAACCCATACGGCCACTCGGCCAAGCCACACCCAACGAATATCTACCGATCAAGCCCAGCCCCGACCCGGCCGACCTTGACTTGGCGTCGTGGGTCAGCCCGGACGGATTCGGTGCGGTTGGCGACGGGAAAACCGACGATACCGCGGCGATGCAGGCGGCGGTGGACTCGGGCGCTAAGGTGCTATACCTGCCCAATGGCCGTAAATACCGGATCGATGGGAAGCTCATCCTCCGCCACCGCGTCGAGCGGATGACCGGAGGCGAAGGGCAGATTACGGGAAAAGGAACGATCGTCGTGGCCGACGGCGAAGCGGATCAACTCACGATCGACAGGATCGAGTGGGGCTACGGCGGATCCAACCTCGCGATCGAGCATGAAGGGGACCGCACATTGGTGATCCGTCACGCGATGCTGCCGCGGGTCGTCGGCCTGGGCCGCGGCGATCTCTTTCTTGACGATGTATCGAACCATAAATGGCGAAAAAAAAACGAGCCTTTGCTTGAACTCCGCAACCCCGAACAAAGCGTTTGGTGCCGGAACCTGAACTCAGAGAATTACAATAGTGTCAAGCTAATCAATCACGGAGCCAAGCTCTGGATCCTGGGTTACAAAACGGAAAATCACCACCAGTGTTTGCGGGCGACCCACGGTGGCCAAACCGAGGTCTACGGGGCTCACATCTACGCCCAAAACCGGGCCAAGCAACACCCCGCGTTTGCGGTGGACAACGCCGGCCTGACGCTGGCGGGGGTGCGGCAGTACACCTGGAAGCCGACGTGGTACGAAGACTTCGTGGCGGTCCGTTCCGGGGACCGTGAAGTGGTAATCAGACGCGAGGAGGTGCCGTTCGCATCCTCGCTCCCGCTGTTGGTGGTGCCCTCGCCATGAGTGATTATCATTTGCAAAGACGGGTCCCAGTGGAGACCGGTTACGACGTGGTGGTCTGTGGCGGCGGGCCCGCCGGTGCCGCGGCCGCGATTAGTGCGGGGCGGCTCGGGGCCAAAGTCCTATTGGTCGAATCCACCGGCTGCATGGGGGGGATGGGGACCTCCGGCCTCGTCACGGCCTTCGACCCGATGGCCAACGGCGAAGAGATGCTCGTCGGCGGGCTGATGAAAGAAATCGTCTGGACGCTCTACAAGCAGGGCGAGCTCGGTCCTCACGAGCGGCCCGAACGCTTCGCTAAAGCCTATATGCGTTGGACGCCTTTCCGCACCGAAGGCTACAAGCGATTGCTCGACGAATTGGCGATCGATGCCGGGGTTGAGGTCCGCTTCTTCACCCGCCTGATCGATGCCGAGGCCGACCCGGATACCGGGAAAGTCCATGGCGTCGTGCTGCACAACATCGAGGGCTATCGCTATATCGAAGCGCCGACGTTCATCGACTGCACCGGCGACGCCATCCTCGCCGACCTGGTCGGCGTCGAGTGCCGCGAGGCCGGACGCGACACGCCGCACATCATGCCCGCTTCGCTGCCCAGTCTGTTCACCGGTATGGACCACATCACTCGGCCCCGCAACCGCGAAGACGAACAGGCCGGCCTCAAGCAAGCTCTCGCCGACGGGCACTTCACCCAGCCCGACCGCCATATGCCCGGCATGAGCGAGGTCGGACGGTTCGTCGGCTACCTCAACGGTGGACACCTCTTTAATCTCAACGCCCTGCGCTGCCAGGACCTCTCCGACGGCGTCATGCTTGGCCGACGTATTGCCAAAGAGTACATGGAGTTTTTCCGGCAGTACGTGCCCGGCTTCGAAAACATCGAACACGTGACCACGGCCTCGCTCATCGGCGTTCGCGAGTCCCGCCGGATCATCGGCGAGTACGAACTCAACGTCGACGACTACATGGGCCGCCGCAAGTTCCCCGACCAGATCGGCTTGTTTAATAAATTCATCGACATCCACCCGTACGACTGCTCCGACGAGCAGTGGGAACGTTTCCTTCGGGAGAAAAACGACCGCGGCAACATGCCCGGGCCCGGCGAAAGCTTCGGTATCCCCTACGGCGTCATCGTCCCCAAGGGTTGGCAGAACCTTTGGGTTGCCGGCCGATGCGCTTCCGCCGACCTCGAAGTCCAAGGGGTTATCCGTGTTCAACCTGCCGCGGCAATGATGGGGCAAGCCGCGGGCACGGCCGCCGTCCAGTCGTTCCGTACCGGCAAGCCTGCCGCCGAGATCGACACCTCCACGCTTGTTCATACGCTGCGTAAGCACAACGCGAACCTACCCCAAGAAGATTTATCGATATCGATGACCCGTTCGGCAGCCACGCCCTTACCCAGCCACCTGTGACAACTTCCCCCGCCGGTGAAAAAGCAGCCGAGTGAGGCTGGCGAAGCGGGTGCCGCCTCTGTCAAAATACGATTGAGTAAACGACAGGGTCAAGCAGATTTCGTAGCAGGTACGTTGACCACCTCGACGCCGGCCAAGGGATCATCCCCTTCGTTAAGCCAGGCAGCCAATGCCTCCGCCAGTCGATGCAATGTATCCCGCGAAGCGGAATCGGTGGCAAGGTCGTGAAGTTCGTAAGGGTCCGATCTTAAGTCGAACAGACAGATCCGGTTGCTGCCTTGGCCGTTGTATCGGTAAATCCGGATGAGCTTCCATCGGCCATCGGTAACCATGCGTTGAAAGCGGCGGTACGCGGCAAAAGCGTAGCGGCGGATTTGGGGTACACGGCCTTCCATGAGCCCACGCAGGCTCAAGCCCGTGGCGGTGCCGGGTATCCCGATCCCGGCCAAATCGGTCAGGGTTGGCATCAGGTCGTGGCTTTGGGTGGGCGCGTCGATCCGCCGACCGGCCGGAACTCCGGGGCCGGCGAGAATCAGCGGCACACGCAGACTCGGCTCGTAGAGGTTTTGCTTGCCCATCAGCCCGTGCTGGCCCAATGCTAAACCATGGTCTGCGGTGTAAGCGACGATCGTGCGGCTGGATCGGTGACCTGCTTCCAGCGTTTTCAGCAAACGGCCGATCTGCGCATCCTCGTGCGAAAGGATGCCGTAGTAGTCCGCGAGATGGCGGCGGATTTCTTCGGGCTGGCGGGGCATGGCGGCGAGGTGTTCGTCGCGGACCTCCAGATCCCCGTGATCGAACGGGGGCTGAGCGCTCACGTTCGGGGGCAGGGGGATCGCGTCGGGGTCGTACATCGATGCAAAAGGCTCGGGGCTCTGCCGCGGATCGTGCGGGGCGGTGTAGCTGATGCAGAGAAGCCAGGGCCGGTCGGCGGGCGTCTTATTAAGAAAGTCCAGCGCTGCGTCCGTAAACACCTCCGAGGAGTGCCGGCCGGTGGTGTAAGGGGGTTGATCTTCATGGACAAACCCGGCGGCAAAATCGCGTAGCGGCGTCGTGTAGTGATCCGACATCCCGCCGGAGAACACGGCTCGGCCGGCTGCGAAGCTACGGCTCAGGCTCGCGAAATCGTTGTGCCACTTGCCGGTGAAAAAGGTCTCGTAACCGGCTTGGCGGAACGCCTGGCCGAGGGTCACCGCGTCGGCCGGAATCACGGAGATACTTTCGGGCTGTTCGACGAAGGCATCGACCGAAGCGTGGTGTACCCCGCGTCCGGTGTGCAACGCGGCACGGGTCGGGGTGCATACCGCCAAGCGGTCTCCGCCCTGATGCCGGTTCTGGAGGCAACAGGTTCCTTGGGAGATCAGCCCATCGAGGTGGGGGGTCTGTAAGTTCGGTTCGCCCAACGCGGCGATCGCTCCCCCACGGTGGTCGTCGGAGACGATCAGTAAAATATTAGGAGGTGGTGACATACTTGTGTTTTGACCAAAGCGTCAAACTCGGAGCCGCAAGCAACCTTCTCGTTCTAAATACGTAGCCCGAGCGTATGGACCTGTTGATTAGCTTCAGAAGGGAAAGTTAATATAAAAAACACGCTGGTTATCTACAACAGATTGCGCAGAGATATTTCAGATCAACGCTCAGCCTGCACGTTGAAGACTTGCAGGGCAGTAACGTATTTAGAATCAAGATTTGTTTCAATATCTTTCAGTCGATTCTTTTGTTTAGGTCACCGATTACGGTTTTCGCAGTGTTGCCTGCCTTGCCCTCAAGGCATCGATAAGTTTACGAGGCGAATGAGTGTTTAGCTTTACGAATGCGCTCCTCGGTTTATGGTTGAAGCGAACTCACGTTAACGATCGCGAGGAGAGACCCAGCTCATCCCTCCGTGCGCGGGGACGACCAAGCCACCGGGGGCCATGGTGGGTTTTAATGGTATGTATGACGCTATCCTTTCCTCCGACTGCCGCGGCGGGCCGTGTTTGGGTGGTCGACCAGCGTCACCCGGCAGCGTCGGACAAGAATCAAGCCACGGCGGATCAGCCGCTGCGTACGATCAAGGCGGCCGCTTTTCGAGCTCATCCCGGAGACACGGTCCGGGTCCACGCCGGCGTTTACCGCGAGCGTGTTGCCCCGCGTCGAGGTGGAAACGCCGAGGCCCCGATCGTTTACGAAGCCGCGGCCGGGGAGCATGTGGTTATTACGGCATTGGAGGTATGGCGGCCCACCTGGCAAGCGGTACCGAACGCACCGGCTTTACGCTATGGCGCGCTCGATCCGTCGGTCTTTGCGATTCATGATCCCCAATCCGCCGATTGGGACACATTCCCCGCGTCCTACAGCCCTTATCAGATCCCGCTCAATAGCGCTCCGGGCGGAGGCGAATCGGTCGATCCCTACGGTCGCGTAACCGCGGATGAGGGCCGTCAGGCCCAAACCGTAGGACAGTTATTCCTTGAAGGCGAACCTTTGGTTCAAGTCGCCTCGCGGGGTGAACTACACCATGTCCCCGGGTCGTGGATGGTTGCGGATGGAGGCGAGGGCCTCTACGTCCACTTCCCGCCGGGCCGAGTCCCCCTTGAGCAGTGGCGGCTGGAGATCAGCGCCCGCTCTCGCTGTTTCGCGCCCTACCGCCGGGGGCTGGGACACATCCATGTCCGTGGTTTTACCATGATCGGCGGCGCGAGCGACTTCCCCCGTGGCTTCTATAAGGAGGGTAAAAGTCCACAGGTCGGTGTCATGGGCACCCGTGCCGGCCACCACTGGGTCATCGAACACAATGTGATCCGGTATGGCAAGTCGCTGGGTCTGGATATCGGCCTTGAAGGAAAAAGCGACGCCGACGGGCTCGGCCAGCCCGAACCCGACATCCCTGAAGACAACGGCACCTCGGGCCGACACATCGTCCGCCACAATGTGATCAGCGACCACGGCGCGGGCGGGATCGCGGGGCTCAAAGCTTACGGATCGGTCATCACCGACAACGTCATCGAACGCAACAACCGTCTGGGCTTCACCGCCCCCGAGATCGGCGGAATCAAACTCCACTTTTTCGGCGACGGCCTGATCGCGCGCAATCTTGTCCGTGACAACCATTGCTACGGCGTCTGGTTGGACAACATGTACCACCGTGCACGTGTTACCCGCAACGCGATCGTTAACAATCAGGGATCGGGCGTTTTTATCGAACTCGGACACGGGCCGGTCCTGATCGATCACAACGTGATCGCGCTGACTCGGCCCCTCGCCCAGCAGCCCGGCGACGGGCTCTACAGCCACGATGCTTCAGGCGTCACGTTCGCCCACAACTTGGTGCTGTTCAACGCGCATTTCGGGCTCTGGGCACATGTCGCCACCGACCGCCAGCCACGGCGATACCAGGACGGTCGGCGTGGCGAGCGTTCGCCCGCCGAAGCCTCGGGTTGGACCGTCGTTAACAACCTGTTCATCGGCAACACGGCCGGTGCTCTGGGTTTACCGCCCGAGGCCGATCGGGCGCACGGCAACCGTGTGGACCACAACCTCTACGCCGGGACCTACCCGCGCTCGACCGTCGAAACGTTCGGGGCCATGCTAGGCGCCACAACGTTTCGCTTGAACACCAACAAGGGCCGTCTTCCGGGCGAGGCAGTCGATCTGAACCTCGAGGCCTGGCGCCAGCGGACGGGCTGGGACCAACACAGCCATTTCCTCCCGGTGCTCCGCCCGCAACTGGCGACCGGCACCATGAGGCTGCTGCTGACGGCGGGTCCGCCGTTGGATCTCGAAGCCACGCCCGTCGACGGGACCGATGTCGATTATTTCGGCTACCCGCTCGGAACTCACCCTCGGGTCGGGCCGTTTCAATCGCTCGCCGTGGAGAAGGCTCTCCGGGCATCCGCAGAGACACCCGACTCGGTCGCCCCTTTTGTAGACCTCGGTACCGGCCACCAAAATCATTTGTTGCTTTGGCCGCTGCGCCCATCGCCTCCGGAAGCGAGTTCGGGCGATGCGGGGACCCAGAAAGAATGATGCTTCTGTAGTTTTGCGCTGTTGTAGTTGAAGAACGCGCTCAAGCATTATGAGATCTTTCTTAGTCAGTCTAGATTCATTGAACTGCATCTCTCAGATTCTTTACGGCCTAGCTTGCTCGGGTCTCAGCGGAAAAACATGATGAGTTCTACCCAATACGTACCTGTGAGCTTTGAGTTGCTCGAATCTCGTGTCTTGCTATCGGGTGCTTTCGCGCCCACTAGCGAGCCGATCGATTTCCCGGTCGATGCGGGCGTGATCGATGCCACCGATTGGTCCGCCAATTCAACGCTCAATGCGATACCCGACGACGGCCTCGACGACACCGCGGCGCTCCAGGCCGTGTTGGACGCCTACGCCCGGGCCGGCCGGGTGATCTACCTGCCCGACGGCCAGTACGACCTGTCGTCCACGCTGGAATTCAAGGGGATCGGGACCAACGTCGCGGCCCGCACCTTCTTCCAAGGCGAAAGCCGCGACGGGACCATCCTCAGGCTTGCCGACAACAGCGGCTTGGCCGGGCCGGTGCTCCTCACCGGCGACAGTGTCGCACAACATTTCCGTAATAGCGTGCAAAACCTGACGATCGACATCGGGGCAGGCAATCCCGATGCGACCGGCCTCGCGTTCAACGCCTCCAACCAAGGCACCGCCAAGAACCTGCTGATCCGTTCGGGAGACGGGCAGGGCGCGATCGGCCTCGACCTGAGCCACGCCGACGAGATCGGCCCGCTGCTGGTCGACAACGTGGAGGTGATCGGCTTCGATTACGGCATCCAGTCCGAATTCCAAACCAACAGCAAGGTTCTCAAAAACATCACCGTACGGGATCAAAACCTCGCGGGCTTGCTGAACTACAACTCGTCGATCATCACGGTCGAAGGTTTCAAGAGCGTCAACAACGTGCCGGCGGTCTTAAACGCCCGGCCCTCGGGCTCGACGCTTCCGTCCAACGGGCGCATCGTCATGGTCGATAGTGAATTGATCGGTACGGGTGGCGCGTCCTCGCAGGCCGCCATCGTGGCCGGTTCTAATAACTTTAAGCCCAAGGTTTATCTCCGCGATGTCCAAGTCAGCGGGTACGACCAGGCGGTCGCCAACGGCCTGGAATTCACCACTAAAGTCGGTAACGTCAGCCTGCCCAATATTGATGTGGACGAATACTGGTTCGCCGGCGCATTAAGTAATCGACGCGGGGGGACGTTCGAGTTGTTCGAAGACAGCCCCGATACCATGCTCGGTCTCGCCGCCGTGGCCACGCCCGATGTCGTGCACGACCCGCTGTCCCAGTGGGCCGGGCCGCAGGACTTCGGTGCATCCCCGGGCGACGGCAACGACGATACCGCTGCGCTCCAGGCGGCGATCGATTCAGGAGCCACGACCGTCTACCTGCCTTACGGCGACTGGCAGATCGACGGTCGGGTTGAACTACGCGGCAACACGCAGCGGCTCGTCGGTGTCGGCGGGCGCATATTCAGCGCCAGCGAAACCGGCAAGATCGTGCTCGGCGACTCGGGCCCCGCGACCGTGACCGTCGATCAGATCGAGAACTTCGATCCCGCCGGTGGGAGCACGGTAAGTTTCGAGCATGACTCCAACCGCACCTGGTCGTTCCGCAACTTCCTGGGCTTCGACTACACGCCTACCGCCGCCGCACCCGGGGATCTGTTCCTAACCGATGTGGCTGCGATCGCGGTTAACGCCGAGCAGGTGACCTTCCGTAACCAAAACGTCTACGCCACGCAATTGAATATCGAGACCGAAGCCGGCGCGACCGATAGCAGCCTGCCCGACGAAAAAATCCTCAACGACGGTGCCACCGTCCGCATCCTCGGCCTCAAGATCGAACGGCCCGGCACGATCGTACGCACCATCAACGGCGGGAAAACCGAACTGCTCAGTGTCTACTTCAATGGCAGCGGAGTATCCGGGGCGGCCGACCCCGCCTTTGTTACCGTCGAGTCCGCGTTGTCGGTCGCTCAATTTACCAGCCCGCCGGGCACACCTTACAGCGTCATCGCTGAAGAAACCCGTAACGGCATCACCCGGACGACAAGCGATTTCGACCCAGCCGATGTCTACTCCGCCTTCGATGACGCCGCGTTGTGGAACGTCCGACAAGAAGTCATCGTCGATAACGCCGACACCGATGGCTTCAGCGTCAATGCCCAAGCGGATTGGGGCACCGCGGCCCCGTTCAACGGCGGGTTCATCGGCAGCGACATCCGCTACTCCGATACCGTTGGGGCCGAGGCTACCTTTGATCCCGGCCTATCCACGGCGGGCGAGTACGAGGTTTACCTCCGCTGGACCAACGACCGCGGGAGCGGTGCCAGCAACGGACACGCCTCAAATACCCCCGTGTACGTGAAACTGGCGGACGGCACCGAGCAACGCCTCGAAATCAACCAGGACGCCACCGAGAGCGGCGGCTACTGGCAATCGTTGGGCACGTTCGACCTCGATGCGGCTTCCACGGTACGTCTTGCCGTCGAGGCAGAAACGAACGGCAAAGTGATCGTCGATGGTGTCCGGTTACAGTTGATCCAGGCAGATCAAGGCGACCAAGGAGGAGACCCGGGCGATCAGGGGGGAAACAATACCAACGATAATATTTTTGCCACCGGTCAGACCATTAGTTTCAACAATACCCTTTACGACCGCTGGCTCGATGCCGACGGGCGGAAACAGGACTACCGCGTCGATACCCGCCCGTCCACCGGCACCACCGACGTCAAGTGGCAGGTCATTAACGAGGGCAACGGCATCTATCGTTTCGAGAGCCAGCAATATAGCAACCGCTATCTAGCCAGCGGTACGCCGGAAGAGGTTACTACCGTTAACAACAACACCGGTGCCACGCGGTGGAGCTTGGTCGGTAACGCTGGGCAGTATCAACTTCAAAACGTTGCGACCGGCGAGTTCTTGCGACTCAACGGCGGAAGCTTTGATATCGATCTCACCGCCAACAGCAACGATAACGGCACACGGTGGGATATCATCGTGATCTGAATATCCGCTCGGCCCCGCTGGTCGATGGTTGATCTGATGGAGGATGGTTTTTAGCGTATCCCAACTCCAGATATAGCGTTTGCCGTGGCCCAACCCACCGATGATCGAATATCACCTTTGAGCTTGGGTTTGGCAAGAAGCTACAGGTGAAGTTGACCTGCGCTGCCATATGCACGCAAAAACCGCCCAATACACATCGTTTACGAAATAGAGTCGATGGCTACGGTGTGGCCGAAACGATTTAGCGGCTGGACAAGTTATGCTGCCCGGCAAAATCAATGGATCGCCTCTCCGTGTCGCCGCATGCATGATTGTCCCGTAGATGCGAAACGAAAGTATTTGGGAACGACAATCGCCTCGGTGGGGAATAGAGTAAAAGATACCTAAAATCTGCAGTTATCCGCGATACTTTTGAGCTTGTTCTTCGGTCAGGGGTACGGAGTCGGGGCCAATACGTAGCGGCTCAGGCAGTTGGCCGACGCGCTGCGAGTATTCATCGCTCAACCGATCTGCAACCAATCCGTTAGCGATCAGTTGGCTTTCCGGGGTACCGCTGAGGTCTTCGACCGATCCAAGGAAGTTTTCAAGCGCGAGGCGGTGCCGAGTAAGTGCTTCTGCGTGGGCCGAATCCCCGACAAGATTATGCAGCATGTTTGGATCAGCGATCGGATCGTACAACTCTTCAGCCGGCTTGCGGCGGGCCATGAACGCCGCCGCTGCGCCTTCGAGGCGCCCCGCGGCGTATTCGCGGCGCATCGCTTGCAGCGTTGGCGCTTGCTCGGCGTAAGACTGACGCACCGCCCAAGGCAGGGCCGGGTAATCATTGCGGATGTAATGATACGATTTCGAACGTGCGACCCGTACCCGATCAAACACCTCATCCATCCGATCGCGTCCGGCGTAAATAAACTTCCGAGGCGACGCGGCGTTATCTCCGAGAAAAATCTGCCCGTCGTAAGAATTTGGGACCGCTGCACCCATCAACGATAAAATCGTCGGCGCGATATCGACCCACGTAATCAAGTCATCGCAAGTTGTACCTGGGGCGATTTGCCCCGGCCATCGTACGATCAACGGCAAATGGATACCCGCGCCGTAACACCAACGTTTCTCGCGGGGCAATCCTCTGCCGTGGTCACTTAAATAGATAACAACCGTGCGCTCGGCAGCAGGCGAGTTGTCAATCCGGTCTAGGATCTCGCCGATCTGCCGATCCTGTATCGAAAGCAGATCGAAGTAGCGGGCGATGTCCTGCCGGGTTTCTGGCGTGTCCGGCAGATAAGCAGGGATGGGTGCGTCGGCCGGGTCGTGGCGAAGTCTGTCAGGCAACTCAGCGATGCGATCCGCGTAGGTTTCATTTCGCCAATTGGGCGTATCCCAAACCCCGGACTCATGCGTCATGTCAAAATTGCGGTACACAAAAAAAGGCTCGTCGGGCAGATCAGACTTCCATTGATCTTCGGTAGTGTCGGCAAAGTCGTCGGGGGGCTCAAAATTAAAATCGGTTTTCGTGGGCCAAGCGACGTACTTACCCGCGTCGCGTAGTTCGTGGGTGAATAGACGCGGCGGCTGCCGCAACGTTGATCGCATGTGATGTGTACCGATTGACCAGGGGTATCGGCCGGTAACCAGTCCGCTCCGAGAAGGCGCGCAAACCGGAGAGTGACTAAACGCATTGGTATATCGGCAGCCCTGCGCAGCCAGACGATCTAGATTCGGCGTACGGGCGTAATCATTCCCGTAGCATCCGTGATGTCGGCCGGTATCCTCTGCAACCAGCAATACAACGTTCAATGGTTTGTTTCTTTGCGTCATTGGGTTGATTTTACCAATCTAATCTTTATGCGATAACTTCATATAGAACTGGCCGAGCCATCCTAACCTTGCCTTTCCCCATGTTTGCTACAAGTTCTACGTTAATTAAGGTGGGTGCGTTGGGGTTGAAGGGCCGGGTAGAGCGAAGCGGCACCGGGCTCTTGATGAGCCACGCTTCGGGGGCTGGCGGCCGGTAACCCCGTGACGCGTGCAACCGAACCCTGTGGTACGGCACACGCCAGCGTTCGATCAAGACCTCGGCCTCGTGCAGCGTGTCGAACACCTCACACTCCTTCCGCCAACGTCGATAGCTGTGGATCGCGATCTCTTCGCGGTTGGCCAAGAGCTTGGGAGCAAGGTCACGATGTGACCGCATCGGGTATCCGCCAAAATGTACGACGCGTTAAGCGATGCGGTCGCCAACAACCTGCAGGCGGTGAAGCCTCACAGGTATGCGAACGACTTCGCGTCATGCGGATACGGAAATTCTTGAGACCATACGTGCTAGTCACCTGCCAAGCATTTGAGGGTCACCTGTGGCCACCTTGCTTACATCTACGAGTCACCTGGTGGCCATCTGCCGGACTGAGTTTGGTTGGAAAACAGCTGAAAGCTTTTGTCAGTTTGGTAGTGTCCGTCAAGCTGTGCACATTCGACTAAGCGGTCTCCGAGAGATAGAAAACTGGCCGGCCCGGAGTGAGTCCTAACCTGACCGCCATCGATCTTCACAGCTTCTGCATCGACGCGGGGTACGCTACAGGTGATGAAAAGATGCTCTAAGGATTCACCGTCGGAACTTCTGTCGGTAGTCCGTGGCGGTTTCGCCGGTTTCGCGTTTAAAGACTCGGCAGAGGTGGTAGATCGAGCTGAAGCCGGAGGCGTCGGCGATGGCTTGAAGACCGTCGTCGGTGGCGGCCAGCAGTTCGCGGGCCCGTTCGACGTGGGCCCGACGGATCTCTTGGAGCGGGGTGCGGCCCAGGTGCTGGCGGAAGCGGCGTTCTAGGACGCGGCGTGAGACGGCGACTTGGTCGAGTACGTCTTCCACGCCGATGGGCCGATGGGCCGAGGCGTGGATGAAGCGGATCGCGTGGCGGAGTTGGTCGTCCCGGATCATCAGCAGGTTGGTGGACTGTCGCACGGTGAGGCGGAGGGGCGGGAGGCTCAGCGTTCGGTCGGGCGGATCCTGGCCGTCCATGAGTTGTTCGAGCAGTCGGCAAGCTTCGCGGCCTAGCCGGCGCAGGGGGGTCTGCACACTGGTCAACGCCGGGCGGCTGAGGTCGCAGTTCAGCGAGTCGTCGTTGACCCCCAGCAGGGCCACGTCGTCAGGTACCGTTAACCCATGGTGCTTGCAGACCTGACTCAGCCAGAGCCCCGCCTCATCGTCGCTGATCATCAGCGCCAAGGGCTGGGGCAGGCCGGCGATCCACTGGCCCAAGTCGTCATCGACCGACGTCCAAGCCCGGGACATGTCAAGAGTCGACATCGACGGGACGTGGTGGACCTTCGCGTCGGGATACGCTTCGGCGACGCGTTGGGCGTAGCCGGCGAACTGCCGCTGGTCACGGGTCCGGTCGGCGTAGCCGAAGTAAGCGAAGCTGCGGAGGCCGCGTTCCAAGAAGTGCTCAGCGGCAAGCTGGCCCACGGCGTGCTGATCGACCTCGACGCGGGGCCGATCGCCCAGCGGGTTTTCGCCGATATCGACGCACGGCACGTCGAGCCGGTCGAGGTAGCCGGGCGTCGCCGCGTCGGCGATGCCCACGAGGACCCCGTCGGGGTCCCAGCGTCGGATCCGCTCGAAGGTTTTGTCGTCTAGGCGGCGGACGCTGTGGATCGACCACTGGGTGCGGGCGGCTTCGGATTCGAGGATGCCCCGGACGATCTTGCGCCAGTAGCTGACGTCTTTGTCTAGGATCAGCGCGATGCGCTGGGGCGTGGAAGGCATGGAGCCAATTTACTCGACGAGGAAGAGGAAGTTGGCCGTACCGATCTTGTCGTGTTCGTTGCGGACTTTGAAGTACACGCGGTAGGCGCGGTAAACGTTGACGCCGACGATGTCGATACTCGGGGCCTGCTCCTTGAGGATGCGGAGCTTGGCTTCACTGGCACCGGCGATGATGCAGACCGTGGGGTGGGCCGGATCGACCTCGTCGATGTACTGCGCCAGTTGTTCGATGGCGGCCCAGGGCTTCCCGCCGCGGGCCTCGGCTTCGTTACCCACGCCCCAGGCCAGCACGGCCGGGTGGTCCTTGAACCGGCGGATGATCGCGGCCTTTTCTTCGAACTGCCTCTGGACCATCTCGGGCTTGCCGTAGTCGAAGCCGTCGCGTTTGTGGCCCAGCCACAGGCCCACGAGGACCGTGAGGCCGCGCTCGTGAGCTTCATCGAGCAGCCGGCCGTCGTCGAGGTGGCGTACACCCCAAGTGCGCAGGGTCGTCACCCCGGCGGCCACCGCTTCGTCGAGGAACTCGTAGCCCGACGCGCCGCGGACCTCGTACGGTTCCCCGCCGCGCAGCAGGACGAACGACCCGTCGTCGCGTTCTTGCACTTGCACCGGGATCGCCTGGGCCGACACGATCTGTGGGGCGTAGACGAGGCCGACGGTGAGCGTGCAGGAAAGTAGCGTGGCGACGACGCGGCGGCTGGGGATTGGTATTTTCATCACGGGTTCTCTACTTGACGGTCGATGGGGGACCAGAGGGCCAGATAGGTGCTCTTGCCGGTATCCCGGTAGACAAGGTCTTGGTCGCGGGCCATGGCCACGTGACCGTCGACGTAACCGATATTGGCCGAGCCGCGGGCCTCGCGTGGCCCGCCGTGGGTCTTGTGGTTGTCGTAGTTGATCCGGCTCTCGGCGGCGGGAGTCAGGGCCCGGCCTTGGGTGGGTCCCACGCCGCCGTCGCTGCGGGCAACGAAGTGCTCGAAGGGGGTGTATCCGCCCGTGCCGATGTGGGCCCGTGAGTAAAAGTCATCGCCGCTGGCGTAGACCGCCCAACCCTCGGTTAAAAGCAGGGTTTGCGACGCTTCGGGTACGGTCGAGTCGAAGCGCCGCCCGTAGGACGGCGGCTGCATGGTCGGGTCCGGTTCGCCGGAGGTGGCCCAGATGTTGATGCAATAAGACCGCTTCACGTTATCAGGTTCGGCCGGGCACTTGAGGCTGTCGCCGCCGACGTTGCCGCCGTCGGTGCGGTCGGTCGATTGGACGTAGGGTCCGATGACCTCCTCGTGGAACCATCGCCGACCATTGGCCGGCAGCGAGCGGGCCGGGTACCGATCGCGGGAATCGGCGGAATAGGCGGTTATCCCGATAAGCAGTTGGCGGAGGTTGCTGGCGCACTTGATCGAGATGGCGGCGTCGCGTGTCCGGGCCAACACCGGCAGCAGCAGGCCGATCAGCAGCGCGATGATCAAGACGACCACCAGCAGCTCGATCAGGGTAAAGCCGCCGCAGCGTGGAGACGCCGTCTGTTGGACCGGGGGAGAGTGGTACATGGATTTCACTGTTCGCTGAGGAAAAACAGGGTGCCGGTGACGTTGCCCAGTTGTCCGGCGTCGGAGTACGGAGCGGTGGATTCGGAGGCGACGTGCCCGTCGAAATAGAGCAGGTTGGTGGAGGCGTCGCGGCCGTTGTTTTCGAGGGCACCGTGGCGGGCGGCGAGGCGTTGCTCGGCGGCCTGGGGAATATCGACCCAGCTGCCGTCCATCGCCATCAGCATGCGTGAAGCCTGTTGGACGAGGCCCAGCTTTCGGCGGAATTGGGGGTCGCCGAGCGTGGCCGAACCGCTGGTGTGCCGGACGAACGGGTTGGCCCGGAGCCCGCCGTTGGCGGTGACGCCGGCGGTGATGTTGCTGTTGAGCTGGTACCAAGTGGGGTAGGGCGCATTGGCGGCGCTACGGTAGGAAACGAAATTGAACGGTGCGTGGGCCGGGAAGGTCGCGTTGATGCCGGCGGGGCCGCCGTTACGGTGGTCGGTACTGGCGTCGCCCTCGGGGCAGTAGAAGGCCGAGTCGGTGGCAGTGCTGGTTTGGGTGTCACTGGCATCGATGCCGACGGGGGTGGTGATGATCGAGTCGGCGATCGCGTTGGCCCAGAAGAAGCCGTTCATCGGGTCGCTGCCGGCATTGTTCACCTGTGTCGGTGGCAGCAATTCCTTGTTCTCGTCGATGTAGATCGCCAGACCCAGGCCGATCTGGCGCAGGTTGCTTTTGCACTTGATGTCGCGTGCCGCCCGGCGGGCACCGCTGAGCGCCGGCAGTAACACGGCCACCAGCAGCGCGATGATCGAAATCACCACTAGAGCGGCTGGCGCTTTTTATGGCAGTGTGTCATCATGTGGATTTCCCCTCCGGAGGCCACGGATGGCAATCGAAGTACAGACACGCAGGAAGATTCTCAAGGCCCTCGAACGCGGTGAGTCGGCGTCCAGCATCGCGACGCGATTCGAGGTCGGCGAACGCACCGTATACCGGCTCCAATCGCGGTCCCGAGCAGGCAAGCCGATCGAGCCCGACAAGACCGGGCACAAGGATCAACCAAGCTGACTGACGATGACGAGAAGGCGTTACTCGACGCGGTGAAAGAGCGTCCGGGGATCACCGCGGCCGAGGCGATGGAGAAGATCAAGACCCGGGTCGCCGAGTCGACGGTGTGTCGGTTCTGGGTGCGGTCGAACCTGTCTCGAAAAAAAAGACGCTGAAGGCGGCCGAGCAGGACCGAGACGACGTCGCGCAGGCCCGGTCGTTCTGGATCAAGACCCAGCCAGTTCTGGGTGTGGATTCACTTGTATTCCTTGACGAATCGGGCGCCCAGACGAATATGACCACCCGCTACGGCCGGGCGGAGGTCGGCCAGCGTTGCTTCGATTCGAGCCCGCACGGCCACTGGAAGACGCTGACCATGCTCAGCGCGATCCGCAGCACGGGCGTGATCCAAGACGCCACGGTCGTTGTCGATGGCGCGATGGACTCGGCGGTGTTCATGGCTTACGCCGAGCAGTGCCTGGCCCCGTCGTTGTCACGCGGCGACATCGTTGTCATGGACAACCTCGCGTCGCATAAGGCCAAGGATGCGTTGGCGGCGATCGAATCGGTCGGCGCGAGCGTGTGGTTCCTGCCGGCGTACAGCCCGGACCTGAACCCGATCGAGCAGGTGTGGAGCAAGGTCAAGGCTTGCCTGCGACGCATCGCCGCGACGACGGTTGAGGATCTGGTCAAAGCAACCGCCAACGCGCTAAGAACCATCACAGCACAGGACTGCGTGGGGTCCTTCAGGGCGTGCGGATACTGCCACTAAATACGCCTGATGCTCTAGCAGTTCAATGAGGGTGAAGCCGCGGGCGGCAACAGGGCCCCGGCGAGAGAGAAGCTGAGACATGAGAAACTCCGAAGAGCAGGGGTGGAACTAAGCGTCGGTCATCGCCAGCTGACTGCTGGTGGCTTGGCTGGCGTCGTTGAGAAGTCGGGTTAGACATGTGGTCGCCGGCGGTTCGGGCCAATTCAAGACCTGGCCGTCGCGCTGCAGGTGGCGGCGGAGCGTGGGGTAGTCCACCTCTTGCACGGCGGTGTCTTGCTCGATGGCCAAGGCCGCGGCGGTCGCGGCGGACTGCCCCAGGACCATGCCCACCGGCTCCATGCGGATCGAGCCGAAGGCGATGTGCGTCGACGATAGGCACCAGGGCACCAACAGGTTTTCGCATTCGCCGGCCTTGGGCACGAGTGCGCGGTACCCGATCGGGTAGGGGCCGCTGGGGGGTACCTCGACATTGCCTTCGTTGTAGGCCCGGCCGTCAACCACGAGTCGACGGCAGTTGTGCGAGTCCATCGTGTAGGCGGCGAGCCCGATCGGATCGTCGACATCGACCGTGCGGCGGCAGTGGTGCTCGGTCATGACCAGGTCCGACACCATCCGCCGGGCCTCGCGGACATAGAGCTCGTGCGGCCAGTTGCCCGTCTCGACAAATTCATCCAGCGGAAGGCCCCATGCTTCGACCTCTTGGCGGATCGACTCAGGAACACGCGAGTCGGTGACGAGGAAGTGGTAGAGCCCCTGGTTGTAGGACACATGGTCTTGGAAGATCGCTTCGCGTCGGGCGTAGTCGGCTTCGGGCCAGTCGTAGTTGCCGCCGATATGGTCCGACGAGAAGCCGCCGAAGTTGTTCGTATCGGTTTTGCCGCGGGGCATGAGGTTGCTCAGCCGCAGCGCATCCCAGACGCCCGAGTGGATGTAGCGGATCAGCAGTTCGTAGCGCAGCGGATCGTAGTTTGCGGGCTCGGGGAAGGGGCGTTGGTTGTCTGGTTCGTGGGTGAGGCAGACGCGGAAGTTGAAGGCCTGGAGGCAGCGGTCCCCTTGGCCGTTGTGGCCCAGCGGCAGGTCTTGCACGCCCGGCAGCAGGCCGCTGTCGGGTCGGCCGGGCTCGACGTAGGGGTCGATCCAGTTCTTGAAGTTGTGCGCCGGGTGGCCGAAGTGGATGCCGTTGAGCGTTTCGCGGTACTGGGTGTTGGGTTCGCGGCCTACGGTATAAGACACCCCGGCCATGGCCAGCAGGTCGCCGTCGTAGGTCGCGTCGATGAACATGCGGCCGCGGGCGGTGTTGCCGTATTCCATCTGCAACGCCACGAGGCGAGAGCCGTCCATCTCGACCCCGGTCAGCCGCTGCTCAAAGCGGACCTCGACGCCGGCTTCTTCGAGCATGTCACACAGCACCGCCTCGGCGACATGCGGCTCGAATTGCCAGGCCTCGTCCTGTCCGTAGTGTTCCCCGACACGGCGGTAGAACTCGCGCGAGATCCCGCCGATGGCGGCCTTGTTGCCGATGTCGGTGTGGCCCAGCCCGCCGCTGGTCATCCCCCCGACGTGGCGACCGAAGATCATCAGCAAGGCCGACCGACCGCTACGGGTCGCTTGGATCGCCGCCGCCACGCCAGCGGCGGTACCCCCGTAGACCACGACGTCGGCGTGCAACGCCTCGGCCGCCGGCGGATCCGCGATGGGGTAGTAGTAGGCAAGGCCGGGTGAAGGGGTCGAGGGTTCAAGCATGGCGGGTCCGGGAAGCGATGAATAACAATGAGCTGATACGAAAGACAATGGGCCGAACAGGCAGACGCCTGCCCGGCAGCGTCGGGGCGGGGGTTACGCCGGACGCCGCCGCGCGGCCGCCAAGGCCACGCCGCCGACGATCAGGAACAACGACGACGGTTCGGGCACGACGTCGGTCCACTCCGTACCCAGCCGTGGCTCGTCGAAGCTGGCCGGCCGTGAGTAGTCGATGCCCGTCAGCGTGAGCTGGGTCAGGTCGTTGTTGGAAGAGAAGCTGAAGCCTTGGAACTGCAACGCGGACACGGGCTCGACCGGCGGCTCTCCCCGGTTGATCCAGACGCTCAGCACATCGTCGCCATCGGGGTCGAAGGGGGCAGCCCCGATCTCGGCCTTGACCACGACTTGGTAGACCCCCACGCCGGCGCTGCCGGCCGCATCGACGTCGGCCACCAGCAGCTCGTCTTTGGCCCCGAAGCTCACGCCGTCGGCCAAGCGGTCGCGGTGCCGCAGCACCAGGTCGGTCGTGCCGTTGGCGTTGGCCCGGAAGCCCACCACCAGGCCGCGCATCCCATCGCTGCCGCCAATCTCCAACTCGGCATCGGACACGTCGTTGGTGAAGCCAATCCCAACGAAGCCGTCACCATCGATGTCCCCTAGAGCCGCCGTGCCGAGAAAAGACATGTAGTAGGTATCGACCGGGGTATAGGTATCCAGGTCACGCTGGACCCGACGATGCGTGTTGTCGACCCCAGAGAAGCGGGCGCGGCCGCCTCCGATGTAGGACAGACCCCCATCGACGCTACCGTCGACCGCGGTCCACTGCGCCACCGCGCCGTTGCCGGTGGTGCGGTTCCCGGTCCACGGGTCGGTAAAGCCGTCGATGGTTGGGTTCTGGCCCGCGTCGGGATTGCCCCGCCGCAGCAGGTCGGCTTCGTATTCGCCCGCCGAAGCATCCGCCGGGTCACCGATGAGGAACGAGTCGGCGGCGATCAACTCGCCCCGCGCTCCCCCCGCTACGAAAACCGCCGCGGCCACCGCCGCCGTCGCACCCCGCAGCGACCCGGGCCCTCGCACGGCAGATAAAAACGCAGTACGCACTGAAAAAACTCGATCAGACATGGACTTTCCTCCTAGGGGCAGGTGAATCGGCAGAAAGAAGCGACACGGACATGGCCGGGATCGACAAAGATGACGTCTTAAAGATATGACAGGAAACCGACACGGCAATACCCAAAAGCGCAAAAGTATTGCACTTCTGCGTCACATCCTGCTACTCATGTCGGCAGCAGACTTTGGTACGGCTCGACCCCACCGGTAACACCACACACGGGGACCCGGTCATCATGCGACACGTCGGCTTGCGAACCCCCAAGCATCTGAAGCAAGCCCGCAGTTTCATCAACCTATTAATAGCCAAAGTCCGGCTAAATACGTCGATGCCGCGGATACGCAAAAGAGTTGCGCAATCAGACATTGCTCGTCGCACCGAATAGACGACACTGCCATTACTCGGTTGGCCTGTGTCGGCCGACGCTTCCGCTTCTGAATCATTATCTGCCCGCTCGCACAATGTGGCACGCCTTCGACATCATGCGTGACGAACTGACGGTCCCCGCGTCGCTGCGCGACGCCGCACCCGCGGCTCGGCTCGAATACGACGAGTTGGCGTTACGCTACTTCTCCGACAAGTCGGGACCGGGTCAGTGGCCGGCTAAGGTCAACCGCAAGCCCGGGCTGGTCCTCCGTCGATCGGTGGATACCGACGCCCTGCTCATCGATGCCGTCCATCGGCGGGAGCAGACGGTGATGCATCAGACCCGGTTGTCCTTGCGCTGCCGCCGCGACCCTTGGCGAACCCCGCTGGAGTGGGAGAGCGAGCAGCACCTGGGCGACCCGCGGTCGCCTGAACTACCGCCGACGCAGGAACAAGCCCGCTTCGAGGGCGGGCAGCTCGTCCGGACCCTCGCGGCCGGATCGCGGGGCGAGTCGAGCCAAACCTATCGGATCCGTCAGCCGGCCTGCCTCTACGCCTGGTGGGCCGACTTCCCGTTGGACGCCAGCACCACCTTGGACCAAGCCGACGGGTGGTTCGGCGACAACCTCACCTGGACCGGCAGCGTCCGCTCCGAACCCGGACCCCCGCCGGGCCGGATGCGGCACCCCGACTACTGCCGGGGCTTGACCTGTCACCGCCTGGTGCCCCGCCTGGGCCTGCCGCTGGAGTTCTGGGTTAACGCCCAGGGCTTGGTCGTCTATCTGCTGGAAGGGCCGACGCGGGCTTGGGTCATCCGCGACCAGGGAGACGACGCATGAACCTCAGACCCCCCGGAACTTCCGCAGCTTCCGTGGCCGAAGCAACCGCCACCGGTTTCGGCGGCCCGCAAACTTCTGGGGTGCCCGAAGCGGCCTGTACCCGTCGCCGTTTCCTGCAGACCTGCGCCGCCACCGGGGCGGGGCTTTCCGCCGGCCCACGGCTGTTCGGCCAAGCCCCGGCCGCACCGCAAAATAGACCGCCCAACATCCTGATCATCAGCACCGACCAGTGGCACCACCAAGTCTTCAGTCACCTGGGGTACCCCGGTATCAGTACGCCCCACTCCGACCGTATTGCCCAACGCAGCGTCCGGTTCAGCCGGTCCTACGCCGCCGATCCGGTCTGCGCCCCGTCGCGGACCAGTTGGATCACCGGGCGGATGCCGATCGAGCACGGCGTCATCGGCAACGGCCACAAAGTTCTGCCCGACATACCTGACATGGGCCAATGGTTCAGCCGCCACGGCTACGAGACCGCTCACTTCGGCAAGTGGCATACCTCGGGCCGCAATCCCCGCAAGTCTCACGACCACAACCACGGCATGCACCCGGCCGGGCAGTACGGCGACCTCAGCGTCGCACAGATGGCCAGCGCCTTCCTCCGCGGCCGCCACTCCCGCAAACCTTTTCTGGCCCATGTCGCCTTCATGAACCCCCACGACATCTGCCAGGCCAGTTGCTTCTACACCGGGGATGAACAATTACCGATCGAGGCCGACCAACTCCCGCCCCTGCCCGACAACTTCCACGCCCGCCCCGACGAGCCCGGCACCCTTCTCGCACGGGTCCGCAACTCCCACCGCCGGGCCATGCACAAGACCTGGACCGACACCGATTGGCGGCTGTACCGTTGGATGTATCTGCGCTACTGCGAGATGGTCGATCTCGCCATCGGCCAGGTCCTCGATGCCTTCGAAGCCTCCGGCGAAGCCGACCGGACCCTGCTGCTCTACACCTCCGACCACGGCGAAGGCATGGGGCACCACGGCCTTTTCACCAAGGCCTTCATGTACGAATCCGCCGCCCGCGTCCCCTTCTACCTCGCCCTACCCGGACACACCCAGCCCAACACGCAAAACGATTCGATCTTCACCTCGGGCATCGACCTACTGCCCACCTGCTGTGCCGCCGCCGACCTCCCCCCGCCGCCCAACCTCTGCGGACGGGACATCCTCGCCCAGTACCGCGGCGACCAACCCACCCGGCAAACTATCACCTGCAGCGCATCGTTCGGCGGTCAACTCGTACGCGACGACCGCTACAAACTCATC
This sequence comes from Planctomycetota bacterium, assembly GCA_039180025.1. Lineage (GTDB taxonomy): Bacteria > Planctomycetota > Phycisphaerae > Phycisphaerales > Phycisphaeraceae > Algisphaera. Next base: position 60,762 of record JBCDDZ010000013.1, read on the forward strand.
GCCTACCGAAACGACCCCCGGGTCCAACTCTTCGACCTTCAGGACGACCCGGATGAAACCGTCAACCTCGCCCCCAACCAACCCCGACTTGTCCAACAACTGCGGCAAGCTGGCGAAGACTTCAGCCGCCAACTGATTCCCGCCCCCCGCGCCTGACCCTACGTCCCCTGAGGTATGGCCACTTCGGTACACGTAGTACGTCGGTCACTCAAACCGTCTTCGAAGTTTGTGCCAGAGCGCGATCTGATTTGATCTGGGTAGATCCACATGAATCAATCTGAATAGAGATTCGCCTTCGTTCCATCGAACGATAGTTGCTCGACGCGGGGAGCAAGGAAAGCAGATTCTCGGAACCTCCCGGAGGACCGCACCGGCCAAACCAGGACCTCCCACGCCGTCCCCGTCATTCACTAGGCACCTGGTGGTCACCCGCCGGTCACCTGTGGTCGTGGAGCTTCCCGGGTGGTATATTCTGATCTCCAACCGGGTTTTGGTTGGAAACGTGGTTGGAAGGCCTTCTGAACGGCCAAAGACCTGACGAATTGAGGGTTTGCAAGCCCTTCACCAAAAACGGCTTGTGATCAAAACGCGGGTGTAGCTCAGTTGGTAGAGCGTCAGCTTCCCAAGCTGAATGTCGGCGGTTCGAACCCGCTCACCCGCTTTCAGAGATTGGCCCCAACGATTCGGGCCTTGAGACGAGACGGAAAAATCCGCGGCCCCCGGAAACTCGGCCGCGACATGTGGAATGCCCTCCGGTTTCCCACCACCTGTATGTTCCGTACTTGGAGCGGGGCGAACGTTGCCGGGGCCGGTGGCCGGTGGTCGGTCGCCCAGGCGGCGGTGCGGCTGGATCGTGTGGTACTCGATCGGCCCGCGTTCGATCAAGACGTTGGCTTCGTGCAGCGAGTCGAAGATCTCACGTTCGAGAAGTTCATCGGCCCGCTTGCGGTTGAAGCGCTCGAGGTACCCGTTCTCCCACGGGCGGCCGGGGGGGATGGACCGCGTCTTCATTCAAGCCGTGTGAGCCCATCACGCCCCGCGTGAGCCGTGAACTCGCGGCCGTGATCACGGCGGAGGGGTTCGGGCACGCCCCGCGTCGCCATCCGCCCGCGGAGCCGCTCCAGCACGTCGTCGTGGTTGAGCTTCCGCGCTACGTCGATCGCCAAGCATTCCCGCCCCCGGGGGTGAACTCGTCGAGGATGGCCCGCATCCTCAAAGCCCGGCCGTCGTGCGTCCTCGCCTGGACGAAGTCGTCGCTCCGGACAGGGTCCTGACGCTCCGGTCGTCGCCGGACGCACGAGTTTTCGTTCCGCCAAAGCCGGCCACGGTGGGGCTGCTTCCGCGGGACTTTTCAGCCTTCCCGGCGCCAGAGGCGTTCCACCGGTTTGTGGTTTACATACCCGCCGTCGAGCCGCCGTCGAGCCGCCGTCGAGCCGCCGCCACGCCGTGATGCGTCGATCGCCGTGCCCCGACTGAATGCAGCCCCCGACTTCACATCGCGCGGGTAAGGAGGCAATTGGGAAAAAGGCTCTAGCAGTTTGACGTAGCGAGCAAAAGCCGGAATCGATTTTGGGAATCCAGCACCTAGGTCGCGAGCGATTCTCTGCCCATGAGAAAGGGCGGCAGGCAAGCGTAGGCCCCGTCGAATATCCAGGGTAAGCGTGGCGGATGTGGCCCGGTCTCGGATCATGGCCGCATTCCGCTGGGGCGGCCGGTCGATTGGATTATCGGTTAGACGTGATGGCGGCGAGTTCTTGTTGAATCAACTTGAGGCTTTCGGCGGCGTCTCGGAGGGTGACGCGGTCGGCCTGCTCCCCAAGACGTACCTGTTCTAAGAAATAGGCGAGTTCATGGTCGTAGCCCATGCTGCCGGCACCCGGCAGATCGACTTCGGTGGTTTGGCCGTCCCGGTGGAGGTGGACGGAGTGGTCGCCTCGGGCCAGGTCGAAGTCGGCGGTGGCGTGCTCGAAGTTGACGGTGTAACGCATAGAGAAGCCGAAGCCTTCGGCCATGGCCCAGCTCCCTTCGGCCGTCACGATCGCGTCGTTGGCGAGCCCGGGGGTGTCGGCCGGGAAACGATAAGAAGCGAAGACGTGGTCGGGCTCACCGGTGATTTGGGTGTAGCCCTGCGCAGTGACTTGGATGGTGTCGGGATCGGTCTCAGGGGCAAAAGCGTGGCGGATGAAATCGGCGTCGTGGATGTGCAGGTCCAAGAGAGCGCCGCCGGAGGCTTGGCCGTCGGAATAGAACGGCCCGCCGGGGAACGACGCGACCCGGCGGAAGGTGGCGGCACGGACCGGGCCGTAGGCCTGGGCATCGATCGTGTTTTTGAGCCAATCCCAGCCCGGCCAAAACCGCATGCACATCGCACACATGCTCACGGCCCGGTGCTCCCGCCACGCTTCTTCGGCGGCGTCGGCGAGCTGAACGGCTTGCTCGTAAGTCCGGGCGAGGGGTTTTTCGATCAGGGTATGCTTGCCGGCTCGGAGCGCGGCGAGGCCCATCGCCAAGTGCCCGGGCGTCGGGACGCAGACGTCGATGATGTCCAGGTCAGCATCCGCGATCAGTTCGTGACCGTCTTGGTATTTGCGGATGTCGGGTGAAGCGAGGTCAAAGCCGCCTTGGGCCTGGCCTTCGATATTACCGGCGGCGGTGGATTGGCCGGAGAGGCGTTGAGCATCGAGGTCGGCGACGGCGAGGACTTTGGCGTGGGGGATTTTGGCGTAGGCGTCGAGGTGGGTTTGGCCCATCATTCCCAGGCCGACGACACCGATGTTGAGGCTGCGTGGAGAGTCGATCATATTAATAAATAAGTGTCTGGGTCGGGCTCGGTCGGGGTGTCGGCGGACAGGCGGTCGGGGGAGAGATGGATGTGATGTTAGGATAGCCCCGGTGCAGTCGGGAGGGTTTGTGAATAATGGTCGACGGGGCGTAACGTGACTTCTCCCGCCGCGGGCAACCGGCGGTGCGTGAGCATGGTCAACGCCAAAAACCCGGCGGTGACCGCCGGGGCCAAGTCGTCTGGTTCGTCGCTCATGGACCAGCGTTCGAACCGGACGCGTTCTCGGAGCACGGGGAGGAGCCGGTGCGCCGTCAGGGTGCTGAGCTTGGCTTCGGCACCGGGCAAAACGCTCGATAACGCCCCCGACCCGGTCCAGATGACACGGTGTGGTCGGAGCAGATTTACGGCGTTGGCCACCGCTTCCGAAAACAGCGACATGATCCACGCGATCGCTTCGTCGGGCTTACCGGGTGGCGGGGGGGTGCGATCCATGTCGATGGCCAGATCGTCCGGGCCATCTTTTCGGCCCCAGGCTTCCAGCGCCTCGGCGAACGCGGACGGTACGCCGAGGCGCTGCAGCATCTTGCTGCTGAACATACGTTCGACACACCGGTGCAGCCCGCAATAGCAGTCGGGAATCAACTGATTCGGCGCGACGACCTGCATATGACCCAGTTCGTTGCCGCCACGCACACACCCCGCATCGGCGGGCCCGCCGGCCGCCATCAAAGACGCCCCGACTGCGCCGTCGCCCAACTCAATCAGAAGCACCGTGTGCCCCGCCGCTTCGGGGTGGGCCAACCGCCAGCGGTCGCCCAGAGCGTGGATATCGTGCTCCAGCGCGATGGGCAACTCACCCGCCGCGGTCAGCACCGGCCCCAGCGAGAGGCCCGGAGTTCGCGGGGCGGACGAACTGAACAGCAGCTTCATGTCCCCGTCATCGAGCAGCCCCGTGGACGAAACCCCGACCGCCAGGGACCGCTCAGAAACCAGTTGCTCGAGCAGTTCCGCCCCGACGTGAGCGATTTTAGAGGGCTGCTGCACCGCACGGACCACCACCTCGCCGATCTTCTCTCCGCAGAGATTCAGCCGTACCGCTTCGATCTGCTTGGGCCGCAGCGCCAGACCCACCACATCGCGATCGCGTTCGTTGATTTCGACCCGTACCGCCGGCCGGCCACGGTTCTTGACCCCCGCGCCGCGCTTCGAGACCTGGTTCCCGCCTTCCTGAACCCAGTCCGCCGCGACCATAGCCTCCACCACGTCCCCGACGGTGTTGGGGCGCAGCCCCGTCCGGCGGTGCAGTTGGGCCCGGCTCAACCCGCCCTCCGCCATCAACTCACGCAGGATCAGGGTGTAGTTTTCGGGCTTGTGGGCGTAAACAGAATTCATATCACCTCTTTTATAACAAGACCGCCATTATCATAAACCTATTAATTACTGAGGGTGGGTATTGCCAGTTTTTAATTGCTATCTTATTATCGTTGAGATAGTAAAATATCTGCTTATTCCTGGTCTTTTTACAGAGTCTGCCATGAATGCTTCCGCGACCGTGTCGCCTCCGACGATCCATCACCAATCGGTCGAAAAAACCCCCGTCTCGGTCTTCGCCAAGCCCGCCGAGGGCGCGGTGTTTGTCGCCCGGCAGATCGCCGACTTGATCCAAGCAAAGGCTCAGCGCGGAGAAAACGCGGTGCTCGGCCTCGCCACCGGCTCCACCCCGGTGAGCGTGTACAACGAGTTGATCCGACTCCACCAGGAAGAAGGCCTGTCGTTTGCCAATGTGGTGACGTTTAATCTCGACGAATACTTTCCCGCCCAGCCCGACGAACTCCAGAGCTACGTCCGCTTCATGCGTGAGCACCTCTTCGATCACGTCGATCTGCCCGCCGACCAGGCCCACGTGCCCGACGGCACGCTGAGCGTCGAGGAAGTCCCGGCCTACTGCGCCGCGTACGAAAAACAGATCGCCGACGCCGGCGGACTCGACCTGCAGATCCTCGGCATCGGACGTACCGGGCACATCGGGTTCAACGAGCCGGGCTCGGGCCGCGACTCGCGTACCCGCCTGATCTGGCTCGATCGGCTGACCCGGCTCGACGCCGCTTCGGACTTCTTCGGCATCGAATACGTCCCGACCCGCGCCATCACGATGGGCGTGGGCACCATCCTTGATGCCCGCAAGATCATCCTGATGGCTTGGGGGGAAGGCAAAGCCCCCGTGGTCGCCCGCGCGGTCGAAGGCGAAATCACCAGTGTCGTCGCCGCCTCGTTTCTTCAAGAACACCCCAACGCGCAGTTCGTCATCGACCAGGCCGCCGCGGACCACCTCACCCGTGCCGCCCGGCCGTGGATCCTCGGAGACGTCCACTGGGACCGATCGCTGATCCGCAAGGCGGTGATCTGGCTTGCTTCCCAAGTAAAAAAACCGATCCTCAAGCTCACCGACGAAGACTACAACGAGAACCACCTCCAAGCCCTGATCGCGGAACACGGCCCGGCCTATCAGATCAACCTCGACGTCTTCCGCACCCTGCAAAACACCATTACCGGCTGGCCCGGCGGCAAGCCCGCGCCCGGCAGCGAAGAGGCTATCCGACTCCGCATGCGTGAGCCGGCTCGGCCTTACTCGCCGGTCGTCCGCCGCGGCGCCAAGCATCAAGACGGCTCCGCCGAGGCTGTCTCGCTATCGTCGACCGGCTCTTCCGGCCCGGACCGCCACTCCGTTTTCCCGAAAAAAGTAGTCATCTTCTCTCCCCACCCCGACGACGATGTCATCTCGATGGGCGGCACGATGATCCGCCTCGCCGATCAGGGCCACGAAGTCCACGTGGCGTATCAGGTTTCCGGCAACATCGCGGTGTTCGACGACGACGCGATCCGCTTTGCGGACTTTGCCGCCGAGTTCAACCGCATGTTCGGCATCGACGACGAAAAAACCCGTCAAATTGAAGAGCACCTTGAAGAGTTCCTACGGCATAAACAGCCGGGCCAGGTCGATTCCGACCACGTTCAACTCATTAAGGGGGTTATCCGCCGCGGCGAAGCCCGCGCCGCGGGGCGCTATTGTGGCCTACTCGATGAGCAAATGCACTTCCTCGACATGCCGTTCTACGAAACCGGCACGGTACGCAAGAAACCGCTCGGCGAAGACGACGTCAAGATTATTGTCGACCTGCTTAGGCGTGTGAAACCCCATCAGGTCTACGCCGCCGGCGACCTCTCCGACCCCCACGGCACACACCGCACCTGCCTTACCGCCATCTTCGAGGCCTGCCGCCGGCTCCAGCGTGACGAGCCCTGGTTCGACGGCACCCAGGTCTGGCTGTACCGCGGGGCGTGGCAGGAGTGGGCCCCCGAGCAGATCGAAATGGCCGTGCCCATCTCCCCCGAAGAGCTTCAGCGTAAACGCGCCGCGATCTTTAAGCATGAGTCGCAGAAAGACCGAGCGCTCTTCCCGGGGATCGACGTCCGAGAGTTTTGGCAGCGGGCCGAGGACCGCAACCGCGCCACGGCCAAACTCTATGATCAACTCGGCCTCGCCGAGTACGAAGCCATCGAAGGCTTTGTCGGCTGGGACCCCACGCTCCCTGAAGAGGACTGACGTTTCTGTCATCCCCGATGGCCGCACTCCCTCCTGTCCGTATGCTTCGTCTTCTCGTTCTGGTTGGGGCCGTGGTCGCTAGCCCGTTCTTGCTCACGACGTGCGCATCGAGTCTTTCCCGGGATGAGCGAACGTCCGCGGAGCGTTTCCCGTCATCGGTTCGTGTGAGCCGCATGGATTCCACGTTTCTGGATGCGTCTGCGTTTGAAGATGCGCGCCGCCGTTACGCCATCGGCGACCCGGACCTGGCGGCCGCGGTGGCCCGTTGGCGCCGATCGGCCGACGAGATGCTCGCCGCGCCGCTCGTCTCGGTGACGGAAAAAACCCGGCCCGCTCCGAGCGGTAATCCGCACGATTACGTGTCCTTGTCGATCTACTGGTGGCCCAACCCGCTGACCGGCAAGCCTTACTACCACCGCGACGGGCACCGGAACCCCGAAGCGGATGAATACGATGCCCCGCGTTTGTCCGCCATGGCGCGTCGGGTCCACCGGTTGGCTCTGGTCGGCGGGCTGACCGGTGAGCGGCACTACACCGACCGCGCGGCGGAGCAGCTGCGCGTCTGGTTCATCGACCCCGCCACCCGCATGAACCCGAACCTCCGTCACAGCCAATTGATCCCCGGGATCAATCGCGGCAGCCGCCAAGGGGTCATCGAGGGCGTGCCTCTGGTTCGGCGGGTGCTCGACGCCGCGTGGCTTGTGGATCAGGCGGGGGCATGGACGCCCGAAGACCGGTCCACTTTCGATGGCTGGGTCCGGAGCTATATGCATTGGCTTCTCCTTAGCGCTCGAGGGGCCGCCGAACGCAAGCGTGTTAACAATCACGGCACGTATTACGACCTCCAGGTCGCCGCGTTGGCGCACTACTTAGGCGATGTCGATACGGTCGCCGAGACGCTGACGCGTGCCCGCGGCCGATTGACCCGGCAGATCAAAGCGGATGGTAAACAGCCCGAGGAACTGAGACGCACCAAGTCCTTCGATTACAGCGTCTACAACCTTTACGCCTGGTTCGATCTCGCCCGGCTGGCCGACCGCCACGGCGTGAATTTATGGGATAGTTCAGGCCGAGATCCCCACACGGCGGCCGAATCAGGTCTCGGCCGGTTGCGTCGCGCGTTGGATTACCTCGTGGATCACACATCTGAGCCCAAGGATTGGCCGCACGCGCAGCTCAACTCGGTCCGGCCTGAGCAGCTCCGCAATCTGCTCTGGTTTGCCGCGGCGGCGTATGACGAGCCGGGCTATCGGAGCCGTGCGGAGAATTATCCCCACCCGTATCCCCGGGTCCACCGGGAGTTGATGGCCCTACGCGGGGTCGCCATGCCGATTCAAGCCGGCACCACGTCCCGCGAGTAAGTGCAGGCGTACGCAGGTGTCGACCGGTGGTGATCTTGCCGCGGACCCCTTACTCACGCGGCTTCACTGACGAGCCTCGGATCTCGATCGGACGCCAGATACCAATCTGGCCTTTGTTCTGGGTTTTTTCGACGCGGATGGTGATCCGGTGTTTGCTTCCGGGCTTGAGGTGTTTAGAAACATGGAGTGCCCAGGATTTGTTCCACATCTCATCGAACGGGCCGGTCTGATCTCCGACGAACGTTCCGTCGATCCAGACTTTGGCGTGGCCATCGACGGCATTGAAAAGCAGCCAGAGGTCATCGGCCTTGGCCGCGGCGCCGGGTAAGCGGAACTCGGTGGTGTACCAACCGGCGCTGCGGCTTTCGATCCCCTGTTCGATCCAGTGTTTGGTGACTAAGAGTTCCCGCCATTGACCGTTGGGTTTGGCCGAGGGCAGGCCGCGCTGCTCACCGTCACCGGCCGGGTCGAGGATGAAGTCCCAGGTGTCGGGCAGCGCGAGCACCTGCCGTGCGCTGAGTGCGGCGGTCGGCGGGAGGTATCGGTGACTCAGGTCTTGCCATTTGCTTGAGGGCCGCTCATCGATCGGGGTTTCGAACCATTTTTCGTAATCGATGGGGATCAGCAGGTATCGCATCAAATCGTCTCTGCCGTAGCGGGGCACTTCGGTCAGGTCGCGGACGTCGTAGACGTCGGTGTTTGCATGCTTGATGACGTGTTCGTGAAAAGCGACACGGAGTTCATCGAGCTGAGCGAGTTGTTCGGGGGTCGCTTTGTTTTCATCGTTGAGTTTGCCGATCTGGATCGCGGCCACCATCAACTCCACGAACCGGAACTGGTCCGAGAGCACACGCACCCGCTGAGACCGCAGGTCGTCGCCGCTGGCTTGAGAAGCCGCTTGATCCAACAACGACCGGGCTTCGGCCAGCAGCGGTTCGTAGTAGGCGATCACACGGTCTTCGTACTTTTTGACCGTGTCGTCGGACAGGTCTTTTTCCAGTTCGATCTCTTCGTTGGCCTGATTGATTTGGGCCGCCAGGAGCTGGTGGTATTGCCGGACGGTACTGGCGGCTTCGCCGTAGAGATCGCGGTAGTACCTCTCGAGCAGCGCTTCGGGGTCTTGTTTGATGTCGAAGGTGAGTTGTCCCCAGAGGTAGCTGTCGGGCTGGCGAGCGTGGAGCGAACCCAGCACCAGTTGGCGGTAGCCCCAGTAACCCAGTTTCTTGAGGTCTTGGATATGGTTGATCAGCCACTCGGGGTTGCTAAGCGGCAGGCCGAGGAAGCCGTGGCTCGCGGGCCAGCTATAGAAAGTCACGCGGTCTCCCGCTAATTCGGACCACTCCGCGAGTTGGGCTCGGGCCTGTTCGCGGTCGGCTTCGGAATAGTAATACGTCCCGTTCTTGACGACGAAGAGCAAGAGGTTCTCGGGGATCTCGCGGTTCTTGGGTTTCACCGGCGGATCGATGTAGGCGGCGTAGATAAACGTGCCGACGTATTTATCCGGGAACTCGTCTTTGACCCGGCGGGCGACCTCGCTGGCGAAGTCGAGGTAGCGGTCGGTTTTAGAGTCGATCCCCGGGGCGTCCTGCGCGACGCACGGGGTGCATTGGCAGTAACGGTCGCCATCGGACAGGCTGATCCCCGCGATATCCTGCTCGGGGTTTTCTTTGAAGTACTGGCGGACGTAATTCACCGTGATGTCGCGGACCTCTGCGTTAGAGGTGCACAGGTGGAAGCGGTACCAGACCCGGAAGTCGCGTTTGGTGCGGGGGATCAGCCGCCGACCGTTGTAGAGCGCCACCCACTCGGGCTTGCCGACGTAGCGGTCGTTTTCGACGTAGGGGCTCATGATTTCGTCGGTCTCGTGGGCGGGGAAACCACGGGTCCCCGACCCCGCACCGTTGAGCCGTGCCCAGCGGAGCACCTCACGCCGGCGTTCCAGGAACCGTTTCCGGTTCGGGTCGCCGCGGACGATGTAGTTCAAGCTGACTTGGCGGTTGAGGAAAGACGGCTTGACGTTTTCGGTGGGCAGGTCGACGACCAGTTTGTCGTGTTCGGGCACATGGAGCCAGCGTTCGCCGGGTAGATACTGGACGACGCCGAGGTGGTCGTGGAGGAACCGGCCGACGCCGGCGATCGAGCCGGTGCTGATATAGAGCTTGTCGCGGAAGGGGTCGCCATCGTCATCGCGGCCGGCGATAATCAGGTTGCGGCCGTCCGTCAGGGTGGCGTAGCCGTCGTGCCCGATCGATTCGGGGTCGAGGCCGAGGCGGCGGGTGTAATCGTTTTGGCCCACCACGATCACACGGCTGGCGGGGCGCAGGGTGGAGAAGTCTTCGAGACGCTCGATCGGGAGCGTCGCGCCGGTGGAAGCCTTGAAACGGTCTTGCAGGGTTTTTGCGGCCCATTCCACGCTGGGCACGGCTTGGGCGTCGATCACGATCTTATACGTGGTCGTTCCACCCCGGGCGAGCGTCACCGGTTTGGCCGAAACAGAGGCGGCGGCCAAAAAAAAGCTGAGAGAAAAAACCGTCACCAAACTATAAAGAATCGTTTTCCGACTAATGGAACGGATAGGCGAGATCATAAAATTGCTCTTTCAATATTCTGGACCATGGGAACCCGGCAGATGAAGACATCCCCACGGTTATTCGGCTATTGGTTTTACGTACACGACGCTGGGAAGGCCCGCCAAAATGATTGGAGACACACAAAAAATATCGTGAAATCAACTCGGCCCAGCGGCAGGATGGCGGCGATAGCCGCCCGGCGTCTTACGACCCGGTGGGAGCTTTGCATTAAAGCGGAAGCAGCCCCGTTCTCGGACAGGCGAATGATTAACTAAGAAAAGGTACGGCGAGAATTAACCCGCCGCACCGGGATCGTTACAGATTCTAACTCAGGCTGCTTCCTGCTTACGGCGACGGCCGGCTAAGAGAGCCAAGCCAGCACCGAGCAGCGTCATCGCCCCGGGCTCGGGGATATTAAACGCGGTGAGGTTTTCACCCGACGTATCGATGGCGATGTTGTCGATGACAAAAGTCGAACCAACGTTGCCGTTGTTAGGCCGGACCAGGAAGTTCGGCACCGCGAAGTCGCCGTTACCGGTACTGGCAGTCTAAGTTGCATCATCAGCGATCTGGGTCTGCGTCGCAAAAGCTCCGCCGAGAATCCATAGGTCAAATGTATTGGCGGTGGTGTTGATTACGCTCCAGACGGTGTATTGGGTATCGGCCTCATACGAGCTGCCGGTACTCGGCGAATTAAGCCCGTTGCCTCCGAAAGCCTGCAAATCACCGTTGACGAGTCGAAGTGCTCCGACAGCTTGATTGATATTGGGGGTGGTGGAGCCATTATCGACCGCGAGGCCGACAATGACATCACCTGCAAGGTCGAGGGCAGCGATGTCAAAGGCGATCGTCGCCAACGAATCATCGGGGACGGTCGGGCTGGAAATGACGTACGCTTCGCCCGAGTCGGTGATGTTCCCGGCGAGGTTGCCGGGGTCGCCGGCGGCGATCACCGTGTTTGAGGTCCCGACAACCGCCGTGGTGGTTTCTACCCAGCCGCCAGCCGTCCAGTTATCGCCGGCTGTGAAGCCTTGGAAGTCTTCAATGATGGTCACCGCGGCAGAAGCAGAGCCTGCACATAAAGAGGCGGCGAACATACCCGTTACGATTTTTTTTACCATCTCGATTCTCCTATAACATGGGCTAAAATAAAAACAATATAAATGATGGCCGGTTTGCGAGAGGTTCTATTCACTCTCTTGTCCACAGGGCTGAGCAATCAACCAAACATATAACCATCAAACAAAAACAGTGAAGGGGTTTACCGATCTAACATGAAATCCAAAAACTCGTCGTAGCGGTTAAAGGCAGCGCCGTCGAGGATGGCGGTGGGGGTGGTGATCCGAGAGACCAGGAAGTCGAATGCTTCTTGGCTGCCGTAATAGCTTGTACTTCCGTCTTGCAGCCCGGCATTATGGCCACGCCCTTCGAGGTGTGCCTGACGGTCCGGGCGGCTGACGACATCGATACTTAGTACATCGTTTTCGATAAAGTCGTCGATACGCGGATATCGACGGGTGACGACGCCGCCGAAGGGTGGAGGAACGGTCCCGTCCAAGTTTTGGGTTCGTGGGTTGAAGTGATACGAAGTGAAAACCTGAGTGTTGGTTGAGGTCGAAGATTGGGCTGGCCAGACGGGGTTGTTTTGATTACCAAAGGTAAAGCGTTCGAACTCCATGGAAGGGCAATAGAAGCCTTCCGGAGCTTCGAAATAGCCCTGATCGAACAAGATCCCGAGGTTATGGAAGGCAGGCCCCCCGTCAGGCGCGGCCCCGATTTGGGCGGCAACCTGCGTCCGCTGCGTCACCCGCACGTCGTTGGGCGTATTAGGAAAGTCGATGGTTACCACCGGGAGAAAGCCATCGAAATCCAAGGTGTAGGCGGTCGCGGAGACGATCTGCTGCCGGATATTCGAAGCACAGGAAATCGTACGGGCCTGCTCCCGGGCGGCGGTCAAAGCGGGGAGAAGGATGCCGATCAACAGGGCGATGATCGAGATGACTACCAATAACTCGATCAGGGTGAATGCATTGCGTTTCTGGGCTTGTTTCATGGGGCGGCTCGGGGTAAAGGGGGCCTCAGGCACGGG
>JBCDDZ010000014.1:0-71295 GCA_039180025.1 Planctomycetota bacterium
CGCAACTTCGGCATCTGCGCCCATATCGACGCGGGCAAAACCACCACCACCGAACGCGTCCTCTATTACACCGGCAAGTCCTACAAGATCGGCGAGGTCCACGACGGCACCGCCACCATGGACCACCTCCAAGACGAGCAGGACCGCGGCATCACCATCCAGTCCGCCGCCACCACCTGCCCCTGGACCCGCCACGGTGTCGAGTACACCTGCAACCTCATCGACACCCCCGGCCACGTCGACTTCACCATGGAAGTCGAACGCTCGATGCGCGTCCTCGACGGCGCCGTCGTCGTCTTCGACGGCAAGGAAGGCGTCGAAGCCCAGTCCGAAACCGTCTGGCGTCAGGCCGAGCGCTACGGCGTGCCGCGGATCTGCTTCATCAACAAAATGGACAAGATCGGGGCCGACTTCCAGTTCAGCTTCGATTCGATCGGCGAACGCCTGGGCGCCAAAGCCGTCCCCGTCCAGATCCCCATCGGCGCGGGCCACGAGTTCGGCGGGCTCATCGACCTGATCGCCATGAAGGCCTACTACTTCACCGGCGACATGGGCTCGGTCATCGAAGAAAAAGAGATCCCCGACGACCTCAAAGCACTCGCCGAGCAGAAGCGCGAAGAGATGATCGAGGGCGCCGCCGACGTCGACGACGAACTGGCCGAGGCCTACCTCGGCGGCGAAGAAGTCACCAACGAACAGATCGCCGCCGCCCTCCGCAAAGGCACGCTCTCCAAAGAAATCCACCCCACCTTCTGCGGCTCGGCCCTCCAGAACATCGGCGTCCAAAAGCTCCTCGACGGCGTCATCGACTACCTCCCCAACCCCACCGAGGTCCCCGAAACCGAGGGCACCGACCCCGACGACGCCGAGAAACGCCTCACCCGGCCGCACGACGAAAACGCCCCCCTCTCCGCCCTGGTCTTCAAGATCGTCAACGACACCCACGGCGACCTCACCTACGTCCGCATCTACTCCGGCAAGCTGGAAAAAGGCACCCGCGTGCTCAACTCCAACAACGGCAAAAAAGAAATCGTCTCCCGCATCTTCGAGATGCACTCCAAAGACCGCCTGGCCCGCGACGAAGCCCTTGCCGGCGAGATCGTCGCCGTCGTCGGCCTCAAGCAGTCGTTCACCGGCGAAACCCTCTCCAGCCCCGACGACGCCATCGTCCTGGACCGCATGGACTTCCCCGACCCCGTCATCTCCATGTCCATCGAGCCCGCCACCGCCGGCGACAAGGAAAAACTCTCCAACGCGCTCGGCACCATCCGCCGCGAAGACCCCTCCTTCCAGGCCAACTACGACGAAGAGACCGGCCAGACCATCATCGCCGGCATGGGTGAACTCCACCTCGACATCATCACCACCAAGCTCACCCGCGACATGAAGATCGGCGTCAACGTCGGCACCCCCCGCGTCGCCTACAAAGAGTGCATCACCGGCTCCGCCGAGGCCCGCGGCATCCACAAGAAACAGACCGGCGGCCGCGGCCAGTTCGGCGACTGCACCATCAACGTCTCCCCCATCACCGAAGAAGAAGCCGCCGAGCAGGAACTCAAGTGGGAAGACGGCGTGGTCTTCGTCGACAAAGTCTCCGGCGGGGCCATCCCCCGCGAGTACATCCCCTCGGTCGGCATCGGCTGCCGCAACACCGCCAAGACCGGCGTCCTCGCCGGCTACCCGCTCCTGGGCGTCAAGGTCGAGCTGCTCGACGGCAAGTACCACGACGTCGACTCGTCCCAGATCGCCTTCGAGATGGCCGGCGTGCTCGCGTTCAAAGACGCCACCCGTAAGGCCGGGCTCCAGCTGATGGAACCGATCATGAAGGTCGTCGTCACCACCCCCGACGAGTTCTTCGGCAACGTCACCGGCGACCTCAACCGCCGCCGGGCCATCATCGTCGGCGACGAAGAACGCGGCGTCGTCCGCATCCTCACCGCCGAGGCCCCGCTCTCCGAGATGTTCGGCTACTCCAACAGCCTCCGCGGCATGTCGCAGGGCCGGGCGTCCTACGCCATGGAACCCCTCAAGTACGCCGCCGTCCCCGCCAACGTCGCCAAGACCATCCTCGAAGGCCAGGAAAGCTAACCCGCTTATCCCGCCGCACCCCGACCCCCTTCGAAGCCCGTGCCGATCACCGATCCGCACGGGCTTTTTCTTGCGCCCCACCCCGCTCAACGCATCGGTGAAAGCCCCGCCTCGGCCCGCCGGGCGTTGAGCTCCGCCAGCGCCCGCGGCTCGTGACGCAGCAGCTTCAAGAGCTGCGACACCGTCACGCCCAGGCCCCGGGCCGCGGCGGCCGGGTCGTGCCCCTGGCCGGCCAGATGGTCGAGCACCTCCGCCAGGAGAGCCGGGAAGTCCTCATGACGCGGGTTGATCGCCAGCCGGCCGCCATGCACCCGGGCCGACCAGCACGCCGAGGCCGGCACCCGCTCGCCGGGGCCAGATCGCGACGCGTCGCCACGGACCGTGAGCGCCAGGTTCACCCGCAGACGCCGCAGCGCGGCCTGCCGGTTCTGGTGCTGGCTGCGTTTTTCCGTGGCCTGCCCGGTCGCGCCCGTGGGCCGATGCGTGAGGCGGACGGCGGTTTCGACCTTGTTGCGGTGTTGCCCGCCCGGACCCGAAGCCCGGAAACGCTGAACGTCGCAGGCTTTGAGCAGCTCGTCGGGCGGTAGCGCCGCCGGGTGAACGGCCGGTACGTCGGGAGGCATCGGGGTATTGTAAGCTCGCCGACACGCTCGCCCCCGGAGCGTTCGGCCACGCAAAGATTCATCGGAGCGGTTCGCCATGCAATCGGAAACCCCACCCCCTTCAGAGCCCGGCGGTCCCCCCCCCGCTTCCGACCGCGACCCGAAACCCTCGGCACCCGGGCCGGGCCCCACGGCCGACGGCGGGTTCGACGCCTGGGTCCGCAGCAACCCTTGGCACCCGCGGGTCGCGCCGTTTTTCTGCTGGATCGTGTTCATGACGGTCACCGCGCTGCTGCCCGAGGACCTGGCCCCCGCCCAGCCCCTCGTCTACGCCGCGCAGTGTGTCGCGACCCTCTGGCTGCTGTGGAAGTACCGCAAGCTCACGCCCGAACTGACGATCTCTTTCCATTGGCTGGCGGTGCCGACGGGGGTCGGGCTGTTGGTGGCGTGGGTGGTGCTGGGCTACGCGATGGCCGGGGAGCTCGGCTGGCGGTGGGAACAGGCGCTAAGCGGCGCGTGGGCGGCGGCCTGCGGGCCGTTCCCCTACACCGAGCTCGGCCGCGAGCCGGGGCGGTTCGGGCCCACGCTCAACGCGGCGGGCGCGGTCGAGCCCCACCCCATCCAGGAACTGACGGCGACACACCCCGCGCTCGGCTGGGCGTCGATGGGCCTGCGGCTGATCGGCATGTCGCTGATCGTGCCGCTCTTCGAGGAGCTGTTCATCCGCTCGGCGATGCTGCGCGGGCTCCACCGCTGGAAACCCACCCGGACCGGGCTGCTCCAGTTCGCGTCCGACCTGCCGCTTCTGGGCGACTGGGTGTCGAACACCCCGGCCGGCCGCGCGGCGATCGACCAGCCCGGCGCGTGGACCCGGCAGCTCGAAACCACGCCCGTGGGCCACCTCACGCTGTTCGCGGTGATCGCCTCGACCCTCGTCTTCTGCGCCAGCCACAGCCCGCGGGATTGGCCCGGGTGTATCGCCTGCGGACTGGTGTGGTGCGGGCTCGTGTGGTGGACCAACCGGCCGCGCCCCGGCCGGGGCGAGACGTGGGCGTCGCGGGAACAATCGACCGGCGGACGCGGGCGGATGGGCTTGGGGCCGGTGGTCTGGTCGCACGGGATCACCAACGCGCTGCTGTGGGCGTACACCCTGGGGTTCGGCGACTGGGGCTTCCTTTAAATCTTCCGCAGACACAAGCCGCCCCCGGCACCGGTGCCGGTGCCGGGGGCGGCCATCGGGTCGGTCGACCGGGCCCGCCGATCACCTCACCGGATGTCGCGGGATCCGCGTAGGCCATGAAGACCGCAGCCTATACTCTCTGCGATCCCGCACGGGGTGCCTGATCCCCAAGGAGCCCGACGTTGACGACCCTTTCTTCCGAAACCACCTCTTCCGCTTCCGACCCCGCGGCGAGCCCCGGCGAAGCGCTCGGCCCCGCCGATCTGGAACGGATGCGGTCCGCGTTTGCCGCCGACCCCGAACGCGTCCGGATGCAGAACGCGGTGACCCGGACCGCCCTGGACGACGTCGCCCTGAACCGCGGCGTGGTCACCGGGATCGACCACACCTTCAGCCACGTGCTCGACGACTGGTCGGTCACCAGCCAGAAGAAATCGGGCCGCTGCTGGATGTTCGCGGGGCTCAATCTCCTGCGCGTCGGCGCGATGCAAAAAATGAACCTCGGGTCGTTCGAGTTCAGCCAGAACTACACCTTTTTCTGGGACAAGCTCGAGCGGGCCAACTACTTCCTGGAGCAGATCCTCGCCACCGCCGACCGCCCGGTCGAAGACCGCGCCGTGGCGTACCTGCTCGATCACCCGCTCGACGACGGGGGCCAGTGGAACATGTTCGTGAACGTGGTCAAGAAGTACGGCCTGGTCCCGAAGTCCGCGATGCCCGAAACCGAGAGCTCGTCGAACACCCCCCGCATGAACGCGAACCTCAAAACCGTCCTGCGCGAAGGGGCCGCGACGCTGCGGGACGCGGTGAGCAAAGGGGCGACCGCAGAAACCCTCCAGACGAAAAAAAAGGAGGTGGTCGACACGGTCTACCGCGCGCTCGCGATCCACCTGGGCACGCCGCCGACCGAGTTTGACTGGCGTTGGAACGACAAGGATAAAGGGTTTCACCGCGACGGCACGCTGACGCCCCACGAGTTTGCCCAGCGGTACTGCACGCTGGACCTCGACGAATACGTCTGCCTAGTCCACGACCCGCGGCCGACCTCGCCCGCCGGCCACGCGTTCACCGTGAAACATCTGGGCAACGTGCTCGGCGGCGACTACGACGGCGGCGTGCGTTACGTCAACGTCGACCTGACGCTCATGAAAGACGCGACCCGCCGCAGCATCACCGAGCGTCACGAGCCGGTCTGGATGGGCTGCGACGTCGGGAAGATGATGCACCGCGAGCTGGGGATCTGGGACGCCGAACTCTTCGATTACCAAGGGGTCTACGGCACCACGTTCACCCACGACAAGGCCCAGCGGCTGACCTTCCACCAGACCCTCATGACCCACGCGATGATGTTCACCGGCGTGGACCTCGACGCCGACGGATCCACCCCGCGGCGGTGGCGGGTCGAAAACTCCTGGGGCGATGAGAACGGCGTCAAAGGCTTCTACACCATGAACGACTCCTGGTTCGATCAGTACATGTTCGAGGTCGCGGTGCACCGGTCGCTCTTGCCCGACGAGGTGGTTGCCGCGGCGCAGGGCGAGCCGATCGTCTTGCCGGCGTGGGACCCGATGGGGTCGCTCGCGCAGTAAAACACCCCAATGCGACGGCCAGACCCGGGCCGACTCCAGCGGACACAAAATACATCCCAACTCCGGTGCAGCGCCTGCCGCAGCCAAGCCTACAGAGGATCTTCGATCATCGATGGGCTGCCGTTCGGGGGGACGCGGCAGGTGGGGCCGACGTGTGCGGGTCAAACGGGATCGTTCACGACGGCGGCTCGATCGGCTCGACGACGACGGAGAACCGGGTGACCTCGATGACGCGGACCGGCGTGCCCGGCTCGAGCATCGGGCCGACGCTGGTGACGTCGACGGGGCGGCCGTCCAGCTCGGCCTCGCCGGCGGGCCGGAGCGTGCTGAGCACCGTCCCGGTCTGCCCGACGGCGACCCGCCCCGCCCCCAGCGCGGCGTCGCCCGAGACGTGCGGCGTGGGCCGGGCGGGGTGGTCCGCCATGTCCCCGGGGGTGAGCACCAGGCGCTGGAGCGCGGGGATCTGGCCGAAGTAGCGCAGCAGCACCCCGACCCCGATCCCGCTGATCACGAACGCGAACAGCGTCGACAGCAGCGCCGAGAGGAGCTGCGGCCCGGTGCCCGCCGCGGGGGTGAGGCCGCCGGACGTCGGCACGACCGCGAGGACCAGCGCGGCGATCATCACCACCACGCCGACCACGCCCAGCACGCCGAAGGTCGCTGCGGTCGTGACCTCGGCGACGACCATCGCGAGCCCGAGCGCAAAAATAATCAGGTGCCACACGTCCGCGAGCCCGATGATCAGCGGCGCCCCGAAGAGCCCGAGCAGCGCGAGGCCCGCGATCGCCGCGGGGACGCCCAGCCCCGGGGCCTGCAGCTCCAGGAACACGCCCAGGACCAGGAGCACGATCAGCACCACACGGACCCACATCTGGGTGAGGAAGCCGGCGAGGTGCTCCGACCAGCTCTGCGAGACCCGCGTGACCGACGCGGCCCCGAGGTAGCGCTTCAGGTCGGCGTCGTCGCGGATCGTCGCCCGGGACAGACCGATGTCGCGGGCCAGCACGTCGTCGGGGGTGAACAGCAAGCCGACGCCGGCGTGGACCCGGCCGTTGGCCGCCGACTGCCCGCTGGGCAGCGTGGTCACCGCGGTCCATCGCCCCAGGTCGTCGGGCCCGGCCTCGAGCGATTCGGCCATCGTGACCCCCCCCCCGGAACCGCCCCCGGAACCGCCCCCGGAACTGTTGCCTGGGGCTGGGGAGGGGTTCTGCGGGCCCGGGAGCGGGAGCGGGAGGCCCGGCGTGTGGGGGGCGGTGAATCCCGCGTCTTCGCGGTTGACCACGATGCCGCTCCGCGCCGCGGCGTTGCCTTCGACCATGACGGCGAAGTCGGCCTGGTTGACCACCCGCCGCTCGCCGGTGTCGCGGTGCTCGATCAGGTAAAGCTCGATCCCCAGGACGCACATGGCGTGGAAGGTGGCGTAGGTGTAGCCGTTGCGGGTGGCGGAGTTTTTGAACTCGGCGGCGATCGGGGAGAAGACTTTGGCGCGTTCGGTCGGGGCCAGGTTTCGGCCGTAGAGCACCGGGGCGCAGTCGCCGGTCGCGGAGGCCGGGGCCATCACGATCTCGTCGCAGGCCGAGGCGATCATGATGCCCGCGGAGTAGGCTTTGTTGTTGACCCAGGCGAGGGTGGGCACGGGGACGAGGGTGGGGTCTTTGAGGTATTTGGCGATGTCGAGCGCCGCGGTGACCACCCCGCCGTAGGTGTCCAGTTCGATCACGATGACGGTCGCGCCGTTCTGGATCGCCCGGTCGACCCGGCGCTGGAGGCTGTCGAGGGTGAAGTCGTAGATCATGCCCTCGACCGGGATCACCGCCACCGAGGCTCCACTGGGCAGGGAGGAGAGGCGTTGGCCCGGGGCAGACGCCAACCCCCCGGAAGCCCCCGAACCTTCGGAGGCTCCGAGCGGATCGGAAGCGTCGGGGCTTGCCGGGCTTTCGGGGGCGGCGGTCGCGGCGGGGGCAGGTGGTGGCGGGCCGGGGGGGGCGTCCGGGGCCGCGGTCTGGCCGAGCAACAGCCCACCGATCATTAACAGTAAGCCGACACGGAGCCGTGGGTGTTTCATCACTTTCAGTATAGATCGCTGTCCGCGCGTGGGGCCCGCGGCGGGGTTGCCCTGGGTGAGAAATAGGCCTACAACCTAACGCTCTTTGCCTTTTTCACGGAGTTCTGAAGCATGGCTGAATCCCCCCTTCGCGTGACCGTTTGGCACGAATACCGGCACGATAACCCCGACAGCCAAAAGCCCAATGGGCGGTGCATGGAGCTCTACCCCGAGGGGATGCACACGGCGGTGGCGTCCGCCATCCGGGAACATCTGGGCGACGGCGTCGACGTGAAGACCGCCACGCTGGATCAGGACGGCGACCACGGGCTATCCGATGAACTCTTGGCCGACACGGACGTGATGACGTGGTGGGGCCATTGTGCCCACGGCGAGGTCAAAGACGAATGGGCGCAGAAAGTCGCGCAACGGGTCCGGGAGGGGATGGGGCTGGTGGTGCTGCACTCGGGCCACTACGCCAAGCCGTTCAAGCTGCTGATGGGTACGAATTGCCACCTCAAGTGGCGTGAAGCCGGCGAAAAGGAACGGCTCTGGAACGTGAGCCCCGGGCACCCGATCACCGCCGGGATGTCGACGGACTTTATCGAGCTGGCGCAGACCGAGATGTACGGCGAACACTTCGATATCCCCGACCCCGACGAGTTGGTGTTCGTGTCGTGGTTCGAGGGCGGCGAGGTGTTCCGTTCGGGCTGTGTCTGGAAACGCGGGGCGGGCAAGGTGTTTTACTTCCGGCCCGGCCACGAGACGTTCCCGATCTACCACCAGCCCGAGATCCGCCGGGTGCTGGCCAACGGGGTCCGCTACGTGGCCTCGCCAGTGGGGTCGGCCGGGGTGGTGCCGTACCGCGACCATTCTCCGATGATCGATCCGCCGCTGGAGCCGATCGCCGGGGACCACGAGGTCGATGCGTCGCTGCACGACCACGCGTAGAAGGGTTGATCGGAGCTCCGGCACGGACGTATCCGCGTTTACGCCTCGAGGTCGCGTGACTCTTTTAGTTTTGAGAAGATTTAAGTTTTGAGAAGACCGCTCGGCCGAGACGGCGCGGTGCGTGCGGCGCTTGAGGCCGAGTCGTTTCGGAAACGGTTTGCCAAAGAGCGGGTGCGCGGTCCCTCGGGGTTGGGTGCCGCGGCAGACACCTCGCACCGGAGTGCGGCGGGTTCGACCGCCGCGTGGACCGTTGACCCTCGACCGGCGACGTGGGGGACGCGATCCGGGAGTGTCGCCCGGCGAGGCTGGCTCACCCGCGAACGCCGACGCCCCAAACACCTGCCGCGGTCTCGCGGAGGTCACGTGTACACCGACCCGGCCGTTCCGTGCTGTTGGCGGAGCTGTCCTCGCCGAGGGTTACCACTCCGCCGCACCCGGGGGCCGACACCGAACGTCGGGGCGAAACGGGGGTGCGCACGAATCGGGTCGTCCGCGTGCGCGGAGCGTGTGCAAGCACTGGGGCGGACGGTAATAAAAAAAGTTTTCGGGCCCCAAAAAAATTTTAGCGCACATCCACCGCAGGGTTAGCGGGCGGCGGCAGCCGGTACGCTGACCGAGTCTGGCGGAGGGGGATCCCGCTGCCTCGACCCGCGGTAGCCCGGTTGGGATGCACTAAGCCCGTGGTTACATGGGGCGGCACGAGGATCGGAAGACAGGAGCCGATCGGACGGGCTCTGACAGGTCGGCCGCGGGCGCGGGGCGAGTGGTGGAGCGGCGGGGGGAGCGGTAGCCACCGATCCGGGGGGCGGAGGGTCCGCACCCCGCGGGCGGCGGGTCAGGGGCCGGGGGGCGGGGCGAGGACGGCCAGGGGATCGGAGGCGAGGACCGTGCCCAGGTTCAGGACGTGACCCAGGCCCTGCTCGGACCCGAAGGCGAGGGGCTCGAGCCCGACGCCGAGGCCCATGACACTAAGTATCACGACCGCCGCCCAGACCAACGGGGTTCGGCTGCGCGACGTGTCGGAAGCGAGGTGTCGGCCGCTGAGGGCCGCGAGCCCGATCCCGATCGCGGCGCTGATCTCCACGGCGAGGAGGTAGCCGGGGTCGACCCGGTGGAGTTGGAGCCACATACACCACTCGATCCACCACGACTTGGTCGGGAACGCGAGCACGGTGAACATGGTGGGCAGGAAAAGAACGGCGAACATCAACGCGGCCCAGAGCCAGGTGGCCAGGCACCATCCGGCCCAAGCCCGCGTGGGTTCCGCCGGGTCGTCGTCCAGGGACGCATCGAACGGGGCAGGCTGAAACAGCGACTCATCCACCCGGGCCGATTGGTTTACGTTGATCCTCATGTAGTAATAAGACGCTCCGGCGGATTTTCATTTCAATCAATACCGAAAAATATCCGTAGACGGGAGCGGCCGGGAGCGGCCGGGAGCGGCCGGGGGCGTCCGGGGGCGTCCGGGGGCGAGGTTTGGCTCGGGCGGTGGGGCTGGTCGGCGTCGGAAATACGGGGTCGGCGGATCGCTTTCGGAAACTCCGCCCGGTTACGGGGGGTTCGCTGAGCGATCCCAATGAAACCGCGGCCGACGGCGATTTCCTCTCCTGTATTAAATTATAAACAATTTATTTTAAATAATTTATACTATATATCCGGGGACGGCAGGCGAGGCACACCCCGCGGATTTTTTGACGCCGAAAGGGTGTTGAAAGGCCGGGCGGGGCGAGGGTGGGGGCCTCGGTATTGATTTGGTGCGAACGGCTTGGCGGTGCCGTCGTACTCACGTTAAGGTGGTTTTTCTGGAGTACGGTTTTGGACCCACTGGATGTAAACGAACGGTTTCTGCAGGGCGGCGACGCCGCGCTGTTCAACACGTTTGTCGAGCAACACTGGCCGCTGGTGATATCGGTCTGCCGGGCGCAGCTACACGATGAGCACGAGGCCGAGGACGCGGCGCAGGAAACGTTTCTTAAACTGGCGCGGCACCGCGAGTCGATCCGCGGGAACGTGGTGGCGTGGCTGACCACCACCGCGCGGACCACGAGCATCGACCGGCTGCGTCGGTTGATCCGGGAGCGCCGGCGGCGGGAACAGTGGACGTATTCGGCGGCGCGGGCGGCGGCGACGCCGGACACACAGGTGGTCGCCCATGCGGCGCGGGCGCACCTGCCCGAGGCGCTGCTGGAGCTGGACACCGATGCGGCCGAGCTGCTGATTCAGCGTTACGTTCACCACAAGCCCCTGCGAGTGATTGCGAAGGACGTGAAGCCTTGGGGCGTGAGCATCGCGACGCTGAGCCGGCGGGCGGCGGAGGCGGTCGAGCAGCTCGCGATCGTGCTGGAAGGGATGGGCGTGTTCGGGGCGGGGGACCTGCCGCTGGCGGCGTACCTGGCGGACCTGCGGGGGCCGGATTCGGGGGGGTTCGCGGAGGCCTATACCGGGGACGCGGGGCTGGTCCAAAGTGTTTCGTTCCCGGGGCGGGAGGCGACGCCGTTTCCGGGGTGGACCCGGCCGATGCGGCTGGGGGTTTCGCTGAGCCACCAGAACCACGCGCGGCTGAGCCGGATGGGGTTTCAGACGCCACTGAGCTACCAGACGCGTGCGACCTGGTGGATTGACCACCCGGGGGTGGATCTGGTCGGCCTGATCGAGCCGGGCACGTTGGACTACGCCGAGACCGAGGCCACGCTCCGGGAGTACGAGATCCACGCGGGGCTGATCGACATCACGAATGCCGCGGGGCTGCGGACGCTGGACGTGATCATCGTTCCGAACCGGCTGATTTATAACCGCCGTTTTCTTCAGCCGATTATCGCCGCGGTGGAGGCCGGGGTGGGCGTGTTTCGCGAAGGCCATTTCGCGAGTCACGACGACCCCCATGACCCCGATCTTTCCCGTTTCCACCTGGCACATCCTCCCCTCGAGCAGCATTGCACCGGGGGTGTCTACGGCAGCCTGGTCGGCCACGGGGTGCCGGTCGCCGCCCACGTGGTGAATCGCCACCCGGCGATGCCCTGGCTCGTCCCGGGTCAGCCGCTGACGGTCGGTTCCTGCGGTGCGGTCTTCCGCCCGACGGAAGACGCGACGACGATTATCGTTCGCGACGAACCGATTCAGGGCAGAAACATGGGGTTCCCGCCGCTGCTCCCGCCGACCCACGCCCCGGCCGTCCACGCCGGCCAACTGGGCCGTGGCCGCGTGGTCATGTGCAACGCCTCCAACGCGGACTCGGTGTTCGGCGGCCCGAAGCGGCGGGAGGAGCGTTTTCTGCAGACCCTCGCCTGGCTCGCCGAGCCCCGCCGTGAGCGTATTGTTTGAGCGGGGCGGCTCAGGGGGAGCCGGGGGGCCGAGGGGTTCGCCGGGGGGCTGGGTCCCGCCGCGCCGCGGGCGGGTTTGCTTTATCCTGCTGCGATCATGGCCTTAACCCTCACCCTGCCCGACGGCACGCAGAAATCGTTTGACGACCCAAGTACCACCGCCCACGACGTGGCGCTGACCCTCGGCGAGGGTCTGGCCGCCGCCGCGATCGGGGCCCGGGTCGACGACGAACTGTACGACCTGAACCGGCCGCTGCCCGCCGGGGGCGGCTGCACGCTCGCGCTCATCACCGCGCCGCGTCGGGACAAGAAGGGCCGGAGCAAGTGGCGGGACGGGGAGCACGAGAAAGACGCGCTGTACCTGCTGCGGCACTCGGCCGCACACGTGATGGCCGAGGCGATCGAGCGGTTGTTCCCGGGGGTGGAGCTGGCGTACGGCCCGCCGCTGGACAACGGCTTCTACTACGACATGAAGCTCGACACGCCGATCCGTGAGGCGGACTTCGCGCGGATCGAGGCGGAGATGAAGCAGATCGTGGAGGAGGGCCGGGGGTTTGTCCGCTACGACAAGCCGGTGGAGGAGGGGTTGGCCAAGCTGGCGGCGGAGGGCAACAAGTACAAGATCGATAACGCCGAGAAGGCGGCGGCGAACGGGGCCGGGTCGCTGTCGTGGTACGTGACCGGGGGGGCGGGGCAGTGGGAAGACCTCTGCCAGGGGCCGCACGTCGACAAGACGTCGCGGATCGGAGCGTGGAAGGTCACGTCGGTCGCCGCGAGCAACTGGAAGGGCGACGTCACGCTCGACCGGTTCCAGCGGGTCTACGGCACGGCGTTCTTCTCGCCGGCGGACCTCGACGCGCACCTGGAAAAGCTCGACCAGGCGCGGGCCCGGGACCACCGGGTGATCGGCCGTCAGCTCGGGCTGTTCGAGATCGACGAGATGGTCGGGCAGGGGCTGGTGCTCTGGAAACCCAAGGGGGCGGTGGTCCGCGATCAGCTGCAGAAGTTCATCTCCGAGCACCTCGAACGGCAGGGCTACCACCAGGTGTTCACGCCGCACATCGGGAAGCTGGACCTGTACCGCACGTCGGGGCACTTCCCGTATTACGCCGACTCGCAGTACCCGCCGCTGGTCGAGCGCGACATGATTAAAAAGCTGGCGGACGAGGGCTGCACGTGCGCGGAACTCTCGGCGTCGATGGCCGAGGGCGACATCGAGGGCTACATGCTCAAGCCGATGAACTGCCCGCACCACATCCGGATCTTCGCCAGCGATAAGCACAGCTACCGTGACCTGCCGGTCCGCCTCGCCGAGTTCGGGACGGTGTACCGGTGGGAGCAGTCGGGAGAGCTGGGGGGGATGACGCGGGTGCGCGGCTTCACGCAGGACGATGCGCACCTGTTTGTCACACCGGACCAGTTGGCGGACGAGGTGCTGGGGTGCATCGAGCTGGTGAAGATCGTGTTCGAGACGCTGGGGATGGACGACTACCGGGTGCGGGTCGGGCTGCGCGACCCGGACAGCAGCAAGTTTGTCGGCGAGCAGAGCGACTGGGACGCGGCGGAGGCGGCATGCATCGCGGCGGCGGAGAGCCTCGGCGTGCCGTTTAGCCGGGAGCCGGGCGAGGCGGCGTTCTACGGCCCGAAGATCGACTTCGTGGTCAAAGACGTGATCGGCCGGGAGTGGCAGCTCGGGACGGTGCAGGTCGACTACCAGCTGCCGCAGCGGTTCGGCCTGTCGTACACCGGGGCGGACAACGCGGAGCACCGCCCGATCATGATCCACCGCGCGCCGTTCGGCAGCATGGAGCGGTTCATCGGCTGCCTGATCGAGCACTTCAACGGGGCGTTCCCGCTGTGGCTCGCGCCGGAGCAGGCCCGGGTGCTGCCGATCAGCGACAAGTTCAACGGTTACGCCCAAGAGGTGCTCGACACGCTCAAAGCCCGGGGCTTCCGCGCAACCGCCGACACGTCGAGCCAGCGCGTCAACGGCAAGGTCAAGGCGGCCCAGGAAGCCAAGATCCCTTACATGCTCGTGGTCGGCGGCAAGGACCGCGACGCGGGCACGGTCAGCGTCCGCCACCGCCAGGGCGGCGACCGCGGCGCGGTGGGGCTGGGCACGTTTGTGCAGGGGCTGCTCGAGGAACGCGACGAACGCCGGCGGTGAGCCGAGGGTCAGTCCGGCTTCACCCCTCCCGGATATGCTGGGGCGATGACTTACGACATCGACTCGCGCCTGGTGCGCGTGGCCAAGGTGCTGACCTTCAACCACGGCCGGCAGATCGGCAACGCGACCGCGTTCTTTTTTCTGCGTGACGGTTTTCTTTACCTCATCACGAACCGCCACGTGGTCTGCGACACGGTGAACCAGCTCTTCCCGGACCGGCTCCAGGTCCGGGTCCACGACAACCCCGAGGACCTGACGTCGCACGGCGAGTTGTGGCTGGACGTCCTGGACGACCGGGGCCGACCGCGGTGGCGGGAACACCCGGCCCTGGGCGCGGCCGCGGACGTGGTGGCGATCCCGATCAACGACCCGATGGTGATCGCGAACTGGCACGTCGATACGTTCGGCCCCGAGCACCTGCTCGACGAGCGGGCTGGCCTGCCGCTGGGCCAGGAGGTGATCGTCATCGGGTTCCCGCTGGGGTTCGAGGACACGCTGCACCGGCTGCCGCTGATCCGCCGGGCCACGATCGCCAGCGTGTACCCGCTGCCGTTCAAGGGCGAGCGCTACTTCATCACCGACGCCCGGCTGCACCGCGGGTCGAGCGGCTCGCCGGTGGTGGCCAAGATCTTCGAGGTCGCCACCGAGAACACGTCCTGGAAATTGCTGGGGGTCCACTCCGCGTCGCTGGACGTCTCGAACCGTGACCCGGACCAGGACGAAAAGCTCGGCCTGAACATGACGTGGTACGCGTCGCTGATTATGGAGATGACCGAGCGGTCGGGCTGACGCGGCGCGGCCGTGTCGTGTGGTGGGGCGGCGGCTAACCCGTGTGGGCGAGGGCCTGGCCCGCGGCGTCGAGCAATTGCCCCGGGTCGATGAGCGAGTCGACCCGGACGCCGATGTCCCAGACCCCGTCTTCGATCAGGTCGGCCCGGGCGGACGCGCCCGCCAGCGTCACGGCCTGCCCGTCGCGGTCGAACGCGGTGAGGACCACGCTGCGCCCGGTCACGACCTCGGCGTGGTGGATAAAGCCCAGCCCCGAAGCGCTGACGTTGCGCGTACGCACCAGATAGCGCTGCGACCCGCCGGCGTCCTGGTCGTCGAACTCGGCGTAGAGGGTGACCTGGGCCTGGTAGTCCTTGCGGTCGTGCTCGCGGCGCTCTCGGCCGGGGATCATCTGCTCGGCCAGGCTGATGTTCTGAAACAGCTCGGCCCAGACTTCCGGGTCCAGCTTCACACTCGTGGGTTCAGGGGTAGTTCCGGGGGCGGGGGTAGTTCCGGGGGCGGGGGTACTTCCGGGGGTGGGGGTGGTCATGCGTCGAGCTTTCGCGGGGTCTGCGGGTCGGGCGGTTGACGGCGAAGGGGCGATACCGCGTCCGACCCGCGGTTTGGCGGGCGCCAAAGCCGGGGTGGTTCGCGGGGTTCCGGGCGTCTCACGAAGAACATCGACCCATGCCGGGGGCCGCTTGACCCCGAGCCGAAGCGGGAGGGGCGAGCGAAGGGCGAGAGGCCGCGGCCCGGGGACTCGCGGCTGCGTCTCGGCACGGCGCTGCGCTTCGACGGTGGTGATGGCCGGGGCGTGTGGGTGGTGACGGTGGTGACGGTGGTGACGGTGGTGACGGTGGTGACGGTGGTGACGGTGGTGACGGTGGTTACCGATACGCTCCGCCTGGACGACGGGGCGTAAAAAAGCAAACGTTTTCACTTAGGGGTTGTTAGAGTGTTCGCCTGTCGCGCCTGCGCACCGTACCTCTATGCGACGGAGACCCCGACCCGATGTTTTGTGTACAACCCAGCGGCATCCACGGCAAGGGCCTGTTTGCCACCTGTTTTATCCCGGCCGACACGGTGCTCGGCCGCCTCGAAGGCGAACCCACCACACAGGACGGGGCCTACGTCTTATGGCTGGAAGCAGACCGCGGCTTCCGCGTCGAGAACGACCTGAAATACATCAACCACTCGGACGAACCCAACGCCGCGTATTTCGATGACCTGACCGTGGCCGCGCTCACCGATATCCGCCCGGGCGAAGAGATCACACACAATTACCTGGGCGACGACGCGGATGCGGACGGAGACACGGCGGTGGATTTCGCCGAGTCCTCCGACGCGGTGCTACCTTAAAACCCATCGAAACACCCTAAGCCCTGCGCGGCGCGATCGCCTACACTGTCCGCCATGCAGCAGCACACTTTGGGAAAAACAGAGCTCTCCGTGAGCGCACTGGGCTATGGGGCCGCGCCGATCGGGTTCCTCGACACGGACGTTCAGCACGTCGGCCGCGTGGTGAACAGTCTCCTGGACCAGGGGGTCAACCTTTTAGACACCGCGGCGGCGTACAAAGGCTCGGAAGAAGCGCTCGGCGAGACGGTCAGCCACCGGCGGGACGACTTCGTGCTGGTGTCGAAGTGCGGCATGGGCGGGCCCGCGGCGTATCAGGACCGGCCGTGGTCCGCCGACGCCATCACCGCCACGGTCGAACGGTCGCTGACCCGCCTCAAGACCGACCACCTCGACGTCTGCCTGCTGCATTCCTGCGGCCGCGACGTGCTTGAAGACGGCGAAGCTCTTGCCGCGTTGGTCCGGGCCCAGGAAGCGGGCAAGATCGGCTTCGCCGGCTACTCGGGCGACAACGACACCGCCGTCTACGCCGCGTCGCTGCCCGACCTCGCGGTGATCGAAACCTCGGTCAACCTCTGCGACCAGGCGAACCTCGACACCGTGGTCGCCGCCTGCCAGGCCAACGACCTGGGGGTGATCGCCAAGCGGCCGATCGCCAACGCCGCGTGGAAAGCCCCCTCGGCCCAGCCGGGCTTCTACCAGAAGTACGCCTCGGAATACCACCGCCGGTTCAACCTGATGGGGATCACGCCGCACGACCTGGGCTACCACGGGCACCCGGAGGTCGAGTGGCCAGAGATCGCCCTGAAGTTCACGCTGGCCCAGCCGGGCGTGCACACCGCGATCTGCGGCACGACCAGCGCGGAGAACGCCGAGCACAACCTCGCCGCCGCGAACAAGAACCCGCTGCGCGAAGAGGTGGTCGACAAGCTCCGGGCCGCGTTCGCCGCCGCCCGCGACGGCGACCCCGGCGGGGACTGGACCGGGCAGACCTGAACCCGCCCCCGCCCCCGGAATCATCCCCAGAAACACCCCCGCGGCCCGGCTATGCTCCGCCGTGCTCCCGCTGGTCTACCACCCCGATTACGTCACCCCCCTACCCGATGGCCACCGGTTCCCGAGGCCCAAGTTCGGGATCCTGCGCGACCTCTTAATCAACGACGGGGTAGCGACCGCCGAGCAGTTTCACCAGCCGGTAGAAGCGACGCGCGAGCAGTTGGAGCGTGTGCATTCGGCGGAGTACGTCGAAGCGTTTATGTCCGGGGGGTTGGGCCGAGACGCGGTGCGGCGGATCGGGCTGCCGTGGTCCGAGGGGCTGGTGAACCGCACGATCACCGCGGTCGGCGGGACGATCCGGACCGTGGAATTGGCCCTGGGAAATCCCGGGGGCGGGGGTGATGCTTTCGGAGGGGGTATTTCTGGAGATACTTGCGGGGGTGCTTCCGGGGGCGGGGGCGGGGGGCTGGCGTGTAACACGGCCGGGGGCACGCACCACGCGCACCGCGGGTTCGGCTCGGGGTTTTGCATCTTCAACGACCTGGCGGTCGCCGCGGCGGAGATGCTGCACCGCGGGGCCGTGCAGCAGGTACTGATTATCGATCTGGACGTACACCAGGGCGACGGGACGGCGGCCATCTTCGCGGACGAGCCGCGGGTCTTCACGTGGTCGATGCACTGCGAAAAGAATTTCCCGTCGCGGAAAGTGCCTTCGGACCTGGACACCCCGCTGCCCGTGGGCGTGGGCGACGACCAATACCTTTCGGTGCTGGGGCAGACGCTGCCGGGGGTTTTGGAGCGGGTCGAGCCGGATCTGGTGCTGTACGACGCGGGGGTGGACCCGCACCACGACGACAAGCTCGGCAAGCTTTCGCTGACCGACGCGGGGCTGTACGCGCGGGACCGCTACGTGATCGAGCGCTGCCGCGAGCAGGGGATCGCGGTAGCGGGGGTGATCGGCGGGGGGTATCACGCCGACCACCGCGTGCTCGCGGACCGGCACGCGATCCTGCACCGCGCGGCCTCGAGCCTGTGGGCCTAGCGGTTGTCAAAAAAAACGTTGAGGGGTAGGCGACACGGCCGTGCGGGGCGGGTGCGGTCGGTCGGTCGGTCGGTCGGTCGGTCGGTCGGTCGGTCGGTCGGTGATTGTAGCCGTCGCCTGGGTCGTTCAACCGGTGGGCGGGGCGGCGGGTCAGCTCTGGCCGGGGAGGATGGTCGAGCCGTCGCTGCCGACGTAAGACGAGAAGATCAGTCCGGGCTGGCCGCCGCGTTTGCGTTGATACATCAGTTCGTCGGCGGCGGCGAGGAGCTGGTCCAGCGACGCCGGGCCGAGCCCCGCGGCGTGGTAGACCGCCCCGAGGCTGAAGCGGATGGGCACGGTCTGGTCCGGCGAGACGCGGACGCGTTTGTCGAGGCAGGTGTCGCGCAGGCGGGAGGCGGCCACGCGGGCATCGTGCTCATCGATGTCGGTGATCAGGACGGCGAACTCGTCGCCGCCCAGCCGGCCGATCAGGTCGCTGCGGCTGACCGCGCGGCGGAGGAGCTTGGCGATCCCGCGCAGGAGCAGGTCCCCGGCGTCGTGGCCGTGGCGGTCGTTGACGGGCTTGAAATCGTTGAGGTCCAGGAGCATGCAGCAGACGCCCGCGGTGTCGGCGGTTTTGGTGAGGCGCTGCTCGGCGAGGCTGAAGAACCCGCGGCGGTTGAGGACCTTGGTCAGGGGGTCGGTGAAGGCTTCGAACCGCAGGGTGCTGAGGTCTTCCTTGTGCCGGCTGTGCTTTTGTTTCATGGCACAGAGCTGGCTGACGAGGTGGACGGTGTTGGCCGCGACGGCGTCGAGGAACGGCTGGGGGCTGAGCGCCGGGCCGCCGTCGCGGGACGGGTCGCGGCCCAAGCGGCGCTGCGACTCGGCGTAGACGTGGCCCAGGAACGCGTCGGGGGTGGCGTAGGCGTGGGTGAGCACCCGGCCGTGGACCGCCATCAGCCGGTCCAGGTCGGTCGGGTCGATCTCGCCGTCGTCGTGGGGCAGGAGCCCGGCGACGAACAGCGCGAGGGTCAACGCCGCGTCGTCCCGGGGCTCGGAGAGCTGATGGTGGTGGCGGACCCGGTCGGAGGTTTCGTCGGAAACGCCCCACTGCTGGAGTACGTGGGCGCCGGCCTCGGCGTGGTCGAGCCCGAAGTGGGCCCGCTCCGCGTCGCTCCAGTTCTGCGTGGCCGGCCGCAGGGCCAGGCGGTCCCGGTAGAACGCCGGGTCCAGTGTCATCAGCATCGGCAGCCCCAGGTCCGCGATGAGCCCGAGGGTATACGCCGAGGCTTTGCGTTCCGGGTCGATCGCCAGCGCCGCGAGCTGGGCCGCTTCCGCTTTGCGGACCGAGGCGTTCCAGACCGCGGTGACCTGTTCTTTGTCCAGGCCGAGGTTTTCCGAGAGCGACTGGAGGCCCATCGCGAGCCCGATGGCGTGGACCGGGCCGGCCCCGAGCTGGAGCACGGCCCGCCCGACCGCGGTGATCTCGTTGAGCCGGCGGTTACCCGCGGAGTTGACCACCCCCAGGACCCGGGCGGTCAGCGTCGGGTCGCGTTCGATGATTTTGGTGATCTGCCGGGGGTCTTTGCCGTCACACGCGAGCAGGTCGAGCAGCGGGCCGGGCCGCATGGGCAAGACGCCGTCGAGGCGAGCGAGCGTCTGCTGGGCCTGCGGAGCGGCGACGCGGCTGGGGGGGGGCGATTGGGCCATGATGGCGGCAAGACGAGAGGTGACACGGCGGGGCGGATTCACACAACATCGCTGCCCGATAGGTAGGCGCTATCGGCCAAAACCCCTTCGCAATTAACACGTCATTCTTGAGGGCGTACGATCGATCAGGCCGACAGGAGCCCCCGGGCGAAGGCATGGAGTTCGCCCATGTTGCCGCAGGCGACGACATTTTCGGAACCGCCGTTGCCCCGCGGCAAAGCTTGACCGCCCACGATCAAACGGGCGTTGATCTCCGTCAGGGTTTGGGCCAAGTTATCGATCTCGTCGGGCGTCGGGACCGCTTCGCGGTGCGAGCAGGACAGCCAGACCAGGCGCGGCTGGTACCGCTGGGCCGCCTCGATCAGCGAGCCCAGCGGCAGGTTGGCCCCCAGATTCACGTCCCGATAACCCGCTTCGACGCAAACGCAAGCGCTCATCAACGACCCGAGGATGTAGGGGTCGTTTGCCGGGGCAGCCCCGAGCGCGAGGGGGCGGCCCGAGCCTGCTTCCGGGCTGATCGGGGCGTCTTCGAGCGTGGGCTCGGCGAGGAGCAGCCGCAGCTGGTTCAGGGCGTTGAGGCAGATATCCATCGCCCGGTGCTCGATGTAGATCCCGCGCGACTCGTGCTTCCAGACCTCACCCAGCTCGGTCATGGCGCTGCGGATCGGCCCGTCGCAGAGCCAGGCCACGCTTTTGCCGCGGAAATAGAGGTCTAGTAGCAGACCGCGGGCTTCCTCGGCCTTGCCGTCGAACAGGAATTTTTCGAGCAGGCGGGCCGCTTCTTCGGGCTGGACCCCGCGGTGCTGGACCGCGACCCGTCCGACCGAGCTGATCCCCAAGAGTTCGGGCCGCACGATCGGGAGCTGGGCCTCGCGCGCGAAGCGGACGGCTTCTTGGATCGTGATCCGCCGGTGGCCGCCCATGGTCCGGTTGACCCGCAGCCGGCCCCCGTCGGCCCATCGTTTGAGCGACGACTCACTAACGCCGATGACCTGGGCGAGTTCTTTAGGGGAGAGGCTTTGTTTCATAGGAACTTCACGAAGTCTAGGCCCCTACCGGGGTGGGGACGACTTGTACGTTATTTGACCTTTCCATCGTCAGTCTGGGGGTCTCGCCGCCGCGACGGGGCCGATAACCCGGTGGCGGCGGCGGACCCCGGGGTGTGGATGCCGTATGCTGCCGCGATGGGTGATTCCCTCTCCAGTTCGCGTGAGCTTGATGTCGCTGGCTACGGCTTTTCTCAGGACGACCTGCCGGGGCTGGACCACGGCCCGCTCGTGCTGCGGGATTGGTTCGGCTTCGGCGACCCGCCGGCGACGGCCGGTGCGCCGCCGGAAGTGCCGGAAGTGCCGGAGGGGCCGGCCCGGGACTTCGACCTGGAGATCGGGTCGGGCAAGGGGACGTTCCTGATGCAGCAGGCCGGCCTCGAACCGGGCGTCGATTTTTTGGGGATCGAGTGGGCCAAAGCGTTCTGGCGTCACGCCGCCGACCGGGCCCGGCGTCACGCGCTGCCCAACGTCCGGCTGCTCTGGGCCGACGCCACCGTCTTTGTCCGTAATTACGTCGGGGACGCCTCGCTGCGCTGCGTCCACATCTATTTCCCCGATCCTTGGCCGAAAAAGCGTCACCAGAAACGGCGCACGGTCCAGGCCCCGTTTCTCCGCGAGCTGCACCGGGTGCTCCGGCCCGGCGGCGAGGTCCGCTTGGCCACCGACCACGCCGATTACTTTACGTGGATGCAGGACCACGCCGGGCGGGTCGAGGCGCTGTTCGAACGTCGGCCGTTCGTCTCCCCCGACTCGGCGGGCGAGGGGGAGCTGGTGGGCACGAATTTCGAGCGTAAATACCGCCGTGAAGGCCGGCCGTTTTACGCCATGGTGCTGGCCAAGCGCTGAGGGCGGGGCCCCGCGGGCGGCGGGGGCGGGGCCACGCTTGGTTGGGGTTTCCCACCGGCCCGCCACGGGTTATGGGGCCCGGCGTTCATAGCCCTTCGCGGCGGGGAGGGCTCGGGTATCATGGCTGTAGCAATGTCCTCGATCTCGGAGAACCCGACCATGCTTCATCTTTTCTGGCGCTGCCGCGTCGTGCTGCTGATCGCCTGCCTGACGGCCGCCTCGGGCTGCACGCCGCAGACGACTTCGGACGCCGCCCCCGCCCCGCCGCCGCGGGCCGTTCCGGTGGAAATCCTGTCGCAGGCTGCCGGCCAAAACCTGTCGGTGGACGCTTACGGGCTGAACCTGATCGACCGCCGGGCGTTTACGGATCTGGGGCTGGCCGCGGTCTTCAGCGAGCAGGGGTTCGAGGTGGATTTTCAAAGCCACTCGGTGGTCCTGCTGAGCCTCGGCGAGCAGCCCAGCGGCGGGTACTCGGCCCAGATCACCGCTCTACAGCGCAAAGGCCCCGAGCTTTTCGTTCAGGCGACCGCCGTGGCCCCCGGGCCTAGCGACGTGGTCACCACGCAGATGACCACGCCCTACACCGCGGTGGTGACCCCCAAACTCCCGAGCAACCTCAAACTCCGCAGCGATATCACCTCGCTGCCCTGACCCCCGGCCCCCGGAATCCCGCAAAACAACGCAAAAACCTCGGAATCCTCTCGAAAAAATTCTGGAAATAGAATTTATGAATAAGTGTAGATCCGGAGTCCGGCCCCGCCGCGGACACCGAGGTAAGGCCGGGATAGCCCGCGGCTTGAGGCGGGGAGTGGCCCGGGGGACCCGGGGGGTGGGGGCGCGTGGAGCCTTGTTTTGGTGACGCTTCGTGAACCCGTCGTGGAATCCGTTTCAAAAGCCATGCCGACACGTAACCGATAAAATTTCTAGTGGATGGCCCCGCATGGCGTGGCCGTCGCGTCTGTCGCGGCTCCGTGCCGCCCCGGTGCCCGCGTGTGATCCGTGTCGTCTGCCCAAACTGTTCGAACCCGCTGGACGTCGATCCCGGCTTTGCCGGCGGCGTCTGCCGCTGCTCCGAATGCGGCAAGGTGCTCTCTGTTCCCCACGACTCCCCGAAAGGCCCCCCCCCGATGGCCCGCAAACCCGGCTCCTCTTCTTCTGGTCAGCCTTCCCGCCCCGACTCCCCGATGGGGGGCTCGGGCAGCACCGCGGGGTCGAAGTCCGGCACCAAGTCCGGGACCCGGGCCGGCACTGCCGCGGGGACCTCGGCCGGCACCCGGGCCGGGTTTTCGACGATGCAGGCCCCGGGGAACACCGAGCCCGCCGGCGGCCCGCTGATGTCTCTGCCGGCGGCCCGCAAGCCGCGGCCGGCGCTGGTGGCTCTGGCCATCGCCGGCTGGGCCACGTTCGTGGTGCAATGGGTCTTGATCGTCGTCATTATCGTCGGCCGCGGCGATCAGCCCCGGGTCGCCGCGGCCGAGTCCGCCCCGCCCCGGGTCGCCGCCAACCCGTCTCCGGTGGGCGCGGGTCCCGCGCCCGCCCCCGCCAACCGGCCGACGCCCACGCCGGCCCCGGCCCCCACGCCCCGCATCGATGCCTCGAACCCGTTCCAGATGCTCGACGCCAATGCGCTGGGGATGCCGCTCAACTCCGGCCACACCGCGGTGCTGCTCGACGCGGTGGACCGGTCCAAGGCCTGGTTCGACGACGCCAAAGCCGCCCTCCTGGCCGGCCTCACCCGGCCGACCGGCAACCGACGCGCGAGCCTCGTGCTCATCCGCGACGGCAAGACCCTGACCTACAACAACCGGATCTTCAACCCCAACCCGAACCAGCTCACCCCGCTGCGCCGCTTCCTCGATCCCGTGACGCCCGCCGGGTCCCGCGGGCTCGGGGCGGGGCTCGACGCCGCCATCGGCTCGGGCGCTAACGAAGTCGTTTTTATCACCTCACGCTCCACCAACTGGAGCGCGTACCTCTCGACGCTGGAGAGGAAGCTTCAGCCCTCGGGCCGACGCGTCACCCTCCACGTGGTGCAGATGGGCGACCCCTCGCCCGAGCTGCGGGCTTTTGTTGAGGGGGCCAACGGCGGACGATATACCGTCCTCTCCGCCGAGCAACTGGACACCTGGCGCAAAGCGGCGGGCCTCTGAGTCGATCCCGCTTTTCTTCCGGCCCGACCCCGTTTATTCACGCGGGCCACCCTTGGGCGCGGGGCCGCGGCGGGTCAGCGCAGCGCTTCTTCCAGCGAGGCGCAGGACCGGTCGCGGCCGAACACGTGCAGGCAATAGTGCCGGCTCATCGCCTCGACCGCCGCGACCCCGCGGACGCTGTTACCCCGCGCATCGAGCCGGGGGCTGTACACGCCGATCCCCATCTGTCCCGGGACCACGACACAGATGCCCCCGCCCACGCCGCTCTTGGCCGGCAGGCCGACCCGGTACGCCCACTGGCCGGAATAGTCGTACATCCCGCACGAGAGCATGAGGCTCAGCACCGGGCCGACGTGGCGTTCGTGCAGAGCCCGGGTCTGCGTGACCGGGTTCACCCCCGCGTGGGCGAGGGTCGCGCCGATGGTGGCCAGGTCGCGGGCGGTGACGGCCACGGCGCACTGCTTGAAGTAGAGGTCCAGCGACTCGTCCATCGGGCCGTCGAAGCGGCCGAACTGTCGCAGCAGGTGTGCGATCGCCCGGTTGCGGTGCCCGGTCTCGCGTTCGCTGGCGAACACCGCCTGATCGACCCCGAGGGGCCGGCCCGCGTAGCGGCCGAGCCTTTCCAGGATCTGGGCGATGCGGTCGTCGGGGCCGGGGCCCCGGATCAGGTCGGTGACCGCGATCGCGCCGGGGTTGATCAGCGGGTTGTGGGGCCGGCCCGCCACGTCGAGCTTCACGATCGAGTTGTAGGGGTCACCCGTGGGCTCGACGCCGACCCGCCGGCGGATCGTTTCGGCGGGGCAGGTCTCGAGCGCGAGCCCGTAGACCAGCGGCTTGCTGATCGACTGGAGCGAAAACACCGCGTCGGTGTCGCCGACCTCGAAGACCCGGCCGTCCACGGTGACCACGCTGACCCCGAACCGCTCGGGGTCGGCCTCGGCAAGCTCCGGGATGTAGCGGGCGACCTCGCCGTCTTCGAGCCCCTGGAACCGTTCGTGTAACGCCCGAAGGAAGTGCATCATCGTTTTAATCTAACTCACCCGCCCGGCCGAGCCGCGGCCGCGGGGTAAGCACCGGGGGTGTTCACTTGCGCTCGATGGTCTGTCCGCCTTGCCGGCGGCCGAGCCCGTCGACGGCGTCCACGACGCCCGGGGGCTCGGGGATGGCGACGGCGGGGGCGATCCCCTGAGCGGCGAGCTGCTGGGCCACGGTCTGCTCCCACCGCCGGTAGGTCTGCGGAGCCAGCGGCAACCCGGCTTCTGTCAACTGGTACGCGGTCTGGTACGCGTTGACCCGCACGATCAGGTCGTGCTTGGGGTCCTGCATGAATCGAGTAAAGGCGTTGAACACCATGTCGTTGAACGGCGGGAGCCGCAGCCGCCCGCCGCCAACCTCGAGCCCGGTTTCATTGGCAAACTTCTCGTTGTACATCCGGTGGACCGCCTGGGCGAGTTCGAGGTTGCGGTTGAAGACCTGTAGCGACCGCTCGTTGCCCACGGCCAACCCCTTGCGGAACGCCTCGTCGAAACGCGAGTTCATCAGCGACGTCATGCCCGTCCGGCCCAGGTCGTCGGTAAAGAGCAGCACGGCCACGAAGTCGCCGACGCTGGGCAGGCGGTACCAGCCGGTCTTCTCGGCCGTGGCCGTCTCGCCGTACTCCGTCCGGAGCCGTTGGAAGTAGTGTTCCGCCTGCCGCGGGCTGCCGTAGAGGTACGACAGCAGGACGGCTTTTTGCAGGAAGTTTTCTTTCCCGCCGTCGAAGATCGTCGCGTCGATCCGGGAGCCCAGTTCGTCGTTGTCGGCCATCTCTTGGGTCTGCTCCACCACCGTGAAATACCCTTCGATAAAGTCGGGGTCGGGCAGGAGGTCGATCTGCTGGCCCGGGCGGTTGAACGGGTTGAACGCCACCGTGCCCGCGTCGACCAGCGACTGGACCGAGTGCAGTGCCAGCCGCTGCGTGTTGATGATGTCGACCTTCGAGTCGTCGCGCAGGTCGAAGTATTGCTCCACCCCCAGGCGGGCCCAGTACAGGCTGTGGCTGTGCGGGTGACGCCAATCCAGCGGCCCGTACTGCGTCATATATTCCCACATCTTCGTCGGCTGCATGTTGTAGCTGCCTACCAGCACCCGCGCCCGGAGGAACGGCAGGAGCTGGGTGAACAGCCCGGCGCTCCACGCCTCGTCCGCGGGGCGGTTGTACGCCTCCACGACCAGCGGCAGGACCGCCTTGGCGTCGGGCGACATCACCTCGTCGGGCAGGGTCATCAGCAGGTCCGGCGGGCGGAACCGCAAAAACATCACACACTGGCCGAGCGCCCGCAGCGTCCGCTCATCGAGCCCCAGGCCCAGCTCCCGGAGCCGCGGCGCCCACGCCGCCGCCGCCGAGTTCTCTTCCAGGAACACCGATTCCGCGTCCCGCTCGGCCCGCAGGAGTTGGTCCCGGGTCAGCTCGATCAGCTCGTCGAGAACCTTTGTCCCCGCCTCGTTGCCCGGTGCGAGCGCCGCCCGCAGCTTCCGCAGCCGCTGGTCCAGCGCCACGATCCCCAGCGACCCAAGCGCCTCGCCCTCCGCGGTCAGCGTCGGCACCTCCCCGCCCTCGATCGCCCGCTCCAACGCCTGGCTCACCCGCCGCGACAAACCGTCGGCGAGCAGGTAGCGGTCGGCGTAGATCGCGATCGTGCGGATCTCCTCGACCACCTGGTTCGGGGCCAGGACCTCGGGCCCCGCGCCCAGCAGGGTCTCCCACTCGCGTGCGAACTCGCCCTTGTAGTACCAGTTCACGTCGTCGGTGTTCTGGCCGATCTTGTGGAACAGGATCCACCCCAGCTCCCGGTACAGCCGCACGGCGTTGGGGTTGTACGGGATCCCCTCCTCGCGGAGCAGGCGGACACCTTTGTTGACCCAGTCGTAGCGTTCCTGAGGCGTGTACGTCTCGACCGAGATGTTGTACGCCATGTTCCACGACAGGAAGCCCCAGACGTGCGGGAACCGCGGCTGGAGGTAGGTGATCCAGGTGGCCAGCGTGTTGGCCTCGGCGAACTTGCCTTCCCGCTTCATCATCTCGGCGCGGTACCAGAGCGTGTTGACCGCCACGCCCCGGAAGCTCCCCAGGCCCGCCGCGAGCAGCGCGTACTGGGGGGGCTCGCTCTGGTTGTTCTCCACCGCGAAGGTCAGCTGCAGGTCCTGCCGCTGCTGGTTGATCGGGCTGATCAGCAGTGTGCTGCCCGCCAGCGCCAAGAGCGCCACCGCGGCCGCCACCAGTTGAGTCAATCGGTCTTTCGTCATAAACCTATCCGCCGTTCCGGGGGACCCATCGTATTTTTCGGGCGGGGGAGCCTGTCCCCCGCGCCTCACACCGTGACCCGCGCGACCTCACGCCGGCCGAACACCCCGACCGCGAACAACGCGACCACCCCCGTGCTCACCACCCCGATCCGGACCAGGCATTCCAGGAGCAGCCCGCCGCTGATCGCCCGGCCGTAGGCCACCTCGGCGGTCGGGCTGAACCGCGCCATCGGCGGCACGATGAACGTGAACGCCTCGCCGATGATCCGCACCACCAGCTTGAACGCGTCGTAGAACTCACCCTGGCCCACGAGCCCGTTGAACTTGCCCACGGTCAGCCAGACCGTGTCCCACCACGGCACCTCCTCCCGCGGCAGGCCCGCGTACGTGCTCAGCGACTCACTCAAATAGTTGCTGCCCACCGCCGCGAAAAACACCAGGAAACACGCCAGGCACGCCACCGGGAAACCCAGGAAGGTCGCCGCCGCCAACCCCAGCGCCCCCAGAAACCCCAGCCGGATCCACACCATCGCCAGCCCGGACGTCAGGTTCCCCGCGAACCCGCCGACCTTGTAGTAGACCTGCAAGCCCTCGCCCGGGGCGAACGCCACCGACGTCTGGCCCAGTTCCGCCCCCGTATTGATGATCGTCAGGTCCAGCGTCCCGTCGTCCCGGATCTGCTGCGTCGAGATGTACGCGGTGTGGAACGTGTTGTCCCGCACCGGCGGGATCGGCTGGCCCAGATTCAGCCCCGGCTCGGGGTTCTGGTACGGCCGGTCGTTCACCCGCATGGCCAGCCGCACCCGACCGTCCGCGGGCGCACTCGCCGCCCTGGGCTTGAACCGCAATTGCACGCTGGGGCCCGCGTCTTTCGCCGGCCCCAGCCCCTCAAACCGGTACGTTTTGCGCTCACGCGGGTCGATCGTCAGCCACTGCTTCACCGCGTCCTGCTCGATCCGTGCCCGCTGCGTCGGGCTCACCCGGCTCACCGGGTCGCCCGCCTCGCCGTACACCGTCGGGTCCACCCCCCGCCGACGCAGGTCGGCCAGCCTCGCCTCGAAATCGATCGCCAGCGCCGCGCTGTCCACCGGCCGCGGCTCGGCCAACGCCCGGGCCGTCAACACCTGTTCCTGCACCGCCACCCGGTCCGCCGCGTCCATCGCCGGGGTCCGCTCCAACACCCGCACGAACCCGTACACCCCGACCCCCGACACCCCCAGCAGCAGCCCGTTGAGCGCCATGATCCCCAGCCACTTGCCCAGCAGATACCCCGGCCGGCTCACCGGCTTGGTCAGCGTCAGGTACGCCTGCTTGTCTCCCAGCTCGCTGCTCACCGTCCGCGCCGCGAGCAGGATCGTCATCGCGCTCAGCAACACCGACACCACCGTCAACGCGTAAGTCAAAAAAGATTCCAGCCGGTACTGCAGCCGCGTCTCGCCCCCCAGCATC
This sequence comes from Planctomycetota bacterium, assembly GCA_039180025.1. Classification (GTDB taxonomy): domain Bacteria; phylum Planctomycetota; class Phycisphaerae; order Phycisphaerales; family Phycisphaeraceae; genus Algisphaera. Next base: position 28,572 of record JBCDDZ010000014.1, read on the forward strand.
CAGGGCAGCACCGGCACCAGCAGCACCAGCATCACCACGAACACCAGGCCCATCCGCATCCGGATCGCCTCGTCCACCACCGTCCGCGCCACCCCCAGCACCGACCAGCCCGGCGACAACGCCAGCCGCATCAGCTCCAGCCCCACCCCGAACGCCAGCGCCATGCCCCAGATCCCCAGGCAGGCCGCGACCGCCGTGTCCGCCCCCAAGGCCGCGCAGAACCCCGTGAGCAGCCCCATCCCGAGGTTCAGCACCACCACCCGGGACAGCTTGCCGACCCATGTCTGTTCCCGCCACCACACCAGCCCCGCCGCGGTCCAGCCCGCCCACGCCAACCCCCCGACCACGTACACCACCCCCGCCACCGCCGCCGCGCCCTGCGCCCGGAGCAGGAACCACAGCGCCGCGGTCCCCGCCACGAGCACAAGCCACACGATCCACCAAGTTAAAACCCCTGGCCGTTTCATGCCGGGCCTCCGCCCCCCGTCAGCTCATCGAGCACCGACACGTCGGGCGCCTTCTGCGGTGCTTTCTGCGGGGTCTTCGCGTCGGACTCCGCCGGGCCGCGCTCGGGCTCGCTGCCGACTGGATCGGCCGGGGCATTCGGCTCGGCGGGGGGCGGACCCGAACCCGCGCCGGGGGCCGCGGCCAGCCCCGCCAACAAGTCGTCGTCCGCCACCGCCCCCTGGTCAGGCTCTGCGTCCGGCTGCGCCGCCCCCGGGGATCCCGGGGGTTCGGGGCCGGTCGAGGCGGTTTTATTAGGCTCCGGCGTTTGCGCTGCGTCGGCTGGGCTTTGGGTCAGCGCGTCGAGCACCCGGCCCGCGTCGGCCGCGGCTTCGCCGTCCGCCGACGCCGCCCCGGCGGCCCCCTCCGCCGCGGTCAGGAACGCCGCGACCCGCCCCGCGTTCCCCGCCCCCGCGGTCTGCACGCCCTCCGCCTGCGCCTGGTGCACGATCTCCAGAAACAGCGACTCGAGCTTCTGCCGCGACCGCGTCACCCGCGCCTCGGTGATGCCCATCGCCTCGAGCCCCGCCACCAGCCGCTCGGTGTCCACCTCGCTGAGCGACGGCATCGTGACCGTGGTCTGATCTTCCTGCTGGAGCAGTTCGGTGATCGTCCCGGACCGCCGGACCTTGCCCCCGAACATGATCGCCGCGCGGTCGGTCACGTCCTCGACGTCCGAGAGCAGGTGCGAGCACAGCAGCACCGTCTTGCCCGTGTCCCGCAGCCGCAGGATCAGGTCCTTGATCTGCCGGGTCCCGATGGGGTCCAGCCCCGTGGTCGGCTCGTCGAGGATCAGCAATTGCGGGTCGTTGATCAGCGCCTGGGCCAGCCCGATCCGCCGCTGCATCCCTTTCGAATACTCGCCGATCGGCCGCCGCTGCACCTTGTCCAGCCCGACCATCTCGAGCAGCATGTCGATCCGCTGCTGCCGCTTGCGGCGGTCCTGGTGGAACAGCTTGCCGTAGTACTCCAGCGTCTCCCGGGCGTTGAGGAAGCGGTAGAGGTACGACTCCTCGGGCAGGTACCCGATCCGCTTCTTGACCGACACGTCCCGCGCCGGCCGGCCGAAGACCGACACGACCCCGGACGTGGGGTGGAGCAGGCCCAGGATCATCTTGATCGTGGTCGATTTGCCCGAGCCGTTGGGCCCGAGCAGACCGAACACCTCGCCCCGGCGGACGTCCAGGTCGATGCCTTTCACCGCGGTGACCCGGTCGCGCATCCAGAAGTCTTTGAAGACCTTGGTCAGGCGGGCGCAGCGGATCACGTGGTCGGCCGACGCGGGGTCACCTTTGCCCGTCGCCGGGGCCGACACGGAAGCCGCCACCGTTACATCTTCTGGAGTCGTCAGTTGAGTCATGGATGCCTGCTTGCGGGGGACCCGCGGCGGAACGCGGCGTGATCAATCCAACCCCTCCCCGGCGCTTCGGAGTCCGCTACCCGCCGTCGCGGGCGCGTTCCTGCTCGGCGTCGAGCCGGGCCCGTCCTTTGGTACGTGTGATCGCCGGGTCGCGGTTCATCTCGAGCAGCAGGCGTTGGCCCGAGGGCACGTACATGAGCTCGATGCCCGAGTCTTCGCCGAACACCTCGCGGGCCACGTACTGCCACCGCCGCTCCTTGAACAGTTGCGGGTCCCGCGCGAACGCTTCGCGGAGCTCGAGGACCGTCTCGGCCTCGGTCTTGATCCGCTCGCTGATCTGCGACTTGGCGATCAGGGCGGTGTTGATGACCGTCGCGGTTTCTCCGCCGATGTCCACCGTGCCCGCGTCGGTGGGCACGGCCAGGCCGCGGAACACCGCCCGCAGCCGGGTGTCCAGCTCCGCCAACCGCGCGGTGTCGCCCAGCGTCGTCGCGAGCTCGTACTCCTTGACCAGCCGGACCAGCGGCCCGTCGTTGCCGGCCACCGGCAGCGCCGCCTTGCCCCCGGCTTCGCCGAGCAATTGGGTTCGCTCGGACTCGGCCTCGTTGATGACCGTCGACTTCTGCGCCTCGGCCTGCGAGACCAGTCCGTAGGCGTCGCGCACCGCCAGCGGCATCTCCGCCGCGCCGGTATCGAACGAGATGTTGCGTATCGTGATCCCCACCGCCAGTTCGTCGAGCTTTTCCTGGGCCAGCCGCTGGGCCTGGCCGCCGCTGAATCGGCCGGCGAGCACTTCGTCCGCCGTCACCGACCCCACCGCGTGGACGATCCCCTGCTCCGCGAAGTTGCGCACCAGCTCCTGCGCCGCCATCAGCCCGGTCCGTTCGATCACGACCCGCTCGGTCTCCGCGCCGGTCGAGACCTCGACCTCGATCTCGGTCACCCCCGCGGGGTCGCCGATGTTGCGCAAGAAATCCTCGGGGTCGGTGATCGCGTAGAGCACCTGAAACCGGGCGTGGACCAAGTTGACGTCCCCAGTGATCAGCGACCCGTCGCGCTCGGGGTTCAGCGGCCCGGGCGTGCCCTCGCCCTCGTAAACGAACGCCCGGTTCAGGCTCAGCGACCGGTCGTTGGTGGGCACCTTGACGACCTGATCGATCGGGTACGGCCAGCCGAAGTGGAGCCCGCGCTCCTTGGCGGTGTTCCCTTCGCGGTCTTCGACGATCTTGCCGAACCGCGTGACCACGGCCGACTCCTGCTGCCCGACCTGATAGAACCCGCTGAAGAGGTAGCCCACGATGAGCACGATCATGACCAGCCGCAGCAGCCCGAAACTCAGACGCAGCGCGTCCGAGAGCGACTGCTGCGCGGGGTCGGCCTCGGGGAGCGCGTCGGCCGGCCGCGTCGGCGGAGCGGGCGGGGGTGGGGGCGGGTTGGCGGGGGCTTGCGACATGGTTACTCTCCCGCCCCGTCTGCCGGGCGATCCGCGTCCGTCGGCGTGGTAATCAAGTCAAAAAACTGCAGCGAATTGGCGTCGAGCACCAGCGTCGAGCCCGGGAGCATCTGCTTGAGCGTCTCGACCTTCGACAGGAAGATGGCCAGCTCCGGGTTCTCTTTGAATACGTCGTAGCTCGCGGTCGCGTCGCGGACGCCTTCGGCACGGATCCGGGTGGCCTCGGCCTCGGCGAAGCTCAGGATCTGGCCCTTGACCTGCTCGGCCTCGGCGCGGATCTCGGTGGCCCGGCTCTTGCCTTCCTGCTCGGCCGACGCCGCGAGCCGCTGGCGGGTGCTCCGCATCCGGTCGAACACCTTGCTCGTGGTGGTCTCGTCGAGGAGCAGCCGACGCACCCCGACCTGCTCGATCTTGATCCCGTAGTCCAGGCGTTCGATCGTCTCGCGGAGCTGCGCGGTGGCCTGGTCCTCGATGTCTTCGAGCACCAGCTGCTCGGGGTCCACGTTGACCATCTGGTCGAAGCGGTACCGCGAAAACTCGCTGACCAGCGTGGACATCTGCGTCCCCAGCCGGGTCCGCGCCTCGTCGAGCTTGCGCAGGGTCACGAAGAACCGGTACGGGTCATCGATCCGCCAGGTCACGTAGGTCTGGAGCACGACGGCGTTGTTGTCCGCGGTCTGGAACTGCTGAAGCTCCTGTTCCAAGAGCTGCACTTTGGTGGGGTAGCGGTAGACCTTCTGGATCGGCCAGGGGAGCTTGGGCAGGATGCCCGGCTCGGTGATGAGGCTCCCGGCTTCGACCAGCTCGCCGTCCTCGCCGTACTCGGGGGCGACCGCTTTTTCCCACGTGGTGACGACCGCGTATTCGTCGAACCGGACCTGGAAGAAGAACATGTAGAACGCGAGCACCAGGAAGATGATCACGGCAATCGAGAGGGTGGTGAAGTTTCGCATGGGGCAGGCAAGGGGAGGATCGAAACGTAGAAAACAAGGGGATCAGATGACGGGCGGCAAGCACCGCGGAGCGGGGCCGGGCGTTACGGCGACGAGAAGATCTCCGCGGCGTCGGCCGCGTCTTCGAGGTTCAGGCGGATCGTCGAGTCCGACCCCATCGGGACGGTCGAGATGACCCGGCGGTTGGCCTGGCTAAACGCCTCGGCCACGGCGTCGAGGTAGTGTCGGGTCTTGAAGTATTCCGGGGCTTTCTCGTAGGCGGCCAGCTCGAAGCTGAAGCGCGAGCTCTCGGCTTTTTCCGCCAGCGCGGTCCGCCAGCGTTCCTGCCGGGCGTCGGCGAGCACCCGCGACGCCTCGCCGCCGGCGCGGTCGATCAGCCGGTTGATCTGGGTCTGCAGCGCCAAGACCTTGGCCGCGGCGTCGTTGCCCGGGCCGTCGGCGGCGGCCGACTCGCGGAGGCGGCTGAGTTTGGCGATGGCCTCCTTGATCTGCAAGGCTTCACCCCGGGACCCGGCGGCGCTCGACAGGGTGCCGATCGCGTCGCGCTGGGCGTTTTCCACCGCGGTCTTCTGACCCTGGAGCGCGTTGACTTGCTCGAGAAACGCGTCCGCGACGCCGTTGTCTTTGGGCGGGTGGATATCGTAGAGCAGCACGTCCTCGACCGAGATCCCGTAACCCGCCATATCTTCCCGGAGGTCGTCGAGCAGGGTCTGGCTCGCCGAGATGCGGCCGGCCCCGATCAGGTTATCGATCTGCTGCTGCGCGATCAGGGCGTTGAGCCGACGCTGCGCCACCGCCGCGAATATCTGCTCGGGGCGGTCGGCCGCGGTCTGGGCCGACCCGGTGGCCCCGAGGTATTGGCCCAGGTCCGCGATGTTGTAAGTCACGATGGCCTGGAGCGAGATCAGGCCGCCCAGCGACGAATTGCTCCGCTGGTTGGCGGCGTCCCGGCCGCGATCGTCTTCGTAAGACTCGGCGTCAAGCAGCGGGGCCCGGGCCGCCTCGTCGTTGATCTGCGTCGGCGCGGTGGCGAAATAGTTCACCTCGCCCGCCACGTGGTCGTTGGTCCAGAGGATCGCTTTGCCCGGCACCCGCTGCGACTGGTCGTACGTGCCGATCACCAACTGCTGCGAACGCTTGACGTCGAATTTTTCCGCCCGCCCCAGCGGCCAGGGCAGCTTGAAACTGACACCCGGGTCGGCGATCCGCACGAACGCCCCGCGGTCGGTCACCAGCGCCTGCTGATTGGGCGCGACGATCACCACGCACGACAGGCCCAGCAGGATCACCGCCCCGGCGAACAGGAGCGGGGTGACGGCCCGGCCGAGCAGTACGTAGAACCAGCTCTTGGTGATCTCGAAGCCGAACTGGTAGTTGAGCGTCTCCGAGACGATCTTGCCCAGCGACTCGGGGCGGGTGAGCCAGCCCAGCAGCCGCGAGTCGAACGCGGGGCGGACCAGTTCGTCTTTTTTCCGCGGCCGATAGACCCCGAAGACCAGGGCGAGCAGCGTCTCGATCCCGACGACCGTCATCAGCAGCGGGATCAGCAGCGACAGGACCGCGAGCCCCACAATGTTGCCCGCGGCGACCATCCCCGTGGCCACCAGGAGCAGGACGAGCACGAGCACGTTCCCGATCAGGTAAGCCGCCCCGCCGCGGAGCAGCTGCCACGCCGGGACCCGCGTCATCCCTGCGACGTAGCGTGCGACCAGAAAGCCCAGGAACGCGAGCAGCGCGGTGAACCCCACCAGCAGCCAGGGGTTCGCCTCGCCGTTGCCCAGCACCGCGGCGTAGAGGTTGCGCCAGTCCCGGCCGTCGTAGGTCTGTTCGACGAGCCCCCAGTTGCCGAAGAACAGCGCCAGCCCGGCGGACAGGAGGTAGACCGCGACGGTGACGGACACCGCGTTGAGGCCCCACTTGTAGAACCCTTCGAGCCGTTTGCGGGCCGTGGCGAGGTTGTGGCCGGCCTCGTCGAAGAGCGCCGCGGCCCGGGCGTCTTCCCGCGAGAGCTGCTCGGCCTCGAGCGCCTCGCGGCGTTCGAGGCGGTGCTGGTGGTACAGCATCCACAGGGTCAGCCAGATCGGGAGGCCGCCGAAGAGGTACCACGTCGCGGCGTGGAGCGCTTGGCTCTGCGCGTACAGGCCCAGGCCCGCCACGACCACCGCCAGTCCCAACTGCGTGGCCAAGCCCAGGAGCGCCGTCGAGGCGGCGCGTTGGTACGTCTGTTGTTCTTCAGCCATGCACGACGATCCTCGGAGTCACTCGCAACGTATCCTTGAAATGAACCCACCAACTTAGCGGCGAATCTTCTCTACGAAAACCCCCGGCCTCGGGTTCCCGGGTTATCCAGACCCGGCCCCTTTTTCATCGCCCTTATGTTAAAGAGGCAGCGGGCCGACTAAGAATCCACGGGCCAGATTCCAGAGCGGGATTCCGGGGAATGGATTCCGGGGGCGGTATGATAGCCCACTCACATGATCCGACAGCTCCTGACTATCTCCCGCAACACGCTGACCGAATCGATCCGGCAGCCGATCTATACCGTGCTGACGCTGGTCGCCGCGCTGGGCCTGTGTCTGAACCCCATGCTCGCGGCGTATTCGATGGAAACCGGCGGCGGGGATCGCAAACTCCTGGTCGATATGGGGCTGTCGATGCTCTTTGTCACCGGGATGCTCCTCGCGGCGTTCTCGGCCACGGGCGTGCTGTCCCGCGAGATCGAAGAGAAAACCGTCCTGACCGTGGTGAGCAAGCCGGTCAACCGCCCCGTGTTCGTGTTGGGTAAGTTTTTGGGCGTGGCCGCCGCGATCTTTATCGCCTACTGGATCCTGGCGCTGCTCTACCTAGGGACCTACCGCCACGGCGTGATGTCCACCGCGCGGGACGGCTTCGATACCCCGGTGATTTTCCTGAACCTCGCGGCGGGGCTGGTGGCCCTGGGGGTCGCGACCGTGGGCAACTATCTCTACAACTGGGTGTTCACCTCCACCTTCATCAAGACCCTGGCGGTGACGATCAGCCTCGCGTTTCTGGGGGTGCTGCTGCTGGGCAAGGGCTGGACGCCGCAGAGCCCGCTGCACGAGTTCACGATCAACCGCGGGGAGTTCGGGCAGATCGCGGTGGGGCTGTTCATGATCTTCCAGGCGGTGCTGATCCTCACCGCGGTCGCCGTCGCGGTGTCGACCCGGCTGGGCCAAATCATGACCCTGCTGATCTGTATCAGTACGTTTTTCCTGGGGGCGATCACCAGCTCGCTGAGCGGCAAAGTGAACGAGCGGCTCGCCCTGCCCGCCGAACTCGACACGTTCCAGAGCCTGCTGGCGGTGCTGGGCGCGAACCTCGAGCCGGCGACCAAGGCTGCGTTCGTGGCCGCGAAGGTTCTGTACCTCGTGGTGCCCAACCTCCAGTTCCTCTGGCCCGCCGACGCGATCACGCAGGGCCATTCGCTGATCCACGACGAGGACGGGCGGTTCACCCTGGCGGTCCTCGGCCTGACGTCCAGCTACGCGGCGCTCTACATCACGGTGGTGCTCGCCCTCGCCGTGGTCCTGTTCCAACGCCGCGAGGTCGGCTGAGCCGGGCACGCACACATCTTTTCTAATTAAAGCGTCGATGCCGGGCACGACGTAGACCCGGATCCGCGACTAGATCGTATCTATGAAAATAGGTGCAGAATGCGGTTACGTGGAAGGCCGCCACGCCACGCCGTACCGCCCAACAGGCCCACAGGGATTTGAACCCCGACTAACTGGATCAGAACCAGTCGTGCTACCGTTACACCATGGGCCTAGGTGTTTGCACCGTCCCGCATGCTAGGACGCTGTCGAACCATCGTCAATCGTCGGCCGCGGGCTTGAGCGGGCCGCGGCGGGGCGGCGGAGGACCCAGTCGCCGGGGTCGTGGCTGTAGAGTTCGGGGCGGTCGCCGCCCCACAGCCTGTAGCCGAGCCGCTCGGCCAAGCGACGCGAACGGTGATTCGGCGGGGTGACGCAGGCCCAGAACGTTTCGGCGTCGGGGCGTTGGTGCCGCAGCCGATCGTGCAGCCAGGCGAGTGATTCGCGGCCGTAGCCTCGGCCCCAATGCTCGACGCCGAAGAGGTAGGCGACCTCGGCGAGGCCGTGGTGGACCGTGGCTTCGACCTGGCCGACGCCGCATCCGGTGGCGGTTTCGTAGACAGCGAAAGTCCACCAGGCTTCGTCGGGCCGGTCGGGCGGGGGGCCGGCGGCTTGGCGGGCAAACTTGGCGGCAAGCTCCTGCTCGTTGGTCGGGACAGAATCGTGGATAAATGCGTAAACCCGCGGGTCGGTGAGCGCCGGGGCGAGGTCGGCCGCGAGGTGCGGGCCGACGGGGGTGTAGTGCAGGCGTTCGCTATGTTCGGAGGCCATACGATCTGGTTCTCAAGAGGGAGTCACGCCCCGGCGTGTTGGAGCGCGGCGAGGGCGGCGGCGCGGTCGTCGGCCCCGAATACGGCCGAGCCCGCGACGATCAGGTCGATCCCCGCGGCAACGACCTCGGCGGCGGTGGCGGGGCCGACGCCGCCGTCGATCTCGAACCGCGTGTCGCCCGGGAGCTGCGCGGCGAGGGCTTTGACCTTGATCAGAACGTCCGGGATGAACCGCTGGCCGCCGAAGCCGGGGTGGACCGACATGGCCAGGAACATCTCGACGTGGCCGATCAGGTGCTGGACCGACGCCGCGGTGGTGGGCGGGTTGAAGCAGACCCCCGCGGTCGCCCCGGCCGAGTGGATCTGTTCGATCAGGTCGAACTCGTGGTGCTGCTTGCGGCCGGCGGTGGCTTCGATGTGGAAGGTGATGTGGTCGGCCCCGGCGTCGACAAACGGCTGGACGAACAACTCGGGACGGGTGACCATCAGGTGCACATCGAAATACACGCCGGGGAAGCGTTTCCGCAGCGATGCCATCACCGGCGGGCCCATCGAGAGGTTGGGTACGAAGTGGCCGTCCATGATGTCGACGTGGATGCCGTCGGCCCCCTTGTCGAGCACGTCGGCGACATCGTCGCCCAGGCGGGTGAAATCCGCCGCCAGGATCGAAGGGAGCACCCGCGGCCGCGTTGACTTTACCGTCAGATCAAGCATGGCCCAATCCTAGCGTATTGGCTCCGCGGCACGGCCCACCGCAAGGGGCGGTTTACCGAACAACCGGCGGCTCAGAAATTGAAGTTGAGGCCCACCCGGAGGAACGCCGCGTCGTCGAGCTCGCGGAGGCTTTCGTCGTCGATCGTGTCGAAGCCGGTGGTGAACTCCTGTCCGAACGCCCAGCCGACGCTAGCGGTCCAGACCAGCCCCGGGTCTTGCCGCAGGCGGACGCCGGCTTCGGCGCGGTTCTGCTCGAAGAAGATGCGGTTGTCGTCCTCGTCGCCGTCGAGGTGGTAGCCGCGGGTGCTGGCGTTGTAGCTGATAAAAGCGGACCACTGCTCGGAGATGTCGTACGAGATATCCGCCCGCCCGCCGATGGGCAGGACGTAAGTAATGTCGATGGTCCAGCGTTCGGCGGGCTTCCAGAACAGTGTCGAGAACGGGACCCCCACCGAGTAGCGCAGCGAGGGGGACACAAATGTCGTGTACGAGATGCCGGGGAGCGGCACGTCCGGGAGCACCGTCCGGCTGCCGTCGAAGTCCAGCAGGACGGTCAGCGCGGTGCGCTGATCGAGCTGCTTGCGGGCGATGACGCTGCCGAGCCCGAAGAACGCGTCGTCGTCGGTATAGGGCAGGTCGCCGGCGAACCCGAAGCCCCCGGCGATCGACACCTCCCAGCCGTCGTAGACCTCGCCGAGGCTCATGCCCACGGCCACGGCGGTTTCGTTAAGCCGTTCGGGCAGGAGCGAGTCGGTCGAATCGATTTCGAGGTGGTCCCACAGCCAGCCAAAGGTCAGCGCCCCGGGGTCTTCGTCGTCGAAACGGAATCGGCCGAAGGACACCCCGCGGGCGAGGTTGGTTTCGTCGCCGACAGTTTCGGAATCGGTGGGCGTGCCGAGGAAGAAGTTGGTGGCGTTCACCGTTTGCCCCGGCTGCCACGGCCGGGCGATGAGCGTGCTGCCGACCTGGGCCGTCGCGGCGGGGGCCAGCACCGCGGCCATGGCCGTGGTCAGCAGAACAAAAGCGGCACGTACCGAGCGGGGCTTGGGACTCATACCGCATTATCATATCGACCGCGGGGTGCGGGCGGCATAGCGGCGAAACAAAGTTTGGAACGATCGGGGCATTGCGTTATTTTTTACATTGGGTCATTATCGAAAGGGGTAGGTGATGCAGAAAATCGGTGCAACGCGCCGGGCCGGCGGGTGGTGGGGATGCGTCGCGGCGGGGGTGCTTTTGGGGCTGATCGGCTGCGGGGGCGGTGACGATTCCGCGGACCACGTGGACGACGCGCCGCTGAGCGAACGGCTCCGCGACACGCTCAGTGAGGACGAGCTGGCCGAACTCCGTGAGCTGGAACAAGGCCGTGAAGCGGGTACGCCGCATCCCCACCGCGACTCGGCCGAAGCCTCCCCGACCCGAACCACCACTCCGGACGGTGGCACCGCCGGCAGCCCGACCGCGTTCCGTCGGCACGAGGTCCGCGAGCCGAGCCTGGGGCAGACGGCCTACACCTTGCTGGTCCCCAAGGGCTGGACGCTCGAAGCCTCGACCCAGCGGACGCCCCCGGCCCTGGAGCGGATGTTTGCGCTGACTCAGGTGTCGGTCGAAGCGCCCGACGGCCGGGCGTTTTTCTCGCTGCCGGCGTTCCGCATGTTTTACAAGCGGGGGGCCTACGCCCAGCCGATGCAGCCGCTGCAGGGCTTTTTCTTTTCGCCGCCGCCGCCTTCGGTGGGCCGCTGGCTGTTCGATCTGGCCCGGCAGAACCTCGACCCGGAGATCCGCAACCTGCAACTGGTGTCTGAAGACGACGTGCCGGAAATCACCGCCCTGCTGCGGCAGCAGTACCAGCCGCTGATTCAACAGAAGCAGTCCTTCCTGCGGCAGATGGGCTCGGGGATGCAGGGTTCGTACGACGTCGGGGCGACCCTGCTGCGGATGACCTACGAGAAAAACGGCCGGGCCATGGAACAGAACGCGATCGTGCTCTGGAACCTGGACACGACGTACGCAAACGGGCAGCTGGACCTGGCGATCTGGGGCCCGCTGGCGATCCGCGGTTTCGCCGGGCCGGCCGGGACCGATTACGCCAACGATCCGGTGCTCGCGACGATCAGCCACAGCTTCCAGCCGACCCCCGCGTGGGCCCAGGCCGAGCGGCAGTACTTCGCCGGGCTCAACCGCCCCGCCCCGTCTTCACCCGCGCCGGCCACGGCCGCGGCCGCGGCCGCGGCGTCGGGCGGCAGCGACGTGCTGGACATCATGCACCGGGGCTGGCAGAAACGCGAAGGGATCAAGGACGCCGGGCAAGCCGCCTCGGTCCGCGGCATCCACGAACAGACCGCCTACGCCACGCCCGGCGGGGGCACCGTCAACCTCTCGAGCCACTACAACCACGCCTACACCGACGGGCAGGGCAACTACCTGCTGCACAACGACGCGAACTGGAACCTCAACACCGACCCGAACTTCAACCAAGGCCACTGGCAGCGGCTCGACCCCACCCGGTAGCCATCACTCCTCCCGCCGTGTTGTCGGGGGCTAGCCCACATGCAGGTCAAACGTAGCAGCTTTCAAGTTCCCTTCCCTCAGGGAGGGGTTCGGGGAGGGTGGCCATCGCGACCGACTTGCCTCAAGCAGAACCACGAGGGACCGTCACCCTCCCCCAGCCCCTCCCTGAGGGAGGGGGTAAACCGCCACCAATGAATCGGTTCGGCTCCTAAAACACCGACACCGGAACGGGCGGTGGCGGCGGCGCACGGCCGCGTCGGGTGCGCAAGTCCGGCGGGTTTGCGCCTGGTTTGGGGTGGCGACGCTCAGACCCACTTACCGATCGCCACACGTTTGCCGCCGTCCTCGGCCGAGCGTTCGCAGGCGTCGAGGTAGGCCTGGATTTGTGCGCCGCGGAAGACGTCGGGCTGATCGTTGCGGCCGGTCTTGATGGAGGTGGCGAAGCGTTGGTAGAGGTCGGGGGTGGGCTTGACCTCGAGCTCGGTCCACTGGGGCTGGTGGCGTTTTTTGCCGAGGCAGGTGCGGAGTTGGGTGGTGCTGTGTTCGAGGTCGATTTCGAGGGCGCCCTCGGTGCCGTAGACGCCCAGGGCGACCTGGTTGGGGTGGCCGGTGGCCCAGCGGGTGGCTTCGATGGAGCCGAGGCCGCCGCCGTCGGCGAGTTCGAGTTCGATGAGGACGGAGTCGTTGGCGTCGAGTTTTTTGCCGCGGTAGCGGCGGTAGGGCTCGCCGGTGTCGGGGTTGATTTTGGGGAAAGTGCGGGTGGTGCAGCGTAAGGCTTTGACGTCGCCGGCGACGGCGGTGGTGAAGTCGAGGATGTGGCAGCCGATGTCGCCGAGGGTTCCCCCGGCCGCGGGCCCGCCGCCGGGGGGCACCTGCTGCCGCCAGAGCCAGGCTTCTTTCGTGGCGGGGTTGCCCCAGACGGTCGAGGCCAGCCAGGCCTGGAAGTAGCGTCCGGTGGCGTGGCGGACGACGCCGAGCTTGCCCGAGGCGGCGAGCGCGATGGCTTTTTGGAACGCCGAGGAATTGCGGTAGCTGAAGTTGACCAGGTGGACCGCGCCGTGTTTGTCGGCGGCGGTTTTTGCGGCGCGGGCGACCTCGCGGGCGTCGGCGAGCGTGGTGGTCAGGGGTTTTTCGCAGAACAGGTGCTTGCCGGCTTTGAGAGTCTGCAGCGACAACGCGGCGTGGTAGGCGTCGGGGGTGACGATCGACACCGAGTCGCAGGCGTCGAGCAGGGCGTCGACGCTGGGCATCGCGTGCTTGACGTGGTTGGTTTCAGCGAAGGCGGCGGCGCGATCCGGGACCACGTCGAAGCAGCCGAAGACCTCGACGCCGCGGATTTGGTTGAAGCGGCGGGCGTGGCCGTGGGCCATGCCCCCGGTGCCGATGATGCCGTGTTTGATGCGGGCCAACGGAGAGACTCCGGGAAAGAAAAAGGGTTTATCGATCGTCGAGCAGTTCGACGCTGGCGAAGGACTTGCCTTCGAGCATTTCGAGCGACGCGCCGCCGCCGGTCGAGACGTGCGATACGTCGTCGGCGAAGCCGAGCTGTTCGACGGCCGCCGCGCTGTCGCCGCCGCCGATGATGCTGGTCGAATCGGAGTCGGCGATCGCCTGGGCGACGGCCTTGGTGCCCGCGTCGAACGGGGGCATCTCGAAGACGCCCATCGGGCCGTTCCAGATCACGGTCTGGGCGTTCTTGACGATGTCGGCATAGATCGCCGCGGTCTCGGGGCCGATGTCCAGCCCCTCGTACCCGTCGGGGATCTCGCCGGCTTTGACGACCTGCTTGTTGCAGTCGCCCGAGAAGTCGTCGCCGGCGTGGGTATCGACCGGCAGCACCAGCTTGTCCCCGCCTTTGAGGATCAGCATCTTGGCCAGGTCGACCTTGTCCGGCTCGACCAGGGAACCGCCGACCTTGCCCCCTTCGGCCAGACTGAACGTGTACGCCATCGCCCCGCCAATGAGCACCTGGTCGCAGACGCCGAGCAGGTTGTCGATCACGTTGATCTTGTCGCTGACCTTCGCGCCGCCGAGGATCGCGACGAACGGGCGCTGCGGGTTCTCGAGCGTGTCGCGGAGGTACTTGATTTCTTTCTCGACGAGGAACCCGACCACCGCGGGTTTGCCGGCCTCTTTCATCGTCTTGGGCACGGCGTACATCGACGCCTGCGTGCGGTGACAGGTGCCGAAGGCGTTATTGCAGTACACGTCGCCGAAGGACGCGAGGGCGGTGTTGTAATCGTCGTCGTCGCCCTTCTTTTCGCCGGCGTTGAAGCGGACGTTTTCGAGACAGACGACTTCGCCAGCCCCGATCGCGCCGCAGAGCGACTTGGCGGACTCTCCGGCGGTGTCGTCGGCGAGCTTGACGGGTTGGCCCAGCAGTTCGCCGAGCTTGTCCGCCGCGGGCTTGAGGCTGTACTTGGGGTCGGGCTCGCCCGAGGGCCGGCCGAGGTGCGACATGACGATCACGCTCCCGCCGGCGTCGAGCACGTGCTGGATCGTCGGCAGCGCCATGCGGATACGGCGATCGTCGGTAACGCCGCCGGAATCGTCCAGCGGGACATTAAAATCGCAGCGCATGAGCACTTTTTTTCCGGTCAGGTCCAGGTCCGCAATCGTTTTCTTAGCCACAGGGTCGTTCCTCAAAGTAGGGTGAGCGCGACAGTCTACGGTAAGCCCGCCGCACTCACCATCCGACGACCACCACAGGACACAACCTTTTGGCATCGGTCATTTCATGACAGAGAGATGGGGGATTTCCGGAGCCACCCGGATGCCTGGGTTATTAAATGACAAAATTATCTTGTTGTACGTTTTTAGGTTTGTACGGCCACCGGAGCGGGCTAGACTCTAGTTGAATTACTTTATGAAAGCTTTTTCACAGACATTTAACAACAGGTTCCGCGTGGGTCGCGGCAGCGGTGACACGGTCATGGACAACCTGAGCCGTTCGATATTCTGTGGGCCGTAGGCCACCTGCCTCGCGGAAATGTCCCGCGGATTCCTTGAAAACTCGGTTTGCGGGCATATTTCAGGTACTTATATATATGACGGTACTGAACGATCATCTCATGTCTGCGCCGCTCGAGGAAAGCCGACGAGACCACGAGACTTTCGAACAGCCCGCGCGGCCGGACGACGCGTTGTCGGAGTCGATCCTGAGAACCGGCGTGTGGGACGGGGTGACACTGATCCAACGCCGTCATTTCGGCGGCGAGGAAAGCGTCAGCGCGGCCGAGGGCACGACCGACCACATGGTGCTGTGGAACCCCGACGCGGTGTCGTTCGATCGGCAGCGGCGGGACGGTCATGACTACGAATCCTCGGCCCCGGCGGGGGCGCTCAACCTTGTGCCGGCCCACGAGGCGTTCGACTGGACGTGGAGCTACGGCGGTCGGCCGACCACGTCCTACCACGTCTGTCTCAGCCCCGATCTGCTCGCGCGAGTGGCCGAGGAGGCCGGCGGGATCGACCCTAACCGGGCCCACCTCAAGCACGGGGTCAACATCCAAGACCCGGCGATTCAACAATGCGTCGAGATGATGCACCGCGAACTGGGCGAGCACGGGTTGGGCGGCTGGGGCGGGTCGCTCTATATCGGCTCGCTGGCCCGGTCGCTGGCCGTGAGCCTGTTGCGGGCGTACGGCACGCAGGACCCGCGGGCGGATTCGCGGCCCGGCCAGTTGAATCGGCGGGAACTCGATGCCGTGCGTGATTACGTCGAGGCCCACCTCGCCGAGGACGTAACCCTGGAGGAATTGGCGGGTGTCACGCACCTGAGCGTCTACCACTTCACCCGCAAGTTCAAGCGGACCACGGGCCTGACCCCCCACTGCTACCTCATGCGTCGGCGGGTCGAACGGGCCAAGGCACTGCTCAAGGATCGGCTGTTTGCAGACCGCGGGATCGCGCCCATCGCGTACGCCTGCGGCTTCTCGGACCAGAGCCACCTGACCCGATACTTCAAGCGGATCGTGGGCGTCACGCCGGCGCAGTTCCGGCGCGGCGGCTGAAATCCGAGAGACGGACGAGCACATGACGCCACGACCCACCGACCCGCGTTTCAACCGGCACACCCAAGTCACGTGCCCTTTGGATACTCTGCCCCAATCGATCCAGCGGTCGGCCCAATGGGACGGGCTGACCTTGATCGAACGCCACCACGCGGCCGGTGAGGACGGGGTGAGCGTGGACGCCGGGTTAACCGGTCACGCGGTGCTTTATAACCCTTTCGGTACCACGTACAGCCGGCAGCGGCGAGACGGCCGCGACCACGAGTCCCCGATCTCCTCCGACAGCCTGAACCTCCTGCCGGCCCGGGAAGCTTTCGACTGGACGTGGTCCAACCACCGCTCAAAGCCGTCATATCACGTCTGCCTGACCCCAGATCGGCTGTCGCGGGTGGGGGCCGAGGCGGGCGACCTCGACCCGGACCGGGTGCACCTGCGTCACGGGGTGAACTTCCGGGACGATTCGCTGCGGCAGTGCGTGGACCTGATGCACCGGGCCTGGCGAAGCGGCGAGGCCGAGGGCCCGGGCGGGGCGTTGTACATGGGGCACCTGGCGGTGGTGCTGTCGATCGGCCTGCTGCGGAGCTACGGAACCCGGGAGCTGCGGCCGACCGGCGGGGTGGGCCGGCTGAGCCGGCGGGAACTCGATGCGGTGCGGGAGTATATCGAGGCCCGCCTAGCGGAGGACGTAACGCTGGAAGACCTGGCGGACGCCGCGTGCCTCAGCGTGTTCCACTTCCTGCGCAAGTTCAAGCGGACGTTCGGCCAGACGCCGCACCAGTATTTGATGCGGCGGCGGGTTGAGCGGGCCAAGGTTTTGCTGCGCGACCGGGCGTTCGCCGAGCGCGGCATCGCGCCGATCGCGTACGCCTGCGGCTTTTCAGATCAGAGCCATTTGTGTCGGTACTTCAAACGGGTCGTGGGCGTCACGCCGGCCCGCTGGCGTCGGGACCGGTAACGCGCTGCGGCGGGGTGAACCCGACGGGTCCGGGCGGGGGTTCAGATCGAGACGCGCGAGAGTTGAGGCGCGATGTGAACGGCGGCGGATACGCGGCGACCCCGTAGGCTGCCGCTGGGGTTGTCCGGGCGGCGGCAAACCAAAAACCCGCGGCGGCGAGGGACGCCGCCGCGGGCTGGAGGAGGGAGATCAGGATAAAGCGGCGTCGGACTCACGGGCGAACACGCCCGCGGGTTGGATCAGTTGGAGCGGCTCGCCGTCGGGGCCGCGGAGGTAAGCGATCCGGGTGCCGCGGCAGAGGCGGTCGGTGTTGTCGGGGTCGGTCAATTCTCGCCACGGGCCTTCAAAGCGGACGCCCCGTCCGGCCAAGTATTCGTAGGCCGTGGGCAGGTCTTCGACCTCGAACGAGAGGCACATCGGCTCGAACCCCGGAGCCTTGAGGGTTTCCTCGCGGCACGGGGCGGGGGCGTCGAACCCCCCGGGGCTTTGCGGATCGGAGGGAGCCGTGGACAAGAGATAGAGGTCGAACCCGGCGAGGTGGAAGATCGCAAACTGATTGCAAAGGGTGGGCTCGGTCTGTGTCAGCCGGCGATAAAAATCAATCGAACGAGTTAGGTCAGAGGTCCGCAGACTCACCCGGTGGATCGCTCGGACACCGATATTCGGTTCAGGCGGGGCGGGATCGCGGTGGGTGGGCCGGGTCGGGTCCGGCTGCATCCAAGGGAAACCTCGCCGATGCGGTGCATCTCCCGGGTTAGATATGGAGGTCAGATGCTTTTTAATAATGTTATCGATCGCGGCTTCGATCACTTGGTCGGTGAGATAACTGCCTTGCCGGATCTGCTCGGAAATCGCCTGGAGTTTGCGCCGTCGGGCGTCGGGTGCGGACGGGGCCGTGTGGTGGGAGGCGGGCTTAAGCATAAAAAACTCCGGGTCGAGAAGGGAGGACCGACATGGTTTTCGGAACGCCGCGGCGGGGCCGAGATTCCGAAGTTGGAAGCGGTCGCGCTTCTCAACGGTGACTAGTTTGCACTGAATTGGCGATATCGGCTTGCACCTAACTGCCCCCTTATGGGACGCAGTTGCGTGGATGACGTGCTTAAATCAATATTTTAGAAGAGATTACCGCCTCCCTCCTGAATGAATTGACCGTTTTCCATCGCCTGCCCTACAGATTACCTACGCCTGGGTTCTTTTAAGCTCGATTTAATCTGCATAAACAGATCGATTTTGACTGTTTTTTATGGTGAACTTGGTTCGGATCGAAAATATAATTTTGCCGTAGGGGGTGCTAAATACGATTTCGCATGAACGTGATGCGGGGTGGGCTCAACGCGGAGCGAGGTGGAGGGGATAGCGCACGCTCTTGGCGCCGACCCCGCGGCGAACACGGGCGCGTCGGCGGACGAAGCCGGGCCGCGGGCCGAGGCCGCGGCCGCGGCGGGTGAGAGGGGAGAAAATGCGCTCGACGTTGCGCCGCCGGGGGGAGAACCGGTTGGCCCACGCGGGGGGCGGCCGCCCGGCCTCGAGCCACGCCCGGCGTTGGGCCCCCATCGGCCGTCGGGGAACCGGGTGCTCGGCCATGCCGCGGGGCCGGGCCAGAGCCCGCCGCCGCGTCGGCCGATGTGTGGGTGCCGCCGGTAGGCGTCGTCGTCGGTGAGCACCCCCGCGTCGCGGGGCCGCGGCCCGGCGTCGATCCGCGGGTGGGCGACGTGGGCTCGTGCACGTTGAGCGGCATCACGCTCCCGCGGGCGTCGAGCACGTGCTGGATCGTCGGCAACGCCATCCGGACGCGGCGGTCGCGGTGACGCCCCCGGAATCATCCAGCGGGACGTTGAAGTCGCAGCGCATCAACACTTTTTTGCCGGCGAGGTCGAGGTCGGCGATGGTTTTCTTGGGCACGAGCAGTCTGCTTGGCCATAAATCGGGCGTGAGCGCGCAGAGCCTAGGAGCTACGGACAATCAAGCGAGCCCGCTTAATCCGGCGGCGAGAGCTCCGGCCGTCGCCATGACCGATCGACGTGAAACAGGCCGAGAGGTTAAATCGTTCATGGCATCCTTTCGGGTTGATAGGTGGGTTAACGGTTTACGCTAGGGATCGAGGCCAAAGGGGATTGCTGGGCTAAGTTTCATACTCCACGGTTACGGGGCCGGCTGGAACAGGTTCTCCGTTTCAATCCGCGGGATGCAGTTGGCCATACGGGCGTTTGGGCAGGTCGAGGCCGGCGGTGGCGAAGTTGCGGCCGGGGCCCTGGCGGAGGAAGTCGTGGGGGAAGCCGAGGGCGAGTGGGGCGAGCTTTTCAATGGCGGCGAACTGCTCGTAGGTGAGGTCGAATCCGAGGCTGCCGATGGAGGATTCGAGGTGGGCATGCGTGCGCGGGCCGATGATGACCGACGGGACGTAGGGCCGGGCGAGCAGCCAGTTCATGGCGACCTGGGCGACGGACTTGCCGTGGTCGTCGGCGATCTTCTGCAAACCCTCGATCAGCTCGACGCGCTGCTCGTTCCACTTCATGTTGCGTTTGCCGACACCTTCTTTGTCGCCGTTTTGGATTGCTTCGAGTTCCTCGCGGCCGTACTTGCCGCTGAGCACGCCGCCCTTGAGCGGGGACCACGGCAGCAGCCCGAGGCCGAGGTCGGTGCACATCGGCGCGAGGTCGCGTTCGACGTCGCGGGTGATCAGCGAGTATTCGAGTTGTATCGCGATCGGCCGGCTTAGGGCGTGGCACTTGGCGTAGGTGTGCAGCTCGGCGACCTTCCACGCCGGCGTGTCGCTGATCGCGACGTAGTGGATCTTGCCGGCGCGGACCAGGTCGTCGAAGGCGCGGATGACCTCATCGGTCGGCGTGGTGAAGTCCCAGATGTGCAGCCAATACAGGTCGATGCAGTCGGTCTGCAGCCGCTTGAGCGACGCCTCGACGGCGGTCATCATCGACTTGCGGTGGTTGCCGCAGGCGTTGGGGTCGCCCTCGCGGCGTTGCAGCGTGTATTTGGTGGCCAGCACGAAATGGTCACGATTGCCATGGTCTTTCATAAACTCGCCGACGAAGGTTTCGGATTCGCCGTCGGTGTAGAGGTCGGCGGTGTCGATAAAGTTGCCGCCGGCCTCGGCGTAGCCGTCGAAGACTTTTTTGCTGTCGGCCTTGTCCGCCCCGGTACCCCACGCGGTGCCGAAGTTCATCGTGCCCAGGCACAGCGGGCTCACGCGGAGGCCCGAGTCGCCGAGGAGTTGGTAGTCGGTGAGGGAAGCAGGAACGCGTTGGGTGGGTGGAAGCATCGGGGGGATCCAGTGCGGAGGCGATCGGGACAAGCTAAAACAACAACCGATCTTAGGCTTGGTTTATACGAACGATCTAAACCGTAGCGGCCCGCTTCGGCCCCGCTGCGAGTCTCCGTGAAGGAGGCCGGGGTTTGGTCGGCTGTGTAGGCGGCTGGCGCGAACTTTCGGCGAGACGTATCGCTTCTGCGTAAGCCGTTGCGGAACGATCGCGGGGCGATGTGGCTCAATGAGCCGGGGCCGGTAGGCTACAGTGTGGCGATGAAACCAAAGCTCACCAGACGGGCAGCGATGGGGTCGGCAGCCGCGGGCGTGGCGGGGCTCGCGGTCGGGGCCGCCCGGCGGGCCGGAGCACAGCCGGGCCCGTCGGTCGTGACGCCGGCCCTGAACCCCAACGTCGGCGTCTACCACACGAAAGTCGGCACGACCGACGTGACGCTGATCAACGACGGCACGTTCAATTTTAAACCGCTCCACCCTTCGCTGGGCGGCAACGTCGATGCGGCGCAGGTCGAGGCGTTCGCCAAAGAATTCCACGCCCCGGCCGACGGGCTCGCGCATGTCCAGACGCTGCTGGTGCGCCGCGGCGACCGGGTTGCGCTGATCGACGTGGGCAGCGGCAATACCTTCGTGCTCACCTGCGGCCGGGTGATCGACAAGCTCGCTACGCTCGGCCTCGCGCCCGCCGACGTGACCGATGTCCTGATCACCCACGCCCACCTCGACCACGTCGGCGGGCTGATCCACGCCCAGACTCGGCGGATGGCGTTCCCCAACGCCGCGGTCCACGTCGCCGACGCCGAGCGCGACTTCTGGTGGTCGGGCCCGACGCTGGAAAAATCCGGCATCCCCGAAGACCGCAAGGCCCACGTCATCGGCGTCGCGGTCGAGGCGCTCAGCGTCGCCGAGTCGCACCTGCAAACCGTCACCCCCGGCCAAGAAGTCGTCCCGGGCATCACCGCGCTCGACGCGGCCGGCCACACCCCCGGCCACACGATCTACCGCATCGCCGACGGCGACGACTCCCTGCTGTTCGTCGGCGACCTGATCTTCTTCCCACCCATAATCACGATGAACCCCGACTGGTACGTCGGCTTCGACACCGATCGCGTCGCGGCCGCGGCGACACGTTTCCGGATGCTGGATCAGATCGCCGCGGACGGCCAGCGCATCTGCGGCTCGCACCTGCCGTTCCCGGCGTTCGGCCACCTCCGCCCCCGCGGCGCCGGCTACGAATACCTCCCCGAAATTTGGCGGTTTGAAAATTGACGTGGCCTGCCACACAGAGGTG
This sequence comes from Planctomycetota bacterium, assembly GCA_039180025.1. GTDB lineage: Bacteria > Planctomycetota > Phycisphaerae > Phycisphaerales > Phycisphaeraceae > Algisphaera. Next base: position 49,987 of record JBCDDZ010000014.1, read on the forward strand.
TGCTTTCAAGCCGCTGCCGCATCAATGCACCCGCCCGTTTTCCGTTCTCCGTAACGCATATTTTGTCGCAAGACAGTCACGCGTCGCCGAAGACATTGCGGTATGTCATGCGGCTCGACTTCACCTATAATATTTCATTCCAGTGATTATATAATTTACTTATGAAACGTCGTGTCGTTGAATTTTTTGCCGGGATTGGGTTGGTACGTCTGGGGCTGGGCCCCGATTATGAGGTTTCGTACGCGAACGACAACGACGATAAGAAGCGGACAATGTACATCGATGCGTTCGGTAAGAGTGGGGATGATGAGGCGTGGGACGGTCGGTCGATCCACAAAATAGCGGGTGCGGAAATTCCGAAGGCGGAGTTGTGGACGGCGAGTTTTCCGTGCAATGACCTCTCGATCGCGGGAGCATGGCGGGGGATCAAGGCGGGGCCCGAGTCGTCGGCGTTTTTTGCGGTGACGCGGTTGCTCCGGGAGAGCCGTGAGCTACCGCGGGTGCTACTTTTTGAGAATGTTCTCGGGTTTCTGATGCGTGACGCGGGCGCGGACCTACGCCACGCCTTGCAAGACTTAAATGATTTGGGATACGCGGTGGACGTGTTTACGTTAGACGCCGCGTGGTGGACGCCGCAGTCTCGAAAGCGATTGTTTATCGTCGGCACGTTAGGCGAGGGGGCATCGTCGTTTTGGTCATCAACCCCCAGCCGTATCCGCCCATCGGCCATAACGGAGTTCATCGAACGTCACGATCTGGTTTGGAACATTCGCGATCTACCCGAACCGCCGGTTCCTACCGCGCGGTTGAAGGAGATTGTCCAAGAACTTCCGGGAAACGATCCACACTGGTGGGAGCGGACGCGAGCGGATTACTTATTCAGCCAGTTTTCGGATCGGCACCGGGCTCAGGCCGAAGCGATGATTGGCGGGTCGGAGGATACGTACGCGACGGTGTTTCGGCGGGTACGGAAAGGGAGGAGCATGGCAGAGTTGCGGACGGACGGGATCGCGGGCTGTCTGCGGACGCCACGGGGCGGGTCGGGGCGGCAGATTCTGTTTCGGGGGGGGAGGGGAAGGTATGACGTACGTCTGTTAACGGCACGGGAGTGTGCGCGCTTGCAGGGAGTGCCAGACGATTACCCGATCAACGTCGGATTGACGCAGGCGTTGTTCGGGTTCGGGGATGCGGTGTGCGTGCCGGGGATCCGTTGGATCGCTGATCATTACTTGTCGCCTGTGCTGACGGAAATGGACGCGATGGTGACGGAGTCAGTAGATGCATGAAACATTTAAGAAATTCTCGAGAGAGGAATTGTGTGGGCCGGTCGGGCCAGTGAAATCGCGGGTGATGACGGCGATCGCGTTGATCGAGAAGTTGCGCGAGGATCCGACGGTCGATTTGGCTCATCACGTCGACAAGGTGCGGAATGGCTTCAAGTCGCAGAACCGATATGCGGAAGCGGGGATTGCTCGTCTGGGCTTGAAGGGTGACTTCGGCGAATACGGGCGGCGATCCAACGATCTGGCGGTCTGGGGGCCGAAGCTGATGGAACTTCTGCGTGATGTTTCGTCCGCCCGATGGAACGAGGCCATGGAAGCGGCGCACGCTCATCTTGCCGATTTGTGGCGGATGATTTATTCGACTGAACCGTTACGGCCGAATTTTGGGATTGGCGCGGCCGCAGCAGTCGTGGCGGACCTTTTAGCCCAGGCCGAAACTTACGGGACCGCTCCGGTTTTTGCGTCCTGCCTCGTTGGGGCGAAGCTGGAGCTGCGTTTAGGCATCGATCTGCCGGTGGCAACGGTGAACGCCCCGGATCGTTCGGCACGTGATCGATCGGAAGACAAGCCGGCCGATTTTGAAGTCGGCGACGCTGCGGTGGAGGTGACACTCAACTCGCCCGACCAGAAGCATCTGCGCCAATGTGAGACGATCGTTCGCGACTGGAAGCGGGAAGCGTGGTTGATCGTGTACGGAAGGGATGTCGTGGCCTGGACGAAGAAGATTGCCGAACGTCTTGGTGCCGATGCGGGCATGGTTAACGTGCAGGGGATCGAAGTGTTCGTCGGGCAGAATATGGCCGAAATGGGGCGATTCGATCGACCGGCCACCATCGACGAACTGAAGCGATTGTTCATGCGTCATAATGAGCGTTGGGCCGGGCCGACGGAGGCACCGACGGTGGTTTTGTAGACAGCCGGGTTGCCATGCTTAACGAGGATCAACGCCCCAACGCGCTGGGGGCGAGGGGTTTGAATTTGAGGATGCGGTAGGGCGGGTCGCTGGCGTCGGTGCCGGCGTTGAGGCCGGGGTGGCGGTGGAGTTGGTTGACGTTGACGTAGAAGAAGCCGTCGGGGCCGTAGCTGAGGCCGTCGGGCCATTGGAGCAGGTCGTCGCTCTGGACGAGGTGGCGGTAGGCGGCTTCTTCTCCTTCCGGGGCGTCTTCGGGGGCGGGGGTGAGGACGCCGATGGCGTTGGCGGGGAGGTCGGTGATGTAGATGTTGCCGGCAGAATCGACGTTGATGCCGTCGCTGACGGGCTTGGGGCCGACGCGCTGGATGCGGTTGGCGAGTTGTTCGTCGGTGAGTTCGAAGTCGGCGAGGTCGTCGGCTTTGATGCGGTAGACGCTGGTGCCACGCATCGCGCCGAAGTAGACCCATTCGAGTTGGGGGTCGATGGTGATGGGGTTGAGGCCGGGCATCGGATGAACGGGCTCGTCGCTTCCGGGCAGGGGCGGGTTGAGGATAGGTTGGCCGCCGGCGTTGAAGTCGATGTCGGGTTCGGCGAGCAGGAGGGGGTGGGCTTCGAGACGGCGAACCGCATGTCCGGTGGCGAGATTGAGCACGACGAAGGCCGGCCGCGCGGGAACTTCGGGGCTGTCGCCGTTTTCACTTCCGGGGGCCATGTCGGCGATGTAGGCCATGCGGCGGTCGCGGTCGATGGCCAGGTCCTGCATGAAGCTGTTCTCGACGCCGGCGTCGATTTCCCAAGTTTTATAGAGGGTTTCGGTGTCGGTCTGCCAGGCGATGAGCTTGGGCGGGAAGCCGGCGGCGGGGTTGCCGTTGTCGAGCATCCAGAGCGTGTGCTCGGCGTCGGCCTCGATGCCGATGATGGCGCTGATGCCCTCGGGCTTGGTGGCGTGAGGGGCGGTGGCCCAGCGGGCGTTGGGATAAGCACGCTGGGTATTGTCGGGCAGGAGTTCCACCACGTGCACGCTGGGCGATTGAATGAGGTGGACGCTGGCGAAGATCCGGCCGGTGGGCCCGACGGCGATGTTGCCGGGGCGCTGGGCCATCTCGTGGACGACGGTGAGGTCAGGATCAATGTCCGCAGAAGCGTGGGCGGTAGTGAACGACAGCGCGGTTGCCAAACCGATTATCGGAAAACCGGGCAGGCTTGATAGGACGGTCGGTACGCGGAATAAGTGTTTAAGCATGCTTAAGTTTAGCTTTGAGATAATCTTCGGACCGCCTGCTGGGTATTTATTACGCTATTTGCGAAGCGGGGGTAGCTGAGTTCGACGGCGGCGGTGTGGGCTTCTTCGCTGGCGTCGGCGATCGCGTCGGTGACCATCGTGACGTGGTAGCCGAGTTCGACGGCGTGTCGGCCGGACATCTCGACGCAGGAGCCCGAGAGCAGGCCGCAGAACACCAGGTTCTGGATGCCGCGGGCTTTGAGCAGGAAGTCCATGTCGGTGGTGTTGAACCCGCCGGTGGTCCAGTGTTCCTGGCAGACGACGTCGCCGAGCTGGGGCGTGAACTCGTCGCGGATGGTGCCGCCCCAGGTGCCGTGGGCGAAGACCTGGTCGTCGCGGACGGCGGTGTGGGACGGGTTGGGGTTCAGCCAGCCGTCGTAGTCGCCAGACCGGGGGCGGTGGTGGAGGGAGTAGTAAACCCAGACGCCGGAGTTCCGCGCGGCCTCAACGAGGCGGAGCATGTTCGGCACGGTGCGGAGCCGCTCGGCGACGGGACGAATCGTTTCCCAACGCTTACCGCCCTCGCTGATGAAGTCGTTGTACGGGTCGATAACGACGAGCGCGGTGCGCGGGCGTAGCGAGATGGCCTCGGGGGGCGTCACCTCCTGGGCGTTCGCGGCGGGAGCCACAGCGGCGACGAGAGACGCGGCGGCGGTGAGCCCGGAAGCCTGGATCAGGTCACGGCGGGACAAGCGGTCGGCAGACGGCATGGCTGACTCCTTATGTGTTGAATCGGGGGTCAATCGGGCAGGCTTTCACGGGTTAGCTGCGTGGCGACACGGCCGATGAAATTGGCAAGCATCTTGCGGCGGTCGTTGCCGGCCGCGCCAAAACGGTGGGGGTGTTCGGTTTCGAGGGTGAAGATGATTTGTTCTTTTTCCGCTTCGCTCACGGCGTCGTCGGCCAGCGCGGCCGATACGAGATCGCGTAGCTGCACGAGGTAGGCACGCTGGGCGGCGAGCAGTTCCTTGGCCGGGCCGGCGGGTCCGTGGCCGGGGTAGATGATCTTGGCGTCGGGAAAACGCTCGGCCAGGCCGTCGAGTTGAGCGACCATGGCATTAAGATCGACGAAAGCGGCGGGGATGAAGCCGTTAACCACCATGTCGCCGGTGAGCAGTTCGCCGGTCGCCGGGCGGTACAGCACGACATGGTCCGAGGCGTGGCCGGGGCCGAGCACCGCAACTTCGAAGGTCTCGCCGCCGAGCGTCAGGTTTTGCCCGTCGTTCAGGGTGTGGTTGGGGGCGGCGGCGATAAGCTGGGCCTGGGTCGGGAAGCGTTCGCCCAGGCGTTGCCGGCGCTTGGCATTGAACCCTGCGGGGTCTTCGACGATGTCATGAATGGTGTGCTCGGCGGCGAACCGGGGGACATCGGGGTAGCGTTTTGCGAACACGGGCAGGCCGCCGTAGTGATCGCTATGGCCGTGGCTGACCACCAGCGCGAGCACCTCTCGGTCACCGATGAGCCGCACGACTCGCTCGGCCTCGGGTAGCAGTCGCTGGGTGTCGAACACGATCACGCCGGCTTGGGTTTCGATCAGGTGGGTGTTGACGCTGTCGACGTCCAACGCCGGCGAGGCATAAGTCTGGACCTCCCCGGCGGACGCGGTGGCGGTGAACAGGCAGAGAAGAGCTAGGGCGATTGCATATGGCATAAAAAAACTCGGATCAACTAGATGGTTAGCGGGAAAGAACGGCTACACCGCTGAACGCACTTGTTCGAGCGGTTGACGTGAACGTCACACGAAGATGCCGCCGTCGACGTTGAGCGTGCCGCCGGTGATGAAGGCGGAGTCGGGGCGGGCGAGGAAGGCGACGGCGTGGGCGACTTCTTCGGGCTTTCCATAGCGGCCCATGGTGGTCATGTCTTTTTGCGGTTCGGCGCCGGGGTTTTGGTCGCTGTCGGGGTTCATCTCGGTGTCGATCGGCCCGGGCTGGAGGCAGTTCACCGTGATATTCCGGGGGCCGAGGTCGCGGGCCCAGCCGCGGACGAGGCCTTGGACGGCCGACTTGCTCATGGCGTAGGCCGAGAGGGCGGGGAAGGGGACACGCTCGCCCAAGGTGCTGCCGGTGACGATGACCCGGCCGTGGTCCTGCAGGCGTTTAACCGCTTCGAGCATGACGATCACGACGCCGCGGACGTTGATGTCGAGGGTCTTGTCGAAGTGGGCGAGGTCGGCCTCGTGGATCGAGGCCATCTCGTAGACGCCGGCGTTGGCGTAGAGGATGTCGAGCTTGCCGTCGAAGTGCTGGTCGAGTTTTTCAAACATCGCGGCGACCTGATCGGGTTGGGACACGTCGGCTTGCACGGCGAAGGCCTTGCCCCCGGCGGCGGTGATGTCGGCGACGACCTTTTCGGCCCGGGCCTGGCTGCCGGCGTAGTTCACGGCGACGTGGGCGCCGTCGGCGGCGAGTTGTTTGGCGGTCGCGGCACCGATGCCGCGGGAGCCGCCGGTGATCAGGGCGGTTTTGTTTTCGAGGTGGGGCATTCTTCTTCCTTTGGAATGAGGGGTGAAACAGGTGGCAGCACGTTGCCGCGGCCAAATATTAGAGTAATCACTCAATAAATCAAGCGCGGGGTTGGAATTTTTGAGTTTTCGATCTAAAATTCGGTGATGCCGCGTGGACGCCCCCCGAAATTCGACGAGACGCAGGTGCTCGACACCGCCGCGGCGCTGTTCAAGCGTCGCGGCTACGACGCGGTGAGCGTGGCGGAGCTCTGCGACGCGACCGGGCTGGCGATGGCGAGCCTGTACCACCGCTTCGGCGACAAGGCCGGGCTGTACCGCGAGGCGCTGGACCGCTACGGGCGGACGGCGAACGACCCGCAGATCGCGGCCCTCGAAGCCGGCGACGACCCGCTGGACGCGGTGCGGAACTACGTGCGGCAGTGGAAGCGACACGCCGGGGCGGGGCCCGGCGGCGGCTGCCTGTTCACCCAGGCGATGGCCCGCGGCGACCGCACCCACCCCGACGCACCCGATGCCACGGCCCGGGCCTACACGGCCCGGCTGCGTAAGGCGTTGTCCGCGACGCTGCGGCGGGCGGTGGCGGCGGGTCAGCTGCCGGCGGGCACGGAGGTAGCGGCGGTGGCGGATGCGTTGCTGACGCTGGCGTTCGGGGTGGCGGTGGTGGGGCGAGGCGGGATGCCGGGATCGATGATCGACCACGCGGTGGCGGCGGGGCTGTCGTTGCTCGGCGGCGACGGGGGTTCCGAGCGGTAAGGCGATGCGGCGGGCCGCGGGGAGATTTAGAACCAGCCGCGGGTCACGCGGAGGGTTTGGAGGGCGGCGATCAGGGCGTCCTGCTGGGGGCGGACCGCTTCGGCGGGCCCCCAGGCTTCAACGAGGAAGACGTGCTTGTCGTTGGACGAGAGGCCGACGAAATAGCCGAGCGGGTCGGGCCCCGCCGGGCGGCGGCCGGTCATGGTGAACCCGGGGCTGCCGTCGCGCATGGCCAGGCGCTGGGGTTCGGAGACGGGGACGCCGAGGTCCTGGGTGAGGCGTTCGCGGATCTGGTCGGCCCAGAAGTCGGCGGGGGCTTTGTCGAAATTGGGCTGACGGGTGACTTTGACCATGACCTGGCCGCGGTTGATGGCGAAGACGGTGTGGTTTTCCTGGTAGAAGCGGACGAAACCGTCGGGGAGTTCGAGCTTGGGGGCCTTGCCGAGCTTGACCTGGGCCCGCGGGAGACGGGTGGCGCCGAAGGCTTCGCCGCCCACGGCGTTGACCCAGGCGAACGGCCGGACGCGGGCGCTCAGGCCGCTGGCGGTGCCGGCGGGGGTGTTGAAAGTCACGGTGATGGTGCTGAGCGCGACGCGGTCCTGGAGCAGGCGGAGCTTGCCTTTGAGCGATTCGATCTCGCCGGTGAGCCGGCCGAGCTCTTTTTCGATGGCGAGGGCGTCTTCGACGTTGTCGGCTTTTTCGAGCAGGGCCTGCAGCCGCTTGCGCAGGGCTTCGAGGTTGTCGAGGCGGATCTCGAGGTCGACCATGCGGTCGGTGACATCGGCGGCGTCGAGGGTGCGATCGGTCACGAGGCCGAGGTCGGCCAGGGCATCCATGGTGTCGTCGAACTTTTCGGCGGGGACGCGGAGGACGACACGCTGGGCCCGAGCGGCGGAGACGTAACCGCCGGCGTCTTCGGCGATTTTCCGGGCGGCGGACACCGCGGCCTCGGGGTCGGGGCTCAGCACGGTGAGGCTGCCGGTGTAGATCACACGCCGGGCGAGGAGGACGGTTTCGGTTTCCGCGGCGGGGGTAGCGGATTGCGCGGCGGTCGTGGCGGCGGTGAGTGCGGGTGCCCCGTCGCCGGCGGTGAAGCTGGCCAAGGGCGCACGGCGGTCGGCACGCTGAGCCGCGGCGTCGACGACTTGGGGCGATGTGTCCGGGCCGTAGGTGTTTGGGGTGGAGCAGGCGGTGAACCACCCGGCGGTGAAGCACCACCCCAGGGCGACGGGCAGGAGGTAACGCATAGCGGTTCTCGGGCGGGGCCCCGGCGGGCGAGGAGTGCGGATAGAAATCACCGGCATTTTACGGAGAAAGCCGCGGCGGAAAAAGCAGGGCTTTCAATTTAAGGGGGCCGGCACAGCGGCCCCGACGGCTTCATCCCCGGGAGCGGAGATGCCAGGCGGTGGCGGCCGCGGGGCAGAGCGCGGGGGGGACCCGTCTAGCAGAGGCGGGGTGTTCTACACTAGGTGGATGATGGGAACACAGGAACACATCGCGGCGTGGTCGGGGCTTTACGAGCGGCTGGGGGCGGAGAAGATGGTCTACGGGCCGGCGCTGGCGGACGGATCCGTGGTGGAGGTGGCCGAGTCGTTTGATCGGTTCGAGGCGGAATACGCGGCGATCCGGCAGCGGGTCGGGGTGATACACCTGCCCCAGCGGGCGGTGCTGCACCTGACCGGGGCGGACGTGCAGGACTACCTGCACCGTTTATGTACGCAGGAAATCAACGGGCTCGAAGGCGGGCAGACGGTGCGGGCGTTCCAACTCAACGAGAAGGGGCAGATCGCGGCGGACCTGATCGTGCATCACGGCGACCCGGGGGGGGGCGGGTCCACGTGGTTGGAAATGGACGTGTTCGACCTGCCGTGGGTCCAGGAGCTGATCGAAGCCCGCCGGTTCACCGAGGACGTGACGGCGGAGGATTGGGCGGAAAAGCGGACGCTGCTGTGGCTGCTGGGCCCGGCGGCGGTCCGGCTGCTGGGGGCGGTGGCGGCGGACGGCGAGGCGGCGGCGGCGGTGGGCGGTTCGCCGGGGACCCACCGGGTGCTGTCCGTGCCGCTGAACGACGGGGCCGCGGCGCGATGCACGGCGTATCGGTGGGACCTGGGCGGGGTGCTGGGGGTACGGCTGGCGGTGCCGACGGATCGATCGGCGGCGGTGTACGCGGCGCTCTTGGCGGCGGCGGGGTACGAGCCGGGCGGAGACGGTTTGGCCGACGCGGCGTACGCGGAGCGGCGGCGGGCGTCGATGCGGGGCCGGCCGGTGGGTTGGTCGGCGTTCAACACGGTGCGGATCGAGGAGGGGGTGCCTTGGTACCACGTGGACTTCGGGCGGGATTCGCTGCCCGCCGAGGTGCCCGGGCCGTGCGGGATCGACGGAGCGGTGAGCTTTACCAAGGGCTGCTATCTGGGCCAGGAGGTGGTGGCGCGGATGAAGAGCCTGGGGCACCCCAAGAAGCTCCTGGTGGGGCTGCGGTTCGAGGGGGCGGCCGGGGACGAAGCACTCAAGGAGGACGCCGGGGGGATCCCGGTGGCGGGGGCACAGGTATTGGAGCCGGGCGAGAAGCAGAAGGTGATCGGGGGCGTGACGAGTTCGACGGCGTCGGCGCTGCGGGGGCAGGCGGGGATCGGGATGGCGGTGGTGCGTTGGGGACGGCACACGCCGGGGACCCGGGTGCGGGTGCCTGCCGGCGGCCGGCTGATCGACGCCGAGGTGGTGGGTTTGAACGAATTGCTGGCGGCGGGTTAAGGGAGCGACAGGACCGGATTGATTGTTCGAGTAGATATGGGAGGTATCCATCATGCGGGTTGTGTTTTTGGGTTACGGCAGCATGGCCGAGGTGTTGGCGGTGCGGCTGGCGAAGATGGAAGGTGTCGAGGTCGTGATCGCCGGGCGGAGCCCCGAGAAGGCCCAAGCCCTGGCGGCGAAGGTCGGCGACGGCGCAAAACATGCCGCGACGATGAGCGGAGCCGTGGCAGACGCCGACGCGGTGGTGATCGCGACGACGCACCACGCGGTGTTCGACGCGGTGGCCTCGGCGGGCGGGGCGGAAGCGTTCACGGGGAAGGTGGTCTTGGATATCAACAACCCGGTGCCCGGTGCGTACGACGGCGACTTTTCGCTGGGCGGGTACGAAGTGGACGGCGACGCGGGGGCATCGCTTTGTGAAGCCGTGCAGGCGGCGCTGCCGGGGGCGCACGTGGTCAAGGCGTTCAACACCTGCCAGGCGAAAGTGTGGCGGCGGGAGCCGCTTGAGTACGACGGCCGGCCGCTCGTGGTGCCGGTCTGCGGCGACGACGCGGGGGCGAAGCGGACGGTGTCGGGCTGGGTCGAAGCGATGGGTGGGCAGGCGATCGACTTCGGCGGTGCCAAGGCGGCGCGGCGGGTCGAGGCGCTGGCGGCGCTGACGATCCAGTTGCTGTTCGGCGGGCGGGACCCGGAGACGGTGTTTCAACTGATCCAGCCGGAGCAGAAGCCGGTGTGAAGGCCCGTCGCGCGGCGGTTAGGTGAAATCGCGATGGCGGGGTAAAATAGTGGCTTCGCGGTATGCCGTATTTTTTCGCAACCACTCCTGTTTCGGAAGCCTTTGGCTGGGCGGCGTCGGTGCCCGCGACCGGCCCGGGGGGGCGGTACCTGCTCATCTCGGCGGCGGGGGTGGTGGGGTTAGTGCTGCTGCTGCGGGCGGGGTGGAACCTGTCCGAGCGGGCGGGTCGTCGGCCGATCGCGTGGGGCTGGCGGCGGCTGCGGGGCGAGTCCGGGACGGCGACGGTGGAGTTCACGCTGGTGCTGCTGCCGGCGATGCTGATCTGCCTGGTGCTGCTCCAGACGGTGTTGATGTTTTCGGGAAACCTGTTTGTGCACTACGCCGCGTATGTGGCGACGCGGTCGGCGATCGTGGAAGCGCCCACCGGGTTGGAGGGCGGCGGCGGGCGGCTGAACCCGGAAGCGGAAGACGGGGCGCTGGGCAAGGCCCAGCGGGCGGCGGCGTTTGCGCTGGCCCCGGTGTCGGGGAAACTGGACGGCGCGACCGGCGGGCGGCCCGCGGCGCTGGCCGCGGGGCTGGACGCGTTTTTCGAGTCTTACGAGCGTTCTTCGCCCCGCTGGGTCGGCCAGTTGGCGGCGGCCCGGCTGGCCTACGCGCAGCGGCACACGCAGGTTGTGCTCTACCGCACGACCAACGCCGGCGGGCTGGTGCGTGAGCTCGGCGACGGGGGGATCACCTTCGGCGCGAAAGACCCGGTGACGCTGGGGGTCACGCACCGGCTGCACCTCTCGATCCCCTACGCGTCGCTGCTGTTTTCCGACGGGACGCACGCGACGGCCGGGGGGACGACGGCGTACCGGAGCATCACCGCGACCGCGACCCTGCCGCTGGAAGGGATCGACCGCAACCTCCCCCCCCGGCCGACGCTGCCCGACGGGAACGTGATGGAGCGTGAACCTTGAACCCGGCGTGCCGCCCCACCCCCGACACCTCGCCTCGATCCCGCTCCGGGTCAGGGGGGGGCCGGCCCGTCGCACGGGGGCGGACGGCCGGGGCGCGGGGCGTGGTGATGGTGCTGGCGCTCATGGGGCTGGTGATGTTGGCGGCGCTGGTGTTCTACATGTTTAATGTCGGGCATCAGGTGACGCGGCGGGTGGAAACGCAGAACGCGGCGGACAACGCGGCGCTGTCGGGGTCGCGGTGGATGGCGCGGTCGTTCAATACGGTGGCGATGAACAACGTCGAATCGGCCCGGATGATCGCGCTGGCGGGGGTGCTCGACGCGGTGCCGCAGGCGGTGGACTACACGCTCCGGGACCAGGAGGCGTTCGTGGAGGCGCTCGACGATCAGCTGGCCCGGGGCAACAACAACGCCGGTTGGCTGGACCAGGACCCGTGGCTGGAGGCGGGGATGCGGGAGGCCCGGGCGGTGCTGCAGGGCCACGTCTCGCTGCTGCGGCCGGTCCACGAACTGCTCAACGAGTCGGGCTACGACGTGGCGCGGATGACGTTTTTTGAAGACAGCAACGGCGCACGGGGCGAGCTGTGGCAGGCGCTCGAATCGCTGTCGGCGCTGAGCGAGGCGTCGCTGGAGAACCTGGGGGTGCTCACGGCGTATAGCGCGTACCGCGGGGCGCAGATCAGTCAGCGGGAAGCGGGGCTTTCGTCGGGCGGGCTGTTGTTGCCCTGGGAGCCGAGCGTGCCGTGGGAACAGGGGGCGTTCGACGATTTCCGGGCCCCGGTGGTGGACGGGCTGTTGCCCGAGGGGCAGGACGACAAGGAGACGAACCGCGGGCCCTTCGACACGGTGTTTGGGTTCTGGCAGATGCGTTCGACCGCGACGCGGCGGTCGCTGGACGTGGTGGTCGAGCAGGACTTCGGGCTCACCCGCTGGGCCCCGCAGCCGCCCACGGAAGAGATCGTGGCCCGGGATCCGACGGCATACTCGACGTGGGGGACGTACACCGACATGCGGGCCACGGCGATGGAGCTGGGCGTAAACCCACAGACCGGCGTGTCGAGCTCGTACATCGAAGCCCTCCGCCGGCCCGCCGACGCGGACGAACACCCGCTGGTCCCCAGCCAGTGGGCCCGGCGGGTCGGGTTCATCGCGGACCAGAAGATCAACAACGCGTTCCCGGGCGCGGCGGCCCAGCGGGTGATCCGCGAGCCGAACTGGATCACGGATTACGAAGGCGGGATCGCGATCGCCGAGTCCGGCAGCCCGGACATCGCCTACGGCGCTTACCTGGTGTTCGAGTACCGCCGCAGCGAGTTTGGCGGTGCGACGCCGACCCGGCCGACGCTCGAAAACTGGGGCCTGCTCCGGGTGAACGACGATTTTTTCAACCCGCCGGGACTCATCCGGATTGCCGAGCATATCTGGCGTGACGAGCGCATCGAGGGGTTTACCGGCGTCGGCGGGGAGCAGGGGCGGCGACGCCTGATCCGCTACTACGTCTATCTCGGGATCAACGTCGGCCCGGTAACCTCGGTCCGCAACCCGTACAACTTCAATACCACCGAACGCGGGGAGATGCCGGGCCCGATCAACTTCGTGGTCGAGGACTTCCCCCCCACCGAACAACTGCGCCGCGACCGGCTGACGTTCATGGGGGTCGCGCACCAGCCCCGCGAGGCGGCGGTCTGGTCCGCGGGGTTCGACGGGGATCGGCCCGAACCGCGGGTCGTCGCCCTCGCCCAGGCCGAGGTGTTCAATAACCATTCCTGGGATCTGTGGACCCAGATGTGGCACGCCCAGCTGACCCCGATCGACGACCTGGACGGCTGGCTCGAGGTCCTGGCTGAGCCAGAAAACCTCGACGAGATGCCCTGGCTCGAAGAAGACGAGATCGCCGAGGTCACCGATTACCTCAACGCGGCCCAGCCGCTGATGCAACTCATGCTCGAGGACTCCGCCCCATGACACCCCCCCGCCCCCGGAAGTTTCAACTGTGCTGTCGGGATTCGATATTTGTCGAGGTTGCTGGGGGCGGCTCGCTCATGGCGTTGCGCGACCCTTGGGCCGGCGCGGACCGGCGGCGGCGTGGCGCGGCGATGCTCGAAGCGTTGCTGGTGCTGCCGTTCATCATGGTGCTCCTGGCGATCGTGATCTACTTCGGCTTCGCGTTCGAGCGGCTGCAGCGGACCGTCATCGCCGACCGCTACGAAGCGACCCGCGGCGCGGCCCGCGCGCCGGGGCCGTCGACCGGGATCGACGCCAGCGCGAGCACACGGGAGCTGCGGCGGACGTTCTACGCCGGCGACGACGTCACGCTGACCTTCGAACCCAGCGACTTTTTTCCTATCGAGCCGACCGAAGCGCTCCAGACCGCCGCGGCGGACCTCGAGCCCGACGCCGGCCGGCTGTACAACCAGTATTTCTCGTTGTTCCCGCGCGGCCGATCGATCCGGCTGTTCGCCGACGGCGATTCCTCGGTGCCGCTCTGGGACCGCTTGTTCACCCTGCCGGTCCGCCACCGCCACACGGTGATGGACACCGACTGGCGCTTCTTTAACCACGTCACCCGGGACAACCTGTGGTATGACGACGAGACCAAAACCGAGCAGCTGATCCTCGAACCCCGCACGGCGGAGGGCACGCCCGAGAACCTGCCCACCCTTGGCCCCGGGCAGGCGGTCCGCGAAACGTTCTACAGCGATTTCGACCGCCGTCTCGCGCCGCTGGCCTCGGGGAACCCCGTGGCCGAGCGGCTGCAATCGTTTTACACCCTGTACCCCACGTACCGGGGGCCCGAGGTCCACACGGTCTGGACACCCGCGGGGGGCTGGCAGCGGTGACGCCACGCCGGGCGGCGGTCCAAAAGATACGCCGCGGCGGTTGCCGGCCCGGGTTTTAGGGACTACTCGGTCGAGGCCCGGAGCTGTTGCGCGAGGGCTTCGGGGGCGACGGCCGCCTGTTCGCCCGTCGCCAAATCCTTGACCTGGAGATCGTCCCCGACGAGCACGGCGAAGCGTGCCCTGGTTTTTTCCGCGTCTTTGAGCAGCTTGCCGACGTTGCGGGTGGCCTTGTAGCTCATCCGCGCATGCAGCCCCGCCCGGCGGAGGCGGGACACGACGCCGGGCAGCCGAGCCGCCGCCGCGTCGTCGACTGCGAATACGAAGGCGTCGGGCCGGGGCAAGACGTTGTCGGGCACCAGCCCCTTGTCCTCGAGCATGTTCGTAAGCACCACGTCGCCCATCCCGAAACCCACGGCCGGGGTCGGCGGGCCGTCGAACAGCTCGATCAGTTGGTCGTAGCGCCCACCGCCGGCGATCGCCCGCTCGACGCCGGTGGTTTCGTGGACCTCGAAGACCGTCCCGGTGTAGTAGGCCAGCCCGCGGACGATCCCGAGGTCGTACTCGCACCACGCGGCGATGCCGAAGGCCCGGAGCTGTTCGTCGAGCGCCGCCAGGCCGGCGGGCGCCGCGTCCATCGCGAGGCTCCGGGCCAGGTGGTCCAGGTCCCCGGCGGGGTATTTGCGTCGGCAGACCTGCTCGAACCGTTCGACCCGGCTCGGGTCCATGCCCAGCGCCCCGGCGGCCTCGGTGAACGCGTCGGGGGCCATCTTGTCCCGGGCGTCGAGGAGGTTGAAGGCGTCGACCATCTTGTCGTCCGGGACGCCGAGCCGGCCCAAGATCTTGCGGACCACGTCGCGGTGGCTGATCTTGACCTTGACCTGCTCCGGGGTGAGCCCGCACTCGGCGAGGAAATCGACGAGCACGAAGATGACCTCGGCGTCGGCGGCGGGGGTGTCGAGCCCGAGCAGGTCCACGTTCCACTGCCAGAACTCTCTGAGCCGGCCACGCTGGGGGCGCTCGGCCCGACAAAAGTTCGGCGTGCAGAACCACTTGATCGGCTTGGGCAGGCTGTGGGCCTGCTGCGCCACCATGCGGGCGAGCGTGGGGGTGAACTCGGGGCGGATCGCGTAATCGGTCTGGCCGTTGGTCCGCCGGAAGCTGAACAGCTCGCTGACGATCCCCTCGCCGGACTTGACTTTATAGAGGTCGAGTTCTTCGAAGATCGGCCCGTCGACCTGCTCGAACCCGCTGCGGATCGACACCCGCCGCCAGGCGTCGAGCAGGTGCTGCTGCCACGCCATGTCGGTGGGGTAGAAGTCGCGGGTGCCTTTCGGGGATTGGATTTTTGGCATGGGTCGGCCAGCGTATCGGCCCGGGCCGGCGTCGTCTAACCTCTCCAAGGCGGGCCGCGCCGCTTAGCCCGATCCGAGCCGATCCGTGTTGCCGTGGATGCGGCGTTTCGGGGTGTCGCCTGCCGCACCATGCAGCGGCGGAGAGGGACGCGGCCCGGTGCTCGCCGACCGGGGACTCCTACTACTTGCGGGCCACGACGTAGCAGACCCAGCTCGGGTCGCTGGGGGCGTCGTCGGCCCGCTGCCACTCGCCGGTCTCTTCTTCGTTCTCGTCGAGCTTTTCCCAGTAGACGTGGCTTTGGGAAAACCCCGCCTCGGCCAGCAGTTCGCGGACCTCGGGGATGGTCCAGAACCGCCAGTCGTAGGTGAACGCAGGCTCGAGCCGGCTGCCGTCCTTGAACTTGAACGTGATCGTGAAGCGGGCGTCGTGAGTGATCGGGTTGAAGCTCTCCTGAGTCCAGATGTATTTAAACCCTTTTTTGCCCTTGACGATGGTGCGGACGTCGGCGTGTTCTTCTTCGTAGCACTCGCCGCCGCCCATCATGTCCATCACCAGCAAGCTCTCGGCGGCCATGTTCGACCGCGCGACTTTGAAATACGTTCTCAGCTCCTCCCGGGTCTTAAAAAGCCAAAACGAGAAGTTCTGCGCCGCGAGGATCTCCGCCGGCGGCCGGTTGCGCTTGCGGACATCCTGCTCGACCAGCCGGACCCGGGCCCGCTGCTCCGCGGTGAGCGCCGAGAGGTTGTGGGCCCGGCCCCAGGCCAACGGCTCGGGGTCCAGGTCCACCCCCAGCGCCGTCCGCTTTTTGTGCGACTTGACCCACGCGCAGCAGACCGCAAAGGTCCCACAGAAATCTTCGCGCAGGTGCATCGCTTTGCGGCCGAATGCGTCTTTGAAAGCCTGGTCGAAAAACGCGATCTCGTGCTCGGGCTCCTGCACGGACTTTTGGTAGCAGACGTACTTGTCCGCCCGCTCGGCCTGGGTGGGCTGCGGGGTTTTGGGGGATTTCTGCTTCGGCATCGGGGCACTATACAATCCCGATCATGCGCATCATCGCCGGCAATCACCGCGGCCGCCCCCTGCGGGGCCCGCAGGACGACCAGACCACCCGCCCCATCACCGACCGGGTCAAGGAAAACCTCTTCAACCGGCTCCAGTCGCTGGGCGTCTTGGGCTACGGGCGGGTGCTGGACCTGTACTGCGGGACCGGGTCGATGGGGCTCGAGGCCCTCTCCCGCGGGGCGGAGCACTGCACGTTTGTCGACCGGGACCGCGACGCGATCGACCGGCTCGAAGAAAACCTCGACACCCTTCAGATCGGCCCGGAAGACGCCCACGTGGTGGCCGGCGGCGTCACCCCGCCGATCTGGAGCTACCCCCTGGCCGCGGGTTCGATCACCGTGGCCTTCCTCGACCCGCCCTACGCCGAGACCGACGACCTGGCGGCGCTCTACAGCCTCCTCGCCGCCCTCGCCGCCAAGCTCGAGCCGGGCGGCGTCGCCGTCCTGCGCACCCCCGCCCCCGTCCGCGCCGAAGAAGTCCCCGGCTACGACGGACCGGCCAGCATCACCTACGGCAAGATGACGCTGCACTTCTACCAAACCCCCCTGCCCCCGGAAGATGACGCTGAGCCCGAGACTCCCACGGACCGCCTCCCGGCGTCCTCGTGAGCGGTTCTCAGAAGTCTGACTTTTTCCCCGCGCTTCCCAACATCACCCCGCGGTCGGCTCCGGTATCCGAGCCCGCGGACCGCGGTTGATCGCTACGCTTTTTTCGCCGCGGCCCATAAGTCGCTGAAATCGAGATGATTTTTCGATGAATAAGATTCATCTCGAAGATTTCCGTCGGTCGATAACACCGTCTGAAGGGCACAGGAAGGCGATAACCCGCTTTCCGCTCGGGGGCACCTTTCGCGTGAATTAAACTTTGCAGATTTCTTATTTGATTGTCCGATAACCTCATCTAATATCAATCAACAGCCTGCGGGGGATACACGGAAGGAACCGATACCATGCACCAAGAACTCAAGCTCACAATTACCGCGATGGGCGAGCCGGATTCGATTTTTCTGACGCCCTGCGATCCCGTAACCCTCCACGAATCGAAAATCGAGGTGGAGCCTACCGCGGACGACGACTTCGAAGAGGCGGCGGACGCACTCGCGGCGTTGTCCGCCCCCGAAGTGGTTATTCTCGCGGACACCCCACCGCCGCCACGGTCCCACCGTCGGGCGTCTTAATCGTTTCGCGGTTTTCGACATCTTTCGTGTGAGTTTTTGAAAATGCTTATCAAGTATTTTCAATCTGCTTTATCTGTGCCTTTCCCATCTGCCGGCTATAATCTTTCCGCTCCGGTCAGAGCCTGATCTATCACCCCGAGATATTGCCCCTCGGTGTCGGATACGGATCCGCCGCTTGGTTAGCAAGTTTCGTGTCGTCGTAGATCGTCATGTTCAACAACCTATCCGACAAATTTGAGGGGGCGCTGCGCAAGCTCAGCGGCCGGGGCAAGATCAGCGAGTCCAACGTCCGGGAGGCAATGGAAGAGGTGCGGGAAGCGCTCCTCGAAGCAGACGTCCACTACGAGGTGGCCGAGTCGTTTTGCCGTGGCGTGCTGGACCAGGCCCTGGGCACGGCGGTGCTCGACGCGGTGGAGCCCGGCCAGCAGATGATCAAGATCGTGAACGACGAGCTGATCAAGCTCTTGGGCGACCCGGCCGACACCCCCGCCGACGACGACGGCCCGCCGGTGCCGCCCGCGGCCCGCGAGCACATCATGTTCGTTGAGCCGGGCCCGACGATCCTGATGATGGCGGGCCTGCAGGGCTCGGGCAAGACCACCACCTGCGGCAAGCTCGCGGCGTACCTCAAGAAAAAAGGCAAGAGCGTCATGCTCGCCGCCGCCGACCTCCAACGCCCCGCCGCGGTGACCCAGCTCCAGGTCCTCGCCGAGCAGGTCGAAGCGCAGGTCGAAGGCCCCCCCGGCGGCTCGGTCACGTTCTACGGTGAACCCGACAAGGTCGCCGCGTACGGCCAGGCCGTGGGTGCCGCCGTCGACGTCTGCCGCCACGCCGTCAAAGCCGCCAAGGCCGCCGGCACCGACGTGGTCATCCTCGACACCGCCGGCCGGCTCCACCTCAACGACGAACTGATGGGCGAGCTCCGCCGCGTCAACGCCGCGGTCATGCCCCACCAGATCTTCCTGGTGATCGACGCGATGACCGGCCAGGACGCCGTCAACTCCGCCAAAACCTTCAACGATCAGCTTGAACTCGACGGCGTGATCCTCACCAAGTTCGACTCCGACACCCGGGGCGGCGCCGCCCTCTCGGTCAAGTCCGTGACCGGCAAGCCCATCCGGTTCATCGGCGTCGGCGAGAAACTCGACAACCTCGAACCTTTCCACGCCGACCGCATCGCCGGCCGCATCCTGGGCATGGGCGACATCGTCTCACTTGTCGAAAAAGCCCAGGAACAGGTCTCCGAAGAAGAAGCCCTTGCCTTGCAGGACAAGATGGCCAAGGGCCAGCTCACCATGGACGACTTCCTTAAACAACTCAAGCAGATCCGCCGGATGGGCTCGATGAAGTCGCTGCTCGGCATGCTCCCGGGCGTGGGCAAGCAGCTCAAAGACCTCGACCTCGACGACAAACAGATCGACCGCACCGAAGCCATCATCAACTCGATGACGGCCCGCGAGCGCCAGACGGTCAAAGTCCTGGACAACTCCCGCCGCCGCCGCATCGCCCGCGGCTCGGGCACGGACCAGAAAGACGTAAGCCAACTGGTTAAAGGCTTCGACATGATCAGCACCATGTCCAAGCAGATGGCGGGCATGGGCGCGATGGGCAAGCTCAGCGCCATGAAAAACATGGCCAGCCCCGACATGGCCGCCATGATGGGCAGCCGCGGCGGCGTGCCCGGGATGGGCAAGGGCTCGACCAAGGCCCAGCAAAAAAACAACAAGTTCAAGCAGCGGAAGCGGAAACGCCGGTGAGTTCACGCCGCTCCGCCAACGAATTCGTCTGCGGAGCTTGCCACAAAACCACCGGGTACGTTTCCCACTGGGTGTGCCCCCACTGCGGGCGTGACCTCAAAAAAGTCGGTATCTCCCGCCGTGTCGCCACCGAAGCCGCCCTGCCCCGTCTGGTCCGACACCTGCGCACGCACGGCATACGGGTCCGCCGCGAACCCCGTTGTGGTCAATGCTCCTACGGCATCCATCCCGAGCAAGGGTTCCGCTGCCCGGAATGCGAAGCCGATCTCCGCGAGGTCGGCGTCTGGGTCAGCCAAGGCATCTCTTGGCCGCCTGCGATCGCCATGAGCTTCGCCGCCGCCTACTTCACGGCGTTCCTCTCCGGCCCCGTGATCGACGGCTGGGTACCGGAGCCCTCGCGAGATACCGTCCAATTTTCGGTGCTTGTGGCGGTCTTCTTAAGCTTTATCGTCGCCATCCGCTGCACCAAACGCTGACCCGGCCGAGTCATCCGTGGCGACAAGCCGCGCCGCGTGCGCATGCCTCTCGCGCCCGCTCTGGGCTCCGTTACAATTCCCACCCCATGTCCGCCGCCCCGCCCACGATCTACCTCCTCCGTTTTACGGGGGAGGACCGCCCCGGCCTCACCGCCGACCTGACGGACACCCTCGCCGGGCACGGCGTGACGGTGCTGGACCTTAACCAGGCCGTCATCCACCAGTCGCTGCTGCTGGGCATGATGGTCACCCTGCCGCCCGAAGCCGCCGGCCGAGACGCGACGCTCGACGCGATCCGCCGGGCCGCCGAGCGCAACGAGCTCCGGCTCAAAACCCACCCGTGCCCGACGCCGACTACGACCGGTGGGTCGGCCAGCAGGGCAAGCCGCGCCACATCCTGACCCTGCTCACCCGGTCACTCACCGCCGCGCAGCTCGCCGCGATCACCGCGGTGATCGCGGCGCAGCAGCTCAACATCGACGTGATCCACCGCCTCTCGGGCCGCCCCCCCCGGGAGGAGGACGGCTCGCCCCGCCGGGCCTGCGTCGAGTTCTGGCTCCGCGGCCGGCCCCGCGACGCCGACGCGATGCACGGCGAGTTCATGCGGCTCGGCAGCCGGCTCGCCCTCGACGTCGCCTGGCAGAAAGACGACGCCTACCGCCGCGCCCGCCGGCTGGTGGTCTTCGACATGGACTCGACCCTGATCCGGGCCGAGGTGATCGACGAGCTGGCCAAGGAGGCGGGGGCGGGCGAAAAAGTCGCGGCCATCACCGACGCCGCCATGCGCGGCGAACTCGACTTCGACGCCTCGCTGCGCCAACGCGTCGCCTCGCTCGCCGGCCTGCCCGAAGCCAAGCTCCAGGCCGTCGCCGACCGCCTCGAACTGACCGAAGGCTGCGAGGCCCTGCTCCACAACCTCCGGGCCTTCGGGTACAAAACCGCGGTCCTCTCGGGCGGGTTTACCTACTTCGGGAGGCACCTCCAGCAGAAGCTCGGCCTCGACCACGTCCACGCCAACGAACTCGAGATCGAAGACGGCCGGCTCACCGGCCGGGTCGTCGGCGAGATCGTCAACGGCCCGCGGAAGGCCCGGCTGCTCGAAGAAATCGCGCAGCACGAAGGCATCCACCGCCGCCAAGTCGTGGCCGTCGGCGACGGGGCCAACGACCTGCCCATGCTCAACCGCGCCGGGCTCGGCATCGCCTTCCACGCCAAACCCATTGTCCGCCGGCAGGCCGAGCATTCCGTCTCCACCCTCGGCCTCGACGCGATCCTCTACCTGCTGGGCGTCCACGACCACCAACGCACCCCGCCGCCGCCCGGGCCGCAATAAGCCACGGCGGGCCCCGCCCGTCAGGTCCCCTCTCAGGCTCTGCCGCCAGGCCGGGCGGAGCCCTCCGTTCTGCCCGAGGCGTGGCGCGTCGGGGGGTATACTCCCTGCCATGTCGGCCACCCCCCCCCCGCCCTACCCCCCCGCCCGCCGCTCAAGACCTGCCGC
>JBCDDZ010000015.1:0-70395 GCA_039180025.1 Planctomycetota bacterium
CACCCGCCTGCTTACCGCCGCGAGACGTTTTAAAAATCCACCCGCTCGCCCCCCACCACAGGGGCTCCCCCGCCCCTGGCCGGCGGGCGCTTCGGCGTCCGTCGGTTTTTTTGATCGTCCCTGCCCCGCCCGGCAAGACAACGCCCGCCACCCTGAACGTGCTCGCCCCTCGACGGGTTTGAGGCTCCCCGCCCCGCCCGGTACACTCCCGCCGCCGGGCAAACCACTCTGCCCGGCCGCTCCCGCCTCTTCTCACCCCGCCCGAGCCCGCACTATGAGCTTTGAAATCGACATCGTCCACGGCCGCCAAGTCCTCGATTCCCGGGGGAACCCCACCGTCGAGGTCGAAGTCCATCTGGGCGACGGCACCGTCGGCCGCGCGATGGTCCCGTCCGGGGCGTCCACCGGCGAAAACGAAGCCGTCGAGCTCCGCGACGGCGACGACAACTACTACCTCGGTAAGTCCGTGGTCAAGGCCGTCGACAACGTCAACCTCGAGATCGCCCCCGAGCTGATGGGCCTCGACGCCCGCGATCAGGAATACATCGACAAGGTCATGCTCGACCTCGACGGCAGCCCCAACAAGTCCAAGCTCGGGGCCAACGCGATCCTGGGCGTCTCCATGGCCGTCGCCCACGCCGCCGCCGAGTCCTCCGGGCTCCCCCTCTACCGTTACCTCGGCGGCAGCGGCGCCAAGGTGCTCCCGGTCCCCATGCTCAATATCCTCAACGGCGGGAAGCACGCCGACAACACCGTCGACTTCCAAGAGTTTATGATCCAGCCCTGGGGCTTCGACAACTTCGCCGACGCGATGCACGCCGGGGTGAAGATCTACCACGGCCTCAAGTCCGTGCTCAAGAAAAACGGCCTGTCCACCGCCGTCGGCGACGAGGGCGGCTTCGCCCCGGACCTCAAGTCCAACGAAGACGCGCTGAAGTACATCGAAGAGGCCACCGAAAAAGCCGGCTACAAGTGGGGCGAACAGATCTTCGTCGCCCTCGACCCCGCCACGTCGGAGCTCTGGAACGAAGCCGCGAAAGACGGCAAGGAAGGGTACAAGTTCTTCTCCAGCAGCCAGGAGATCATCAGCTCGACCGAGATGGCCGACTACTGGGCCGACTGGTGCAAGAAATACCCCATTCGCTCGATCGAGGACGGCCTGGCCGAGAACGACTGGGCCGGCTGGAAAACCCTCACCGACAAGCTCGGCGAAACCGTCCAGCTCGTCGGCGACGACCTGTTTGTCACCAACAAAGACTTCCTGCAGCGCGGCATCGACGAAGGCTGCGGCAACTCGATCCTCGTCAAGGTCAACCAGATCGGCACCCTCTCCGAGACGTTCGACGCGGTCGGCCTGGCCATGCGTAACAAATACTCCGCGGTGCTTTCGCACCGCTCGGGCGAGACCGAGGACGCGACCATCGCCGACCTCGCCGTCGCGACCAACTGCGGCCAGATTAAGACCGGCGCCCCCTGCCGCAGCGACCGCAACGCGAAGTACAACCAGCTCATCCGCATCGCGGAAGAACTCGGCGATAACGCCGTCTACGGCAGCACGACCTGGACCAAGGGCTAACCAGCGCTCCCGTCCACACCCGATCGCTTGATGAGCCCGCGGCCTCACGCCGCGGGCTTTTTCTTGGTCTGCGGGGTCACGCCCGCTCGACGCCGACGGCCGCGGCGTTACCATCCGTGGATGGCTCTGCCCCGATACTTCGTCTCTGTCGCCGCGGCCCTGGTGTTCGCCGCGGGCTGTTCCACTGGCCCTGAATGGGACCGCCGCGTCGGGGATGAGAACGCCCCCAAACTCCTCGCCGCGTTTGGCCAGCTCTCGAACCCCGAGCTTACGGCCTACGTCGATTCCGTGGGCCGCCGCCTGACCGAGCAGCTCCCCGACTCGCCGTTCGACTACCGCTTTACCCTCCTCGATACCGAGACGCCGAACGCCTTCGCGCTGCCCGGCGGGCACATCTATGTCACCCGTGGGCTCCTGCCGCTGCTGAATTCGGAAGACGAGCTCGCCGCGGTCCTGGCCCACGAGATCATCCACAGCGAGTCCCGCCACGCCGCCCACCAGCACGACCGGGCCATCCTGCCCAGCGTCTTGTCTGCCCCGGGCCGTATGCTCGGGCGGGTGGTCCCCGAGGCCGGCACGATCCTCGCCTCTCCCTGGCAGGTCGCCGGCGGGGCGTTTCTCGCGGCCCACTCCCGTGAACACGAACACCAGGCGGACCGCTTGGGGCAGAACCTCAGCGCCGCCGCCGGCTACGACCCCGCCGCCATGCCCCGGTTCCTCACTCAGCTCGCCGCCCACCAAGCGACGCTTGTCTCGAACCCGCGCAGCCCCACCCTCTTCGACACGCACCCGCTCACCCCGCGGCGTATCGCGCTGACCCGGCAGAACGCTGCCGCACTCGCGGGCCCGCCGTCGACCCGTTCGACCGCTACCCGCACCACCGACCCCGCCCCGCCACCGCCCGATCCCGCGTTTCTCGACCGACTCAACGGGATCGTGGTCGGTCCCGACCCCGCCCGCGGCCTCTTCCGCGGCCCCCGTTTCCTCCACCCCGATCAGCGGTTTGCGGTCACCCTCCCCGCGGGGTGGCGGCCGCTGAACACCCGCCAGGCCTTCGGGGGCGTCGCTCCCGACGGGGGCGCCCTTGTGCTCTTCCCCACCGCCGCCGCCCCGGAAAGCTCGCCCTCGGCGGCGGGCCCCTCGGCCTTCGATCCCACCGCCGCGGCTCAGCCGCTGATCGACGCCTTGAACAAGCAGGAGATCCCGCTACTGATCAACACCGTGACGACCCACCACGGCCGGCCTCGGCACCATCTGCGCTTCGCCGCCGGCACCCTCGACGACGGACAGACCCTGGTGCTCGATCTGCTCTGGACCGTCCACGGGGATCGCCTCTACACGCAAATCGGCGCGGCACCGCGGGACCGGCTACCGCTGCTCGACGCCGTCGCTGCCTCCTTCGGCCCGCTCCCCCGCGACGAAAGCGACCGCATCACGGTCCGCCGGCTGCGCACGGTCCGCGTTTCGGATGAGGCCGTCAACACCCTCCGCGCCTTCGCCGGCCTGCCCGGCATCGCCGCCTCGGTCGAAGAGCTTGCCGCTTACAACGCGACCACCCCCGAGACGTCCCTCGCGCCCGACCGCCCGGTCAAGCTGGTGTTCACCGAACCCTACCGCGTCGCGCCTTAATCGAAACCTCCGGGACATCGTCCGCGCCCCGGCTGCTCGATCGGGAAACGCTGCTGCCGGCCGTGTGAAAAAAAACGAAACGCCCCGCGGCCGAAACCGCGGGGCGTGTCCGTTTTCAAAGGTGTGGACCGTAAGCCGAATTCTGTTCCCCCCTCGGAAGCGTTCGGTCCCGCCGGGTCCGCGGACGGCCCGGGCAGGGGGACGGAAAACTTCCGAGGGGGGGACGGCCATTTCTCTAGGCCCGCGGTTACCCACGGGCTCAAGCACCCTACCCGCTCCCAAACCCACGGACCGTGGGCCGAAACGACGGATCGCTTCGCAGGGGCTGTTTGGGCTTGCACGCGGTGGGGCTTGCCGTGCCACGCCTGTCACCAGACGTGCGGTGCGCTCTTACCGCACCATTTCAACCTTACCCCCGGAAGCGGCGACTGCGTTACGCGAGGCGACGGAGCCTGCGGCAGCGAGAGTCGCTGCTTCCGGGGGCGGTATATTTTCTGTGGCGCTGTCCCTACACCCGCGGTTCCCCACGGGCGCGGTGGGCGTTACCCACCACCGTGTCCTGTCGTGTTCGGACTTTCCTCGTAGCGATCGGTGCGATCGCCCCGCGGCCGTCACGTCCACACCCTGTTATCGTATCTGCCCGAACGCCACGCCGCCACGACCGGAACCCCACCATCGCCCCGCCCGACCTCCACCCCGATTTTCCCGTACCAGAGATCACGGTCTGGACCAGCCCGGAACGGGCCTCGCTCGCCGGCGAGTTGCTGGACCTGATGGGGGCCGCGGTCCATCCGATCGGCGTGGGCGGGCCGCGCTCGACCGAGCTCGACACGCTGAGCAAGCGTCTGGGCTGCCCGGCGGAGCACGACTTCCGCAAGCTCCGGATCGACCGACCCGCGGCTTTCATCCTGGTGCTTTCTCTGCGCGACGCCAAGCTCGACGACCTGGTCGCTGCCGCCGACGCGGGCACCCGTATCCTCACCCTCGAGCCCCCCGCCGCCGAGTGGGCCGAGCTCGACACCGCCCAGACCCCCGGCCAGCCGGGCGCGATCACCACCGTGCCGGCCTTTACCCGGTGCCCCGGCTTCCTCGACGCCGCCGACCCCCACGAACAACTCACCCCCCCGCAACTGGTCCGTTTCTCGAGCCTCGGCCGACCGACCGACGGGTCGCTGCTGGCCCGCCTGGTCGACGCCTGGCTCGCCGTCCTCGAGTTCACCGAACTGCCCGAAACCGTCACCGCGTCGCTCTCCGGGCCCGCCGCCGGGCCACGGCAGATCAGCGGCCTGCTCGCCGCCCACGCCACCACGCCTCAAGGCGGGGCGGTCCTTCTCGAAGCGGCCAACGCCGCGCCGCAAACCCGACGCGAGCTCTCGGTGCTCTCCCGCTCGGCTCACCTCCGCGTGACCGACGACCGGTACCAACTGCTCCACGCCGACGGCCACGTCCTCGACGCCAGCGAACCCGCCGCGCCGTCCGCCGACCACGCCTTCCGGGCCCCGACCTCTTTCGCCGATCTCGTCACCCACCAGTGGGGCGCCCTGCTCCACCGCCCCCCCCCGCCGCCCCAGCACGACGCGCAGACCCTTGCCCTGGCCTGCGTCCACGCCTGCCTCCTCTCAGCCAAAACCGGCCAGCCCGAACGGCCCGCTACCCTGCTCAGCCTCGCCCGTTCGTAACCCCGGCCCCGGGTCCGCCGCCGCGGCGCCGCCTTGACACCGCGCGGCATCGCCTTACACTTGCCTCCGGATCGGTCCGATCGTGACGCGTGTGCGGCACGGACAACGGCCCCCGGTATCGACGATGCGTCTGCTCTAAAAAAAGTAGACCCTCGTCGAACCCGGCCCCAGGGCAGCCCAGCCCGATCCGATGCCGGACCCTCTCTCGTGTCGCCGCTCCCGCGGTGGCCGCCGAGGGTCGATGCTTTCCCCCGTTTTCTTTCCGATTCGCGGCTTGCCGCAGCCACGGAAGACCCGGAGGGGACGACCTTAGGCCCATGGTGTAATCGGCAACACTCTAGTTTTTGGTACTAGCATTCTAGGTTCGAGTCCTAGTGGGCCTGTTCGCCTCATCCCGGAACACCCCCGGAACACCCCCGAAACATCCCCGGAACATCCCCGGAATACCTCCGGAGTACGCCGCCGCTCTCGAGGGATCCCCGGTTTCCACCCAACCCCCCGCCATGGATCTTGCCATTTCGCCTTTGAACCCCGAAAGCGTTCCGCCCCCCTCGGCCATCCTTCTCGCTGCCGGCAAAGGTACGCGGATGGGCAGCGACCTGCCCAAGGTTCTGCACCCGGTGGCCGACCGGCCGATGCTCCGCTGGGTGGTCGACGCTTGTTTCGACGCCGGGGTGGAGCGCTGCGTGGTCGTCGTGGGCTACCGGGGCGATGAGGTGCGGCGGGCGCTGGCGGACGACCCCCGCTGCGTGTTTGTCGATCAGACCCAGCAGCTCGGCACCGCCCACGCCGCGGACATGGCCCGGCCGATTTTCGAAAACCAGCCCGCCGGCGACGTCTTCGTCCTCGCCGGCGACGGCCCGCTGATCCGTGCCCAAACGCTCGCCCGCCTCCTCGAGGTCCACCGACGCACCAAAGCCGCCGCCACCCTCGCCACCGCGGTCCTCGACGATCCCTCGGGCTACGGCCGCGTCCTCCGTACCGGGAGCAGTGGTTCGGGGGGTAATTCCGGAGGGGCTTCCGGGGGGGGATTTGATCGTATTGTCGAGCAGAAGGATGCGACCCCGGCGCAGCTCGCGGTGCGTGAAGTGAACCCGAGCTATTACTGTTTCCGCAGCGACGAGCTCTTCCCGACCTTGGCCGAGGTCAGCAACACGAACCAGCAGGGCGAGTACTACCTCACCGACGTGCCGGGGCTGCTGCGCCAGCAAGGCAAGACGGTCACCCTGGTGGATGCGGTGCCCCCGCAGGATGTCCTGAGCATCAACACGCCCGAGCACCTCGCCGCGGTCGATCAGATCCTCCGGGCCCGCCTCGGATCCGCCCCCACCCCCGCCGCCGCCCCCGGGAAACCGGCCGGGCCCTCCGCCGGAGCCCCGTCATGAGCCAGGCCGACCGCGACCACATCAAGATTTTCTCGGGCCGGGCCAGCCGTGCCCTCGCCGAAGCCATGTGCAAGCACCTGGAATTGCCCATCGGGCAAGGGCATACCGACATCTTCCCGGACGGCGAACTGCTCGTAAAGATCGAGGAAGACGTCCGCGGCCGAGACTGTTTCGTCGTCCAGTCGACCCACCACCCGGTGAACGCGCACCTGATGGAACTACTCATCTACATCGACTGCCTCAAGCGCGCTTCGGCCGAGCGGATCACCGCGGTCATCCCGTATTTCGGCTACGCCCGGCAGGACCGCAAAGACGAAGGCCGCACGCCGATCACCGCGAAGCTCGTCGCCAACCTGATCACCGCCGCCGGGGCCGACCGCGTGCTCGCGCTGGACCTCCACGCCGCGCAGATCCAGGGCTTCTTCGACATCCCCGTCGACCACATGTCCGCCTCGCCGGTCCTGCTCAAACACCTCGCCCAGACGCGCGAGGCCATGAGCCCGCTCTGCGTGGTCAGCCCCGACCCGGGCAACGTGAAAGTCGCCGGCGTAGTCGCCAACGCGCTCGACGCCGACTTCGCGATTATCGACAAACGCCGCAAGTCCGGCACCGAGGTCCAGTCCTCCAACATCATCGGCGACGTCACCGACAAAAACGTCCTCATGGTCGACGACATGATCTCGACCGCCGGCACGATCTGCGAGGCCGCAAAGCTGGTCAAAAAACACGGGGCCAAGGACATCGTCGTCGCCGCCACCCACGCGGTCCTGGTCGGTCTCGCCATGGAACGGATCGCCGATTCGCCCATCAACCGCGTGATCGTTACCGACACGATCCCCTGCACCCACCGCTGCGACGCCATCGCCGACAAACTCACCGAACTGACCGTCGCCGAGCTGCTCGGCCAGGCGATCCACAACATCCACCACAACCAATCCGTCTCCAGCCTGTTCCGGAAAGGCGTCGACGGTGCGAAGAGATAGGCGCTAGGCGACCACCCGCAAGCACAACAAACCCCGAAATTTCTCCTAACGCCTAACCTCTAGCGTCCCACACCCCCGCTCTAACTCCAACAAGCCCCTACACACAAAACCCATTCAAGGAAAAGCCATGTCCCAAGAAACCCCGACCCTCGAAGCCCAGACCCGAAGCAAGCTCGGTTCCCGTTACGCCATCCGCCTCCGCGAGCAGGGCCAGCTCCCCGCCGTGGTCTACGGCCACAAGCAGGACCCCGCCCACGTCGCCATCGACGCCCGTGCCCTGCACCACATCCTCCATGACGGCGCGCACCTGATCGAAGTCAGCATCGACGGCAAGGCCGAGCCCTGCCTGATTAAGGACGTCCAGTACGACTACCTCGACACCACGCCGGTTCATGTCGATCTCGCGCGGGTCGACCTCAACGAAGAGGTGGATATCGAACTCGAAGTCGCATTCACCGGCTCGCCCGCGGCCCTCAACGAAGCCGGCGCGATGCTCAGCACCCCCCACACCCAGGTGACCGTCCGCTGCAAAGCTAACGCGATCCCCGAATCCCTGACCTGCGATATCAGCGAGCTGGGCCTCGACGACTCGATCTACGTCGAAGACCTGCCGCTGCCCGAAGGCGTCAGCCTCGCCGTCGACGCGAACTATCTCTTGGCCCAGATCGTCATCCAGCAGGCCGTCGCCGAGGACACCGCAGACGACGCCGACGGTGCAGAACCCGAGGTCATCGGCAGCAAGCCGGACGACGGCGACGCGGAGTAAGTCGTTGCTTATCGCAGCCCCGGGTCGTCGGCCCGGGGCTCTTTTATGCGCCCCGATCCCCGCCCCGCGAGCCCCCTCATGAAGCTCATCGTCGGCCTCGGCAACCCCGGCCCGGAATACGCGAAGACCCGCCACAACGCCGGGTTCATGGCCATCGAACGCCTCGCGCAGCGCCACGGCCTCGACTCCCCGAAGCATAAGTTCCACGCCGGCGTCCTCGAGGGCCGCATCAACCTGCACAAGGTCATGCTGATGCAGCCGACCACGTTCATGAACCGCTCGGGCCATGCCGTCGGCGAAGCCGCCGCGTTCTACAAGCTCCCCCCGGAAGACATCTTAATCCTCGTCGACGAGATCGCACTGGACCTCGGCCAACTCCGTCTCCGTGCTTCGGGTTCACCCGGCGGGCACAACGGGCTCAAAGACCTGGAACGCGCTCTGGGCACCCGCGACTACCCCCGACTCCGTATCGGCATCGGCCCCCGCACCCGCGCCCCCCAAGTCGACTTCGTCCTCGGCCGATTCACCGGTGAACAACTCGACGAAATGAATCACACCCTCGTCCGCGCTTGCGACTGTATCGAGTCGTGGCTCGGGGACGGGATCGAGCGGGCGATGACCAAGTTCAACGGGTAACTGTTTTAAACCCAAAACAGCGAGTAGGCCCCGAGCGACTCGGGGACGCAGATACACAGCGCGATCACTACCGCCGCGACCAGCCGCCTGGGGCCACGCGAGCCGAGCCAGACGAGCGATCCAAACATGGCCACCGTCGTCAGCAACATCATCGTCATCATTTGGCTCTCGTTCGGGTGAAAGAAAAAGCCGACATAGATACCCGGCAGGACGGTCCACATTCTGACCCACGTCATCCGGTAGCTGTCCCACGAGTAGTCCATCAAAACCACCCACGCAAACGGGAGCCACATCGCGGCACCCACCCAGACGGCCGCCAGGCTGATGCGCTTCAGGCTCGACGGCTTGCTCGGCAACATGAACCTCTTGGCTAAGGCTCAGGCCACCGAGGTTTCGATGGTCTTAATCATCGCGTAGAGCTCTTCACCCGTCGGCAGCGACTTCATCTTTTCCCGCACGTCCGCGTCGATCAGCATCCGGCTGATCCGCGACAACGCTTCGATGTGAGGGCCGGTTTGGTCGAGCGGCGACGCCAGCAGGATAATCAGCTCCACCGGGTTGCGGTCGATCGATTGGAACTCGAGGGGTTTCTCGGTCCGCCCGATCGCCATCCGCAGCCCCGGCACCTGGTCGGTTTTGCCGTGGGGCACCGCCACCCCGCCGCCGATCCCCGTGGTCCGGGTCGTCTCGCGTTTCCAGATCGCTTCTTTGAGCGCATCGGGGTCGGCGATCCCGGTCTTCTCGCAAAGCAGGTCGGCCAACTGATAGATCGCCGACTGCTTGTCGTCCGCGACCAGCGGCACCTGCACACAATCCGGCTGGAGGATATCGGTAAGTAGCATAAGCAGGCGTCTTCCAGAGACTTTTTGAGACCGTCGCGGCCGGCCACACAAACGCCAGTCGAGCCCACCAAAATAGCCCCGCCAAGTCCCTCCGGCAAATCAGGCACCGCCCCGCCGCGACCGGGTAGCGGGCCGGTCTAAAAAGTCGCGCAGGCTTCCCGCCTCGGTGAACCCTTGGCGTTCGGGCGGACCCACGACCCGACGCGTCGGGCCGATGGGCCTGCCCCTTTTTTGATTCGATCTACCCGCGGTCCGCGGCCGCCGTTGGCACCGGCCGCGTCGCCCGATCTGCTACCCTTCGCCCATGCCCGCCGCGGACCTCGACCTTCTGCTGAAACAGCACTTCGGCCACCACGCCTTCCGCCCCCAGCAGCGGGCCATCATCGACGACGCCGTGGCCGGCCGGGACGTCTTTGTCATCCTCCCCACCGGCGGCGGCAAGAGCCTCTGCTACCAGTTGCCGGCCCTCGCCGACGACCGCGGCACCACCGTCGTGGTCTCGCCCCTGATCGCGCTGATGCAGAACCAGGTCGATCTGCTGACCGCCAACGGCGTGCCAGCGACGTACCTCAACTCGACCCTCGACCTCGACGAGCAGTGGTCGCGGGAACAGGACGCCTTGGCGGGGAAGTACCGGCTGGTCTACCTCGCCCCCGAACGCCTGATGTCCGCCCCCGGGAAGAGTCTGCTGGGACGCCTGGACGTCGCCCGCTTCGCGATCGACGAAGCCCACTGCATCAGCGAGTGGGGCCACGACTTCCGCCCCGAGTATCGCATGCTCGGCCAGCTCCGCTCGGGGTTCGACGGCCGCTTCGCCGACACCCCCGTCATGGCGCTTACCGCGACCGCCACGCCTCGGGTCGCCGACGACATCGTCCGCGAGCTCGCCCTCCGCGACCCGGCCCAGCACCGCGGCGGCTTCGAGCGGACCAACCTCACCTACGAAGTCCGGCCCAAGCAGCGGGTCGTGGCCCAGATCCTCGACCACCTCGAAGCCAACCCGCTGCACGAGGGCATCGTCTACTGCCTCTCGCGGAAGCGTTGCGAAGAAGTCGCCGGGCAGCTCAAAGAGCAGGGGATCCCCGCGCTTCCTTATCACGCCGGGCTCGACCCCTCGACTCGCGAAGCCAACCAGCACGCGTTTATCTTCGGCGACGCCCGCGTGGTCTGCGCGACGATCGCCTTCGGCATGGGCGTCGACAAGCCCGACGTCCGCTTCGTGTTCCACGCCGACCTGCCCCGCCACATCGAGGGCTACTACCAAGAGACCGGCCGGGCCGGCCGCGACGGGCTGCCCGCCGACTGCGTTCTGTTCTACTCCGGTGGCGACCGCGGCAAGATCGAGTTCTTCATCAACCAGAAAGAAACCGAGGCCGAGCAGGAACACGCCCGCCAGCAGCTCGAACAGGTCGTCAAGTTTGCCCACGACACCGGCTGCCGGACGCGGGCGCTGCTCGCCCACTTCGGGGAGGACCACCCCGGCGCGTGCGGGCACTGCGACAATTGCATCAAGCCGCCGAAGCTCGTCGACGCGACACAGGACGCCCGCAAGCTGCTCTCGGCCGTCGCTCGCACGGGGCAGCGCTTCGGGCTCAGCCACGTCGTCAACGTCCTCCGCGGTAGCCGGTCCGAGCGCGTGCTCAGCCGCAACCACCACGAGCTCTCGGTCCACGGCATCGGCAAGGATCAACCCACCGGCCACTGGCGTCAGCTCGCCGAGCACCTCCTGCACCACGGCCAGCTCGCCCTCTCGGCCGACGAATACCGCACCGCCTTCCTCACCCCGCAGA
The DNA here is from genome assembly GCA_039180025.1 of Planctomycetota bacterium. Lineage (GTDB taxonomy): Bacteria > Planctomycetota > Phycisphaerae > Phycisphaerales > Phycisphaeraceae > Algisphaera. The sequence goes on from JBCDDZ010000015.1 coordinate 11,287, forward strand.
GCAAAGAGGTCCTCGCCGGCGACGTCACCGTCCGCCTCCCCCAGAGCCGGGTGGCCGCAACCTCCGCCGACCGCCGACGGCCCCGTGCGGCGTCCACCCCCGGGCTCGACCCCGACCTCCCGATCAACGAATCGCTCTTCGCGGCCCTGCGGGAACTCCGCCGCGACCTCGCCCGGAACCAAGGCGTACCCCCCTACGTCGTCTTCGGCGACGCCGCGCTGCGGCAGATGGCCCAAGCCCTCCCGACCACCAACCAAGCTTTCCTTGCCATCAACGGCGTCGGACAGACGAAACTCGACCGGTACGGCCCTCAATTCCTGGAAGCGATCCGGGAACACGCGGACTCCGCCGGATAAGCATGCCCGGCCTGCTGCCGGACCGTCCGTACCGCCAGGGTTCAACCGCCTCAGCTCGGGGCTCGACGCGATCCCCGACGATCCGTCCCGCTGGCCTCGGCCTTGAAAACTACGGGCTGATCCCGGACAATATTTCTCCCGCCCGCTTTCGTTTCCGATCCTCTTTTTCCATGCTCAGCGCTCAGCACCTCACGAAGTGGTACGGCCCTACCCTCGCCGTCGACGACCTGTCGCTCGAACTCGAGCCGGGCAAGATCGTCGGGTTCCTCGGACCCAACGGCGCGGGCAAGTCGACCACGATCCGGATGCTCACCGGCTACCTCCCACCCACCACGGGGCGGGCGACGCTCGACGGCCACGACGTGATGACCGCCGCGGCGGCGGCCCGGCGGAAGCTCGGCTACCTGCCCGAATCCAACCCGCTGTACCCCGAGATGCGTGTGGACGAATACCTGCACTTCTGCGGCCGGCTTCACCGGATGCCCCGCAAGACGCGCACCGCCCGCATGGATATTGTGACCGACCGCTGCGGGCTGAGCCACCTGCGGCGGCGGACGATCGGCCGTCTTTCCAAAGGCAACCGGCAGCGGGTGGGGCTCGCCGCGGCCCTGCTCCACGAGCCGCCGGTGCTCATCCTGGACGAGCCCACCGCCGGGCTGGATCCGCATCAGATCGGGCACGTCCGCGAGCTGCTCCGCGACCTCGCCGGGCACCACACGGTTTTGCTCTCCAGCCATATCCTCCCCGAGGTGCAGCGGGTCGCCGACCGCGTGGTCATCATCGCCCACGGCCGCGTCGTCGCCGACGGCACGCCCCGCGACCTCCAACGCCGGGCCGACGACAACGCCGGCGAAACCACGGTCTGCCTTCAGGCCCGTGCGACGCCCGACGACCTGCGTGCAGCGCTCGGGCCGCTGACCGACCTCACCCTGACCGACGCCCGCCCCCATGCCCCGGGCAGCTCCTGGACCGCCGCCCGCGTGACGCCCCTGACGGGCCGCGACCCCCGCCCGGACCTCGCCCGCGTGCTGGCCGACGCGGCGATCCCATTGCGTGAACTCCGCCGAGACGCCCCGACACTCGAGCAGTTCTTCATCCGGGTCACCGACACGGCCGCCGCCGACTTTCCCCCGCCCCCGGAAGACGCCACTCCGTGAATCCTGTCTTCACTATCCTCCGCCGCGAGCTCTTCGGGCTCTTCTGCTCGCCGATCGGCTACGTCGTTCTCGCGCTCTTCGCGCTGGGTTCGTCCATGGTTTTCTACGTCGGCTTCGCCCCGGGCAACCACGCGACGATGCGCGTGACCTACAGCGGCGTGGTCTGGCTCCTGGTCTTCCTCGCTCCGGCGATCAGTATGCGTCTGCTCTCCGAAGAGATGGCGCGGGGGACCCTCGAAAAACTCATGACCGGCCCCGTCACCGACCTCCAGATTGTGCTGGGGAAGTGGCTCGCGGCCCTCGCGTTTTTCGTGGTCTTGCTGCTCCCGCTGTTGGCCCACGTCGCGGTCCTGGAACTCACCGCCGACCCCGATCCGGGCCCGATCGTCACCGGGTGGGTCGGCCTCCTGTTCGTCGGCGCCCTCTACCTGGCCATCGGCACCTTCGCCTCGGCGGCCACCGAAAACCAGATCATCGCTTTCCTCCTGACCGTCTTCATTATCTGCGGCCTGACCTTCCTGCTCTATTTCCTCCCCGACGCGGGGTTCTTCTCCCCCCGGGTCCGGTCCGCCCTTTACTACGCCAACGTCAATCGCCAATTCGAAGACTTCAATAAAGGCCTCATCGACCTGCGCAACTTTGTCTACTTCGCCTCGGCCACCGCCTTCTTCCTCTTCCTGGCCGTCAAACTCCTGGAGAGCCGACGATGGCGCTAACCCCCCCCCCGGAACACCCGGAATCCCCGGAGCGTTCGGAGCACCCGGAACCCTCCCTGGTATCGCCCGGCGAATCGGCGCGGGGCGCGTCTGCGGCCGCTGCTTGCCAAAGCCCACCGACCCCGCCTCCCGCGGCGCGGCAGGGCAGGCGCCGCGCCCTCTACAGCCTAAACGTCACGGTCGCCCTGGTCGCGGCGCTGATCGTGGTCGTGCTGCTCAACGTACTCGCCGACTCCCAAGTCCGCCGCCTCCCGGCCGGGGCCAAGTCGCTGCTCCGCTACGACCTCACCGCCACCCGGTCGCTGACCCTCGCGCCCCAGACCCGCCGCGTTTTGGCGGAGCTGGATCGAGACGCCCGGATCACCGCCGTGCTCCGGATCGACGACAAACAGAGCCAGGATGTCGCCGACCTACTGGCCCAATACGCCGATCAGTCCCCCCGCGTCTCGGTCGAGACGATCCATCCCGACCGCGAGATCGCCCGCCTCGAAACGTTTTACCGCGGACTCGAAAGCCGGTTTACCGAGGAAACCGCGCCCCTCCGCGCCGCGGTCACGGCGGGTCTCGCGGCGCTCTCCGACCTCACCGACGAAATCGATTCGCTCCAGAAACAGGTCGCGGCCCTCGCGCAGGATCCCGCCCTGGCCGAGGTCGAACTCCGCCGCGACCTGCAGCTGCTGGCCAACCAGCTCGCGGCGGTGTTTGACACCTATGCCCAGGTGCGGGCCACGCTTCGGGACGCGGCCGACCAGCCGCTCACCCCTTGGTCGAACGCCCGCCGCGACCTGCGGAGCGCGCTGAACAAAGCCGACGCCGAGGTCCTTTCCCCGTTTCAGCGGCAGATGAAGCAGCGGGCCAACGACCGCCGGGCGCCCCTGGGGGTCCGCGACGCGATGGTCCGCATGGAGCGTCAGATCGGGCAGACCCGGGCCCGCCTCAAAACCCAGACCCAGGCCCTCGCCCTGCCCGCCGAGACGCCCCGCTACGACCGCCTGCTCGCCGGCCTCCGCCAAGGCCAGGTGGTCGTGGTCCTGCTCCCGGGCCGGGAACGTGTTCTACCGGTCACCGACTTCTTCGCCAGCCCCCGAGGCCAGGACGCGGCCGCACCGATCTTCATCGGCGAAGACCGTCTCACCGGCGCGCTGGTCACCCTCTCGGCCCCGCAAACGCCTCGGGTCGTCTTTGTCCGCGATACCCCGCAGAGCTTGCTGGGGCCTCGCGGCGGGCTCGGCCACATCGTGAGTCGGCTCGCCGCCGCCGACTTTCAGCTCGCCGAGTGGACCCTCGGCGGCGGGACCGCTTCTCCCGCCACCGGCCCGGCAGCAGCTGCCGCCGCGTCTGATCCCGGCGCGGGCGCGGCGCTCCCCCCGCTGCCCGCGCCCGGACAACCCACGGTCTGGGTCGTGCCGGCCCTGTCGCTGGACCGGACCACCCAGGCCGACCGCCAGCAGGTGGCCGAGCTGCTGGCCGATCGGCTCGCCGCGGGCGACGGCGTGATGCTCAACTTCGCTTACGATCCGGAGGCCCAGTTCCGCTCGGCGGACCCCCTGGTCGAACTCGCCAAGGCCTGGGGCATCGCGCCGCGGATGCACGAGCTGGTGCTCCGAGAAAACCTGGGGCCCGACGGCCGGCCCCGCGGCGACGCCGTCTGGCTGCTCGACGATTGGCCCGCAGACTCGCCGGTGGCCGACGCGCTGGCCGGCCGCGACGTCCAGCTTATCGCGCCGAGCCCGCTGTCACTGTCGCCCCGGCCGACGCTCGCGGCCCGGCCGGTGCTGACCCTCGAACACCCCAACGCCTGGGTCGCCACCGGGCTGACCACCCCCGCCCAGATCGCCGAGGCGTCGTTCGCCGCCGAGAGTGCGCTGGGCAAGGCCGTGATCGCCGCCGCGGCGCAGCAAGACCCGTCGCTCGCGGGCAACCTCGAGGTTTCCCCCGGTCGGCTCATGGTGTTCGCCGAAAAACACTGGCTCTCCGACCAGCAGGCCGCCCGCCGACTGGGGAACAGCGAACTCTTTATCAACGCGACCTACTGGCTCGCCGGGCTCGACGAGGCGGTCGCCGCCACCCCGCGCACGCAGGACCTCCGGCGTATCGGTCCGCTCTCGGACACGGCTGCGCTGGTGTACCGCGTAACCCTCCTGGCCGTGCTTCCCGCCGCCGCGCTCCTGCTCGGCCTGATCGTCTGGCTCAGGCGGCGACGCGGCTGAGCCGCCGCCCGGTATGATGTTGCGCCCGCTGCCGGGCCCCGGCTCCTGGAACAACTTCGCCGTGAATTTCAAAACCACTTTGGTCTTGCTCCTGTCCCTCGCCGCCCTGGCCGGCCTCACGCTGCTGCTGCTCGCCCGCCAGAACCCCGCCCCCCCCGTTGCCGCCCCCCCCACGCCCCTGGTGACCGGCCGTACGTTTACCCGCATCGTGCTCCGCCCCGCGGTGGACGCGCCGCCGATCGAGCTTGATTTCGAGGACGGCCGCTGGTGGCAGACCGAGCCGGTCCGCTTCCCCGTGGCCGACGACGCGGTCGAAAACCTCGTCAACACCGCCCTGGCGCTCATCCCGCTGCCGCTGGACGACCCGCCCGCCCCGACCGACGTCGGCCTTGCACCGCCGCGGGCCACGATCACCTACCACACCCCCGAAGGTTCGCAAACGCTTCGTCTGGGTGATATTACCGTGGCCGGCACCGCGTACCTTGGAACCCCCGACCGGCCCGGACAGGTCCGGCTGGTCGACGCGGCGCTGCACCGGCTGGTTCAGTCGGCCCGCCCGGCCGCGTGGCGGCCCGAAGCCTTGCCCACGTTCGACCCCCGCCGCGTCACCCGGATCGAGCGTCGGCTCCCGACCCGTACCGACCTGATCACCCGCTCGGCCGAGCGCTGGTCCCTCGGCGAGGGCGAGACCCAGCGGGCCCGCCCCGCCGCCGCCGAGCGTCTCGCCGCCGCGGCCGCCGACCTGCGTCCACTCAGCTACGTCAGCGACGACCCCGCCGCGCTCACGCAGTACGGCCTCGACGAACCCAATCTCGAGATCACCCTCACCCGGTCCACCGGCCAGACCCAGACCCTGCGGCTCGGCTCCCCGGCCGACCTCGCCCGCCAGACCGTCTACGCCACCTGGTCGGATACCGCCGCCGCTTCCCCCGTGGTCTTTACCCTCGCGACCGATTCTCTAGTCCCACTCTTCATCCACCCCGACTCGCTGCGCGACCCGCGTCTGGTCACCGCCGACCCTGCCGCGGTCCGCGGGCTGCGAGTCAACCGGGTGGGCCGAGACCTGGTCGAAATCAGACGCCAGCCCTCCGCCGGGCCCGACGCCAACCCGTTTTCCTTTACCCAGCCGCAGACCCCCTACGCCCCGGACCAGCGGCTCGCGCTCGACTGGCTGGGCACCCTCCACGGCGCCGAGCCCACCGGCTGGACCCGTGCGCCCCGTGAAGCCCAGGCACCCCTCGCCGTGGCACAGCTCCAGCTCGCCGGCGACCGGGCCGAGTTCGTCCGCCTCTATGCCGACCGCGACGGCCGGGAAGACGTCCTCCTCGCCGTCCGCGAGAATGAATCCGTCGCCGCACTGGTGCCGCGCGAGCAGCTCGCCCCGCTGCTCGCGCCGCTGATTACCCTCCGTGACCGCACCCTCCCGCCGCCGTCGGAGCCCATCACCGCCGTTCGCCTCACCCGCGACGATCAGCATGAGTTTCTTTTTGAGAAGCAAGCCACCGGCAACGCCGCGGGATCCCCCGATGCGGGCGCCTGGACCCTCAGCCAGGACCCGCCGGGGCCGTGGGAAGAAGAAAGCTTTGCCCGCCTGCTCGCCTGGCTCGAGACGCCGCTGGCCCAGGCGTGGACCCCGCTCCCCGAACTGCCCCGCGGCCCCACCGCCCGCCTCTCGCTGGGCCCCGACCGCCCCGCTTACACCGTGAGTGTCGATCAGAATCTGGCCACCCGTACCGACCTGCCCGGGGTTTTCCGGCTGCCGCCCGGCACCGCCGAACGCTTCGCCGCCGAGTACCGCGACCGCCTGATCCTGCCTCTGCGTTCCGAAGAAATCGCGTCGGTGCAGGTCGCCGGCTCCGCCGAGCCCGATCCCCTGTCCCCGGCCGGTCCGCGCGGGGTCACCCTCCGCCGCGGCGACGACGGCGTCTTCCGGAACGGCCGGGACGAGCGCTACGAACCGCAGGCCGACGCCGCCGCGGTCTTCAACGCTTTCGCGGGCTTCACCGCCAAACGTATCTTGGATCTACCCCCCGACGCCCCCCGCGCCGCACCGGTGCGGACCTTCACCCTCGAGACCTCCGCGGGAGAGAGCCTCACGCTCCGCCGCGGGGCCAACGGCGTGTGGTCGCACCGCGACCAATCGTTTTATATTTCGCCCACCGTCGATCAAATTCTGACCCGGTTCGCGTCGGCGGTTCCCGCGCCCGCGGCGTCCCCCTGACGCTTCGCCGCTCGACGTAACGCTTAGACCCGCTGCGTTTCGCGCTGCTCTTTGGCCAGGTCGCTACGCGTCGTCTCGAGATCAGAGAGGTATCCCGCGTCGATATCGCCGGTCACGTATCGGCCGTCAAAGACCGAGCACTCGAACAGGCCGATGTGCGGGTTGCCCTCACGGGCGCATTCGATCAGGTCGCCCAAGTCTTGGTAGAGCAGCCAGTCGGCTCCGATTTCCGTGGCGATCTCGTCGATGCTCCGGCCGTGGGCGATCAGCTCGTGCGCGGCGGGCATGTCGATCCCGTAAACATTCGGGTAGCGCACCGGGGGGGCGGCGGAGCAGTAGTACACTTTTTTCGCGCCGGCTTGGCGGGCCATCTGAATAATCTGGCTGCACGTCGTGCCCCGCACGATCGAGTCGTCCACGAGGCAGACCACCTTGCCTTTGAATTCCAGCTCGATGGGATTGAGCTTCTTGCGCACGCTCTTGCGTCGCTCGGTCTGGCCCGGCATGATGAAGGTCCGACCGATGTACCGGTTTTTAATGAACCCTTCGCGGTACTTCACGCCCAACTCGACCGCCATGGACAACGCCGAGGTCCGCCCCGAGTCCGGGATCGGCATCACTACGTCGATGTCGTGGTCGGGCATGAGCCGGAGCACTTTGTCCGCGAGCTTCTCGCCCATCCGCAGCCGCGCCTTATATACGCTGATCCCGTCCACGAACGAGTCCGGGCGGGCGAGGTAGACGTGCTCGAAGATGCACGGCGAAAGCGTGGGCGACGCCGCGCACTGCCGTTCGAACACGGCCCCGGTGCGGTCGACATAGACCGCCTCGCCCGGCGCGACATCGCGTACCGGCTCGTAGCCCAAGGCTTCGAGCGCGACCGATTCGCTGGCGAACATGGTCTCGGTGCCCTGGAGCGTTTCCCGCCGGCCGTAGATCAGCGGCCGGATCCCGTGGGGGTCGCGGAACGCCACGACGCCGTATCCATTGATCATCGCGACCGCGGCGTACGCCCCCCGGCAGCGGCGGTGTACCTCGGCCACCGACTGAAACACCCCGTCGGGCGTCGGGGCCGGATCTCCGACCGCCAGCAACTCATGCGCAAATACGTTGAGCAGGACCTCGCTGTCCGAGGACGTGTTGACGTGCCGCAGGTCGGTCTGAAACACTTCTTTGACCAACTGATCGGCGTTGGTCAGATTGCCGTTGTGGGCGAGCGTGATCCCGTAGGGCGCGTTGACGTAGAACGGCTGGGCCTCGGCGGAGCTGGCGCAGCCCGCGGTAGGGTATCGGCAGTGACCGATCCCCATAGTGCCCATGAGCTTATTCATGTGCTTGGTCCGAAACACATCTCGGACCAGGCCGTTGTCTTTACGCAGGCGGAGATGCCCGCCGTCGTCGGTGGCGATCCCCGCGGCGTCCTGCCCGCGGTGCTGGAGCACGGTCAGGGCATCGTAGAGGCGCTGATTCACATTCGTTTGGGCGACCAGGCCAACGATTCCGCACATGATCAGTATTGTATCCAAACCGGGGCACGGCGGGTGTCGGCCGGGTTTATTTTGCTTGGGGGCGTTGTGTCGGCACCCCGCCGGGCATCAGCGTCCGGTGCCGACGCGCTCGGCCGTCTCGACAAACTCCGCCTCGAGATAGCGGGCCACGTAATCGATGATGCTCTTGGCCTCGGGGACGTCCGGGTTGCCGGTCGCGCCCATGGGCTCGAAACGCATGTCCTTGAAGCGGCGCACCGCCTCGTCCAGCGGGAGCCCGTACTGCAACGCCAACGAAAACGCTCGGCAGAAGGCCTGCATCAACCCCGAAAGGGTCGAGCCTTCTTTCGACATCTTGACGAACAACTCGCCGGGCATGCCGTCGTCGAACAGCCCGATCGTCAGGTAGCCTTCGTGCCCCATAATCTGGAACTTGTGCGTGATCGAGTCGCGGTCGGCGTTCAGCGAGCGGCGGGTGGAAACCATCCTTGGTACTCCGGCAAAGGTCGCGCCCCGCAAAATAGACGGGGCAACACGGGTGAATGACGAATAAAGCAGACAACCTAATTTAACGGCGATGTCGCCGGAACGCCATCCTCGCTTTCCGGAATGAACGGCGGTTGATGAATTCCAACAGATCGCCTCGACACACCATTCCCGTCGGTTGCCGGGGAAAGCAGACGGATCGCGGGTGGAGGGCGTCCGGGGGAACGGACGCGGTTCCCCGACTACGCTGCGAGCCCCTACCATCTCTCCCGTGTCCGATTCTTTCTCCTACGCGAAGCTTCTGCGCTGGTACCGCCGGCATCGACGGGACCTGCCCTTTCGGCCCGCCGCCCACCGGCCGGCCAACCCCTACCACGTCATGGTCAGCGAGGCGATGGCCCAGCAGACCCAGATCGCCACCGTGGTCCCCTACTTCGAGCGTTTCGTCGCCGCCTTCCCGACGGTCGACGACCTGGCCCAAGCCGACCCGCGGCGGGTGTTGAGTCTTTGGCAAGGGCTCGGCTACTACCGCCGGGCCCGTCACCTCCAGGAGGCCGCTCGGCTCATCGTGGAGCAGCACCGCGGCCGCGTGCCGCGCACGTTGCCCGAACTGCTCAAGCTCCCGGGCGTTGGCCGTTATTCCGCCGGGGCCATCGCGTCGGTCGCCTACAATCTGCCCGCCCCGATCGTCGACGGCAACGTCGCCCGGGTCTACGCCCGCCACGACCTGATCCGGGCCCCGGTCGATCGGCCCGAGACCCTCAAGCGTCTCTGGGCGCTCGCGGAAGACCGTGTCCAGGCCGCGTCTCACCCCCGCGACTACAACCAGGCGGTGATGGAACTCGGGGCGTTGGTGTGCACACCCAAAAACCCGCGGTGCCTAGTTTGCCCCCTGCGTGAGTCCTGCCGCGGGCTCGCGGCGGGCTGCGCCGAAGAGCTCCCCCATAAAACCCCGAAGAAGAAACCGATCGCCGTCGCGCACACGGTCTTCGCCCTCTGCCGGCGCGACCGATTCCTCTTTGAACAGCGACCCGCCCGAGGGCTCTGGGCGAGCCTCTGGCAGCTACCCACTCTAGAAAGCCCGCTGCCCGACGACCTGCCGGGCTTACTCCTCGACCGGTTCGGCCTCCGTACCGACGCCCCCGAGCCCGTCGCGGAGTTTTCTCAGGCCACCACCCACCGCGCGATCCGCTTCACGCTTCTGCGGTGCCCCGTGATCTCGGGCCGACTCCGTGCCCGGTCTGCCCCGTCGCATCCCCGCCCGGTCTGGCGCAGCCTCGACAACCTCGACGACTTGCCCCTGGCCAAGCCTCAGCTCACCGCTCTGAGCCACCTCCGCGGCGACGACGTCTCTGCCCGACCGCGCAAATCCCGTAAAGTCGTTTAAACTCTAAAAAAACGGCCCACGGGCAACATACCCGTTCCGAGTTGCTAGGCTCTACAAATGGACAGCAATACCCCCCCTCAGATCGATTCTGAAAGACCCGACATCAACGATTCGCAGAAAAGCACCCGCGGCGGGCCACCGTTGTGGTTAGCCATCACGATTCTTGGGGGCGTGTTTGTCGTCGGCGTGATTGTCCTGTTCGCCGTCATGGCGGCAGGGTAAAACGCTCAGCTCTTGACAGGCAAAGCAGCCTGGAACGGACCGAGCTTGATGCGCGTATCAGACCACCGCGGATCGCGGCGACTTTAGCCAGTCGGCAACGAACGCTTGCGCATCTTTTTGCCGCTCGTGCAGCGTGAGCACCCGGGCCACCGCTTGCCTGAAGCTATCAAGCACGCCCGTGACCCACGCCAGCGACACGTCAAGCACCAGGCCGATTTCCGCGGGCGTCAGGTCGTCGGCGAAAAACATCAGGACCACGTAACGCTCGGTCCGCTCCAGTGTCGTCAGGCATTCCCGCACCCGGGCCGCATCCGTACCACTCATCCAAGGCCTCCCTGCTAACTTATTCAACCGCTCACGGAATATAGAGCGTTAACATTGCGCAGCGCAGTCCGTGCGCTGCTTAAAGACTATCGGTCCGAGCTACCTCGTTATCTTCAAAAAAAAGTACGGCCGACCCATCGAGTCGACCGAACATAACGGGTTTCGTTGCGAATCGGCATGAACCCGGATCGCGAATGCCTCATCCCCCAAAGACTTAAGGACTCAGGCGACCCCGACGCCCAATTCCTCTTTGAGCTGCGCGACCCAGTCTTTAACGCGCTGTTCGGTGAGTTCGGGTTGGCAGTCGTCGTCGAGCGCCAGGCCACAAAATTTACCGTCGATCAGGCCCTTGGATTCTTCGAAGTCGTGGGTCGAGGGGTCGGTGAACCCGATCTGCCCCTCGGCGCCGCGGTCGAGCATTTTGGTGTACACCATCCCGATCGCGTCCTGATAGGTGTCGGGGTAACCGCCCTGATCGCCCATCCCGAACATGGCGATTTTCGTGCCCGACAGGTCCACGTCTTCGAGCTGGTCGTACACGTCCTGCCAGTCGTACTGGATCTCACCGACGTCCCAGGTCGGGATCCCGCAGAGGACAAAATCGTACCCCGCCAGACCCTCGGACCCGACCTGCGCGATGTCGTCGTAGGTTTCGAAAAAATCATCGCCGAACTCGTCGCGGATCAACTCGGCGGCGGCTTCGGTTTTCCCGGTACAGGTTCCGTAAAGAAGGGCAGCTTTCATCGTGGGTCGGGCCTCGGGGCGTGTAGGAATAATAGAACGGGGCTCCGCGTAGTCCGCGGTCCCAGAGTGTAGGCCCCCAGGCCCAAAAATGCACCCGCCTCGGCTGAGCCGAGCGGGTGCGGACGGGGAGTGATGGGTCGTCGCGGTTCAGCCCGCGGCGCGGACCTCGCGCAGCCGCGTGTCGCGGCGTCGGTTGAGGCTCCGCCGGACCGTGCGTTTGAGCCGGCCCGCCGCCCGGTCGATCGCTTCGAAGAGGTCCGGCGAATCCTGTTCGATCAGCACCATGCCGCCGCTGAGCAGCGCCGCCTCGAGGCAGCAGTGCATCGTCGTGCCGTGCCGTTTGCCGTGATCATCGGTCAGACGGAGGTGGACCCTCCCGATCTTGGTTTTGTAGCGGTCCAGCGCCGCGTGGAGTCGGCGGTGGGCGTGCCGCCCCACACTGTCGCTGATCTGGAAGTTCACGGCCCGTACGTCGAGATCCATAAGCTGCTCCTTGAAGGTTCAAAGCCCAATACGGAAAAGCAAGCCCAGTTTTTATTATGGGTTCAGCGGGGCCAGGCTCCAAGACCTTTTAGTTTTTTTCGGTGGATCGGGCGGCGATTGTACGGGTTGGCCGATAATAACCCTCTTGGCGGCGAGGCTTTGTTGTGGTCACCCGCTAAAACCCGATCGCTGCGGCAAAAGCTAACCCAGCGGTGCACTTGGTCGATAAGTTATGTGGTGCAGCCCCGCGACGCTGGGGTTCACCGCCTGCGCTCCGCGAAAGTACTTTCATTATGTCCCGCATTCTGGTCATCAATCCCGACGACGACCACCGTCAACTCACGCTGAAACTGCTCAACGGCAGCGCGGACTGGTACGCCGAGCCCTGCAGCTCGATCGAACGCGCCACCGAAGACCTAGCCAACGGCGAATACCACCTGGTGGTCATCGACCTGGGGCTGGCGGACGCCAACGGCCACGCCTTTCTGATGGAACTGCTCGCGACCGACCCGCTGCGGCCGGTCCTGGTCACCGGGACCGACAGCAAGGTCGACCAGGTCGTCCAGGCGCTCGAAGCCGGCGCGGCTGGTTTTGTCCACACCGCCCGGCTCCAGGCCGACCTGATCTCCACCCTCGACCGGGTCATGGCCGCCGCCCACCGCAGCCAGATCCACGCCCGGCTCCTGGACTGCATGACCTCGAGCACCAGCACGTTCGTCATCGACAACGACCCGCTGCTGCTCCCCACGCTGCTCACCCGTTTCCAGGCCAGCGCGACCCTGTTCGGGGTCTGCGACCCGTCGGACCGCACGCGGATCGGGATCGCTCTCGAAGAAGCGCTCTCGAACGCGCTCTACCACGGCAACTTGGAAGTCAGCTCCCAATTGCGTGAAGAAAGCCTGGAAGACTACTTCGAACTTGCCGGGGAACGCCGAGAGTCCGTCCCCTACCGAGACCGCCGGATCTATGTGACCGAAATCCTCACCGACGAGTACGCCCAGTTCGTGATCCGCGACGAAGGCCCGGGCTTCGATACGTCAAAGCTTCTTGAGGAAGTCGATGCGGACAACCTCGATGCGCTCTCGGGACGCGGCTATCTGCTTATGAAGTCGTTTATGGACGAGGTGTCCTACAATGAACAGGGTAATGAGGTCACGCTGATTAAGCGAAAAAAAAGCAAAGCCGGCCTGACCCTCGCGGCATAAAGCCGATCGCGCGCGGATAGCCGCCCCACCGGCTCGCTTGTCGCGGCCCATACTCTTCCTTCACCAACCGCTGCTTCCTCGCGTGATGAAGCCTATCCATATAAAGGAATAGGCAGACACCGCTCCGGAAAAACTCCGAACGGAATCGCGTGGCCGTTCCGGGGGGCTTCCAAGAGCGGGCTCCGGGAAACTTCCGGGGTGGGTCACATGGGTTTTTTTTCGACGGTGGCGTCGTAGACGGCCAAGAGTTTTTCTTTGTCGAAAATCATTTCCTGGCGGGATAGTCCGACGATGTCGTAGGCGTAGGTCAGCTCGATCGCGTCGACCGGGCAGGCCTCTTCGCACATGCCGCAGAAGATGCAGCGGAGTTCATCGAGGTCGAACTTCACCGGGTATTTTTCCCGGTCGTCCCAGGGCGACTCTTTGCCTTCGATATGGATGCAGTTGGCCGGGCAGGCGGTGGCGCACATGAAACAGGCGACGCAGCGGACCCGGCCATCTTCGTCGCGGTTGAGCCGATGCACGCCGCGGAAGTTTTCCACGTGTAGCCCGCCGTCCTCCACGGCGTGGAATTCACGGCGGTCTTCGGGGTACTCGAGCACGCGGTTCGAGCCCTTGCCCGGGCCGCGGATGGCCCCGGCCAGATGGCGAAACGTCGTGCCCAACCCCTTAAACACTTCGGGGAGGTAGAACGACTCGGCCCCGGTCAGGGGGGGCAGGTCCACGTTGATGGTGTCGGCATCGGTAACGGGCATTTGCTGATTATAGGTTGTCCCCTTAACGGTGTGGGCCGATTCGTGCGGAACCTTGCGAAAACCCCCGCAAAAGATCCCGGCCCGGGGGTGTCGGCAGGGCATCTATTACAGTAGGGCAAACGAGCCTCGCTCCGCAGCAAGACTTGAGGCGGAGTCGCCCCCGCTGTCGCCAAGGACAGACCGTGCTTGAAAATACAAAGGCTAAGAACCCAGGAGGGTTTGGGCCCGGTCGCGGGCCGAATTGATGTCGTTGATGCGGATCCCAAAGTTTTCGCCGACTTTGACCGCACTGCCGGTACCCACGGTCTTGTTATTGACACACAGGTCGAGTTGGTCGTCGGCCGATTTTGGGAGTTCGAGGATCGCCCCGGGCGCGAGATTGAGGATTTCGTTCAAGGGGAGCTTGCGCCGACCGATCTGAACGATCAGCGGCACCGTGAGGTTGAGGATGGTTTTGAAGTCGGTAGACACGAAAGGTTTATCGGTTCGCGAGCGGCGGCGGGTTCAATCCTGAACGGGAACGCTCTGGCAAAGGGTTCGCGGCGAGGCCGGATCCGTGTGGCGGTCAGGGATTTTGTGTCGGCGGAAAAACTTTCAACGCCGCGGCGGGCCCGGGGTTATCCGTCAAACAGCTTTTCCGCCAGTTCGACCGCTCGTGCGAGGGCGGCGGCTTTGTTGACCGTTTCCTGATGCTCCGCGTCGGGGTCCGAGTCCGCGACGATGCCCGCGCCGGCCTGGATATGAACGGTCCATGCCGGCTTCTCCGCCTCGGTCGCCGGGCGAGCGGGGGTGATCACCATGGTCCGCAGCGCGATACACATGTCGAGGTTCCCGGCCAAGTCGGCGTAGCCCACCGCCCCGCCGTACGGCCCGCGGCGGTGGGGTTCGAGTTCGTCGATGATCTGCATCGCCCGCACCTTGGGCGCCCCGCTGACCGTGCCGACGGGCAGGCTCACCCGCAGCGCGTCCCACGGCGAAAGACCCGGCTGGAGCCGCCCGGTCACAGTCGAACTCAGGTGCATCACATGGGAGTATTTCTCGACCGCCAGCAGCTCCGGCAGCTCGACCGAGCCGGGGACTGCGACCCGCCCGATGTCGTTGCGGTGCAGGTCCACGAGCATGATGTGCTCGGCCCGGTCTTTCGGCGCGGACCGCAGCTCGTCGGCCAAGCGGTCGTCCTGGTCGGGCGTTCGGCCGCGGTGACGGGTGCCCGCAAGCGGCCGGCTAGTGGCCACACCGTCGGTAACGTTCACCAGAATCTCCGGGCTCGACCCGACGAGCATCGCTCCGCGGACCTGCAGATAGAACATATAGGGGGACGGGTTGATCACCCGCAGCGCGCGGTATACGTCGAACGGGTCGGCCGGGGTGGTCAATGCAAAGCGCTGCGACGGGACGATCTGGAACGCGTCGCCGGCGTGGATGTACGCCTTGCAGGTCTCCACCGCCCGCTGGTACCCGCCGGGGCCCATGTTGCTCGGGGGCAGCACGGGCGGGGAGGGTTCCAGCGTGACCTCGTGGGCCGGGGTCTGAAGCGGCGGCCGGGGGTCGGAGAGCAGACGGGCCTGCAGGCGGTCGAGCCGGGACTGGGCCAGGGCGAGGGCCGCGGCGGGCGAATCCGCTTCGTCGGCCGTGACGTGGGTGGTCAGGTCGATCGTTTTCTGGACGTGGTCGAACGCGACCACGTCACGGTAGAGTTGGAGATGCAGGTCGGGCAGCCCGCGGTCGTCCGGCGGCGGCGACGGCAAGGACTCGGACTCCAGGTAGCGGACCGTGTCGTACCCCACATGCCCGACCCAGCCCCCCCGGAACCGAGCGCCGGCCGACGCTTGGTCATCGGGCGGATGCACCAGGTGATAGTGGCGGGTCAATCCGTGCGCGGCCTCAAGCGGGTTGTCCGACTCAAAGGTTGTTTCGCTGCTTGACGGATTCGAGGCGGTGCGGCGGTGGTCGCAGAGGGTGACGGTGTGGCCGTAGGCGATGACTTCGGCCACCGGCCGATGCCCCAGAAAAGAGTGCCGCCCGACGTGGCTGCCGTCGAGCACGGATTCAAACAGGAAACTCGGGGCGTGCCGATCGTCGTCGCGGACCAGGGCACGGTAGGCCGAGACGGGGGTGAGGACGTCCGAGAGCAGCCGGCGGGTGGCGTGGACCATCGCGACGATGGGGAGGTCCGGGGCGTCTTCCGTTGCCGCGCGGTTTCCGGTCGGCGGACGGGGGGCGTCGAAGAGCGGAGCGAAGTGGTCGGCGGTCAGGGTCATGGTGTCGGACGGCCGGCGGCCAATGCAGGGGCGAAGAAGCGTTACCGACGGGTGGGTCGGGCTCCGGGGTAGTGTATAAGGTGTACGTACCGACACACGGCGACGGGCGTCGCCCCTACCGAATGGCACGACGATGAAAGTAGAGAGCTTCCTAGCGCACCACGGCCTGACCGAAAACCCTTTCGCCGCCGAGGAGGCCCGGCTGGACGCGGTGTTCAACCGCCTCGCCGATTCGAGCCTGCACCACCCCGACATCAACAAGATTTTCGGCACCCTGGAACAGCCCAGCACCGCGGTCGTCTTCGGAGAAAAAGGCTCGGGCAAAACCGCGATCCGCCTGACCATGCAGCGGAAGATCGCCGAGCACAACCAAAATGTCATCAAACAGGACCAGTCCCAGCGGGTGCTCGCGGTGGCGTACGACGACTTCAACCCGGTGCTGGACAAGCTGACCCGGGCCCGCAAGAGCGACGCGGCGCAGATCATCAAGGACTTCAGGCTGGCGGACCATCAGGACGCGATCCTCAGCCACGCGGTCACGAAGCTGGTCGATGCGCTGCTGCAGGACTCCCCCGCCGCGGGCGAGGAAACGATGGGGCTGCCCGACGAAAAAATGAGCAAGCTGCGTAAACGCCTGACCCGGCAGCAGCGGCTGGACCTGGCGGTGTTGGCGGGTCTTTACGACCAGCCGCCGTCGGGCATCGCGCTGCCGCGGTGGCGGCGGCTGCGCAAGACGCTGCGGCTGGGGTGGCGGCTGCCGATGGGTTTCTGGCGGAATACGGCGATCCTGGTCACGCTCCTGGCGCTAGGGTTGATGGGGTATTTCGCCTGGCTTGAACGAGACGGAGGCGGCGGCGCCGCGGCGTGGTTGCTACCGACGCTGGGGCTGGTCACCGCCGGGGCGCTGGTACTGTGGGCCGTGTGGATCTGGCAGCTCCTGCGGACCTGGGGCCTGTCACGGAAGGTAGCCCGGGAGATGCCGGCCATCGGCAAGACCGCGGGAACGCTACGAGGCGTGTTCGGCGAGTTGGGCGTTTCCACGCTCGCGGGCCAGCCGCTGCCGACCCACGGCCGAGACAAGGCGGAGCAGCGCGACAGCCGCTACCAGCTCACCCGGCGGTTCGTGGATGTGCTGCGTGCCTTGGGATACGCCGGCATGGTCGTGCTGGTCGACCGGGTCGACGAACCCACCGCCGTGGCGGGCGATGCCGGGAAGATGCGCAGCCTGATCTGGCCGATGTTTGACAACAAATTCCTCAAGCAGGACGGGATCGGGCTCAAGCTCCTGCTCCCGATCGAGCTGAGCTATTTGCTTAATAAAGAGGGGCCGGGCTTTTTCCAGGAGGCTCGCCTGGATAAACAGAACATGATCGACCGGCTGACCTGGTCCGGCGCGACGCTGTACGACCTCTGCACCAGCCGGGTCAACGCATGCCGGACCGCGGCGCGGGCGGAAAATCTTTCGCTAACCGACTTTTTTGAAGAAAGCGTGGGGCGAGACAGCCTGATCGATGCCCTGGACCAGATGCATCAGCCCCGCGATGCGTTCAAGTTTTTGTACAACGTGGTCCAGGAGCACTGCCGGCTGATGCCGGAGGACGCCTCGGATTACCAGATCGACCGGCTGACGCTGGAAACGGTCCGGCGGACCCAGTCGCAGCGTGTCCAAGAACTATACCGTGGCCTGACCCCTGCCTAATTAATAGGCGACGGCCTTAGGTATTTTAGCTGAATTCACCGTAAGCCCGATAATCGAAACATTTTCTGTTCTGATACGCACAGGGCATCCGATAGCAAATTCGGCATTAAAGTATGCGTTCTCAACAGATCGTCCGCTATTGCTTACACAGCTTTGACAGAATCCTCACACAATGTTGTCACTCGCGAATGGTTTTGGTATGACTTGTGCATAATGCGATGAACAGGGTCCGTTACGTTGACGGCATCCCTCAATAGGTTTCAGGGTTCCCCCTACGGTAAGGAGTCATAAAGAGATGACATTTGGTAAAACTTTTGCTGGGCTGAGCCTAGCCGGTCTGGCCGTCACCGCGATGACCGCTCCGGGCGTTGCACAAGACGCGCCCCCCCCCATTAACAACGGCTCGATCAGCCTCTCCGGCGGTGCCGACCTGACGACCGCCTACTTCTTCCGCGGGATCCTCCAGGAAGACAGCGGCTTCATCATTCAGCCGTACGCCGAAATCGGGATCAACGCCTACGAAGGCACGGGCAGCATCCAGAGCGTCGATATCGCGCTGGGTACCTGGCTCTCGATCCACGAAGAGCAGACCGGCGCTGCCGGCAACACCGGGGCCCCGGTGTTCTACGAAACCGACTACTACCTCGGCGTGTCCGTCGCGGCGTTTGACGTCTGGAGCTTCGGTGCGGTCTACACCAACCTGACCTCGCCCAACGATGCTTTCGCTTCGGTGCAGGAAATCGGCTTCTCGGCCAGCTATGACGACTCGGACCTCTTCGGCGAACAGTGGGCGATTAACCCCACCGTCGATATCGTCTTCGAAACCTCCGGCTCGACCGCAGGTCTGACCGAAGGCGTCTACCTCCAGTTCAGCGGTGAATGGAGCTACGACCTGGTCGAAAGCGAAGACTATCCGATCGCCCTGAGCGTGCCGCTGGTCGCAGGCTTTGACCTCGATAACCAGTACTACGGTGCACTCGCCGGCGGCACTGCCGATGACTTCTTCGGCTTCTTCAGCGTCGGCGCTCTGGTCTCCACCGACCTGCCGTTCATCCCCGCGGAATACGGCTCGTGGAGCGTCTACGCTGGCCCGACCATTTACTTCTTCGGCTCGGACCTCGAAGCAGCCAACAACGGTGACGACTGGGAAATCGTCGGCACCCTCGGCTTCAGCTTCGCCTACTGATTCCCGTACATGGGGGACACGCCCCGCGTCGGAAGCCGATTCGGAACCCCGGCCAAGACCAGAAGCGTGATCCCAGAAACTTAAGACCCGACCCGCTGCAGCGGGTCGGGTCTTTTTGCGTCCGGATCATCCGCCGCCACGCCAAAATCCTGACACCGGCCGTCGCGGCCCCGGTGGCTACTCCCCAGTCACAGACCTATCTCTACTTACGAGGCTGACGGGATCTCCGTCGATCGGCGGCGTCGGGTATGGGAGGCTGCCTCGGCATCCCACCGTTGATATTGCCCGTCGTTTCCGCACCGGGGGGATGCTGCGTCTTTTGATGAGTAGTGGGCGAATCACTTCGACGGAAAATGGAGGTTGCCGCGGTACGGACGTCGGCGCCCTGGGCTGTCATCGAACCTCTGTCGCATCTCCCGTTCAGCTCCGGACGGTGTCACCTTCGCCTGCCTGGCACGCGGCGGCTTCTTATCGGCCCCTCTTCAAGACGGGTCGTATCCCCTCAAGACTTCTAACGGTTGTGTCGATCAGCCAAGCAGTAACGATATTTCCATGGAGTCTCTCGATGTTGATGACCAAGCTTTTTCGTACCTTTTCCGCGACCGCCATTTGCTTCGGCGGCATGATGGGCTCGGCCTGGGCTCAGGACGATCTGCCCCCCGTGAATAACGGCAGCCTGAGCTGGGAACTGGGCGCCGACGTGGTGTCGGCCTACATCTTCCGCGGCATCGAGCAAGAAGACAGCGGGCTGATCGTTCAGCCTTATGTCCAGGTCAGCGGCCCGGTGGGCGAAACCGGGATCGGCTTCTACGTCGGCTCGTGGCAATCGATCCACAGCGACGACACCGGCACCGGTGCGATCCAATCGACCGATGCCTTTGGGGCCCCCAACGGCGGCACCGCCACCGGCAGCCCCACCGAATGGTACGAGTCCGATTTCTACGCCGGCCTCGATTACCAGCTCGACAAGGTGACCTTCGGGGTCCTCTACACCGCGTTTTTCTCTCCCAACGGCGCGTTCAGCGAAGTCGAAGAGATCGGCTTCAGCCTCGCTTACGACGACCTGGAACTGCTCGGCGATTTCGCCTTCAACCCCTACGTCTTCATCGCGTTTCAGACCGACGACCAGAGCGTCGGGCCCGTCGGCTCGGAGGACATCTACCTCGAACTCGGCGGTGAATTCTCCACCCCGTTCCTCGACAGCGAGCAGTTCCCGGTCAAGGTGACGATTCCTTTCGTTTTGGGCTTCAGCCTCGATGATTTCTACACCGACGCCGCGGGCAACAACGAAGGGTTTGGCTTCCTCAAGGTCGGTCCCGCGTTCCAGTTCCCCGTCGATTTCATCCCCTCGGACTACGGCATCTGGGAAGCCACCGCCGGGGTGGACCTCTTCTTTGTCAACGACGACGCGCTGCTCCTGGACGACGGCGACGACTTCGAGATCGTCGGCCGGCTCGGCATCGCCCTAAGGTACTGAACCGTTTCCACCCGTTGGGATCACAGACATCTGCCACGCTCGGGAGTCAGGCTCTCGGGCGTGGTTTGTTTTTACGCTCGACGGCGCGGCGTTACCGGTTTATCCCGCGATCTGCCCCAGCGCATCGACCAACTGATCGACTTCCTCGGCGGTGGTAAACGCGCCGGGACTCACGCGAACCGCGCCGTCGGGGAACGTTCCGAACCGCTGGTGGGCGTACGGCGAACAGTGCAGGCCCGGCCGAACCGCAATCTCGAAACTGTCGTCCAGGATGGACCCCACGTCGGACGCGTCCATCCCCGCGACGTTCAGCGACACCGTGCCGACCCGCGCTGCGGGGTCGGTCGTCCCGAGCACCTCGAAACGATCGTCGTCGCTAAACGCGGCGACCACCTTTTCGCACAACGCTTGTTCGTGTTGCAGGATCTCGGCCATCGGGCGAGCAAGCACGAAGTCAATCCCGGCGGACCACCCCGCGATGCCGACCGTGTTGGGTGTTCCGCCTTCGAGGTAATACGGGTACAACGCGGGCTGCGTGGGCGTCGATGAATCGCCGCCGGTGCCGCCTTCGCGGAAAGGGGCGAACCGCCCCGCTTCCCCCGGCGACTCGTGCGGACCTGGGCAGCGCTCGCCCACGTAAAGGGCACCGGTCCCGGTCGGCCCGAGTAGCGATTTGTGCCCGGGGAAAGCCAACAGGTCGATCTGCATCGCCTCGATATCGATGGGCACCACGCCGGCGGTCTGCGCGGCGTCCAGAAGGAACAGCGCCCCCGCGGCCCGGGTCACGGCCCCGATCGCGGCCGCGTCCTGGATCGTGCCGGTTACGTTGCTCGCATGCGTGAGCACCACCAGCACCGTTTCGGGCCGCAGGGCCGCCGCCACATCATCGGGATCGATCCGCCCGGCGTCGTCGCAATCGACCCGTGTCAGCGTGATGGCTCCGGCGTCGGCCATCGCTTGAAGCGGCCGGCTCACCGAGTTGTGTTCCAGCACGGTGGTGACAACATGAGGGGGGGCGGTGTGGCCGTGGGCGAAAACCACACCTTTGATCGCGATGTTCAGCGCATCGGTCCCGTTCATGGTAAAGACCATCCGCTCGTGCGACTTGCCGTTGAAGAGGCGGGTGAGTTTCAGCCGAACCGCGTCGAGCATCGCCTCGGCGGCCACCGCCATCCGGTGGCCGGCCCGCCCGGGGTTGGCCGCGTCCTGGGCGATAAAGCTCGCCGCCGCCTCACCGACACCGGGAGCTTTAGGGAAACTCGTCGCGGCGTTGTCCAAGTAGATCAGGTCCATGAAAACCGGCACCTATTTCGAGAAAACAAAAGCTTAGGCTTTGATCGACGGACAAAAAGGATCTCGTCCCCACACTACCCGCACTCGCGGCGGTTAGGTGCGCGGACTCAGAAGCGGAAGATCCGTGCGCCTCAGAACAGCGGCGGCTTGCCATTGGCGCGACGCCACGCCGAGAGCTGCCCCAGGTGGACCCCTTCGTGGCCGGTGAACATAAAGCCGACGAAGCTGCCAAGCGTGGGCAGCGCTTTGCGGCGGCGGGCGATGGGATTGGGCTGCTCGAGCACCTCGGCAGTCACCGCGCCGGCGGCGGACGCGGCGAGGTCGTGGGTTTCTTTCCAGACGGACACCAGTTCGTCCCAGGCGGGGTAGCCCTCGGCACGGGCGGCGGGCTGGCTGCCCCCGCCGAACATCGGCTGCCAGGCGTCGGTATCGATCGCCGGGTTGCCGCCGAGCATCTTCACGCCGTGGCTGCCGACGACCGCGAGGTGTCCGATGATCCAGGCCGGGTGGTTACCGCCTTCGGTGTGGCTCGTAAACGCTTGCTCGTCGTCCAGGCCTTCGATAAGGTCTTCACCATAAGTCTGGAGAAAGCGGTAGATCTTGATTTCGTGATCGAGGGGCATCGGGTTCTTTCGTCGGGCGGTGGAGGAGGCGTGGCGTTTCAGGCGCCGACATATTTGGCGTAGACGGTTTTGGCGACATTGGCGCGTTGGGTGCCTTTGACGATGGCCCGGCCGTCGGTGAACAGCGTGAGCTCGTAGGGCTCGCCGTTGTCGACGATTTCGGCGCGGAGCATAAACTTATTGGCTTTCACGCTGCCGTGGGCCTCGAGTCGTTTGGCGATCTCGGCGAAGTCCAGCCTGGACGTTGCTGAGCCGTCGTCTTTGTGGGTGAGTTGAACCGCATTGCGGCCGCAGAGGGTGGTTGTGGAACTACCAAACTTGCCGTCGAGAAACTCGAACTCCCGATGCTTACAGCAGCGGCAGTCGCCCACGTCGTAGGCCCGAGCCACTTTGAATTGGCGGATCGTATTCGCCCACAGGTCGAGGTTGAGCATCGTGGGCGAGACCTGGCTGAGGTTGCCGGTGAGGATCTTCAATGCTTCGCTGACCTGATAATTCGCCACGATCGACACGGCCGGGCCGATCACGCCGGCGGTGTCACAGGTCGGATTCAGGCCGGGCGGCGGGGCTTGTTCGAAGATGCACCGCAGGCACGGCGTAGCCAAAGAACCCCCCGGCTGCGTCTCCCACGGCGTGTCCTGATCGGGTGTGTGCGGAAGGATGGCGTAGCTCGCCCCGACGGTGCCGACCGCCCCGCCGTAGACATAAGGGATACCGTGCTTGACCGCACAGTCGTTCGCGAGGTACCGCGTCTCGAAGTTGTCCACGCCGTCCACGATGATGTCAACCTTGCCGTACTCGGGCTGATTGATCCCCGCGAGGCTTTCAATGTTCGTGTGGTTGACGTCTTCAACGACCGCGGTGACTTTGACCTGCGAATTGATCTTGGCGATCTTGTTTTTGGCGGCGACGGCCTTGGGGATCGCGTGGGCGACGTCGTCTTCGTCGAAGAGGACCTGCCGCTGGAGGTTGGTCATCTCGATGAAATCGCGGTCGACGATAATCAGGTGCCCGACTCCCGCCCGGGCGAGCATGTTGGCAATCACCGTGCCCAATGCGCCGCAGCCCACGACGAGCGCGGTGCTGTCGAGTAGTTTGCGTTGGCCCGCTTCGCCGAAGCCGGGGAGGAGCATCTGCCGGTGGTAGCGGTCGAGGTCGTGGGTCATGGCGAGGCATCCCGGGCCGGATCGTCTTGTTTATCTTGGGTCAGGCGTTTGCCGAGGCTGATCACGTCGTCGGTTTCGTATCCGAGGGCGCGGTAAAAATCGACAACCTGTTGGTTGGATTGGCGGACCTGCAGGTTGATTTTGGGGCAATTGAGTTTGGCCAGGGCCTGCTCGGCGGCGGCCATCATGTCACGGCCCCATCCCCGCCGGCGGTAGTCGGGGTGGACCGCGGCGTAGTTGATCCAGCCGCGGTGGCCTTCGTAGCCCGCCATGACGGTCGCGACGACACGGTCGTCTTCGACGCCGACGAGCAGGAGTTCGGGATCGACGTGCATCTTCCGCTGGATATCGCGCCACGGGTCGTTTTCGGGAACGACGAGGCCGCATTTCTTCCAGAGTTCGATAATCGACCCGACATCGGCGGGCACAAACGGGCGGATATCCATCGGTTTTATCCTACGACGAGCGAGCCACCCTCGACCGGGTCCACGCGTACGCCTTTATCTTCTAAAAAAGTGAGCGCGGCGGCGAGATGGTCGTCGTCTGGCGCGGTGAGTTGCAAGGCCATGATGCCGATCTTTGCGCTGACCGATGCCTGCCGCACATCGAACCGGACCGCGGGGTGGGCTTGGGAGAGCTGCCAGAGGACCGGCTGGTCCTGGCACCCGCCTTCGAAGGTGAGCCAGCATTTACGAGAAGCTTCGGGCATGACGGTTTCGATCTTTGGGGCTTCCCGGGCCGGATAAGCAGGAAAGCCGGTTGGCTGAATTGGATCCGGATACGGGGCCGTGTTCTGTATTTTGTTTTTCGGCGAAACAGATAGGCTTTTTCAACCGCCGGCAATGGCGGGCACGATAGCGAGATGGTCGCCTTCTTTGACCGGGGTATCGAGGTTTTCCAAAAATCGGATGTCCTCGTCGTTCAGATAGATATTGATAAAGCGGTTCAGGTTGGTTTCGGTCTTGTAGAGCTTGGTACCAAACTCGGGATAGTCGGTCCGGAGCTTGCCCAGGATCTCTCCGACCGTGCCGCCGGCGACCTCGATCGAGGCCTGATCGTTGACCTGTGGACGCAGTGCGGACGGGATTTCAACGGCGAGGGTAGGGGCGGTGGTATCAGACATGGGCGGGCTCGGCGTGGGATTGAGGAGTCGTTTGGATAAGTTGATCGAAGTCCGAGATTTTAGCGGGGATGGCCGGGGATTCGGGGAATTGACCGTCCATCGCTTCGAGGGTCTTGAGGCCGTTGCCGGTGATGCAGACACAGATCGGCTCGTCACGCGGGATACGGCCCGACTCGATGAGTTTGATCGCGCAGGCCATCGTGGTTCCGCCGGCGGGCTCGGTAAAGATGCCTTCGTGTTCGGCCAAGAGTTTGATCGCCGAGAGGATTTCTGGGTCGCTGGCCGACGCACCGTAGCCGCGGCGCTCGGGGCTGCCGGATTCGCGGATGTTTTTCAGGACGTAGTAACCGTCCGCGGGGTTGCCGATGGCGATGGACTTGGCAATCGTATCGGGCTTTTGAGGGCGGAAGAGTTCTTCGTTTTCCTCGAGCGCCGTGACGATGGGGTTGCATCCTTGAGCCTGGGCGCCATACATCGCCGGCTGATTGTCCTCGACCAATCCGAGGGTCATAAACTCTTGGTAAGCCTTCCATATTTTGGGCAGGATCGTCCCGCCGGCGACCGGCACCACCGTGTGTTTCGGTAGTTTCCAGCCGAGTTGCTCGGCGATTTCGAAGCCGTGGGTTTTTGCGCCCTCGGTATAAAAAGGTCGTAAGTTCACGTTCACGATCGCCCAATTGTATTTGTCCGCGATCTGCGAACACAGCCGATTGACGTCGTCGTAGTTGCCTTGGATCCGCACCACGCGAGGGCCGAAGACGTTCATCCCGACCATTTTGCCCGCCTCGAGGTCGTGGGGCACCATGACGCAGGCGTCCATCCCCGCCGCCGCGGCGTGGGCCGAGACGGAGTGAGCCAGGTTACCCGTGCTCGCGCAGCCCACGGTTTCGAAACCAAATTCGAAAGCCTTGGTGATCGCCACCGCAACGACCCGGTCCTTATAAGAGAAGCTCGGGTAGTTGGCCGAGTCATCTTTGATATAGAGCTCATCGACCTCCAGGTGCCGGGCCAACCGGTCGGCTTTGATCAGCGGGGTCCAACCCGAATGCAGGCCCGAACGAGGCGCGCCTTCGATCGGGAGTAGATCACGGTAACGCCACAGCGATCGCGGCCCCGCCTCGATCGATTCGCGGGTCACGTGACCGCGCATCGCTTCGTAGTCGTAAACCACTTCCACGGGGCCGAAATCGGCATCGCAGATCGTGCGGGGTTCGATCGGGTAGTCGATCCCGGATTCTTTCCCGCGGAGGGAATGGACATAGCTCATTTGATAAGCCCTTCGTTCGATCAATCAAGAGCGAGAGAAGGGCTAAGAGCGGGACGACATCCAAACGATCGGACGTCATACGACCTCTTATCTTCCTCCCCGCGGGCCATCGGCCTCGAGAGGAGCGGGAGTTCGCACCAATTTCCTGGGTGTGACGTAAGGAAACGGCTGCGGTGACTTCACAGGGCCCATCCCTCGGTCACTCTTGATAAGTTGCGTAAGCAGTTAAATTGTAGCGGCAGATCCTACCGAGCATAGCACCATAGCCCGCTCTGCCTCCGGAGTCAATCCCAGGCCCGCACATATTATGGAGCTGCATCTGAAACCAGGATCGCTTTGGCAAACGCTAAACGAGCGAGCCGAGGACCATATCCAAAATCTATCCGCTTACCTCGCCGCCGGATAAATCCTCGTGTGCGACGGCCGATCTCGATCCCTCTCGATGGCTGGTCTGACGAACAAATGCATGACTAGCTTGCCCCTCACCGCCTCTCGACGCGAATGAAAAACCGGCGAGCAGCGGCCACTTCGGGGGCCTCTGTCTTGACATCCGCCACGCAAACCATACAGTTAAAGGTTCGCTGCCGGGCATAGGGCTCGGCGGCGGCTTGAGGTTGATCGGATGCCGTACGCAATCACGATCCAAGGCACGGAACGGTCCCCCCGGTAATGGGCGGTTTATCCCCCCATCTCCGGCTCCCCGCTCCCGCCCCCTGTTGCCCCCACGTCCCCCACGGCCCGGAAGTTTTCCAGGCACGTCCGCGGATCGGGGCTCACCGGACGTCAGGCCTTGATCTGTTAAGGATCGGCTTCGGCTCCGGATCGGAGGCCGTGTCTATGCCGTAGCCCCTTGCGGAAAGCTCGCCCGCCGATGCTTTTCCCGTAACCCGGGTTCGACCTCAAGCCACGCGTGCCCTGTGCATGCCGTGGCTTTTTTGTGGACTTCATCCGGCCGCGAACCCGAGCGGCGACAACCCGACCAACCCGTCACCCGATTCGACATCCCGACGACACCCCGCCCAACGCACAGGACAGAAAAACATGAACGGCTCCGAAATGCTCCGCCTTATCGACTCGATCTCCCGCGACCGGAACGTGGAAAAAGAAACACTCATCGAAGACCTCGAGCAGGCTATGGTGTCTGCCGCCCGCAAGCATTACAACGCCGTGGATACCGAAGACTTCACTTGTGAGATCGACCGCCTCAACGGCGAGATCAATATCTGGCGTGGTGAAGAGCCCATTGAACTCGAAGACCTCGGCCGCATCCCCGCGCAGACCGCAAAACAGGTCATGATCCAGCGATTCCGGGAAGACGAACGCGCTTCAATCTACAACGAATTTATCGACCGTGTCGGCGAACTGGTCACCGGCATGGCGCAGCGTTACGAAGGCGGGGCGTTGGTCGTGCAGATCGGCCGGGCCGAGGGCTTTATGCCACGGAGCGAGCAAATCCCCGGCGAGCAGCACCAGCCCGGTGAGCGAGTCCGCTGCCTCATCCTTGATGTCCGTGACGCGGGCAACCAGGTCAAGATCGTCCTGAGCCGGGGCGACCCGAAGCTGATCCAGCGTCTTTTTGAGGTCGAAGTCCCCGAAGTCGCCGAGCGGATCATCGAGATTAGGGCCATGGCCCGTGAGCCGGGCCACCGGACCAAGCTCGCGGTCGCCTCGGTGGATTCGAAAGTCGACGCGGTCGGGGCCTGCGTCGGCGTCCGCGGCAGCCGCATCAAGAACATCGTCGACGAACTGGGGGGGGAAAAGATCGACATCGTCCGCTGGAACGACTCGTCGCAGCTTCTGATTCAGAACTCGCTCAAGCCCGCCGAGGTCGTCGAGATTTCGCTCTGTTTCGAGCTCGGCCGAGCCACCGTGGTCGTCAACGAAGACCAGCTCTCGCTCGCCATCGGTAAACGCGGACAAAACGTCCGTCTCGCCGCACGGCTAACCAACTGGGACGTGGACATCCTCACCCCCGCCGAGTTCACCAAGAGCCTCGACATCATGGAGGAGACGCTCAAAGCCATCGGCGACGTCAGCGAAGAACAAGTCGACCGCCTCGCGGCCCTGGGCATCATCAGCATCTTCGATGTCGAAGAAGTCGGCCCGGAATACCTGGGCGAAACCCTCGGCGTCGACGAAGCTAAGGCGCTCGAAATTATCGGCGTGGCCAGCGAAAAAGGAAAGACCGTCGCGGAAGACCAGGCCCGCGAGAAACAAGAAGCCGAGGCACGCAAAAAAGAAGAATTCAAGGCCCAGCAGGCCGCCATGGCCGCGGGCGGCGGCGGCGCAATCGACGACCTCCTCGGCGGTGCCGCGGCAGACGCGCCCGCTCCCCCGCCATCCGACGCCCCTGCCGACGGAGCCGGATCAATCATCGATATGCTCGAAGCGCGCCAAGAAGACCTCGTACCCCAGGAGGCTTCGGACGCCTCGGCACCCGAGCCCGAACCCGCAGGCAGCGAAGCCGATGAGGTCCTCGAAACCACCGGGGCACAGCAGGGCGACGCCGCGGAGGCCCTGGCCGACGAAACTCCCGCCGATGCCGGCACGGTAGCCTCTGACGAAATCGACCCCAAGTGAACGACAACAAACCGAGTACAGGCTCAGAACGACTGAACCCGTCTTATCCGACGCTGACCACGCCTTGATTTTCCCGCGACCGCCCACCCCGGTGCGTCTCGCCAAAACGACCCTGCCCCCACCCGACCCCGGAGCGTGCCTTGCCACCCAAAACGTTAAGAGTCCACCAACTCGCTAAAGAACTCGGCGTCGACAGCAAAGCCATCGTGGCCAAATGCGAAGCCGAAGGTGTTCCCGGGATCACCAACCACATGTCCGTGGTCAAACTCGGGCTCGCGGCCACCGTGCGCGAGTGGTTCGCCGGCGACGACGCCCCGACCGACCACAACGCGGTGGAAACCGCCGAGAAAATCGATCTCGCCAAGGTAAAAAAACCGCGTCGTCGCGCCGCCAAAAAGAAAGCCAGCACCACCGAGACGCCCGACGCTTCCGCGGCAGACACCGCGACGCTCAAAGAACCCGTCGCCAAGAAGCCGGCCCCCAAACGCAAGCCAAAACCCGTCGAGCCCCTCGTCGAACTGGCACCAGAACAAGCCATACCCGAGGCTGCCCCGGAATCTTCCGAACCGACAGATCCTGCCACAGAAACCCCGTCGGACGCCCCCGAAATGCCCTCAGACAGCTCCGACCCCGTCGGCCCGGTGGGCGTCGAAAACGTGCCGGACCGACCCGACGTGGTCAAACCGGTCGGCCAGCAGCTCGAAACGCCCAAGAAAGCCAAGCTCTCCGGCCCCAAAGTGATCCGGGTCGAAAAACCCGAACCCGATCGCCCCCCGCGTCCCCGGCGCAGCGGTTCCGGCGGCCCCTCGGGCGGCGGGCCGAGTGGTGGCCGCTCGGGCGGCGGTGAAGTCGATGGCATCTCTCGGTCCCGCGGCCCGGCCCGCGGCGGCGGCGTCCGCGGCGCGGGCGGCGGTGGTGGTGGTGGCGACGACCGGAACAACAAACGCCGCTCGCTCAACAGCCGGCGGGGCCGCTCCGCCGACGCCCTCTTGACCGGGCCGACCCAGCTCTCCAAAGCGGACGCGGACGAACTCGACGCCCGCCTCAAGGGATCGACCGGCTACATGAAGCAGCGTCGTCGCGACCTGCGTACCAAGGGGAGCTCCGCCACCGGGTTCCAGACCCAGTCCGCCGCCGAGACCGGCGGCAAGGTCGAAATCGAAGAACCCATCACCATTAAAGGCCTCTCTGCCGCCACCGGCATCAAGACCGCCCAGATCCTCAAGTTCCTGTTCAAGCAGGGCGTGATGGCGAACGTGAACTCGGCCATCGGCACCGAAGCCGCCATGGAAATCACCATGGAGTACGACATCGAGCTCGAGGTCAAAGAGCTCGAAACCGCCGAGCAAAAAGTCGAGAAGCAGTTCCAAGCTCGCGAACGCGTCGACGTCCAGCCCCGGCCGCCGATCGTCACCGTGCTCGGCCACGTCGACCACGGCAAGACGTCGCTCCTGGACCGCATCCGCAAGGCCGACGTCGCCGACCACGAAGACGGCGGCATCACCCAGCACGTCGGGGCCTACCGCGTCTCGGTCGAAGGATCGGACGGCAAGAAAAAGTCGGTCGTCTTCCTGGATACCCCCGGCCACGAAGCCTTCAGTTCCATGCGTGCCCGCGGCGCGAAAATGACCGACCTCGTCGTCCTGGTCGTGGCCGCCGACGACGGGGTCATGCCGACCACCCTGGAAGCCATCGCCCACGCCAAGGCCGCCGAAGTCCCCATCATTGTTGCTCTCAACAAGATCGACACCCCCCAGGCCACCGACGAAAATGTCCGGAAAATCTTCGGGCAACTCGCCGAGCACGGCCTGAACCCCACCGAATGGGGCGGCGAAACCGAGATCATCAAAACTTCCGCCACCGAAGGCACGGGGATCACCGAGCTGTTGGAAATCCTGGATTATCAGGCCGAATTGCTCGAACTCACCGCCGATTACGCCGGCCCCGCCCGCGGCACCGTTATCGAAGCCGAGATGCAGACCGGCCGCGGCAGCGTCGCCCGTGTCCTGGTGCAGGACGGCCAGATCAAGGTCGGCGACTTTATTGTCTCCGGCCGAGCCTTCGGCCGGGTCCGCGACATGACCAACGACCGGGAAGCCAAAGTCAACGACGCCGGCCCCGCGACCCCGCTCGAACTCTCCGGCATCGACGAGGTGCCCGATGCGGGCGACAAGTTCTTTGTCACCGACTCTCTTAAACGCGCCGAAGAAGTCGCGCTGCAGTACCGTGAAACCGAGCGGCAGCAAACCCTGGCCAGCAAGACCAAGGTTACCCTGGACAACTTCGCCGACGCGGTGGCTGCGGGCAACATCAAAGACCTCCGCGTCGTTATCAAGGCCGATGTCCAAGGCTCGATCGAGACCCTGCGCGGCAGCCTGGAAAAGATGGGCAACAATGAAGTCACCGTCAAGGTTCTCCACGCCGGCGTCGGCGGGATCACCGAGTCGGATGTCCTGCTGGCCGACGCGTCGGACGCCATCATCCTCGGCTTCCACGTCACCGCGACCCCCGCGGTCCGGGAAATCGCCGAGGCCCGCAAGGTCGATATCCGCATGTACCGGGTGATCTACGACCTGACCGACGACGTGAAAAAAGGCCTCGAAGGCATGCTCACGCCCGACCGCACGGAAGAAGAGATCGGCCAGGCCGAGGTCAAGGAAGTCTTCCGCATCAGCAAACTCGGCAGCATCGCCGGGTGTCTGATTACCGAAGGCTCGGCCCAGAAAGCCGGCGTGAAAATCCGGGTTTCGCGCGACGGGGTGGTGGTCACCGACGACCGCGACGTCGAGAGCCTCCGCCGCATCAAGGACGAGGTCAAAGAGGTCCGGGCCGGCACCGAATGCGGCGTCCGGGTCGCCGGCTTTGACGACCTCAAAGCCGGCGACGTCCTCTCGTTCTACAAGGTTACCGAGGTCCAGCGGACCCTCGATTGATCCGGGAAACCCGCCCCGCAAAGGGGCGAGCACCCCCTGGTACCACGCCCTT
Organism: Planctomycetota bacterium; assembly: GCA_039180025.1. Taxonomy (GTDB): domain Bacteria; phylum Planctomycetota; class Phycisphaerae; order Phycisphaerales; family Phycisphaeraceae; genus Algisphaera. Next base: position 42,700 of record JBCDDZ010000015.1, read on the forward strand.
TTGCTGCCGTCATTCGCCCCGCCTCATGGTCATCGGAATACTCCAATTCGAGATCGGGGTCCACGGCTCGGCTTCGCTCAAAGACAAACGCAGCGTCGTCAAAAGCCTCAAGGACCGGCTCCACCGCGAGCACCAGGTCTCCGTCGCCGAGGTGGCCAAGCTCGACGACCACACCCGAGGCGTGCTGGGTTTGGCCCTCGTCAGCAACGACATGCCCCATACCCAGAGCACGCTGGACCGCCTGATCGACAAGCTTCAGAACCACCGCGATTTCGAACTTATCGACCATAAAAAAGAGATCCTCACCGGCCGCTGATGATCCGCCCCTGCCTCCGCGTTATCTCCGCCGCAAAAACCTACCCCGCCATGTCCCAACGCCAGAAACAAATCGAATCGCTGCTCCACCGCGCCGTCGCGTCGGTGCTGCAGCGCGGCTTGGCGGACCCGCGGATCAAGGGGCTGGTCAGTGTCACGCGCGTCGACGTGAGCCCGGACCTCAAGAACGCCACGGTGTTCGTGTCCGTCACCCCCGATCAGTACGAATCGCGGACCCTCCACGGCCTGAAGGACGCGACCATGCACATCCAGCGGCAGGTCAAGACCGCGGTGTCGCTGCGGCTCGTCCCCCACCTGCGGTTCGAAATCGACCACGACCTCAAACGACAGGCCGAACTGTTCGCCGCGATCGATGAAGGCATGAAACGTACCTTGGGCTCCAGCGATGCCGCGGCGTCCGATCCCGCTTCGGCCGAGCCCCCGACCGCCGCCCCCTCCACTCCGGCGGACGCTGCCCCGCCCCCTCACCCCCCTACCGAGAAATAACCGTTGGCCAAACAGGACCCCGTCACCGCCAAGAAGTTCGCCGCGCTGCTGAAAAAAGCCCTCGCCGCCCACGCCGGGGCCGAGGAGCCTCCGCCGCGTGACCCGATCGCCCAGTTGATCGTGGGGTTCTTGCAATGGAACGCCACCCAGGCCTCGGCCGAGGATGCTTTCACCGCGATCATGGATCGGGTCATCGATATCAACGACCTGCGCATCAGCCATACGCATGAGTTGGTCGATTTTATCGGCGAGGACTACCCCGACGCCGCGGTGCGGGTGATCCGGATGCGCGAATCGCTCAACGCGGTCTACAAAATCGAGCACGACATCCACATGCACTCGATCGCCGGCAAGGGGAAGAAAGAGCAGCGGACGTATCTCGACGTCCTCGAAGGCATGACCCCCTACGTCGCGGCGCAGGTCACGCTGATGTCGTTCGGCGGGCACGCGATGCCCATCGACGAGAAGCTGTGTGCGCTGCTGATCGGGGCCGGCTGTTTGGATGAAGGCACCTCGCCTCCCGAAGCCGAGGCCTACCTGACCCGCCAGGTCAAAGCCGGCGACGCCCTGGAAGCCCACCTCGCCCTTCAGGCTTGGGCCGACACGCAAGCCGACCCCCGCGACCAGGCTGCGGCCCCCTCAGCCGCCGCCACCGCGACCAAAACCAAGAAAACCACCAAGAAAAAAACGGCAAAGAAGAAAGTCGTTCGCACCAAAAAGAAATAACTCAGGCCGAAATTCTCTACCCCGATCCCGCGGCCCCGATGCGTCTCTCGTTCTTTCGCGTCGCCGCTGACCCAGGGTGAAGCCCCGGGCTCTCACCGCCACCGCCCCTCCGCCATGACCACCGCCGCCCCCGATCCCGCCGCCCTACGTTTAGGCATCCCCAAAGGCTCGCTCCAGGACGCGACCGTCGATCTCTTCCACCGGGCCGGCTACCGGATCAACGTGTCCAGCCGGTCCTACTACCCCGAGATCGACGACCCCGCGATGACCGCGATGATGTTCCGGTCACAGGAGATGTCCCGCTACGTCGAAGACGGCGTGATCGACTTCGGTATCTGCGGCCACGACTGGGTCGTCGAGAACAATTCCGATGTCCACGAGGTCTGCGAACTCGAATACTCCCGGGCGACTTCCAACCCCGCCCGCTGGGTGCTTTGTGTACCCGAAGAGTCGCCCATCAAGGCCCCCGAAGACCTCGCCGGCGGCATCGTGGCCACCGAACTCAAGAAATCGGTCCAGCGGTACTTCGACGACCGCAACATCGCGGTCAAAAAGGTCGAATTCTCTTGGGGGGCCACCGAAGTCAAGGCACGGCTGATCGATGCGATCGTCGATATTACCGAGACCGGCAGCTCGATCCGCGCCAACAAGCTGCGCGTGATCGATACGATTCTTACTTCGACCACCCGGCTGATCGCGAACCGCGACGCCTGGACGGATACGCAGAAGCGAGAGAAAATCGAGGACCTCGCCCTGCTTCTCAAAGGCGCGATCGCCGCCAAGGGCCAGGTCGGGCTCAAGCTCAACGTGCCGCGGGCGCAGCTCGACCAGGTGCTGGCCCAGATCCCTGCCGCGCAGTCGCCGACGGTCAACGATCTCGCGGACCAGGACTGGGTCGCGGTCGAAGTGATCGTGGACCGCCGGATCGAACGCGAGCTGGTGCCCAAACTTTCCCGCGCGGGCGGGCGGGCCATTTTCAGCTATCCGCTGAACAAAATTATCCCGTGAATGGGTCAGGCCGGGCCGCAATCCCTCGGCCGCACCCCACCGAACCCGCAGACGCAGAGCGGACGCGGTCAAAACCTGGGAACCACCCATAGCCCGGCGGCCCCCTCGCGTATTTACCCGCCTGCCGCATCCCCCGGGCAAGCCGAAACTTGGGGCGTAGAATATCGGCATGGGCATCCAATCTCGTTTTGTTCTTTGGCTCACCGGTGCCGCGTTCACCGCCGCCATGTTTTCTTGTGAGTCGCCCGGCCCCCGCGGCGAGGGGGTCGGCGGTGCTGCCCCGCGTGACGCTACATCTCAGCCCGTCCGGCTGACCGAGGTTCCGCCCCCGCCGGGAGTGGCCGCCGCGGCCGTCACGCCGCTGACCGGCGAGGCTTTGGTTCAGGCCCAGTGGACGCTCGATCAGGTGGTCGCGGCCCAGCCGGTGCCCGAAGCGCTGCGGCCACCCCGCATCGACACCGCAAATGATCAAGCCTCGGCGGCGATCCCGTTAGCGGCGGAAAAATTCTACGCCGCCGGCCGACAGGCCTTGCGCCAGGGCGATAACTTCCGCGCGGTACAGCAGTACGAAAAAGCCCTCCGCCTGGCTCCCGACCGCTCGGCGATCCTCCGCGGCCTCGCCCACGCCTGGACACGCTCGGGCAATCGGGTCTCGGCGACCAACTATTACCGCCGCGCTTATATCATCGATCCCACCGACCTGGAGAGCTTATTCATGCTCGGACGCACCGCCGTCGATGAGCGGGATTGGAGCCGGGCGATCGCTTTACTGAACCAGGCCAAGCGCCTCACCGAGGGATCCGCCGTCACGGATCCCGTCGCCGAGCAGCTTATCGGTTTTTATCTGGCCAACGCCTTGGCCGAAGCGGGCTACGCCGCAGCCGCGATAGAAGGCACGCGGGATTTCCTGGAAGGCAACGCGGCCGCCCGCCGTGCGGCGTCACCCTACGGACGTGAGCTCGCCGCTGTCTCCTCGCAGCACGGACAGACCCTCATGCGGCTCGGCGATCTGTACCACCGCCTCGACGATCCGTCCCGCGCCCGGGAGTCGTACGCCGCGGCGGCGGAATTCGGCGTCCTCAACGGCGAAGCTCTGCACCGCCGACGGCTCTACACGCTGCTGCGGCTCGGGCAGACGCGGTCGGCGGGCGATCTGCTCATCAGCGGGATCGAGGAAAGCGGTGCCTCGCCCGGGGCGCTGGCCCTGATTCCTTACGCGGTGAATCACGGCATCGATGCGCAGGAGCTGATCCGCAAATTGCAAGCGATGGACCACGCCCAAGGTTCAACCCCGCTGCGTCTGGCGTTGGCGGATGTTTTGCCTCGGGACGAAGCCGCGGACTTGTTGGCCGCGCATCTCGAAACTCGGCCCGGCGACGACGCGGTATTCGGTCGGCTGCTGACGCTCCTGCTGGCCGACCCGCAAGACCGCGCGGCGGTTCGTCGAGCGATCACTCTGACGGCCAACGGCATGGCGGGCTCGCCCGAGCTGGCCGAGTTGTACGCCGATCGCCTACTCGCCGAGACCCCGGAGCCTGGGGTGCTGCTGGCGGCGTTCCCCCCCGAAGCCTCTGCGGATGAAAACCCGGCCTGGTCGGCGATGCTGGCGACGCTCCGCGGCAAACTGTTGCAGGCCGACGGCCAAAAGGATTCCGCGGTCGAGGCCTTCCGGCGCGCGGCTGAGCTTTCGCCCGAGCAAGACCTGGCCCGGATCGAGTTGGCGGCGGTCTATCTGGAACGCGGCGACCTGGGGCAGGCAGAAGATGTTCTCGGCGATCGCTTGGCTGATTCGATCCATCCGCGTGTGGTGCTGTTGCGGGCCAGGGCACTGAAAGAAGCGGGCCGCGAAGGCGAGGCACTGGTACTGCTCGAAGGAGCGCTGCGGCGTTCGCCGCCGGGTGGACCGTTGATGCTGGAAAAAGCGCGGCTATTGGTTGACCTGGGCCGGGTGGCGGAAGCGGAAACGACCCTACTCGATGCGCTCAACGCCCGCCCCACCGATGAAGCGATCTACGAGGCTTTGCTGGACATCTACAACCGCGGCAATATGCAGGAAAACTACCGTCGGCTGCTCCGGCGGATGTTCGATACGATCCCGCAAGCGCAGGTCACTCTCCGAGAACGCGCCATCGTCTTGGTAAGTTTCAATCGTTTTGCGGAAGCCCGCGAAGTGTTGGCAAGAGTGGATCCCGAGACGACCGACCCGGTGAAGTACGATCGGCTGCGCTTGGCTATTCACGCCGGGCTGAACGAAGCGGAGGCGGTCCACGAAGTACTCGAGCCGTATCTCGATCCTGCACAAGACGCGTCCGACGACGCCGTGCTCCTGATTGGTGAAAGGTTTTATCGGCGGACGGTGGATCTCGAGCGCTGGGCCCGGGTCGTAGTGGTCCGGTGGGCCGCCAAGCCCGCCAGCTTTCAGCGCGGGCTGACGCTGGGCCGGGCCTATTTTGTGTTGAAAGAGTTCGGCTCGGCCGCCGCCTCGATCCGATCGGCCCTGTCCCAAGAGCACCGCGAAAGCATGGCGGTTGATTTCCAGGTTTCGCAATTGCTGACCCAGGCTTACTTCCAGGCGACGCCCGACGCGCTCGGCGAGGCCGAAGCCCAGGTCGTCGCGGTGGCGGAAGAACACCCCCGCCTGGGCCCCTACTTGTATCAGCAGATGGCCACGCTCTACGAGGAGCGGGGGGACCGGTCCGCGGCGTGGCGGGTGTTGGAACGTGCCGTGGCCCAGTACCCACGCAACGCGTCGCTGAACAATTCGCTGGGGTACAGCCTGGCCAACGCGGGGGTGCGGCTGGCGGAAGCCGAGCAACTGATCCGCCGGGCGGTGGAGGAGGAGCCGGAGGCGGCGGCGTATCTCGATTCGCTCGGCTGGGTATTTTATAAGCGGGGTCAATTCGAAGAGGCCCTCGAGTGGTTGGGCAAGAGCCGTAACGCCGAGGGCGGCATGCACCCGGTGATTATCGACCACCAGGGCGATGCGTTCTACCGGCTGGGCCGACCCGAGCAAGCGATGAAAGCCTGGCGTGAAGCGCAGCAGATGATCTCGTCGCCGAACTACCGCTCGAGTGGCGACCCTGAGGAAGAGGGCCTGCCCGCGAGGCTGGAAGACAAGATCGAAGCGCTGGCCCGAGGGGACAATCCCGCGGTGGCGGAATTGGGCCAGGGTGTTACCCTCGACGCAGACCCACGGCGGGACGCCGGGGGCGGCGAGGCTCTCGAAATCGAGACGGAATAGATTACATAAAGTTATCCTATTCATAAAGTTAAAATCCATATCGCGGCCACCCGCCGCGTTGTGGGTTGGTGATAATTGTGGTAAAATTCGGCGCTCGGAAAATCAGGCTCGCCGCCGCCCGGCTGACGCCCTTTTACCCCCGTCACCTCCCCCTTCCTCAGGCCCGCTCCCTTATGCAAGAAGGCCCCCCCGCCCCGGAATCTCCGCCCGACCCGCCTCCTTCTCCGGCCCCGCAAAACGGTTCCGCGGACCAATATTCGGAAGACAGCATCTCGGTGCTCGAAGGCTTGGCGGCCGTCCGCAAGCGTCCCGCGATGTACGTCGGCGGCACCGACGCGCGGGGGCTGCACCATCTGGTCTGGGAAGTCGTCGATAACTCGATCGACGAAGCGCTGGCGGGCCACTGCGACGAGATCCACGTCACCTTGAAACCGGACAACTCCGTCACCGTGGTCGACAACGGCCGGGGCATCCCGGTCGGTCCCTACAAGCACGAAAACCCGACCCTAAACGGCCGCCCCACCGTCGAAATCGTCATGACCATCCTCCACGCCGGAGGGAAGTTCGATTCGAACTCCTACAAAGTCTCCGGCGGGCTCCACGGTGTCGGCGTGTCCTGCGTCAACGCGCTGGCCGAGTGGCTGGAAATCGAAGTCGCCCGGGACGGCACTCTTCACCACATGTCTTTTGTCCGCGGCGACGTCAACGAAGAACTCAAACCCATCGGCCAACGGACCTCCACCGGGACCAAAATCGCCTGGCGGCCCGACCGCGAAATCTTCGGCAACCTGACCCACGACTACCCCACCATCGCGAACCGGCTCCGCGAACGCGCGTACCTCAACCCCGGGATCAAGCTCGTGATCGAGGACGAGCGTCCCCCCGAAATGGGCGGCAGCGCCACCGGGGACGGGCCCAAGCGTGAGGTGTTCAAGTTCGACGACGGCATCATCGAGATGGTCCGCCACATCAACCAAACCAAAAACCCGCTCCACGAACCCATCGCGGTCAGCAGCGAAACCCAGGATTCTCAGGGAGGCACGCTGATCTGCGACGTCGCGCTCCAGTACGTCGACGCCTACAACGAAAACCTGATCTGCTTCGCAAACAACATCAACACCCCGGACGGCGGCACCCATTTGTCGGGCTTCAAAACCGCGCTGACCCGGACGCTCAACACCTACGCCAAGGGTAACGGCGTGCTCAAGGGTTCGGGGCCAACTCCTTCCGGCGACGACTGGCGTGAAGGCCTGGTGGCGGTGATCTCCGTCAAGATCCCCGATCCGCAATTCGAAGGCCAGACCAAAGGCAAACTGCTGAACCCCGAGGTGGAGGCGCTGGTGAGCTCCGCGATGGGCCAGGCCCTGACCAACTGGACCGAAGAAAACCCCGGGGACGCCAAGAAGATCTGTATGAAGGCCGTCATGGCCGCCGAGGCGCGGGAGGCGGCACGCAAGGCGCGCGACCTGACCCGGCGCAAGGGGGCGCTAGACTCCGGCGGCCTCCCGGGCAAGCTCTACGACTGCACCTCGAAAAACGTCGAAGAGTCCGAAATCTACCTCGTCGAAGGCGATTCCGCCGGGGGCAGCGCGAAGGGCGGCCGAGACCACAACACCCAGGCGATCCTCCCGCTCAAGGGGAAGATCCTCAACGTAGAGAAGGCCCGGCTGGACAAAATCCTCGGGTTCGAGGAGATCCGTACGATCATCCAGGCCCTGAACTGCGGCATCGGTGCGGACGATTTCGACCTCGAAAAGCTGCGCTACGGCAAGGTCATCATCATGACCGACGCCGACGTCGACGGGAGCCATATCCGCACCCTATTGCTGACATTTTTCTTCCGGCAGATGCCCGACCTTATTAAGCAGGGCCGAATCTTTATCGCCCAGCCCCCTCTCTATCAGGTCAGCCGAGGTAAAAAATCGGAATACGTGCTCAACGAACGGCGGATGCAGACCGTGCTGGGGGAGTTGGGCGTGGGCGGGGCACAACTGATTGTTTATGCCGACCACGACAGCGCCGATCGGGCCGAGGCCCAACGGATCGAGGGCAACGATCTGATCGCGACGCTCGACGCGCTGACTCAGCTCCGCGACCTGGTCCAGATCGTTCAGCGGCGTGGGCTGACGCTCGCCGAGCTGCTGGCCATGCGCGAATCGGACCCCGCGGGGCAGGGGCGGCTGCCGACCCACCAGATCCAAGTCCCGGCCGACGAAACCAGCAACGGGCTCACCGGCACCCACTACTTCTGGTCGGAGGCAGAAGAAGAAAACTTCCGCCACGAGCAGCACCTGATGGTGGAAGACGACGAGCTGCCGGGCGAAGCGGCCGATACCGGGCATCGGCTGGTGGTCCGGCGAGAACTCCACGAGGTACGCGACCTGGAGGCGTGTTTCGCCAAGCTCGAAACGCTGGGTTTGGAGATTCAGGACTACTTCCTCAAGCCGCGTCAGACGGTAACCGGGGCGATGGCCCCCACGAAGTTCGAACTGGTGAGCCACGCGGGCACGGACAAAGCCAAAACCGTCCCGGTGGTGAGCCTAGCGGAAGTGGCCGACGCGATCCTGGAATCAGGCCGGGGCGGGTTGGAGATCAAGCGGTTCAAAGGGCTGGGCGAGATGGACGCGGACCAGCTCTGGGATACGACGATGAACCCCGAGAACCGCACGCTGATGCGGGTCACCTGGGACGCAGCAAGCGAGGCCGAGTCGCTGTTTAGCGTCCTGATGGGCGAGCACGTCGAGCCGAGGCGAAAGTACATTGAAGACCACGCACTCGAAGTCAAAAACCTCGACGTGTGATCGGCCGGCGCTGCCATCCGGGTGGTGCGGCAATCCTGCGGTGACCGCCCTACCATGTGCCAAATGAAAGACCACGGCTCGGCGTTGCCGATCAAACCTACGCAAGGATCTCAATCCGCCGCCTCGAGCGAGACGGGCGGCAGCCGCCGTCTCCCATCGCGTGGGTGGTACGGCCTCGCGTTCGTGTTGATGCTCATCGGGGTGGCGGCGTTTACCGCATCGGTAAATGTCGCGAAAGTTCAGGTCGCCGAATCGATCGCCCAGATGCAGCGGCTGGTCGTGCCGGGTAGCGCCGAGTTGGCTTTCGATACGCCGGGGCGGTATCTGGTCTACTACGAAAAGGTCGGGACGTACCGCGGCGAGGATTTCGACACCACCCGGATTTTCCGAGAAACGCCGGCCCTCGACATGAACGTGCAAGAACTCGCCACCGGTCGCTTTCTCACGGTGGAGCAAGCGAAAGCGGCCGAGGGCGAATCGCAGATGTTCAACGACGGACGTGCCAACAGCGAATTCGTCTTCGAGATCGAGACGCCGGGCCGGTACCGCGTAAGCGCGACACACGAGAACCCGGGGGTGACCGATCGGCTGCTATTGGCCGTAGGGCCGCCGGTGGTGGGCGATCTGTTCTCGGATTGGCGCGGGCCGTTCGGCGGCGCCGCGGTGCTGGCGTTCGCTTTTGTAATCAGTGCCACCACGGTGCTGGTCACCTGGATGCTCCGCCACGGACACGTCACCCCGCGGGTCGACTGATTCCTCCTCAATCGAGGTTGAGGTCGGGCTAGGCTGAGGTTATTAATCGGGGCCAGATTGCGGTCCCGTGATTCGAACGCCGGGCACGTACGGCAAGCGATCTGGCATACTTTTTGCCTCTACGATTACCAGTAGCGTTCGAAATGCAGGCTTCCTTCAGGGTGCTTGCGATCCTGGGTGACGAAGCCCCGCTGTGTCAGGTCGGCCTCGACCTGGTCGATCATCGCCGGGTTCCCGCAGAGGTAAACATGACATGTGACCGGGTCGAGCGCAGCCCCGGTTAACTCCCGAAATGTCTCCGCCTCCAGCAAACGATTAACCCGGCCGCGCAGGCCCGGCCACGACGATTCTGTCGGCTCCCGGGTGACGGTCGGCAGATAAACCAGCCGTTCGTCCGCGGCCGCCAATTCGGTGAACTCTTGATAATACCCCAGGTCTTTTGCCACCCGGCAGCCGTCCATCAACACAAACTTGTCCCACCGGTCTTCGTGGCGGTAGGTCAGGTACATGCTGCGAAACGGTGCCAGCCCCGTCCCCGTACCCACCATCACAAAGGTCCGCCGGGCGTCGTCTGGCGTAGCCGCTCCTTCGGCGGACCCGGCGGACTCCGCCCCGTCCCCCACGGCGCCCGGATCGTCTGCCCCGGCCCCGGCCCCGGCCCAGGGCAAAACAAAATGCCCGCCGAGCCTCTCGTTCATAAACAGCTTGTCGCCCGGCGAGACCTCCCACAGCGACGGCGTGAGCTTCCCCTCATTCACCCGCACGATATAAAACTCCAGCCTCTCGCGCTCCGTGGCCGGCGACGCGATGGAGTACGCCCGGCGGACCAGCCGCGGCCCCCGGCCCGGCCGTGCCGGACGCGCGGCCGCGCCGTCTTCGGGAGCCGGGGCAGGAAGGCCCAGCGTCGCAAACTGGCCGGGCTCAAACGCCGGCACGTCGTGGTCGTTGTAACGGATCCGGAACAGGGCCAGGTCCTCGTGGATCGGCACCCGCTCCACCAGCGTCGCGTTGGTCGGGTCTTTAGGCATTCCCCAAACTTTACGCGAGTTGCCGCGTCAGCGAAATAGCGAACCGCGCCACCCATACGATCGAAAATTCGCCGCCGGCCCAACGCCGCTAACATGCCTTCTCACTATGGAACACATCCAGGGCCAGCCCCGAGCCCTCGAACAACTCCACGCCCAGCTCGCCTCCGGCCGTGTCCACCACGCCCAGATTTTCTATGACCCGCCCGGGGTGGGCAAACGCACGACCGCCCTGGCTTTCGCCCGTGTTCTGCTGTGCCATTCACCGTCCAAAAGCCTCACCGGCCAGGTCGCCGCCTGCAATCAGTGTCCTTCCTGCCGCTTGTTCCCCTCGGCCGCCGCTCAGTCTGAAACACGCGACCCGACGGCCGAGCCTGCCGACGCGAACCCTCCGGTCAACCATCCCGACTTGCACGTCGTGACCAAAGAGCTCGCCCGCTACAGCGACGAAAAACAGATCCGCGACCGCAAGCTCACCTCGATCCCCGTCCATATCCTCCGCAGCGCTCTGATCGAACCCGCCTACCGCCGGGCTCAATTGAATCACGGCAAGGTGTTCGTGATCGACGAGGCCGAGCTGCTGAACACCGCCGGGCAGAACGCGCTGCTCAAGACCCTGGAAGAACCGCCCACGCCGGATCAGGGCGGGGGCACGACGATTATCCTGGCCACCGCCCACGAAGACCGGCTCCTGCCGACCATCCGGAGCCGGTGCCAGCGGACCGCGTTCGTGCCCCTGCCCGACGCGATCCTTGATCGTTTCCTCCAGGAGCACGCCGAGCATCTCGAGCCGGTCGAGCGTTCCTGGCTGGTCGGGTTTGCTCAGGGCAGCCTCGGCCGGACCCGGCTCGCCCTGGACTACCGCCTGACCGAATGGGCGGCGGTGGTCTTGGCGCAACTCGAACAGCTCGGCCGAGGCCGCGCCGTCCCTTCGCTGGGCAGCGATATGGCCGACCGGATCAACGCCTTCGCCGAGGCGTGGGTCAAGCAGCACAAAAACGCGTCGAAAGAAGCCGCCAACAAGCTCGCCGCGGGCCTGATGTTTTCGCTCGTCGCCGCCCACGCCCGTCAGCAACTCACCCGCCTGGCTCAGGACTGCGATCCGGCCGACCCCGCGGGAGCGCAGGCCGCGGTGGACCCCTGGCTGACCGTGATCGCTACGCTCTCCACCGCCGAATCCCGCTTAGCCAGCAACGTTAATCTCGGATTGGTCTGTGACGGGTTATCCGCGCAGATCGCCGCCGCACTCCGCCGCCCCCTTGCCACCCGCTGACCGCGCTATGAAGTACCGACTGCTCGCCCTGGATCTCGACGGCACCCTCCTGGGGCCCGACCAACAAGTCAGTGCCGCTAACCGCGACGCCATCGCCCAAGCCCTGGCGGCGGGCACCTGGGTCGTCCCGTGTACCGGCCGCGGGTGGCGCGAATCGCTCGACGCGGTGGGCGATATCCCCGGCCTGAAATACGGTGTCTTCAACTCCGGCGCGGTGGTGGTCGATCTGCCTTCCGCACAGGCGGTCGACCTCGCCGATTTCGAACCCGGCCTCGCGCTCGAACTCGTCGAATTTCTCCGCGACCTGCCCGAAGCAATCCTCGTTTATCAGGAACACTCGCGCACCGGCCGCGACTTCCTCGTGACCGGCGACGGCGACGTCACGCCCCAGACCCGCCGATGGTTTACCGCCAACCAGTTGAAAGTCGGCGAGATCCGCTACCCCACACCCGACGAACTGCGCCACAGCCTCCGGGTGGGCGTCGTGGTCAGCGGGCAGCGGGCCTTCGATATCGAGCAGCGGATCACCGAACGCTTCGGCAATCGTACCGAGCTCCACTGCTTTGCCGGTGTCCCCACCGCCCGCCAGGACGAAGCCATCTTCATCGTTGAGGTGTTCGCCAAGGGCGTCAACAAGTGGCGCGGCCTGTCCTGGATCGCGCACCAGCACCGTATCGATCCCGCACAAATCGCCGCGGTCGGCGACGAGATCAACGACCTGGCGATGCTGAAGCAGGCCGGCCTGGGCGTGGCCATGGCCAACGCCGTCCCCGCCGCCACCCAATCGGCCGACCGGACCACGCTAGCGCACAACGAACACGGCGTCGCCCACGCCATCCGGCAAATGCTCGGCGGCCACTGGTAGACTTCTCGCTTCCCCACGCTCCTCCCTCACGACGGTCACTCTGATGCTCCAGGTCCCGATCCAACGCCTGCCGCACGGCCGCCGCGTCCCGCTGCCCGCCTACCAGTCCGAGCACGCCGCCGGCATGGACCTGCACGCTGCGCCGCCCGACGGCCGATCGATCGAGCTGCGCCCGGGGGCGATCGCGCTGGTCTCCTGCGGGTTCAGGATGGCCGTGCCGGTTGGTTACGAAGCCCAGGTCCGCCCCCGGTCGGGCCTGGCGGTCAAGCACGGCATCTCCATGCCCAATACCCCCGGCACGATCGATGCCGACTACCGCGGCGAGGTGTGCGTCCCCCTGATCAACCACGGCCCCCACGCCTTCACGATAGAACCCGGCATGCGGATCGCCCAGATGCTCATCAAACCCGTCCCCCGTACCCAGTGGGTCGAGGTCGACCATCTGCCCGATACATCCCGCGGGGACGGGGGCTTTGGCCATACCGGGACCTGACGGCTTTCGCCTAAAGCCTTTCTTGACGGGCTACAATCCAACGTGATGGTTTATCAATCCCTCGCTGCTTTTGGAAACCGGTCTCGCTTCTCCGCGGGTATTTTCTGCGTGATCTTCCTGGCGATGTTCGCATCGGGTTGCGAAAGCTTTTTGGGCAAGCAGGTGGTCAAGCCGCCGAATCACGGCAAGCCGCTCGCCTCGGTGGATCGTGAACGGCCGCTGGCCCTCGACGATACCGTCATCGACCACCAGTTCCGCGTCGAAGTAACCGGCCGAACCCCCGCCTCGCTCGCGGTCTGGGTGATCGATCCGTCGAACGAACGCTACGTCGGCACCGAGCCCCACGACGACAAGCCGAAGCTCAAACGCATGGTGTTCGAACGAGAAGGCGGCCCCGACACACCGCGTCAGACCCGGCCGCCCCGGGCGACGATCCTGATGCTCCACGGGTATTTCGACACGATTAATCAGACCCGCTACCTCGGCTGGTCACGCCTGCTCGCGGCCGAGGGATACCGCACGATCCTCGTCGATCAGCGCGGCCACGGGCGGTCGACGGGCGACTGGGCGAGCTACGGCGTCCAAGAATCCCGAGACATGGTCGTGGTGCTCGACGACTTGGAAAAGCGGGGTCTGCTCGCCGGGCCGGTCGGCGTCACGGCCGTTTCGCTGGGGGCCTCGACTGCGGTACAACTGGCCGCCCGGGACGACCGGGTGGAGGCGCTGGTGCTTATCTCTACCTTTTCGTCGTTCCGGGAGGTCGTGCCCGATTTCGGCCGAGCGATCGGTTTCCGCGCGTTTTCTGAGGCCAAGTTCCAGCGTATCGTCGATCACGCCGGCCGGTTCGGCGGTTTCTCTCCCGACGACGCCGATAGCAGCAAACTGATCGCGGAAATCGACACCCCCGTCCTGATTTTTCACGGGGAGAAGGATCACCTGATTCCGATCGACCACGCGCTGCGGCTTTACGAATCCGCGGACCGCGACAACGTCGAACTCGTCCGCATCGCCGAAGCCGATCACACCACGCTGGGCGATCAGGTGGTCGAGCCCCTCCGCGAGCCGATGCTCGCCTGGTTCGACCGCTACCTCACGAATCGGCGTGAACTGGTTCGCACCCGGGATCAGCCCGGCGACGACGGTTAAGCGTATTCTTGAAAATCATTTAGCAAAATCGATCCTCCGCGGTTCTCCCCGGGGCCGGGGTGCCTGTGGGACGGCCGAACTTTATTGCTTCGCCCCGCGGAGGGCCGATACAACTGCTGCGGGGCGGTTGGTAATGCGCCCTGATCGAGATTCATACACAGCAGCAGATCTATGGCTAAACGAAAAACCCAGAAGCAAAAAGCGTTAGACGAACGGTATGCCGTGTGGCGACAGATCGGCTTGGCCGTGGGGGTCTGTCTCTGGGTTTTGGTGGTCGTGTCGCTGCTGAGCTATCACCGGGCTGATGCTCCGTCCTACGCCGTGGGCGTGACCAACACCGACACCGCCAACTGGATCGGACCGCTGGGGGCCGCGATCGCGCACAAAGCCTACCTGGTGATCGGCCCGGGCGTCTGGATCGCGGTGCTGGGCGTCGGGGCTTGGCTGGGTCTGACGCTTAGTAAACGGCCGGTCAACCAATGGCTCATCCGCGCCGCGGGGCTGGCGGTGATGACGGCCACCACTTCCGGGTTGGTGGCCGTCGCGACGTCGCGCTTCGTCGCCGGCTACGACGGCCGACCCGAGGGCCCTGGCGGTTTGCTGGGCGTCTTCATCCACGAAGAATTTGTCAGCCGTTTCGCGCCCGCGGGCAGCCTGCTGATCCTCGGTGTCGCGTTTTGGATCGGGGCGCTGCTGGCCGTAGATCAGCTTGTTTTAGCGATCCCCCGCGTGCTGGCCGAGGGCGTGATGCGGATCACCAACGTGAGCCGCGACCGCTGGCCCCGGCTCCGGTCGCTCTTGCCCGGAGTCGATCTGTCTCGGATCAAGCGTCCCCGCCTGGCGGGCTTTGGATTCCTGGGCAGCGGGGTCGCGCAACGCGAGAACGATCTGGACGGCGGCACGATCGAACTGCCTGCCCGTTCCAAGCGTAAACGCCGCCGCGAGCAGGAAGTAGAAGACGATCCGGACGCCATCCACGAAGATGCCGGGGGCCTCGGCGGCACGCAGCCGATTGCGCCGATCGACGACGAAGACGTCTACCAAGCGGACGACGACGAAGAGCTGGAAGACGAGGACGCCACCGGCGACGCGCCGTCCGCCTATATCAACTCCAAAAAGAAATTCGACCCCGAGGCGCTGCGGGCCAAGATGTCGCAGATGCCGATCAACTTCGCCAAGAAGCAGGAGACCCACGAAGCGCCCATCCGCGAGATGGACCTCTCCGGCTACCAGTTCCCCGAGATCGACCTGCTCGAAGACCCCGAAAAAGGTTTTAGCAGTGAACTTAAAGAGATCATCCATGAACAGGGCAAAGAACTTCAGGCCGCGCTGCTCGAATACAAGATCCGGGGCGAGATCGTCAATATCGACTCTGGGCCGGTCAT
Source organism: Planctomycetota bacterium (assembly GCA_039180025.1). Taxonomy (GTDB): domain Bacteria; phylum Planctomycetota; class Phycisphaerae; order Phycisphaerales; family Phycisphaeraceae; genus Algisphaera. Next base: position 58,238 of record JBCDDZ010000015.1, read on the forward strand.
CACGCTGTTCGAGGTCCGCCTCGCCCCGGGAACCAAAGTCAGCCGCATCACGGCCGTGGACTCCGACCTGGCCCGGGCGCTCAAGGCCCCGAACATCCGCGTCGTGCCGAACATGGCCGGCAAAAACACGATCGGCATCGAGGTGCCGAACCTCAAGAAAGAACGCGTCCGCCTCAAGGAGCTGATGTCCGTCGACCGCGAAAAAGTCGCCAAGATGAAGCTGCCGATGTTCCTGGGCAAGGACGCATCGGGCAACCCGCTGGTCCAGGACCTCAACGCGATGCCCCACATGCTCATCGCCGGCACCACCGGCTCGGGCAAGTCGGTCTGCATGAACTCCATCATCATGTCGTTCCTCTTCACGAAACGGCCCGACGAGCTCAAGCTCGTCCTGGTCGACCCGAAGATGGTCGAGATGTCGATGTTCAAATCCATCCCGCACCTGATGTGCCCGGTCGTCACCGAGATGAACAAGGCGGCCCAGATCCTCGAGTGGGCCGTCACCAAGATGGACGAGCGGTACGAATTACTCGCCGAGGTCGGCGTCCGTGACATCGCCAGCTACAACGACCTGGGCTGGGACGAGATCAAAGACCGGCTCGAAGTCGAGTCGGACCAGGAAGCCGCCCGCATCCCCAAAAAGCTCCCCTATCTGGTCTTCGTTATCGACGAATTGGCCGACCTGATGATGACCAACAAAGAGGTCGAAGGGTCGATCGTTCGGATCGCCCAGAAGGCCCGCGCGGTGGGTATCCACCTGATCCTCGCGACCCAGCGGCCCCAAGCCAACGTCGTTACCGGGCTCATCAAATCCAACATGCCCAGCCGCGTCTGTATGAAAGTGGCTTCGGGGATGGACTCCCGGATCGTGCTGGACTCCAAAGGCGGCGAATTGCTGTTAGGGCACGGCGATATGCTCTTCCTGTCGCCGCGATCCTCCGACCTGGTCCGCGCCCAGGGAACGCTTGTCGACGACAGCGAGATCCGCAAGTCGGTCAAGTTCCTCAAGACGGTCAGCCAACAGTCGTTCGAACCGCAGCTCGTGCAGATCAAGAACGGCGGCGAAGGCGACGGCGAACTCGACCAAGACCGCGATCCGCTGTTCAACGACGCGGTGCTCGTGGTCCTGGAGACCGGCCGCGGCTCGGTATCGCTTCTGCAACGCCGACTCACGATCGGCTACTCCCGCGCCTCCCGGATGATCGAACAGATGGAGGCCGCCAATATCCTGGGCCACCACAAAACCGCGCAGGCCCGCGAGGTGCTAATCAGCCCCGAAGAATGGGAGGCGATGAAAGAAATGGCCGAGCAAGACGTCGCGGATCCCGCCGACGAGAACTTCGAGGAAAGCACCACGGAAGAACGCGAAAGCGATCCGGAGGCCGTCGCGTACGAGGAAGACGCTGCTGCCTCAGAAGACGGAGAAGCCCTCGAGGAAGAAGAGCAAGCGGAAACGCCCGACGCCGAGATGGAATATGAGGCGTCCGAAGAAGACGCCGAAGAATGGGAAGAGGTCGACGAAGAGGATGCCGACCGCGCTGCCTGATCGGTTGACAACGCTGCTGAGATGAAGAAATATAACGGCGGGGAGCGAAGCCCGCGGGGAAAACACCTCGTTATTTAACCCCGCCTCAAGCCACTGATTTCCTCCATCCCTTTTTGCCGAGGTCTATCCATGCCCCATCCATTTAAACTCACCGCTCTGGTCGCCGCGCTTGTTTTCGGGAGCTGGGGCTGTTCGTCCTCCAACAACGGCAGCAGCGGGTCTTCCGCTTCCCCGTCCTCCGAAACCGACCCGGACAAAAGAAGAGTACAAGACGCTCGCGCGGCCTGGCCTGAATATACCGGCGACAGCGACGAGACGATCGATCTGGCGTCCTACAACACCGTCACGTTGATCCCGTTCACGAATCTGACCGACAATTCAGAAGAAGATGACGCGGGCAGCGAATTCGTCGAAGAAATCCAGGAAACCCTCGAAGACCGGTACGAAGGGAAATTCACCCAGGTCCGTGTGGCCGAGGCTCCCTTGGGTGAGACGGACGAAGTCGTAGTCCGCGGGCAGGTCTACGACTTCAGCAGCGGCAGCGGGTGGAACCCCTGGACCGGCCGGAACAAAGCCAAGTTCAAGGCCGAGTTCGTTCTCGAAAACGGTGCTTCCGGCGAGCTGCTCAAATCCGGCCGCATCCGCGAGTCCGGCTACGGCGATAACGATGAACAACTCGAAGATGCCGGCCGCGACCTGGCCAAGATGATCGCCCGCAGTAAAAGCTAGCGCATCCCCACTCCGGGTGTAGCGTTTACCACAGCCAAGCCCACACATAATCTTCGATCATCTCTAAGCTTCAGTTCAGCAGGGCGCTATAGATGTAGTAGATGTGCGCTAAGCAAGCCGCCGCGCGTGACCGCAAGGTTTGGTAAGTGGTACTGCGTTCGGCTCGTACAGCGACTTACCCCGTGGTGCTATTCCAAACCGCGGTCCGTCGCCTTCGATTGGCTGAGGACCTGTTGGCGGTAGTGTTCGTCGTCGCGCCCGGCGATACGGTTGACATTGGACGTGGTCATAAAGACCGGGCTGCCGACGGCAAAACTCCCGAGCAGGATGCGGGCGGCTTTGACCGCCATGTGGGTGATCTGGGCGACCTGGTTGGCGGTTTTACCCAGCGCGATAAAACCGTGGTTCTTGAGGTAGATGGTTTTCGGGGCCTCGCCGTACTCGTCGAGGTAAGCACGGGCGGACTCCAAGACCGCCGCGGCGAGCGGCAGGCCCGGATCCACGTAAGGGACCAACGCCGCCGACGGCCCGCAGACCACGACATGGTCCGGGAAAAGACGCGGGGTCAGAGCCGTCTCGAATCGGTCCGAACAGGCGAGGCTGTTGATAGCCGAGGGGTGGGTGTGGCCAACGAAGTGGATGCCGTCGAGTCCGAGTAGCGCGGCATGCATGACGGTTTCTACCGAAGGACGTAGGCCCGGCGGGCCGTGAGAAACCGCCGCCAGGAGCATATCTTTGATCTGGACATCGGAAAGCGGCGGCCCGTCCATCATGTCGCGGCAGGCGTCGAAGCGGACTTCGACGACCTGATCGGGGCGCAAGGTCCGCAGTTCGGAGCCGCTGGCCTTGACCAGAAACGTCTCACCGTCGAGCCGGGCGGAGGTATTCCCCTCGCCGAGGATCGCGAAGTCGTACTCGGGCCTGCCGAGTTCGTGCGAGAGCTCGAGGAGTTGATCAGAGATGCCGGCACTCATGAGGACCACTTCGTCCCGTCTTTCTTCGTGCCGCAGAGCGCTACGTCCAGGCCCATTGCCTTAGCCATCGCGGCTTTGGTGAGCAGGGCCTGGTCGGCGGCTTCGGGAGAATCGGCGTACGCACACTGGATGTGGTTCGCCTGGTGCCGAGCCATCATCTGCTCGCGGTCGATGCCGTAGGTCACGGCGTGCATGATGGGCCACTGCGGCGTGGTTTCCCGCCAGCGGCGCTCGGTTTCTTTGGCGGGGAGCTTGACGACGCCCGCGCGGCCCAGGTCCATCTTCAGCTTGCCGCCCGCCGCGGAGGCGTCGAGGTAGATCCGGGACCAGATGATTTCGCCGGGCCTGGCGATCCCCCGCAGGGTCGAACCGCCGTTGGGGAAATACATGGCCGGCTGCCGCAAGCCGTCGCTGCCGCGCCAGCCTCCGATGTGGTGCGCGGGCGGGGCGCTGCCGGAAATCAGGAAGACCCAGACGTAATCGTCGACCGTGCCGGAACGGTCCACATCGCCCCAGCGCAGGTCGTGGAGGGTATTCTCCACGGGCTGCCCGAGGGACTGGTGGACGCGCTGGGTCATCAGCCCGTCGAGCCCGGCGCACTCATCGACTTCATTGAAGTGGGGCAGGGGCTGGCCCTTGTACAGCACCCGTTTGCCGTCGCGCGACTTGACCGGCGGGCGGACCGAGTTGTTCAGCGTCCCCTCGACCAGGTCACTCGCGGGCGCCAAGTCTTTGAGCCCCTGCTGGTACTGGATCCCGATGCAGTCGCAGCCGAAATCGTCCGCGATACGCAGGGCCGCGATATACATCCGGCACTGGTCGAGCACCTGGTCTTTGGTCAGGTCTTTTTTGTGTTTGGCCCCCTTCGGGATGTCGAAGGTAAAACCTTTTTTGAGGTACCACTGATAGACCGCTTTGGCTTCGCTGTTTTTGACCTGCGTCATCTCATAGTACAACGCGGATTGAGAGAGCCTTTCTTTGAATACGCCGGTCGGATTGAGCAGGTGGTCCGGGATAATCGCGTTGAACATGCCCATGCAGCCTTCATCGAAGACGCCCATGATGGCTTTGCGTTTCGATAACTCGGCAGCCAGTTCTTCGCCGGTCTTCTGGGCGTCTGCGGGGACACTCAGTTTGCCCAGCGAAGTGACGTGATTGATCCTGTGGGTGCATTTCCCGGTCGTGAGCCATTTTTTTAGCCGGGAAAGAAAATAATCGTCGGTGAAGTCATCGGACCAGAGCGTCGAATATTTTACGCCGGCTTTGGTTAGCGAGCCGTTGAGGTTGAGCATACCCACCAGCCCCGGCCACGTGCCGGACCAATTGGCCACGGTCAGGATGGGGCCCCGGTGAGTCAGCAAGCCGTGGAGGATGTGGTGGGAGTATTGCCAGACCGACTCGGCGACAATCAGCGGGGTGTCGGGATCAAGCTCCGCGAAAACCTCCATCCCTTCTTTCTGCGATTGGATGAAGCCATGTTTTTGCTTAGGTTTATACGGATGTGCTCGGTCAAGGGTATGGCCGAAAGATGCGACGGCCTCGGTAAGCGCGGCCTCCATCTGTTCCTGGGCTTTCCAACAGGCGCGGTTGGCCGAGAGCCGGAGGTCGCCGTTGGCGATGAGGGCGACGGTTTTTGAATCAGAAGTGCTAGAACGGGCCATGAGAGATACTCCGAGAATGATCGAAATTGGCTATCGGTAGAAGGTAGTGGACGTCCGCGAATATGCAAACGAGGGGCGGCGCCCGTAAGGAAAAGGCAAAGCAAAACCCGCCGGGCAAAGCCGCCCTGAACCGCACCCGCGGCCAGAACCGCGTCTGTGCCGCCCGATCGAGCAAACGCTGGTGCCGTCAAAGCGCATTGGCGCATTGTACTTCGGTACCGATCTCGGTCAGGTTCTGCAGCGTGACCTGCGCAATCTCTTCGAGCGCCTCGTGGGTGAAGAAGGCCTGGTGCCCGGTGACCAAGACGTTAGGGAAAGTGAGTAGCCGAGCGAATTCGTCGTCGCGGAGGATATCTGCCGATCGGTCTTCGAAGAACAACTTGTCTTCCTCTTCATATACATCGAGCCCGAGATGGCCGATCTTGCCGGTTTTTAAGCCGTCGATGGCGGCGGCGGTATCGACCAGCGCTCCGCGGCTGGTGTTGATAATCATCACCCCGTCGCGCATCGTGGCGATCCGCTGGGCGTTGATCAGGTGATAGGTTTCGGACAGCAGCGGGCAATGAAGCGTCACGATCTGTGCCTCGGCGAACAGCGTCTCGAGCGAAACGTATTCGACCCCCGCCTCCTGAAGTTCTTCCCGCTCGTGTTTGTCAAAGGCGAGCACGCGGCAGCCGAACCCCAACAAGATGCGGGCCGCGGCGGCACCGATCTTCCCCGTGCCGATCACGCCGACGACCTTGCCCCGCATCTCGAAACCCATCAGGCCTTCGAGCGCAAAATTTTGCTCCCGGACCCGAGCGTACGCGCGGTGGGTCCGGCGGTTAAGCCCCATCATGAGGGCAATCGCGTGCTCCGCCACGCCGTGCGGCGAATACGCCGGGACGCGACAAACCTTCATGCCGTGCTGTTTGGCCGTGTCGATATCGACATGGTTAAACCCGGCGGAGCGCAGGGCCAGGGTTTTGATGCCAACGCCGGCGAGGCGATCCACCACGCCCTTCGATCCGTCATCGTTCACAAAAAGACACACCGCGTCGTGGCCCGCCGCGATCGGCGCGGTGTCGATATCCAGACGCGGGGCGAGGTAGTTGAGTTCGTGGCCATGGTACTCGTTGGCCGCGTCGAAAACCCGCCGTTCGTAAGGCTTGGTGTTATAAAAAGCAACTTTCATGCGACGAGTATAGAGCCGCAGCGACTATTCATCCGTCACGCAACCCTCGGAAGCGTTTTTAACATTCTTTATATATTTATACAGCGTGCCGCGCGTGGCTTTGAGGGGCGGAGCCTGCCAGGCACGGCGGCGTTCTTCGAGGACTTGTGAAGACACGTCCATATCGATCTGCCCGCGTTCAGTGTCGATCGTGACCGTATCGCCGGTCTGTACCAGCGCGATGGGCCCGCCTTCCTGGGCCTCGGGCACGACGTGTCCGATGATGAAGCCGTGGGACCCGCCCGAAAACCGCCCGTCGGTGATCAGCGCGACATCCTTAATAAGACCGGCCCCCGCGACGGCGCTGGTGGGGGTCAGCATCTCGGGCATGCCGGGACCACCTTTGGGGCCTTCGTAGCGGATGATGATCACATTGCCCTTTTCGATCTGACCATCGGCCAAGGCGTCAAGCATGTCTTCTTCGCAATTGTAGACCTTGGCGGGGCCGGTAAACGTGGTCCCTTCCTTGCCCGTGATCTTCCCGACGCAGCCGCCGGGCGCGAGGTTGCCCCGCATGATCTGCAGATGCCCGGTGGGTTTGATCGGGTCGGAAAGGGGCCGGACGATGTCCTGCGTGCCGGGGGCCGTCGCGGGGTCCCCAAACGGCGGGAGTTCGGGGAGTTCGGCGAGGTTTTCCGCGATGCTTTGGCCGGTGACGGTCATCTGGCCGCCGTCGATCATCTTGTGGGTCAAAAGGAATTTCATCACCGCCGGCGTGCCGCCCACAGCGTGGAGTTCTTCCATGACGTACCGGCCGGACGGTTTCAGATCGCAGAGCAGCGGGGTGCGGTTGCTCATGCTCTGCCACTCGTCGATCGTCAACTCGATATCGAAGGCTCGGGCCATCGCGATCAGGTGCAGCACCGCATTGGTCGATCCGCCGGTGACAATAATGAGACGCATCGCGTTGAGAAAACTCTGCTTCGTGACGATATCGCGGGGCTTGAGATCGAGTTCGAGGAGTTTCCGGGCGGCGTGGCCGGCGCGGACACATTCGAGGGTTTTATCGGGGTCGACGGCGGGGGTGCACGACGAGTAAGGCAGGCTGAGCCCCATGCATTCGATCGCGCTGGCCATGGTGTTGGCGGTGTACATCCCCCCGCAAGCGCCGGCACCGGGGCAGGCGCTTGCGACGATCGCCACCCGCTGGTCTTCGGTAATGGTGCCCGCGAGCGATTGGCCGTAGGACTGGAACGCGCTCACGATGTCCAACTTGAGTTCTTCGCCGTCGATGGTTGTACATCCGGGCTTGATCGTGCCGCCGTAGACCATGAGCGCCGGGCGGTTGAGCCGGCCCATCGCGATCACGCAGCCGGGCATGTTTTTGTCGCAGCCCGGCAGCGCGACCAGCGCGTCGTACCACTGGGCCGACATGACGGTTTCGATCGAGTCGGCGATCAGGTCACGCGACTGCATGGAAAAGCTCATGCCGTCGGTCCCCATGGAGATCCCGTCAGAAACCCCGATGGTGTTAAAACGCATGCCGACGCAGTCGGCTTCGGTGACGCCTTGCTTGACCTCGAGCGCCAGGTCGTTGAGGTGCATGTTGCAGGAATTGCCTTCGTACCAAACGCTGGCGATGCCGACCTGCGGCTTATCCATGTCCTCGCGGGTTAGACCGGTGGCATGGAGCATGGCCTGCGAGGCGCCCTGGCGTGCGGGCTGCGTGATGGTCTTGGAATATCGGTTCAGCGGTGATGTCATGCAAGAGATTTTAACGCAAGGGGTCGGATAGCGACGGGCGGTACCGCGGCGGCCTGCTACCCGTCAGCGGGTTTAGCCCATGACAGCGGGGTCCGCATCAAAGTTTCGTAAAACGTTGTGCCGCGTTTGATCTCCTCCACCGCAACCCATTCGTCCCGGGTATGGGCGGGGTGGGGAGCGCCGGGACCGATCACAACGCTGGGTATCCCCGCGGAATGAAGTACCGCGGCGTGGGTGGCAAACGGCGCTCCCAAGGCGAGCGTCGGGAGATTCTGCCCGGCGAGAAGCGTTTGGAGATGAGCGGTCAGTTGCGGGTTGTACGCGGTGGTCAGCGGCGGATGATCGACTTGGGCCGAAAAAGTGGTTGTCAGCAAAGCGTCGGTTTCGGCCAAAGCATCCAGGTGGCTTTGAAAGTCACGGGTCACGTCGGCGTGGTCTTCGCCGGGGGCGGTGCGGCGGTCGAGCGTGATGGTGCAGGTATCGGGGACGATGTTGGGGGCCGCGCCGCCCCGGATGAGGTTGATCGAGCAGGTGGCCTGGCCGGTAAGCGGATGTTCCGCCGTGAGAGATGGGATGTAGTGGTTTTCGAGGTGCTGGATCACCCGCGTCATGGCGGTAATGGCGGACCGGCCGTCGTGAGGAGTCGACGAATGGCAAGCCTGGCCGTGGGTGGTCACAGTCCAGCGGACACAGCCCTGGTGGGCGATCACGGGACGCAGTTCGGTCGGCTCACCGACGATCGCCGCGGCCGGGGCGAAGCCCAAAGCGGGGAGGTCGCGCTTTACAAACGAGGCGATGCCCCGCATCGAGACTTCCTCATCGACACTGAACAGCAGCGCGATGCGGTTGGCACGATTGCTCGCTGCGGCAAAGCCGCGTAACGCCCAGAGCATGGCGGCACCGGTGCCCTTGGTGTCGCATGTCCCACGCCCCCAAACCCGACCATCGCGCAGTTCTGCGGCGAACGGCTCGATGCTCATGTTTTCGATGGACACGGTATCGAGGTGGCTATCGAAAAGCAGCCACGGCCGGTAATGACGCTCGTCGGCCTCGTTGCCTTCGTCGCCGTGAGGCTGTGGGTCCGGGACAACCTCGGAGGTCACGAGCAACTGGTCGGCAAGCCCCGCCACCGGGAGCCGCCGAGTCGGCAGGCCCCACGCGCGGCAGACCCTTTCCAGATAGTCAACCAACCGAGCCTCGCCGTCCCTCCCCGGGTCGCCAGGCGACAGCAGCGCCGGGTTGACCGAGCCGATACGGACCATCGCCTGGAGCAGTTCGGTTGCGGTTCGCGGCTGGGGGTGTGTCATGGCTTTAGGATACCCCCGGTGACCGTTCCCCCCCCACTGCCCCTGACCGAGCACACGATCAGACAACTCAGCCGCGAGTTGGTCGCCGCCGCCCGCGCCGCCGCGCCTGGGCGTCGCTGGGTTGTCGGGATAGCGGGCATCGCCGGGTCGGGCAAGAGTACGCTGGCCAAAAGATTATTGGATGAAGCCAACCTTGTTACGCCGGGCATCGCCGTGGTGATCGCTCTGGACGGCTTCCATCTGCGCAACCGCGAGATCGCCCGGAGAGGTTGGCAGACACGCAAAGGGGCCGCGTTCACCTACGACGTGGGCGCGTACGCCGAAACCTTGAACCGCTACAGCCGAAAAGACCATACGGGTCCGTTCCCCGTGTATTGCCGCGTGGTCCACGACCCCGTACCGTCGGAGCAGGAGGTGACCGCCCGGACCCGGCTGATCATCACCGAAGGGCAATACCTGCTGTCTGCGGCGAAGCAATGGTCGCCGGTGGCGGCGGCTCTGGACGAGACCTGGTGGCTGGACACACCGCTCCAACAAGCGGAGCAGTGGTTACTGAAACGAGACCTTTCCGTAGGCCGCAGCGTACAAGAAGCAAGAAATAAGTATCGACTCAACGACCGAATCAATACCGCTTTCGTGCTTTCAGACCGTCTGGACCCGGAACGGGTCGTCGGTTGGCCGTGAGAGAAGGTCTTGGCTTTGGCTAAGCGCCGCGTCGCGCGGGGTTGAGCACGACATTATCGTGACCGGGAACAATCTCATCGGCAATCTCGAGGACTTCGAGCAGGCTTTCCTGAGCCGCCTCGATATCAAACGAGCCGCGAAGTACCTGACCCCGTTCGAGGTGCTCACGGGTCGCCACCGCGTCGCCCGCGATGACCGTGGTACGCGTCGGGTAGGCGAGCAGGAGCCCGCAGGTGCCGGGGGTAAAGCCGGGCAGGGGGAAGAGATCGACCTGTGGCGCAAGCTGGTCGGGTGCGGCTTTGCATTGTTTCAGCAGGGCGATCTCGGCTTCGAGCAGGCGCCGGACCGCGTGATCGCCTTCTTCTTCGAGGCGGGCGATGAGCGACCGCCCGATACGTTCTCGCTCGGCCTCACTCACCCACCAATCCGCGTTCGGAAAGGCATTGAGCCCGCCACGATGCGCCGGGCGGAAATTGGTCAGGAATACATCCGTGACCTCTTCGGTCTTCAAGCCGCAGCGCTCTCCCAGGCGGGCGGCCATCACCTGACCGGGCAACGCGGGATCGACCAAAATCACCCGGCCGCCGCTGCGGACCAGCGTGGTCGTCGCGTGCGGCGTCCGGGGAGCCTGGCCCGAAGGCCAATGCTCGTGATGACTCAAAGTGCCAAGGCTGATAATGCGGTAGTCGAGCGGGTTCATACGGATTACGGATATGTTTGATTCAAGAGTAAAAACGATCCGGTATATCAAGCAAAGCGGGGAACATCGAATCGAAAATCTCTCCGTTTCGCGCCGCGTACCAAAACGCCGAAAAAATACCTGCCGACAAGATCACTCCTTGAAATGATCGACATGGGCCCACGGAAGCGTGCCCCCCAGCGCGCTTTTTTTCTGCTTTAGGCGTTCAAGCACCCGTGGCGGGAGTAGCGGGTGGAGCCGATCGATATCGCTCGCCGAAGCAATCTGCTTGATGAGGGTCGAACTGGTAAACGCGGTGCTCTCCCCGGTCATAATAAAAACCGTTTCGATGTCGGCAATCGCCCGGTTGGTGAGCGCAAGCTGGAATTCAAAATTCAGGTCGGTCACGTTCCGGATGCCGCGGAGGATCGCGGTGGCACGGACGCCGCGGGCAAAGTCTACGGTAAGGCCCGAAAAACCCCGGACCTCTACGTGATCGTCGCATTCTTCGGCCACAATCTGACCAATGATGTCCAGTCTCTCCTCCATCGAAAAAATCTCGCGCTTGGCCGGGTTATGCCCCACCGCGACAATCAAGTGATCGAAAAGGTCCTGCCCCCGGCGGATCACGTCGAGGTGGCCGTTAGTCAGCGGGTCGAATGTCCCGGGGAAGAGCCCGGTTTTACGAGGAGTCGGCAAGGTAGAGGCCATCGCGTGAGTATACCAATCCGCTCGCTGCGGTTACGGCCATACTCGGCCACGCTGATTGGCCGCTGCCATCGGGCCTCCACTCCGATCAAGGAAAAGGCCACCCAAACCGCGTCAACACACCGATCGCTATAACCCCACTGCCGATCCCCAAATTGAACCTACAAACGCTGGCCGGTTTCGGAATTAAATCGGAACTTAATAGAGTCCTGACCAAGGACGTCGCAGCAGAATACGCTTCAACGACGAAGCGGTTCGGCGGCCATAACCTCCCCTCGCCCTGGATCGGGTCTCGTGCCGGACGCCTCCCCGGCCGAGGCCTTTTTTTATTTTTGCGGCCTGGTCGTATCGCGTTATTTACTTTCAAAACAACGATATTCTACGTTTCAAGCCTTGACCTCTATCGAAAATCTTCCCCAATTCTGACCCCAATAATTGGGGAGGCGCGGTAAACTGGGGCATGGTTAGGACGAATCAACGAGGTCTCGAACTTAGCTTTCATCGCGCGTCGAAACGGTGGCGGAAGCGGCTGACAGTAGACGGCAAGCCCACCGATATGTACTTCGGTCGAGGTACGGGCGTCAGCGACCGGAAGAGCTACCGGGCGGCGCTGACGAAGTACCGGGAGTGGGACGCGGAGCGACAGCGACAGGCTGACGTCAAGGATGCATTCGACACTGTCGTAGACGAACTACTTTCGGGTATGGCGACGAGCGACCCCGATGAGGTCGCCGTGATGCTCGGCATGAAGCCGGAGCCGAAGAATCAGCGAGAACAGCAGCTAGAGCGTTTCTACAGTCACCCCGGCTGACCTGCCCCCATGGTTGATTCCAGGTTCTATGCTAACCCAAAGGGTGTGTTATTGGGTAGCATAGAACCTGGCATCAACCAAGGGGGCAGGTCACGACTTCGGACTCGGGCAGTTCGGGAATATCAAAACCCGAAAGCTCCGC
>JBCDDZ010000016.1:0-68832 GCA_039180025.1 Planctomycetota bacterium
GGCGGCCGGGGTGGGCGTGGGCGGCGGCGGGGGGGTTGGTGGTGGCGGCCGGGGTGGTGGCGGGCCGGGCGGCGTGGACGGACGACTTGAGGGGGTTGCTGCCGGCGGGGTCGGAGGGGGTGGTGTGGCAGCGGCGAGCGGTCGAAGAGGGAGGTGAACGGGGCTTGTCGGCGGTGGTCGTGGCGGAGGGGATGGGGGAGGCCCGGGCGTGGACCCGGCGGCTGCGGGCGCTGCCGGAGGTCGCACGGGTTAAGGGGATGGGGCGGTTGATCCCGGAAGATCAAGACGCTAAGCGGGCCCGGCTCGATCAAACCGCGGCGCGGCTGAGAGACGCCGCACGGGCGGCGGCGGGGTCGGGGGCGGGGGGGGCCGTGGCGGCGAGCGCGAACGGCCCGTCGGAGGACCTGGTGACCCGGGTGGTGGTGACGCGGGCGGGGCTGTCGCTGATGGAAAAAACGACGGCGGATCCAACGAGGCAGGCGGCGGTCGCGATGGGGACGGCGGCGGAGAGATTTCTTGCGTCGGTCCAGGCGCTGGGGGCGGCGGAGCGGGCGGCGAGGCTCGAGGCGTTGGCAGCGGACTACCGGGCGTGTCGGCGACAGGCGGGGGCGTTGGTGCTGGCGCTGATCGAGGATCGGCCGATCGGGCTCCACGAATTGGGGGAGGCCGAGGCGGTGTTTTCGGCCTGGGTAGCGCCGCGAGACGGGGGGACAGAGCATGATGCAGAAGCGGAACCTTGGGTGATGCTGCGGGTGTTTCCGACGACCAGGGAGGGCGGGTGGCCGACGTACCGGGAGATGGGGCGGTTCTTGAGCGCGGTGGGCGGCGTGACGCCGACGGTGACGGGCGAACTGGAGCGGTTGTACGTCCGGACGCGGCTGCTGGGAAGCTGGGCGGTGGGGCTGGCAGGGTTGATGCTCGGGGTGAGCGGGCTGACGCTGGTGGGGTGGAAGGGCTGGAAAAAGGGGGCGGGCTGGGGGCTGGCGGCGCGGCTGGGGGGGGCGTGGGGAGCGTGCGGGCTGGGGATCGTGGCGGCGGCGGGAGTGCTGGGGGAGGGGGTGACGTGGGCGGCGGTGGCGGGTTGGCCGGTGGCGGCGGTGGTGGTCGGGGGGTGGGTGGGAGTAAAGGGGCTGACGGAGACGGGCGGCGACGGCGCGGCGCGGCTGCGGTCGGCGGGGGGCGATGCGTTTGGGTTGATGCTGGCGGCGGGGTTCTTGGCGGCGCTGGGGCTAAGCGGCGCGGACGCCGCGGCGCTAACTGCGGCCGCGGTGGGGGCGTGCGGCGGGATGGCGCTGGCGGGGGCGTGGGTGCTGCTGGTGGTCCGAGACGGCGGGGAGACGGGCGAGGGCCACGAAAGCGGGTCGGACGCGGGGCGGGATTGAACGTGGCGGCGGTGGCCGCGGGTTAGGGGCCGGGGGCTTGGAAGACGAGCGGGGCGTGCAGCGGACGGAGGTGAAAGGCGGTCTTGGGCTGGGTGGGCCACATGGTGAGTTCAGGGCGGCCGGCCCCGTCGGGGCGATAGGGCAGATGGTGGCCGTAGTTGTAGCGTCCTACCAAGAGGGTCAGTTTACCGGTGAGGTCTTGGTCGGCGGCGAGGCCGGGATCGAGCCGCTGGAGGGTGGTCCAGGGGAGGGTAAAGAGGACGTCCCAGCCGCGGTCGCGGTCGGTGGGGTCGTTGAGGGTGCCGTGAGCGGCGACGCGGACCTGAAAGGATTGCGGGTCGAAGTCCAGGACCTGGCCGGGGCGGAGGATGCGGTAGGCGGAGCGGACGCCGTGGGGCGCGGCGTGGAGTTCGAGGTAGTCGCCGGGGAGCGGGGGTGCGAGGTTCGCTGGAACGTCGGGAGCTTCCGGGGTGTCAGAGGCTTCCGGGGTGTCGGGGGGCGGGGGCGGCGGGGTGCCGATGAACCACTCGGCGACGTCACCGGTTTGGTAAAGGTTGTCCTGGTCGTTTTGGGCCGTCGCGGTCAGGTCGTGGTCGATCAGGCTTAGCCGGAGGTAGATCGCGATGTTGTCGTAGGCGAGTTGGAAGCGGCCGGGCTCGTGGATGGCGGCTCCGCTCTCGATCTGGGTGCGGTTAAGGGTGAGGTCGGTCTCGGGGGTCTGGGCCCAGCGCGGGTCGTCGAGGGTGGGGGCGCTGGCGAAGTGGTGGGCGGTGATGGTCGGCGGAGAGAATGGGGTCACGGGACGGGCCTCCACGGGGAGATGCGGCTGACAGCCGACGGCAAGCACAGCCAAGAAGAGAGCGACCCCGGAGACCGCGGCGGGGGAGCGGACTGGTGATCGGCCCGGATCAAAGGACACAGGGCGTAACGGCTTAAGAAACGAAAGCAGCATCGAGGCTAGGTCCAGTGTGCGGTGAGAAACCGGGACGTTAGATGTTATCGAGGTTGCCAGCCGGCGGGCCTGCCGGGACGATGCGACGGGTTTTTGAGTACAGGGAATTAATCATCTTGCCGTGTTCGAGTTGCGGCTTGTACGCGAGGCGTGGAGGTGGGCGTAATCCCAGCGGATCTACCGGGGCCGGTAAGCTTCGCAACACTTGCACAAAATACACGACCACTGCTTGCACGGTTGTTTCAGATGGCAGACTCGATATCCCGGGCAAAAGGGTTGGCAAAATAAGAAGCACCGGCGGGAGGTTAAGGCGGGGCTGGTTCAGCGATATGACACTGGTATCACTCCTCTATGAATTGTCGAGCCAGCCTGTTTCCACTTCGCGAATCAGAGATCCGTGCCCTCTGTGTTCTTCGGATCGTTGCGGCGAACCGTATTGTGCATGCCCCCTTCAAACTGATGCATATTTAGGTTCCGTAGAATCGGGGCCTTTGGATCGAGGAAAGGCAGGCATCGAATGGCTCGGAAAAGATTTAGTGCAGAACAGATCATCGCCAAGCTGCGTGAAGCGGACGCGATGCTGTCCGGCGGGGCGTCGGTCGGTCAGGTCTGCCCGCGGCTGGAGGTCAGCGAGCAGACGCTGAGCCGCTGGCGTAGCCGGTACGATGGGATGAAGTCGGGCGAGGCCAGACGGTTCAAGGAACTGGAGCAGGAGAACGCCCGGCTCAAGCGGATCGTGGCCGACCAGGCCTTGGTTGGACATCACGCTGCCCAAGGACCTGAACGAGGGAAAATGGTGAGGCCGACGCGGCGTCGTGAGGCGGTGGCGTATCCCCGAGAAGCCTGTTATCATGCCCGGTTCGCCGCATCCACGGCGTATCCCTTTGGGTAAAAAGGGATACGGCGAGGGGATACAAAAAGGGATACAAAACACCCGCCGTAACCCCAACAATTCAATAACTTACGCCATTCGGGGCGTAGCGCAGCTTAGTAGCGCGCCACACTGGGGGCGGGGATACGAAAAACGGAAGCTAGTTTTTTCAATGACTTACGGCAGTTTCGTATCCCCGATCGGGTAAGAACAGAGGCAAAAAGGGATACCAGGGGGATACGGCACTAGACCTCCCTACTTGCTGGGGATACTGCCCGGCTCTATAGTGCGCTCCGACACCCAGGAGCACACCATGGCCACCAAATACAAGCTGACCTACTTCGCCGCCCGCCGACGCTGGAAGAAGAAGCACCGCGGCAAAGTCTACTACCTCGGCCCCGTCGATGTCGTCAAATCCAACCGCGAAGCCTACGACACGGCGTTGAAGGAGTGGCGGGAGATCGAGCGGGGGCTGGAAGCCGAGGACGACCAAGCAGAGTTGGACCGCGTCCGGGCCGAGAACGAGGACCTGCTGGCGATGGTCGAAGCCGCCCGCGAGGACCCCACCAACACCATCCAGAACGACCTCGCCGCAGCGGTAATCAAGCAGCGTGGCATCGCAGGCCACCCCGACTTCAAGATCGGGAACAGCGGGCCAGACGACATGCAGGTACAGGTCGAGACGTTCGTCGAAAGCCACCATGCCCGGCACCGCAACAACGAGCTGAGCGCGGGTCGGTTCGACCAGCTTCGCCGGGACGCCGACTACTTCGGCGCATGGGCAACTGACCGGGGTATCCGGCCCAGCACCGTCAATGCCGCCGCGGTTGAGGACTACTTCAATCACGTGATGGAGCTGGTGGCCCGCGGGTCGATCAGCCGGGCCTACGCCCGAGGCCGGTGGGTGACTTTTCGCATGTTCGTGAAGTGGCTTTGGGAACGCGAGATCTGCAACCTACCCCGGAACCTCGAAGCTCGGCGTTTCAAGATCAGCATCCCCACCAAGAAGATCAAGACCTACCCGCTCGATGATCTGCACGAGGTCATGGCCGCGGCCTCCGACAAGACGAAGCTGTACCTGCTGCTGATGCTCAACATCGGAGGGTATCAAAGCGATCTCAGCGATCTGCACCCGTCGGAGGTGAAGCTCGGCAAGAACCCGCGAATCACACGTAAACGGAGCAAGACCGCCGAGGCCAGCCAGGACGTGCCCGAGGTGTCGTACCCCCTCTGGCCCGAGACGGCCCGGCTGCTCAAGGCTTACCGCAGCAAGGACAGCGAGCGGTGGCTGACCAACGAAAGCGGCAAGCCTCTACGGATCGACCACATCGGCGAGGACGGAAAGCTCCAACGGCTCGACGCGATCCGCTCAGCGGTGCGGCGGGTGTACCTCAAGATCAACCGGGCGCGGAAGAAGGCGGGGGAGCAGCCCATGCCCACCCACGACCTCAAGCTGCTCCGCAAGACCGGGGCCGACGCCATCACCCAGAACTCCGAGTTTGGCGGGCGCACTGCAGACCTGTATCTGGGTCACAGCCCCAGGTCGATGAGGGAGAAGCACTATTCAAACGCCGAGCAGGGGCAGCTGGACGCCGCGGTCGTGTGGCTTGGCAGCCACCTCGGCTGTGCTTGACAAAAAGCTGGCTTTCACCGAATCCAATAGGTATACTTAAAGTAGACGTAAAGGGTGCCGATGAACAGCCATATGAACAGCACGACGGTTCAGCAAGCCCTCGAGCTACTTGGGGAGCATTTCCGCTGGCCCGAGCCGGTCGAGATCACGCTGGTCGGTGGTGCGGCGGGGATGCTCATCGGCACGCTGCCACCCGAACGGACGACCAGCGACTGCGACGTGGTCCGCCACCTGCCCGAGGACGCGGGATTCGGCCTGATCACCGCCGCGGCGACGGTGGCGGAGATCATGGGGCTGGACGAACGCTGGCTGAACAGCGACGTGACCAACGTCGTGCCCACGATGCCCGACGGCTGGCGCGACCGCCGGCACCGCCTCGGCTACTTCGGCGAGCACCTGATCGTGTTCGCGGCCGACCGGGTGGACCTGATTGCACTCAAGTTCCTAGCTGGCCGCGACCAAGACCTCGACGATCTGGAGGCGCTGGCCGTCACGGGTGAAGACACTGAGACTGCACGCCATTATCTGGAACAGCTGGCGGCAACGGACTACGACGCAGAGAAGCTCACCGCGGCGCGCGAGTTAATCGACGCCTGGGAGACCAAACCATGATCGCCACAGAAGCCACCCTCGAAAATCAGTGGGCGCGTTTGGGCGCAGCGTTCAGCACCGAGCCTGCGGCCCGGACACCCGACTTGGAACGTTGCCTGATCCGCACCGCGGAAGCGATGCCGGACAACCCCCGCCTCCTACCCGTGGTGGCGACGTGGCTTGATCGTTACGGCGATGCGGTCGCCCGAGACCGGCTGACCGCCTTGGCCGATACCGAGGCATCGGTGGACACACGAGCCGCATTAGGCCTGCTGCTGGAAACCGCCGACCCGGGCCGGTTCCGGGCCGTGCTCAAAGGCTTAGCGCCCGTCACACCGACCCGACCGCTTTACCGGCAACAGGCCGCCAACGCCGCTTTGTCCAAGCGGGCCGAAAGGCTCGCATCAGACGCTTCACGGCGCTGGGGTCTCTGGTCTCAGCCCGTGGACAAGAAGCCCGACGCGATCCGACCCCCAGCCTGGGTTATGCGGTTCAACCCGACCCTGCGTGATCGGATCGACATGCGGGGCGACCTGCGGGCCGCTGTGCTCGCGGCTCTGTGGCATGACCCCGAAGCACGCGAAAGTAAAGCCGCCCTGCAGCGGCTGCTCGGTGCCAGCCGACGGGGTATCAGCAATGCCATCGAAAACCTCGAGACCACGCAACGGATCGAACTAACGCACGATGGCCGGGAGACTCGGCTCTGTGCGCCTCTGCCGCCCGCTGCTCGTCGAAAGGCGGCTTGACCAGAAGAGGCCGCTATGGCTCAGTCATGTGAGTAGTGTTACCCGCCTAGACAACGCAGTCGTATGGCTGGGCCAGCATCTGGGCGTGGCCTGGTTTGGGGCGATGCAGTACGACGCCGGTGAAGGCGTCGGAGCTGTCAACAATTTTTTTTGGGGCCATTCGGACGGTGTGCGGATGGTGTTCTTATATAGTTTCTCGCGTAATTAAACCGAAACGAATATCCACGCCTTGAGATTACGCGGTAAGTAAATAAAACCGCAGTAAGTCTTGAATCGATCCCATGCCTCGGCCAGAAATATCGCTTTGGGAAGATTTAGTGGCCGATTTTTCCTTGTTAAAATAGTAATCTCTGGACATTACCAGTTGATTCTCAGTATATCTAAGTCCCGACTTTACTATTTGGTATTATTCGGCATTCTATATATACCAGCACACCACACAACTCGCAGGTGCTAGGGTCTATTGCAAGAAGCGGTTGACTTTTACTCACGACCTGTGCGGCTTGCTTTCGCTTGACGGGCGGGTAATACTTGGCTGTCGCCGGATGCAGCACGCATCGCTAAGGCCCGCTCTAAAAGACACGACTTCCTACTGGAATTTATATGAACACTACCAATGCCAATCCCCGGAAGCCCGGCGTCCACCGGCTCAACCTGAAAGCGGCAGCCTCAGCCAATCACGTCGCCCGCAAATCTCTCCAAGCGATAGAAGCTAAAGAGAAAAAGCGGGTTCTGGAACGCCTTGCAATTCCTGCTGACGTGAACGATGCCGAACGGCTACGCGGCCTGAGTCGTCGTCTCAGAGAGAAAGGCTTTGATCGACGCGTCTATCTGAACCTGCAGGATTGGTACGACATCACGGCATGCCTGGAGGTCGTCGCCGGGCTGCTTGACGATCCTGATGACGGAAGCCTCGAACCCTGACCTACTAGAGCCCCTGTGGAGGCGTTGTTTCCACAGCTGCTGCCGCCTGATACCCAGTAAGCGGCACCATGCCTGGGTGGGCCACCACCCGCCCACGCCTTTGTCGGGCCGGACCCGCCGCCGACGACACGACCATGCACCTGAGAATCAGCCCCACCGTGGGGGCCGGCGATCGGTGCGCCCTGACGGAGAGATCACAATGTCCGCTACTACCGAAGTAACCACCCCGATCGCCCTTGCGGCCGCAATCGCCCGCGTCCGACGTCATGAGCGGAGGCGTTTGCGGTCCTTGCGTATGCCTGCCCGGGGCAGTGACGCCGCCCGCGAATACGGCCGGTTCTACCTTGTGGACGACATGCGGAACCAGGCCTGCGAGACCTTCCACGACATCATGGCGCTCGAGGCCTACTGCCAGGAGCAAGGGATCATCGGGAATCACGAATGCATCGTTAAGGAGGCTGACTGATGAGCCAGACACACTCTAATGACGTCCCCGACCGACGGGATGCTGGAGCAGGGGGAGAACCAGCCGGATCAATCGAGATGACCTCCGAAATCGAGTACCACCCCGATGAGGCGAAGCAACTCACCGAAGAACTGTGCGCTGCAATTTCCCGACCGTTGCCCAAGGTCGACTGGAATCGATGGCAATGGTACGACGACAACCATGAGGTACTGCTCTTCGGCCGCCCCTTGGATAGCGACGCCACCGATCCACATGATGGCGAGGTAGCTCACGACTGGCCCGTCATGTACTTCGTCGAGCAGCACATGGTCCTGCTGGGCGGAACCGAGTCGCAGGTACAGGAGGAGGCCACCCATGTCGCTGACTGAACCGGCCTGCGCCATCACCACAGTGCTTCGCCGCCTCGACGCCGACGACTGGCGACTCGTGGCGCTGGCGATCAGCGACATCATGGACGACCGGTGGGGGGTCGGGCCGTGGCCCCAAGCATTCATTGTCGCCAAGAAGATCGGCTGCGACGGGCAGGCCGCCATCGCGGGCCCGAGTGTCCTGAACCGCGACGACGTCATCTGCGTCAACGCCGCGGTCAAGGTGAGGTTCTGCAATATCGGTGACCCAGACGAGTGGCCGGCGCTGCACCGCATCATGGACGAGTTGTGTGTTGGGCTGCTGTAGGCCCGCCCAGGGTCCTGAGGGTTTACAGGATCGGTAACTGCGTAGCGACCGCCACGACATACCCGCCGACGTGTTTGATAGCGGTCGCCGTACCGCTCGTGGGTTGACCCCCGCGTGAATCTGTCCAGCACCCCCACCCGCAAAACGAATCTCTTCCTTGCTGGGCAGAGACCCCCAAGTCCCGCCGCGTCTAGTCACCGCGGCGGGCATTTTCATGCCTTGCGAGAAATCCATGACCGACGAAGAAGACAAACCCGGCTTCGGGAAGATGCCCAACACATTTCTGGATGAACTGCCGACCCTCAACGCTCCGGCAGCGAAGGTGGCAATCTACCTTTGCATCCGGGCACAGCGAGCACCACTGCAGGTGAAGGCGGCGACGATCGCCGAGGCGACGGGCCTCGGGGTTGCCACCGTCCGCAAGGCCGTCGTGGAGTTGGCGGACAGGGGCTGGGTCCGTAGCGAGAGGAAGAAGTACTCGTCGATCGTTGAGTTTCTGCTGGCGAAGGACGACGCCCAGGTCACGATTCGCGCGACGATCAAGGGGGTGGCCTGCCCCGAGAGTGCTACCCACAGAGCACTCTCGGACACCCCATCCACCCCCGAGAGTGCTACGTACAGAGCACTCTCGGAGCCCAGAGTGCTCCACACAGAGCACTCCAATGTCTTACAGACTCCTGAGACAAGTAATACTACGTATTACAAGACAGCGCCCCCGCCTACGGCGGGGGAGGGCCAGCCGCGAACGGCTGGCCTTGTCGACGGAGAGCATCAATCTCAACAGCCACCGGCTACCCTCGGCCAAGGCCACGTCGATAACCCCACCGTCAGCCCACCGGCCGATGCCAGCGTCGATCCCCCGGATACCTGGACCTGGATTCGGGCCGCGGCCGACACCGGCAACATCGGCCCGATGATCGTCTGGCTCGGCTACGGCGACCGGGCGTCGGGCATGACGCTAGCTCAGGCTCAGGCCGCCGGCCTCACCCCCCTCGCCCGTTGTTGGTGGGGTGGCGGGCCGATCGGAGAGTTGGCGTCGTCGATCACCGCAGCCGCCACCACGTACCAGATCGCCGCCTGGGGCTGGGCGATGCTGAGCGCCCCCCGCATGCAGGCCGGGCTGCCGATGCTCAAGCCCGGCTCGCACGACCTGCTCGACGCCAGGAAGCGGAAGGCCAAGGAGACAATCCTGGATGCCAAGGCGGGCAACCTCGTCGAGCGCTTCGGGCCGGCCGGCACCATCACTTGCATCCAGGTCGCCGTCGAAAACGCCGACGACATCATCAACCGACTCGCCGCCGCCAACATGCGGGTGAATCTGGACGCGGGCTACATCCGGCATGGTGCGGTGGTCCGCGAGGCCGAGGCGATCTATCGGCAACAGAACGCCGAGCAAAGGGGGCCGAAATGACCAGCACTCAAACCCAGCCTTCCCCCAAGCCCCAGGCCTCGCCGCTGGACGCCGCCTGGACCGCGTTGCACCACGAAGCTATCAGCCCCCTAGACGAGCGGGTATTCCTGGCGATGCTCCTTGCCCACCCGTCCGCCATCCAGCAAGCCCGGCAGGACGTACCAGTGGAGACGTTGCAGTTCGCCGGGAATCGGGACGTGTACTCGGCCATCCTCGCCGCCGCAGCCCAGGCTGAGGCCGCCGGCGTGCCCACGCCGCCGCTCGACACTATCAGCCTCGCAGCCGCGGTCAGCCGGGCCGGGCAGGACCCAGTGGCCTGGACCACGTCCTACCGCGATCGGGTCGACAACATGGTCGCAATAGGCCAGGAGCTGACGGCCGGAGGCGGGCTGGCGGCAAAGTGGAGCATGACGGTTGCATCTCTGCGAGAAGCCGCCACCCGGATCGCCGCTGCCCGCGCCTGCCTCGACCATGCCCACCAGATCGTGAGCCGCGAGAAGACTCCAGACCCCGGTCAGGCGATGCAAGCTACTGCAAGCAGCCTCCAGACCATCGCCGAAACCGGCCGGCCCTCCCCCGTTGTCAAACTCGGTAGCGCTCAGGACCCGGCAGGCGGCGGATGGGTGGTGCCGTGCCGCTTCACCCCAATGCTCAACTGGCATACAGGAGGGCACCACCCCAATACGCTGGGCATCGTGGCGGCGCGTTCGGGCGGGGGCAAGTCTTCGTGGTTGCAGGCCGTCGCCCTCGATGCGGCACAGCAGGGTATGCCCACCCTCATCGTGGATACCGAGATGTCGGCCCCCGAGGTAGCCCACCGCCTCATAGCAAATCTGACCGGAATCAACGGCCGGATGGTGCAGCGCATCGAGGCGGACCCATCGATGAACCCGGACACGGCCAAAACGATCGCAGTGGTCCGGCAAGAGCTGGAGGCGTTACCACTGCACCACGTTGAGGCCGCCGGCTGGTCATCCGGCTCGATTCTTTCCGCGGCCCGCACGTTCGCCCAGGCTCACGCGCCATTGGCCGGCGGCAGGTGCCTGATCATCCTGGATTACCTCAAGCTCCCCGCGGAAGACAGCAGCCGCAGCGTGGCCGAGTGGCAGGCGCTAGGGTACTTGGCCGACGCGCTCAAGAGCTTGGCCGGTCAGCTGGGCATCAGCGTCCTAGCCGGCGTCCAGGCAAACCGCGGGGCCGTCGGTGCCGATCACGCCGGATTTCAGGACGAAGCCGCATCGCTGCTGGCCGGAAGCGACAGAATTTTCCATGCCGCGACATCCGTCCTGGTCCTTCGCAGCCTCCGGCAGCCCGAGGCGGAGTTCGTCCGCACCAAGTTCGGCACCCGCACCGGACCCGAAGCATCCGGGGCTCCCGACAACGACCTGCGGTTCAACCTGATCGGTTACCTGCCCAAATGCCGCGGCGGCGCAACGTATCCGGCCGGCGTGCCGATTCACTTCGCGCGTGGCCTGAACCGCTTCGAAGAACTGGCCTGGCAGGTGGACCCGAAAACCAACGACTTCATTCGTGACCAACACGGCCACCCACTACCCACCCCCGAACTCGACCGCGTCCGTACCGCGCTTCGACCGACGAAGAAGTCGGCGACGCAGATCCCCATCCCCTAGCCCCGAAAGGCTTCACCATGTCAGATCTCAACAGTCCTGCCGCTTGGCTCCTCCACCTCCACCGTCCCGATGAACACAGCATCGCGTATGCCCGCCGGGACATCGCCAGGGAAAACGTCCACCCCTCGACGCTGGCAAAGTCTCATTTGGTTCTGGCCGTCGAGACTGCCCATGCAAATCGCATGGAAATGGTCGCGGGGAAGGCGGTACCAGGGAACCCCTTCGACTGGAGAACCAAGCCGATCGAATTTCCAAGCGAATTGATCGCGGCGGTGAAGGAGGCCATGGACTAGGTCCCGCAGCGTTACAACCAGTCCTGGACATGGCGAAGCCGACCCCGCTGCAGCGTATCAACTAGCAGCAGGAACTCGTTCCGCAGCCGCCGCGAAATCGGAGAAAGCCGTGCATGACTTCCCAACCCAAACCGAGGACGAATGGACCGATGAGGTCGAGTTCCGCCTGACGTGCAAACCACGCCGGGTTACCTTCGTCCAGCGATTCGGTGTCGAAGCCTCGGAGGTGCTACGGGACTGGACTCGCTACGACGCAGCACTAGCACCCGCCCAGCGCCTCATTCTTCGCACGTGGGCCGAGGACCCGAAGGCGCGACCCGCAGAAATCGCGCGGGCTCTCTCACTGACGCCGAGCGGGTTAAACACGCAAGTTGCACCGATCAAAAAGCGGATTGCTCACATGGGGAGCTGGACCCTGCAGTCGCTTCCACAGCAGCCTGCGCTCGAGAAGATCGGGCTGCAGGATGCGAACGAAACGCTACTAGGGCTGACCCGCGAACGGCTGACCAAACGGCAGGCCGTCTGGTTGGATGCCATCGTCGACCATCCGGACGCAAGCGTGTCCGGTATCGCCGATGTCATGGAGTGCTGTAAACGGGCAGTTTTTAAGAAGATCAAGGTTCTTCGGGAAACGGTCGAGCTGGTCAAGGAGGTTGTGTGATGCACAAGCGCGCCCACAAGCTGTCCTTCGAGCAAAGGTTCGGCGTCGACGCCGCGACAATCCGGCGGTTGTGGAAATCGGACTTCGAGCCAATGTTCGGAACAAAAACCGCCAGCCTTGTGTGGGCGTGGGCGGTCCGGCCCGAAACCACGGCCAAGCAAATCGGCGAGCGTCTGAACTGGGACATCAGCACCACATGCGCGATGGCGCGATGTGCCCACCGTCGGATCGCGGACATGGACCACGGCAGGATGAGGCACCAGTTGGCCCGCCCTGTGCTTGAGAAGCTCGGGTTGGCCGAAGCATCATCTGACCAGATCGAAAAGGTGGTGCAGGCTCTCCATCCCGCAAGGCAGGAATACGTCGCGGCGGCAGTCAAGTTTCCACGGCATGGTGTCCGGCAGATCGCCAAGTATTGCGACGTGAAGCCCGGCACGATCAGCCTCGCGATCCGGAAAGTCAAGCCAGTAGTCCGCCGGCTACGCCACACACCACGAGCCGAACACGGAGCGCACGTCGATGACTGACCAACGAACCATCGCCGGCGTTCAAGCCGCGGCCGAATCACAAACCATGGCTGAATTGCCGTCGTTTCTCAACGGACTGTACCGGCTCTTAACCTTGGCTACCACGACCAGGCCGGTCGACTGGCAGGTCAGGATCAAGATCGGGCCGTTCAGCTTCTATCAGCCTTGTGAAGGCGGGCCGATCTCATTCGTCGAACTTGCCGACAGGAACGTCGTGGAGTACCGCGTCCGGCGTCGTCGCCTCGCCACCCTCGCCCGCATCCTGCACGGCCGTCTACTGGGCCGGTGGGCCGCGCGGGGCCAAGCCAAAGAGGACTAATCATGCAACGTAACAAAGGCTTTGCCCACCTCGACAAGACACAAGCGATGTCCGCGTTGCTGTCTATTGCCAACCGCATTGAGAAGGTATATGCCCTCGTGCCTGAACACCTCGACCATGAGCTGGCCCCACTGCAAGACGACATCTGCGACCACTTCGACGAAATCCAAGCTAACGCCCTGCACGAGGTCGGCGGGTCTCGTGAGAAGCCTCCCTTTGAGTCCGCGCTCACGTCGCTGCTGTGCAGCCTCGAAGAGTTCGCGGGGGCGGAGGCGGTGTTAGAGGCCGAGCGTTACGAACTCTGCATGGTCGTCCGCCTGACCAAGGCCGGCGAGGTCGCACGGGTCAGCTTCGACCCCGACATCTTGGCCGACATCGAGCACCGGGTCGTAGCGTCGTCGATGGCGTTGACGGCTCAAGAGGTGTGGCACCGTCAGCGGATCGAGGCGGAGGCGGGGGCCGAACAAACGAAACAAACGCAGGAGGGTAGCCATGCCGTTGACAAATGAACAGGTCACCGAAAGTTTCAAAATCATCGGGAAGCTGATCTTCCTGTCAGAAATTCCCGGCCCCCAGATCACGGCCTTCCGTAAAGCCGCAATGGGGCTGGTGGATCAGATCGTGACAGGCGACGCCGATGAGTTCGATTATCACAGCAAGATCGCCATCCCGATGACCACGGCGGTTTCCACGGTCAACGCCTCGCTGGGCGAGGTGCCGGGGAGCGCGCGGGGCTCCATCGAAAGCTATCTCAGCAAGTTCGTTGCACCACTGCTCGGTATGGCGTCAGGCACCCTAGCCACCACCGTCATCGACGAGCTGATCGGTAGCGGCCTCGGTATCCACACGGTGCTGCTCAACGGAGAGTTCGACAGCTACTTCAACAGCACCTGGGGCAAGCAACTGCCAACGGCGGAGGCGGGAAACGAGACGATCGACGACAGCTGGGTCACCAGCGATGTCGTGTAATTCAAACGGAGGATAAATATGAAACTTGGAATCAGAACCGGCGACGACGACTACCTCGAGCTGTACGACATCAACACCGGCGAAAAGCTGGAAGGGATGCAGGACCTCGTGGTGTCGTCTCGGATGAATGACGTAGAGACCGCGAGGCTGTCGGTCATCCTTCACGCCGACGACGGCGAGCGCCGCGTTGTGGGAGCCAACGTAGAGGCGAAAGAAGCAGCTGCAGGTGGTGTCTGAGGTGGTGGAGAGGATGCCTACGGAACAGGCAGGTGCTGAGGCGGGCTGCTCAGTTTTTGGTTCCTTCCCGGTCAAAAACTTACACCTACCCCGCCGGGAACAGCAGGCGTGTTCGAGTGACTTGCTTGCGCCCAACGTAGCGAACGAAAACGGCCCCGTAGAGGCCGCGTAACACCGACAAGATCCACGGCCGGCCCGACACCCGTCGGGCTACCCAAGGCCGATACGGGGCAACGTAAGCCCTGACTGGAGGAGAGGATGCAGATTACACAGCGGGCCATCGATGAGCTGGTGCCGTACCGCGACAACCCCCGGACGATCAGCGAGGCCGCCGTCGATAAGCTGGCCCGGATTATCGACAAGTTTGGGTTCCTGGTGCCGGTAATTATCGATGCCGATGGCGTCGTGGTGGCGGGTCATACCCGCCTCCGCGCCGCGGCCAAGCTCGGCATGACCGAGGTGCCGTGCGTCGTCGCCGATGACCTGACCCCGGACGAGATTCGGGCGCTCCGCCTCGCTGAGAACAAAGCCCACGAGGTGACGGGCTGGGACATGGACCTGCTGCCGGTCGAACTGGCTGCGATCGAAGACGCCGGCGTCGAGATCGAGCTGACTGGCTTCACCCTCGACGAGGTGGCCGAACTCAACGGCGACCTCCCGCACGATGGGACGGGGCCGGTGCCGGACAGTGACAGCTACCAAGAGCAGTACGGCGTCATTGTCGTCTGTGAGAACGAGGCTGACCAGGAGCGGGTCTTCACCGAACTGCAGGACACGTACGAAAACGTGAGGGTGGTGACCACATGAAACTTGAAATCCGCCACCGCTGCGACGACTTCAACAGCTACCGCGCCGCCCGCGTCAAGTCGCTTTTTAATTGTGACGACGGGCATTCATTCAACCTCGACGCCGACCTCCCCATCGAAGATCAGGATTGGAAGATCGGCGTCGTAGTCGGCCCGTCGGGTTCCGGCAAGACGAGCATCGGCCGCCGCGTGTTCGGCGACGCCGCCGCGATGTGGGAACCCAGCTGGCCGGATGACAAGCCAATCGTCGACGCCATCGCGACCGACGGCGACTTCAACGCCGTGATGGGTGCCCTCGCCGCGGTCGGCCTCGGCAGCGTCCCCGCGTGGCTGCGGCCGTACTCGGTGCTGAGCCGGGGCGAGCAGTTTCGGGCGGACATGGCCAAGCTGGTGAGCGAGGCCCCGGACGCGGCCGTGGTCGACGAGTTCACGTCGGTCGTCGACCGCCAGATTGCGCAGATCGGGTCGCTGGCCTTCGCCAAGGCTTGGCGGCGCACCGGCGGGCAGGTCGTACTGCTCACCCCCCACTATGACGTGCTGGACTGGCTACAGCCATGTTGGACCTATGACACCTCAAGCGGCGAGTTTGCCGGGAGGTGGGTTCGACCCCGCCCAAAATATGACCTCGAAATCTGGCAGACAGATTGGCGTTACTGGCCGTTGTTTGAGCCGCATCACTATTTGAAGCTGCCACGCATGATCGGAGCGAAAGTTTACGTCGGCGTGGTCGATGGGGAGCCCGTGTCGCACCTTGCAGTGTCCACCGCTCACGTCGGCAAAGGCGGCGTCGAGGCGCGGGCCTGCCGGCTCGTGGTCATGCCGGAATATCAGGGGGCAGGCGTGGGGATGCGATTCCTCAACCAGATCTGCCAGTGGCAGCTTGAAGGCAGCGAACACGGTCGCATCCCCGGCCGGCGACTGACGACCATGTTCCATACCTCGCACCCCGGCCTCGCGATGGTGCTGCGGCGGTCGAAGCTCTGGAGGCAGGTGTCGGCGAAGCTCCACGGCTCGTCGAAGAAGGCCAGCCGCAAGACGCTGCGGAAGGCGGGCAACACGGTCGGGTCAGGATACGGCGGACACTTCCGGGCGGTGCAGGGCTTCCGGTATGTCGGGGAGGCAGCGTGATGAAGATTTACTTGTGTGGCCAGAAGTTTTTCGGGGCCGAGGTATTCGGCCTGATTCGCCATCTCGGACATGAGGTGGTCGGTGTGAGCAGCCCCGCCAAGAACACCCGCGGCGACGGCCCCGACAAGCTGACCGCGAAGGCGCAGCTGTTCGAGGTGCCGTGGCTTGAATCTGGCAACTTGAACGCGCATTCGTTGCCGAATGGCGTGGACCTGATCGTCGCGGCGCATAGCCACGATTTCATCGGCCGCAAGACCCGGATGAAGTCTCGGCTCGGGGCCATCGGCTACCACCCGTCACTGCTCCCCCGGCACCGTGGCCGTGACGCCATACGGTGGGCGCTCCACATGGGTGACCCGATCGCCGGCGGGTCGATCTACTGGCTGTCCGATGTCATGGACGGCGGCCCGTTGGCCGCCCAGGACTGGGTGTGGATTCGCCCAGGTGATGACGCCGAGACCCTGTGGCGGCGCGACCTGTTCCCGCTGGGCCTCCGCCTGTTCGAGCAAGCGTTGACCATGATTGCGTCTGACGTGCTGGTCAAGATTCCCCAAGATGAAGCCTTGGCCACGTTCGAGCCGGCGTTCGATCCACCGAGGAAGTTCCGGCCCGACCTGGAGGCGTTGCCCATGCCGGGGGTGGATCAAGACGTCCGCATCGTGACCAGCGTCGAATCCCTGCGGGAGGTGACCGCCGGTGGCTGATCCAATCGACCCCCGGAAGTTGAAGGTGGCCCAGGCCGTGAAGCTGTTGAAGTCGGCGGGGGCGAAGGTGACGCGGACGCTGATCAAAGCGGACATCGCCGACGGTGCGCCCACGAACGACGACGGCACCATCAACCTGATTCATTACACCGCATGGCTGATTGAGAATGAGCAAAGGCGACCGGCAACTTGACCCCCGCCGGCTTCGCCCGGTCGATGCCGTTCGCCTGCTGAACTCGACGCCTGCCGGGGACACCTTGACGGCGGGGAAGCTGCGCCGCCACCGCGAAGCCGCCGGATACCGGCTCGGCAAGGATCGCGTGGACCTCGTCGCGTACTGCGGGTGGTTGCTCGAGCGCCGCCATAAACCCGAGCCAAAGGTCCGCGGGTACGACGAACGGAAGGAGGCCGAACGGAATCGACAGGCCCAGCTGTCGAAATCGGGACGGGACATCGGCCCGATCCCCGACATCGTCAACCCGGAGCGCCGCGAGGCCTGCCGTCTGGACCTGCGGCTGTTCCTGGAAACCTACCAGTCGTCGGTGTTCCGTTGGCCGTGGTCGGAGCATCACCTCATCGTCATCGAGCGGCTGCAGACCGCGGTATTGGCCGGCGCAAGATCGGCAATCGCAATGCCGCGTGGTGGCGGCAAGTCATCGCTGTGCCGTGGAGCCCTGACCTGGGCGGTTGCCTACGCCCATCGCCGTTACCCATACCTGATCGGGGCCACGGGTGGCAAGGCCGAGGAGGGCTTAGAAGCCATCAAGACCTTCATCCGGTTCAGCGATCTATTCGCCGAGGATTGGCCGGAGATCGCGTTACCGATCCGGCTCCTTGGTGGTATCAACAACCGGGCCGCCGGCCAGTTGTGTGGTGGAGAACCGACGCTGATCGAGTGGTCACGGGACCGGGTTGTTCTGCCAACCGTACCACCGCCGGTCAACCTCGAGTGCAGCGGCGAACTGGCACCGACGTCGGGCATCGTCATCGGGGCCAGCGGATTGACCGGCGAGGGTATCCGTGGGTCGTCACACACGCTACGAACGGGCGAGGTTCTCAGGCCCGACTTGGTGCTTAGCGACGACCCGTCGTCGGACGAGTCGGCGATGTCGCCGTCGCAGAACAACAAGCGCGAACGCCTGATGAATGGTGCGGTGCTGGGCATGGCGGGGCCGGGGCAGTCGATCAGCTGCGTCATGCCCTGCACCGTGGTATACGAGGACGACCTCGCCGACCGCACCCTCGATCGCAAAAGAAATCCCCTGTGGCGCGGGGAGCGGTTCGCATTGCTGGCCTCTATGCCCAAAAACATGGCCGCGTGGGAACGCTACGGCGAGGTGTACCAGCGGTGCATGTCGGCGGATGAGCCAGACGTCACGCCGGCGAACGATCACTACTTGGAGAACCGGGCGGCGCTTGACCTGGGGGCCGCGGCCACCTGGGAACACCGGAAGCTGGAGGAGGAAGTCTCGTCTGTCCAGCACGCTATGAACATCTACTTCGCTGTCGGCCCCGAGGCCTTCTACGCGGAGTACCAGAACGACCCGGCCCTGGCCCGGCCCGCCGGTACGACCCAAACCACGGCCGAGTCGATCGTCGACCGCGTGAACCGTCTGCCGCGGGGCGTCGTGCCTAACGAAGCCGACTTTCTCACCGCCTTCGTCGACGTCCACGACAACGTCCTCTACTTCGCGGTCGTCGCATGGCGGGCCGATTTCACCGGCTCGGTCATCGACTACTCGACTTACCCGGAGCAAGACCGTGCGCACTTCCGATTGGCCGACGCCCGGATCACCCTGGCCTCGGTCGATCAAACCGACGAAGACGAAGCCCCCGGCGTGGAGGGGCAGGTCATGCGTGGTTTGCAGAAACTCACAGACGACCTGTGCGGTCGTGAATGGCCACGCGAGGACGGTACGCCCGTCACCATCCGCCGCTGCCTCGTCGACGCCGGCTACCTTCCGGGGGTGGTGCATCAGGTATGCCGGCGGTCTCCACACCGGGCCGTGTTGCAACCGGCGAAAGGTCGCGCGATCGGCGCGAAGCAAACGCAGTTCAGCGAGTACAAAGACAAGCCGGGTGAGCAGCTTGGCGAGAACTGGCGGGTCGTATCGAACCAGCGACACTCGACTCGGCTGGTGTTGCAGGACCCAAACTTCTGGAAGTCGCACCTTCACCAACGGCTACGGATCAAAGTCGGCGACGCGGGAGCGTTGACGTTCTTCGGCGAGAAGCCCGAACGCCACCGGCTCATCGCCGACCACCTCACGGCGGAGCGAGGAACGCTAGTGAACGCCAATGGGAACAGCGTGACCGAATGGTCGGTCGTCGGCTCCCGCGACAATCACTACCTCGACTGCCTCGTCGGCGCTGCGGTCGGTGCGTCAATGGAGGGGACCAAGGTGCCGGCCGGGCCAAGCTCCAAAAACTCGAAAACGTAAAAGCGGCCCGCGGCTCGACATCAGCTTCGGTTAACGCGGGTCAGATAACACCGACGCAAAATCCAAAATGGTGAAGCGGACCCCGCTGGAGCGAATCATTATTCGCCATGCCCTCGGACCCGACCGCCATCGAACAAGCCCAGGAACGCGTCGCTGCTTTCGAGCAAGCGATGTCATCCAACATCGGCGTCGCCGAGGTTGTGACTGACGGGGTGAAGGTGCGTTACGACCGTGCCCAGATGATGGCTGAGCTGTCGTACTGGCGTCGCCGGTTGGCGTCCCTACAGAAGCGCCGGCCGTTTTTCATCGGGGTCAATATGGGGGGTGCTTTCAAGTGAAGATGCTGTCTCCCCTACGCCGGGTTCTCAACCTGGACTTCGACGCCGTGAAGTCCACCGGTCGCCGCCGGCCTCCGCGGTCGCGGATCGCCAGCCCCGACGACGCGCTCAGCCCTCACAAGCGCAAACAGCTGATTTCAACAACTCGCGACCTCCAGGCCAATTTCCCTGCGGCAGCATGGGCGGTTCGTCATCATGCTTTGCACGCAAGCCAGCACGCGTTCCAATCCCGGACGGGAAACGAGCAACTCGACGCCGACCTCGAAGCGTTCATGACCCGGTGGTCACTCGCCGCCAACTGTGACGCCGCCGGGCGTCATAGCCTCGGCGAGCTGGCGTACTTGGCCGAGCAGTCGGCCGTGTGCGACGGTGATGTGTTTTTCATCAGACGCTCCTCGAAAAAACTCG
Organism: Planctomycetota bacterium; assembly: GCA_039180025.1. Lineage (GTDB taxonomy): Bacteria > Planctomycetota > Phycisphaerae > Phycisphaerales > Phycisphaeraceae > Algisphaera. Next base: position 20,114 of record JBCDDZ010000016.1, read on the forward strand.
CCGCGGTCGAGTCCGATCGCATCACGTCCGACGTGGCCAAGCTTCCCACCGGCCACGACCGCAACGCCTGGAACCACGGGATCAAGACTGACGCCGACGGCGCTGCCCAGGCTTATCTGCTCGCAGACCGAGGCAAGCACGGCCGGCCGGTGTTCAACCGTTACGTCCCGGCGAAGCACGTCATCCAGCACGGGTTCTTCTCGCACCTGCAGCAGGTCCGCGGCGTCTCACCGCTGGCACCAGCGGTAAACGCCTTCCGGGATGTATACGAGACGAGCGAAATGTTCCAGGCCAAGAGCAAGCTGTCTGCTTTCGCCGGGATGAAGGTGAAGCGGGCCGACTGGGGCGAGGGCGAAGGCTTGGATTCGGCAGAAGGATCAGGCCCGGAAGCTGACGCGCCGCCGTTCAAGGTCAAGCTGGTAGCCGGCGAACCCTCCATCATCCCTCTGGGGCCCGAGGACGACGTGTCGTTTGTGACGGCCGACGTGCCGGGTGGCGACACGCAGGCGTTCATGCGGCTCACTTTGCAGATCGCCTTCCGCGCCCTGGACATCCCGTTCGGTGCGTTCTCAGAAGACTTCACCAACTGGTCGGGACACCATATCGCGTTGCAGACCTACCGCCGGGCAATCCGGGTGCGGCAGCAGGCGGTGCAATCTCTGCTCCGCCGGATCACGTTGTGGCGTTTGCGTATCGCGGTGGAGGACGGCGACATCACGCTGCCCGACGGCATGATTGTGCCTGACCTCGCCTTTGAATGGGTCCCCTCTGTCCGCTGGGGTTGGAGCAATCCGCTGCAAGAAATGAAGGCCTACGGGCAGGCCGTCAAGGACGGCTTCATGTCCCGCACCATGGTCTGCCAGCAGCTCGGCGTGGACTTCCAAGACGTCGCCGACCAAATCGCCCGCGAGAACGAGTACCTGCGAGCCAAGGGCATCAGCCTGGAGTTCCCCGAGATGGGGCCGCTCACCGATCCCGACATCCCCGCTGAGGAGGCCGCGTAATGCCTGAGCTATCGATCCCACAACCTGACATCCGAGTCGAGGCTTCGGCTGATGGCTCGGAGCTGACGCTGCTCATCTACGACATCATCGGCGTTGACTTTTGGGGCGACGGTGTCTCCGCAAAGGCCATCGTCAAGGAGCTGCAGTCGTACCCAAAGGCAGCCTCGATCCGGGTCCGCATCAACTCCGCCGGTGGTGACGTGTTCGACGCCTCCGCAATCAATACCGCACTCACCGAACACGCCGCCCACGTCACCGTCGAAATCGAAGGCATGGCGCTATCGGCTGCGTCTTTCATCGCCATGGCCGGTGACACGATCCGCATGAGCGAGAACGCGTTCTTCATGATCCACGAGCCTTGGACCTGGAGTACCGGCGACGCCGCCCAGCTCCGTAAGGACGCCGACCTGCTGGACAAGATCAACGGCCAGCTGGTGCATGCCTACGCCGCCCGCACTGGGCAGAACGAAGACCAGGTCAAGCAGTGGCTGGCCGAGGAAAGCTGGTTCACGGCGACCGAGGCTCTGGACGCCGGCTTCGTGACCGAGGTCATGGAAAGCAAGAAGGCCGTCGCCGCCTGCGGCCGCCCTGACCGATTCCGCAATGCACCTGCTGGCGTCGCCGCTCGCTTCGTCACCCGCGCCGCGGCGATGGCCCAGGTCAACTCATCCGCACCTTTGACCAAAGGAGAAAGCATGTCAGAAGAAACCAAACCAACGACCGAAACCGAAGAGAAGTCGACCGACGCCACCGAGCCGATCACCGAAGAGCAGACCCCGCCGCTGGCGGAGGACGCCGGGTCCACCGACGACCCGCAGCCCCAAGTCAACGACCGGGCGACCGAAGGCAAGAAGTTTCTGGACGCCTTCGGCGAGGACCGCGGCGGCCGGTACTTCGCCCGAGGCCTGAGCTTCGAACAGGCCCAGGCCGACTACGCCAAAGACCTCCGCGCCGAAAACGAAACGCTGCGGCAGAAGGTCGCGGCCACCGACCGCGGCGAATCCGAGCCCGTCACGTTCCAACCGCCTGCCGCCGGTGGCGAGGGCAAAAAGGACGACTCATTCAACAAGCTCGTCGCCGCCTTCGGCGGTGGCAAGGACGCCGAAGCTCGTGCCCGCCGCGTCATGGACATGCGTGAGAAGCGGTCCGCCTGATTCCATTCAACACCAACACCTGAACACAACCCAAGGGGAGAGAACCAATGCCAGAACGTATGACCTCAACCGACGTCGTCGCCATCAACTCGTCCGAGCAGATCGTCGGCGTCATCCACGAAATCAGCAAGCAGCTGCCGGAGCTGGACTTCTTCGCCGCTTCGCCGGTGGAAAAGACCAGCTACAAAACGCTGGTCCGTACCGAGCTGCCGACCGCCGGCTTCCGCGCCATCAACACCGGCCGCGACCGCGACATCGGCGTGGTCGTCGCCCGCACCGTGGACTGCAAGTACCTCGACGCTTCGTGGGACGCCGACGATCAGGCACTTACCGGCGTCGACTGGGGTGACCCGGTCGCCGAGTTGCAGCAGGCCCACATGCTGGCCCAGCTCAAGGCGACGCAACGCCAGATCTGGAACGGCACCTCCCTGGACGCCGCGGGCTTCCCCGGCATGGACGAGATGTTCCTGAACGCGGACGACGACGGCGTGGTGGACGCGGGCGGCGCTGAGGCGAACACCGGGTCCAGCGTCTATCTCATCAAGACTGGCGTGCAGGACGTTTGCCTTGCATGGGGAAATGATGGCCGGATCGACGCCGGAGAGATCGTTGAGCAACAGCTCTACGACGGAGACGGGAAGCCTTTCATGGGGAAGGCCCAGAAGGTCGCGGGCTACGTCGGCCTCCAGATCACCAACCTCAAGTCGGCGGTGCGTATCTGCAACCTGACCGAAGAGGCAGGCGCGACGCTGGACGACGACAAGGTCTATGCCGCCATCGAGCTGTTCGCCGAACGCTACGGCGTCGAGCCCGACGGCATGTTCATGAGCCACCGCTCGCGTCGGCAGCTCCGAGACAGCCGCACAGCCACGAACCCGACCGGCTCGGCCGCGCCGATCCCGTCCGAGGTCGGCGGCATCCCGCTCTACGCCACGACTGGCATCTTGAACACCGAGGCGATCCTCACCGACGCCGCGTGACCCAAAAATCGCTCGGGGGCCGCGGGTTAACTAATCGGGCAGAGGGGTGCCCGCGGTCCCCTTTTTCATCGGATCAATCTATGACAGATTTCCACAATGCCATCCAAGGTGCTGTCCAGACCGCCCGCAGTGTGGCGGGTACAGCGGTGGCCTACCTGCGTCGCGGCACCGACACGCCGTTGGCCGGGATCACCGCGATCCTCGGCACGACCCGATTCGAGAAGCACACGTCGTTGGGAACCGTGGTTATGGCCCCGGCCCGCGATTTCCTGATCGCGGCCGCGGCGATGGTCGAGCCCGCCGAGATCGAGGGCGAACCGCCGGTCCCTTTCGACCCCGAGCCGGGTGACCGTATCGCCCTGGTCCAGGGCGGCACTCGCTTCTTGTTCGAGGTAATGCCCCTGGAAGGCTCGCGCGAGTCGGAATGGCTGGACAGCACGACCGACCAGTATCGAATCCACACGCGGCTGGTGAAACGCCAGCCCGCCGGGGATCAGTGGCCGTGATCCGCAACCCCGCCGTCCAACTCGCCGAGGCCGTGGTCGCCGACCTGAATGAGGCCGAATGGGAGTTGACGTTCGAGGCCACGCGGAGCTACCGCCCAGCCTTCGACCTTGAAGACCTGGACGAACTGCGAGTCACCGTGACCCCGGCCGCCGCGGATGCGGTGCCGATCAGCCGCGGCGAGTACGACCGGCACGTTGGCGTCCTTGTCGCGCTACAGCAGCAGGTCGGCCCGGAGGAAACCGACCGGCTGGATGCGCTCACTGATCTGGTCCACGCGATCACCACCCACCTCGAGGACCGCCGGCTCGACGGGATGCCAACGGCTCGGTTCGAGGGGGCGGAGTCGGACCCGCTTTATCACCCGGACCTGCTAGAGAACCAGCGGGTCTTCCTCGCCCCGATCCTCGTGAAGTACCGACTCAACTACTGACCGCCAACTAGGGAGAAAAGACATGGCAAAACGAATGAGCCTCGACGCGGTGATGCACTTTCAGACCGCGCTGCTGACCGACGACGATTACACCTCGGCAACCTGGACGCCGGGTCGTTGCAAGAACGTCACCCTCAATATGGAGACCGCCGAAGCCGACGTGACCGAACGCGGTTCCGAATGGGAAGAGATTCTGGAAGGCATCAAGCGTGCCTCCATCGAGGTCGAGATCGTGCACGACCCCGACAACCCGTTCTACGCTGCTCTCGTCACCGCCTGGAAGACCCGCGGCGGTATCGCTCTGGCCGCGATGGATGGACCGATCGACACCCCACCGGCCGAGGGCTTGGCGGGCAACTTCACGGTGCTGAACATGACCCGGACGGAGCAGCTGGAAGAGGCCGTGATGTCTACCTTCACGATCAAGCCCCGGTCGTTCGTCGACTACTGGGAACTTGCTGCAGCCTAAGGAGGCTTGACCCGTGAAAACCTTCAACGACACCACCGGTCGGCAGTGGAACGTGTCCATGAATGTCTCGGCGCTAAAGCGCGTCCGCGACCTCCTGGACATCGACCTGATGCAGCTGCCGGTGTTCGACCAGAAGCAGCCCGAAACGGGGCTGCTGTACCGGCTGGGCAACGACCCAGTCGAGCTCGTCAACGTGCTGTTCGCCCTGGTCAAGCCCCAGGCCGACGCCGCAGGAGTCTCCGACGAAGCCTTCGGCGAAGCCCTGGGCGGGGACGCCCTCGGCGAAGCGACCGAAGCCTTCATGGCGGAGGTGGTGGGTTTTTTCCCCAGGGGCGTCCGGGACGCCCTGTTGACGGTGATGGAAAAAGCCAAGACGGTCGAGGGGATGATGCTGGATCAGCTGGCGACGGCGATCAACGACCCGGCACTGGACGAGGCGATCAAAGAAGCGGCTGGGATTGCGTCTGGCGATGCGGGGGCATCCTCGGGGTCGACCCCGGCCCGCTGACGCTGCGGGAGCTGGTCGCCATGACCGAGGCCCGGCTCGACTCCGAGGAACGCCGGGAATGGAACCGGCTCAGCCACCTGCTCGCCACGATCGCTAGTGCGTTCAGCGAAGACCAGGTGAAGCCGGCCGAATGCGACCCGTTCAAACAGCGGGCGTCGTCGGTGTCAGGCGATAAGGAACACGTATCGGTTCTTAAAGACCTGTTCGGAAAAGGAGGGAAAGATGGCGAAACTCGCAACGGTTAAGTTCTCGCAATTCTTCACCGACCGATCCGGCAAGGTGCTTCAAGAAATCGACCGGGCCAAGCGCCGGACCTACTCGAAGGCCGGCTCTTTCGTCATGACGACGGCTCGCCGGTCGATCCGCACCCGCAAGTCGTTATCCCGTCCGGGCGCTCCACCGTCCTCGCACGACGGCTCGCTGCGGCGGGGGATTTTCTTCGGCTACGACCGACCCCGCGACTCGGTGGTCATCGGCCCGCGGGCCGAGTGGTCCAAGCGTCTGCCGGGTGGCAAAACACAACCTGAGGTGCTGGAGTTCGGTGGCACCGTCGCCGGCCGCGGCCGGTTGGTCAAGACCGGCTCGGGCCGAGGCAAGAAGTGGGAACGCGCCAAGCGGACGCTGAGGTACGCCGCCCGTCCGTTCATGGGGCCGGCGCTCGAGAAAGAGGCCCCAAACTTCCCGGAGCTGTGGGCCGACGCGGTGAGGGGGTGACGTATGGCTGGAACAGGCGGCATCAAGGCCGGACAAGCCTTCGTCGAACTATATCTCAAGAACAACGTCCCTCGTGGTCTGAAACGAGCCCAGCGACAGATTAAGGGCTTCGGTGCGGGCCTCGCCGGGATCGGCGGGGCGATCACCGCGCCCGCGTCGTTGGCCGCCGGCCCGTTGGCCTTCGCCGTCAAGACCTACGCCGACTTTGAACAACAGATGGCCAACGTCTCGACCATGGTCGGCGACCAGTCGGGCCTGATGGACACCTACCGTGCCGGCGTCCGCCGCATGGCGGTCGAGACGGGGGAAGGCACGGACACGCTCGCCGCCGGCCTCTACGACATCCTGTCGGCCAGCGTGCCGCCGACCCAGGCGCTCGAGGTGCTGGGCGTCGCGGCCCGGTCCGCCAAGGCGGGCCTCACGGATACCGGCACGTCCGCCGACGCCATCACGACGATCCTGAATGCCTACGGCGTGGAGGCGAATCGGGCCGGCGATGTTTCCGACCTGCTGTTCAGCATCGTGAAGCGCGGTAAGACCACCTTCGGTCAGTTGGCCCCCGTGGTGGGCAACGTCGCCACCACCGCGGCCGCCGCCGGCGTCCCGCTGGAAGAACTCGGGGCCATGATCGCCAACCTGACCCGCAACGGCATCAAGACCGAGGAGGCGGTCACTGCAACCAACGCGGTCATCGCGTCCTTCCTCAAGCCGTCGGCTGAGGCCGCAGACACCGCTCGGTCGCTGGGCTTCGAGATGTCCGCTGCCACCCTGCAATCCGAGGGCTTGGCCGGCGTGTTCGAGAAGCTCGAAGGCCTCGACCCCGAGACGTTGTCGAAGCTGTTCCCCAACGTCCGCGCCCTCAAGGGCGTCCTGCCCGCCATCGCCTCGATGGAGTCGTTCGGTGAAGACCTCGACGCGATGGGCGACCGCGCCGGTGCCACCGAGGAGGCGTACCGCAAGATGGCCCGGACCATGGCCACGCAGTTCGCCCGCGCCAAGCAGGCGGCGTTGATCGCCCTGAGTCAGATCGGCGAAGCCGTGGCCGAACCCGTTGGCCGGGCCGTGTCTGGCTTCGTGCGGATCAGCAAGGCCGTCGCCGACTTCGTGTCGAAGAACAAGCCGCTGGTGCTGGGGGTAGCGAAAGGTATCGCCCTAGTGACGGCGCTCGGCGTCGTCATTGGTGCCGTGGGCGTGGGCTTCATGCTGCTGGGGTCTGCCGTCGGCGGGTTGGCGACGGTCCTCGGTATCGTGGGCACCGGCCTGTCAGCCGTCCTGGGTCTGCTCGGCGCGATCGCCTCGCCCATCGGCCTGGTCATCGCCGCGGTGGTAGGCCTCGGCTCCGCGTGGCTGACGATGAGCGGGGCCGGGTCGAAAGCCCTGGGCTGGCTGCTCGAGCGCTTCCACCAGTTCCGAGTCGGCGTCGGCCAAGTGCTGTCCGGTATTGGGCAGGCGCTGGCCGGCGGGGACATCGCCCTGGCGGCGCGGGTCCTGTGGGTCTATCTGAGGACGCAGTGGCTGTCGGGCGTTACCGCGCTCGAGGGCATCTGGCTCGGGATGAAGGACACGCTGCTGCGATCGTGGGTGTCGCTGCAGACGGGCCTCGCGTCGTTCTTCCTCAAGACCTGGGCGGGCATCCGGTCGGCGTGGATCAACGTGACCGCCTTCCTCGAACGGCTCTGGCTCAACCTGACCAACGGCATCCGCAATATCTGGGACAGCACCGTCGGCTTTGTCACCGACGCGTTCCTCAAAATGCGTGGACTGCTTGACGAAGATTTCGACGCCGAGGCCGCCGTCACGATCCGCCGCGAGGAGGCCGACGCCGACCGCCGCCGAAGGGACGAAACCCGCGACGCGGCCCTGGCCGCATCCGATGCCGAACGCGACCGGCAGCTGGCCGTCGTGGGGCGAGAGGAACGCGACGGCCTCGACCAACTCGACCGTCAGGCCGTGGCCCGGAACGCAGAGCGTAGGAGCCGCTACGAGGCCCGCTACGACGAAGCAGCCGCCGACCTAGCAGCAGCCCGGCAGGAGTACGACGACGCCCTGGTGGAGGCCAAAGTCGCCGGCGAACGGGCTAGGATCGACGGGGGCGGACCCGATCAGGCCGAGAACGGTCTGCAGGAGCTGGCGGCCAAACTCCAGGAAGGCCTCGACGCCGCGGTGAACGTGACCAAAGAGACGGTCACCGCAGGCACCTTCAACCCCGCCGCGATCCTCTCTCTGCAGGGAACGTCGCCGTATGAGCAGCGGACGGCCGAGGCCGCCGAGGAAACCGCCCGCAACACCAAGAGACTACTGACGGAGGGACGCGCCAACGTCGCGTTGTGATTCATGTCCATCGAGATCATTGAGCAACCCGGCCGGTCACTCTCTGGCGAGACATACGAACGCCGCTACCTCGTCACCGGCACCATGTCCGACACCGACGCCCGGAAAGCGGTGCTGAGCGAGGCGCCTGCGACCTACGGTTCGCTGCGCCGCGACGACGCACGGGTGGAGGAACTGCGCGGCCGCGTGGGTCACTGGCTGGCCGAGGTGACCTACATCAGCCTAAATATCGCCGAGCCGGAAACCGGCGACCAGTGGTTTAGCATGTCCACTCGCGTGGAAACGACCCGCGTGACCCGGTCGCGCGATACGGTCGGCACCTTCGCCCCGGCCGGTGAGACCTCCGCCAACTACGACCGGCTCATCGGCGTCTCGCCCGGCGGGGACGTCGAAGGCGTGGACGTTCAGGTGCCGGTGTATTCATTCACCGTCGAGAAACACCAAGCCCCGAGCGTCGGGGCCGACTCGAACTACATCCGCGACATCACCCAACTACTGGCCCGCGTCAACGACAGCCCCTTCTCCGTCCGCACCGCCATGGATGACACCGGCTCCTCGATCGTGTTCGAGCCGCACGAGGTTCTGCTGATCGGCGCGTCCGCGGGCCGGCGTGGAAACCAGCCTTGGGAATTCAGGTTTGAGTTCGCCGCCTCGCCCAACCTCCGCGACCTCGATGTTGACGCCATCGCCGGGATCACCAAGCGGGGCTGGGATTACCTCTGGTTGAGGTACGAGCAGTACGCCGACGATGAACACAAAGTCATGCTCCGTAAGCCGGTCGCCGCCTATGTTGAGCAGGTCTATCAGGAGGGCGACTTCTCGAGATTAAGGATCGCTGGCTGATGCCTGAACCCAACCGATTACGCCGCGGCGATGCGCCGCAGTTCCCAGCCGAGGAATGGAACCGCATCCGCCGGGCCGCCTCGGATTACTACACCGGCCTCGGCCGATCCGGAGGCGGCGCGATCCAGCAGGACATGACGCCCGACGTGGTGCCGGTGCGCAACGACACGGGCGAACCGTTGGACCGCCTCACGATCGTCGGGCTGGACGGCCCGGTGTTTGAGCCGGACCCGGACGACCCGCGGGGGGAGCGGGGCTTCCTGGAGACTATCGCGTTCCGTGGCGTGAAGCCGACGGCCGAACACTTCGGCCGCATCGCCATCCTGCTGGACCCGGCCGACGCCGGTCTGCCCGCCGCCGGCGACGAGCCGAGCGAGGGTCGGTTCAGCCGCGGGCTGGTGTCGGGGCTGATCCAGGTGAAGCTCAAGCTGATCGACGAGAAGCACCAGTGGTGCGACCCACCCCACGAAGAAACCGCCTACCTCGAGTCTCGGCCGCAGGGTGCCGCGGAAATCGTGTACCGCGAGCCGGATGAACACGAGGACGACGACGGGCTGCGGTGGGCGTTGGTGCGGCTCACCCCGCCCGAGCCTTGGGTCCGCCAGATCGCGTCGCAGTGGGCGTCCCAGATCGGCAACTTGGTCGCCGACTACCGGGGTATCCCGCCGGAGCAGCGGGCCGACCAGACGATCCCCGTCTCGCAGCTCCACTTCCACGACGACGCGCAGGCACCCATCGCCTGGAACAACGTGCAGGCCGCCGCCTTTCGCAACGCCTACTTGGGCGAACGTATGCCCATCCCGCTGACGGCCAGCGAGGGTTACAACCAGCACGGTCACACCTCGCAGTTCGACGGCGGGTTCATTTCGGGGATGGGTCCTCATGACCACCGGGACAACTTCAACGGAGGGTATGCCTGGGCGGTTTACCATCCCGGAACTTCTGTCCCACAGATGCCCTGGGCCATCTAATCATGACCAACTTCCAAACAAAAGATCTCCTCGCCAAACTCCGTCAGATCACCGCCGGCGTCGACCTGGGCAACACCGACATGCGGGCCGCCGCCCGGCAGATCGAGACGCTCATGGCCAACGAGGGAGCCGAACCCGGCGAGGTCGTGCTGTGGCTATTCCGCCGCTTGATGCGGGCGGGTGATTCGCCGAAGGAATAGCTATGACCCCACTGCTCACCACCGACGAAGTAAAGCCGTATTTCTCAAGCGGGACCGTGGTCCTGACATCCGGCCGGGGCCAGCCCATCATGGCCGGCCCGGTCCCGTATGACATCGAGTGGCACCCGCTGATCCCCTTCTTCCTCGTTATGGGCAAGCTCGTCTATTGCCGCCGCATGACCCTGCCCGATCACCCGGACGAAGAGCAGGACTACCGCGACTCGTATCGGCAGTGGCTGTCCAGCTACGCCGACCAGATTGTGAAGGGCGACGCCAAGGACTACGCTCACCACGTCAGCGAGACCCGCGGCATCCAGCTGGTCATCGAACGGGTCGTCGGCCGGCTCCAGACCATGGCCGAGGCGATGGACGAGCAGATGCGGTCGATGCTGGAAGGACAGGTGGCGGTTGACCTGTACCTCGACCCCGCCGATCCGCTGCCCGAGCGGGTCGATCAGCTGATCGGCTACATGGCCTCAAACGGCATCACGCTGCAGGACCGCGACCGCGGGTTCCACCACTATCTGATGCAGGCGTTCCAGACCAGCGACGGGCTGCCCGCCGTGTTCCCGGTCGACGGTAACGCGAACGTGCTGGACGCCTGGATCACGAGCCGCGTCATCCCGGTTCCACCGTTCGGCCAGCCAGCGTCGTAAGTGGAAGTTATCTGCGGACCGCAGCAGCATGCTGATCAAAGATCGCGCTCTGATTAAGCCCGTGTTGATTTAACAATTTGCCGATCCCCTCCGGCGTTCCGAAAGAAGCTCGACCCGCAACTGCGGTTAGGAACGTCCTGGCCGCCGTCACAAGACCGCTTAGCTTCTCTTGGTCAATAATCCGCAGCCCATCGACAGACGTTGCTGCGTCGTCCAACTGGCGGCTCGGATGGATCATGACTGGAATTGGCTCACACTCAGCGTCGTAACGCTCCTTGAACCACCGTACGGACCCACCAATCTGATTACAGTAATCGCGTTTGATTGTGTCCACGATCGCACCGTTCTTCGCTTCAATCACAGCGAACGACATGCCCCCGAGCCCCCACAGCACATCGGGACCGCTGCCGTATTCTTTCTCGGGACGCTGTGATACGAATCCCAGCAGCCTGCCGAGCTGATGCAAAGCATCCTCGAACGACTCAGAAGTCTCCGGCTCGAACTTGAGCCGTTCCAGTACGGAATTGATCGATACGACCAAGTCGTTTCTGCTTGAAAAACGATCAGACAGATATTTATGGCAACGCGCGGCCTGTCCTTCGGTTTCGGGCTTGAGCTTTGCGTATGCAATACCGTCAGCGGGCTTCATCACTCCGCGGTTCAGCTTTTTGGCTCGCAGTAAAAGCTCCTGCGCTTCAACAGCATCGAACTGGTCGATGATCGCAGCTATCTCGGCAGTGAGGTATCCCTTATGCCATCTATCAGATACTTGGTCGGTCACCTGTATAAGAGTCTTCATGGCATCGCGTGAACCGGTAGAACGTAGTTCGTCAAAGGCTTCACGGCGGGCCTGCGCTACCTGATCGATCTCAGTCGTGGCCGGGTATCTGATCCCAACCAATCGCTCGCGGCTGGCATCCACCCAATCATCATTGCGATCAAGGCAACTCTGGACGGCTTCGTCAAGCGCTTCAAGACCTCCATCTTGAATCTGTTGACCGAGTTGCTCCGACAGCTCCATTTGTGCCGCGGTCACTTCGGTAAATCGTTGGGCAAGCTGGGCAGAATAGAGTTGCTGCACCAAGCGGGACCCCATCAAAATCACTACGGCATAATCCTCTGCGGACCGGGTCGCACGCCCCATGCCCTGCTCGACACGCTGGGCCGCGTCGACGCGTGGGAGGGAGCTGCCCTGCATTGCGGCTTCATCGATGCGGTCGACGTCCCGTCGCACATCAGGAAGCCCATCGAGTACCAGAATCCTGCAGGCGTCATCAGGCAGGTCGATACCGTCGTAACGATTCACAAAAACGTATAGTCCCACATGGCCGTTGCGTAGATCGTCAACGCCCTCACCGAAGGTATCACGATCGAGGATTTTATCCGCCATATCTTGCCAGAATGCATTCGCCCGCTCATACGAAGGAACAATCACCACAACATTGAACTGTTCTGACTTCTGGGCAAGATAGGCTTTGAGTTCACCGTCGGTCAGTTCGGTATTGATCGCCTGGGGGACCAAAATCATCCGATCGCCGACATCGTTTGCTGCCTCCGGTACAACGAGCCGATTCAAAGCCGACGGCTCAACCCCGAAGTGCGAAATCAAGACGCTATCGTCTGCGAACGTAGCACTCATGAATATCCGGCGTCGCGTATTCTCATAGCTTGCGATCAGATCGACCGGTAGCACACGAGGAGTGACCTCGATTCCGCGCGGACCGAATATGCAGCGGCAATTCTGCAGATCGTCTTTGATCAGCGGCCAGTTGAACTGCTGATTTTCATCATTCCGCAGGGTTTCGAGGTGTTTACGCACCTCGCCTCTATGCTCACGCCACGCCCAAAATGGGACCTCGGCAATCGCAACAGGATAACCTTCACGAATCTCGTATGCCTTCGATTCAGATATGGCTTCGATTGATGGCAAGAGAATATCTTGAAGAGGCGAATAAGATTCATGATTTTGTGACACGCGAACCGTGAACTGCTCCTCGACTGTCTGCAGGCAAGCGTGAGCATCGTCTAAGACCAGCGATCCGATGGGAATAGTCTGACTGCCCACCCCAAAAATCGACTTGCCATTAAATAGCCTGTAGATGGTCGTGATGAGTATCGATCGGCCACGCAGATAATCGGACCCGCGTGGGTCATCGGTGCACTGCAGGCCGATGGCCTCTGCCTCAGCCCGAGCCTGGTCCGCCAAGTAATTGTTCGGGGATATAAACGCAGCAGGCCCAACACCCTCGTTTAGGCAGCTCTGCAGGATGAGCAGGCCCACGACAGTCTTGCCGCCGCCGGTGTTGGCTTTCAACACCTGATCGCGTTCTTGGCGTTGGCCGTACCAACTGTTCCAGATCTGTGTCTGCACATCCCTGGGGAACTTGTATTTATCAGGGTCCTTCTTGCGGAGCGTGCGGAAGATGTCGCGTGGGTGCGTGACCCGATTTCGTTCCCCCTCGCCTCTCAGCTTCTTGAAATCGATTGGCATACCGAGCCCCCAGTTCAGTGGCTGACCTCAACGCATGCTGCTATCCACGATGGAAAGTAGTTCCAGGCTGCGGCAGGCCTGATGATAACCCGCTTTGGCCGGCGATTCACGTGCAAGCTGTATCTCGACCAAGGTCTGCAGTACGATCGACGTATGAAATTAGACGATGACCTTCTCCGCGAAATCTTGCTTCGGATTGAAGCTACCCCCGCAGGCGAGCTTTTAGAATCAAGAGAGATTGAAGCACTTGGCCATTCCGAGCCATCGATCTTCGAGCACATCACCCTGTTAGAGGAAGCCGGGTACTTGGTACTCCACGCCCATGTCCGTGGAGGCTATACCATCGAACGGCTCACAATGGATGGCCACACGTATCTCTCTAACATTAGAGAGCCCAAGCGATGGAACAAAGTCAAGGCCGCTGCGGGCGGGCTGGGACTTGCAATTCTGGCCAAGGTCGCGGCTGAGATCGCTACGCGTCAAGCAATGGATGCCATCGAGTGAAAGACACGAGGTGATTAAATCTGAAAGACTTATCTGGCTATGAACATACGAAGCCTACCTTGAAGGCGGAGGACCTATCCCAGACCTCCATGAAATAGGTCTAGGTGTTAGATGATTGCATAAGCCCGATAGTCAATGATTTACTGCACCTCTTTCATCGGTAAAACCGAAAAAAAGAGTTCCCCATCAGAACTGGTGTTTCCTTCATCGAGAACTAAATCATCAGGACCAGCACCAACTGCAGTATCACTGTTTGGCAAGCGTGTCCCATTTTGATAAATACATTCAATCGAATGCCACTCGTAAAAAGGCGATAGGTCTACAAATTCATTTCGCCCGGTCTTTGTTATTTCATATTTGAACCGTCCAGCGGCATCAACGTCAACCACCCTACCATTTACAGACTCCACTAAGTGGAAATCACCAACTAGTCCGTCTGGCAAAACGATCAAAATATCCACATCACGCTTTTCACAACCTGTAAAAAATACGATTGACAACACTGTGAAGAAAAATATGGACATATTTTGATTTATCGATTTTTGATTACGGAACATCAAACCAATCCGTTTCAAATGGGACACTCGAATTAAGATTGCCTATTCCAGGCCCTTTAGCGGTTGGCCTGAAACTATAAATCACTTTTCCAGCAATTATTCCTTCGTATGCAGGGAACTTATTGTGGCTGCCACGAATCTTAGCCTGATAACCTGAACCTGGATCTTTGCACCTGAAAATGAACTCAGCTCTGTAGTCGATATTCGGAGTTACAAACGTAAGAAACTGCGGTGCGCCGCCTAAGAATGGATAGCCAGCACTTGCTTTGACATACAGGGATGAGGTTCCATCTTCACCATCCCAGATTTGCGTAAATTCGCTTGGCTTGGCTCTGCGACGTTTAAGAGAATTACTTACATAAGTGACGTTGTGGTTGATGCCACCCATCGTGGTATTGGTAGTGCTGAGGCGAGCTTGTATCTGCCTACTCCAGCCCGTAGATGTATCGAAGAAATCGGCAACGTTGGAATGCTTACTCGCTAATCTTCCTGTCAGAGCTAAATTGACGGGCTTATTTGTTTCGGAGATCAGCTTAGACGTGCCGCTATCACCAGCATTTTCCCTTGTGTCTGTATTAAACATATAAACTGTTCTTGATGCGGTAGCTCCACCCGACCCTTGCGGTATACCCGGTGCATTGGGAAATGAAGTATTTTGGCCGGGCTCAAATGCCCAGTTTGCAAGAGCGGCATCGCCTGTTAGTTGACCACCATGCCCGATAGGCTGGCCGATACTTTTTGGGATATATGCAGCGAAACTCATATTTACATCAGGCGAAAGACCAGAAGGGTCTGTCCGACCGTGCATCACATGATACCCAGCGTACAGGTTCATCCCGTCCACAAACCTTGCCTGGGCGGGTGTGACAATGATGAAGCCGAGAATGACGGCGGAGAGGATGGCGAGGTAAGCGGTCTTCATGGCGGCCCCTGATCTTATTGCGGGAAGTGCGAGTTCGGGTGGTGTGGGAATCCGGGCATCGATGGCGTTTGTTGCAGGTACGGGTTCGGCACGTTGCCCCGCCCGGACATCTGGGCGCGGAGCATGTCCTGCTGCATCCGCTGCCGGTTCATCGCGTTCATTTGCGAAACCCGGTCGATGTGCCGGAGGTAGTCCGAGGACGATTGCCGGGCCATCCGTTGTTGCTGGAGGTATTCCAGCCCGATCTGGGCGCTCAACACCACCGGGTTCTCCTGCTCGTGCCGGGCGAAAATTTCCCCGCCCCGCCACAGGGTGGTTTCGATTGAGGCCAGCAACACCTTGCGATGACGCGGCAGCAGCGCGCGGGCCAGTGAGTAGTCCTGGTCGGCTAGGTCCAGTTGGCCGGTATCGCGGTAGTACCGGCCACGTAGAGCAATGAAGTAGCCCAACATCTCGCGGGCGGACATGGTTTTGAGCGTGTCGCCCGCGGCTGTGGCCTGGGGCGGGAGGTTGAACTTCTCGATATAAAAATCATCAGTATCGGCCGAGAAGCCACCCTTGTCGGTCTGGGTCGTCTCGATGTTGTAACTGACCTCGCCATCGTCGTAACGACAGACGGTGTGTGCCTCGACCGGGGCCAGCGACACCGGCCAGCCGAGCCGTCGGGCGATGGCGGCTTGCAGCGTCGGCATGTTGCCGCAGGTGCCGAGATTCGTGTCGAGCAGCCCGTGCAGAAACAACTCGCCGGGGTCTTCGTAGATCACCGCGTTGGCGTCGCGTTGCTCGGGGATGTATTCGATGCCCTTTTCGTGGCCGAGCCACGCCATGAGTTGGCCGATGCGGAAGAAGCGGATGTCGTTTTCGTACTCGACCTCCCGCCCCCGGAAGCCTTGCTCCATCCACGGCAGTTGCGCTGCAAACTCGTCGGCCCAAGTCTCGACGATCTGTTCGTACTTGGCCAGGTCGAGGTCTTCGTGGCCCGGAATCTCTCGTGCGACCGCGAGATTGAGTTCGACCAGGCTGACCTTTTCGAGTTCCTCGTCGGGCAGGGCGAGTAGTTCCCATGTCGAGCGTCGGCCATCGAAATTAACCCGATCCGTTTCGGCCGCGGCAACCGGCTGGATGGATGACGTGCCTTGGATCGAACGGGCCGAGCGATGGTCCGCGATCGACGTGTAGACGGTCAGGCCTACGGCGATCAACGCCACCGACAACAGGCCCAACTGAAAAGCGAGCTTGCCCCGTTTCAATGTGGTGGGTCGACCATCCCCCTGCCCCGCGCGAGCGACAGCCCGATGTTTTTTGGTCGGTCTGGATTTCCCGGTGGATCGGCCCAATGCGTACCCCGTAAAGAGATAGTCGAAGTGTCGCCGTGGGGTGAGCGCAGGTCAATGGCTGCGTCACCGACCAGCAGATTATCGGACGAGACTTTTCCTCCGGGGACAGCCTTTAGATACTGCTCGATCCCCGGACATGCCAAACACACCCACTGGTGCGGGTGGAAGCAATTCTGGGGTGCGGGGTGTCTCAGTACGATGATATGTGGCCGCGCCGTATCCCCTAGCGTATCCCCGAGAGACCTGATATGCTGCCCGGCCCGTCGCATCGCAGGGCGTATCCCCGGGTAAAAAGGGATACCGAATGGGATACGGCAGGGGGATACGAAAAGGGATACAGAATCACTTGCCGTATCGTTCGTAAAATCAAATACTTACGTCTACTCGGGGCGTAGCGCAGCTTGGTAGCGCGCCACACTGGGGGTGTGGAGGTCGCAGGTTCAAATCCTGTCGCCCCGATCTCTTTAGAGACAACGGTTTACAGCGATCCATGCCGAATCGCTGTAAACCGTTTCTCTATTTTTAGGACGGCATCTTTCACTACTTATAAGCAGACTAAGTGTGTGAAGGAAGCTGACCGTGCAGAAGCTGAGGCCCAATACCACGAGTGGGTAGTGAGTGGCCAGAATGAGGGGCACCGCCTATCAGTCGGTGGAAAAGCCTCAGAGGCTTCCGATTGACCGCCCAAAGTCGCCTGATAATCACCCTAAGCAACAGGCTGTTCCGGGCTCATTGATTCTCGTTGTTGCCAGTTGGACGCGTCACGAGGCTGGGCGGACCAAAAACAAGGCGAGCTTCGCCGACCTGGAACCATCTGCCAGAGCAATTTCGAGACAAACGAGCTGTACGCTCGACATTTTTTGGAGTACCTCAACGATCAACACGGTCACGGTGCGGTAGGGCGGATGACGCTCACTGACCTATCCACGGCGGATGTGGAAGGCTTTACGCGTTATTTGAACGCTGTGTGTTGTTTAGTCAACACGGTTTCTATACGGGGTTTGATTAAGCATCATGTCTACGATGCAGGGCGTTTCCACCCCGGTGGGTATGGTGGGGAGGTATCGCTGAGGTAAATCGTATTGAAATATAGCTTTCAGCCACCACGTTATTTTTCAGCAGTGAAGCTTACGTCGACGAGCTTTAAACGACCTCGAAAAAAGGGGGTAATATTTGATGTTGATTGTCAGCCGGAGAGTAGATCCGACCTTGGTTTGAGATATCAAAAGTAGGTTTCAAGCCGGTAGGATTAGCTGAATATTTGGTCGAGCAGCAGTGACTTCACCGCAGTCACGGGGAAGCCGTCGGGGTGGCGCCCCAAGCCGATCAACAGGGGCTGGAGGGACGAGGGTAGATCGGTTCGGCCGTGGGTGCCACGGACGTAGTCGGGGTTCAAGGGAATAACATCCATGAGTTGGCGGAAGCCTAATTTCTTGCGTAAAAGCTTCCAGGCGATCGCGGCCGGGCTGGCCGACGAGAAGAGTTCACGGGGGTCGTAGCCGGGCTTGCGGTGGATATCGACGGTACGGGCGAAATCGGGGGCCAGGCCGGGGCGGTCTGCGGGCCAATAGTCGTAGGTGAACCATCGGCCGGGGTCGGCGACGAGAACCGTGTCACCGGCACGGGGGTGTGAGAGGGGTGCTGCATGGCAGCCGGGCAATGCTGGCAAGGCGATATCGGGATGGTGGTAGACGTGCGCGATTTGGTGGTCGGTCACGGCAAACGCGTCCGAAGCACCGGGGTCGAGAAGTTCACGCTGGTCTTCAGTGCGGACCGCGAGCAGGCCGGCGTCGCGGAGGTATCGGTTGATCGGGATCGCCGCGTTTTGGGGGAGCGTGGGCTGGATACCGTATTCGCTGAGGATCAAAACGCGGACGGCCTGCTGGCGGTAGTAATCAAGAAGTTGGCCGACGACGCGGTCGATCTGGGCCACGTGCTTCGGAATTTCCAGATGGTCCGGGCCGAGTTTCTGGAGGCCGTAATCGAGATGCGGCAGATACACTAGATTCAGGGTGGGATGGTGGTGTTGATGGGTCAGTACCGCCGCCTCGGCGATCCATTGGGACGACGCAATGTCGGCCAAAGGCCCCCAGAAACGGAAGAGCGGGAAGGGGCCGAGCTTACGCTGAAGCTTGTCACGCCATGCGGGGAGGTTGCAGTAGCAATCGGGGAGTTTGCGGCCATCGGCTTTGTAGATGGGGCGGGCCTGAAGCGTCAGGTCGCAGGTGGAGTACGTGTTGTGCCACCAGAAAAGGTTGGCGGAAGTAAAAGACGGGTCTCTTTTTTTACCGGCGTCCCAGATCTTCTCGCCGTGGACCAGATGATCGGGCCGCTGCCAAAAGCGGATCTCCGCGAGATCGCGGTGGTACCAGCCATTGGCGACGATGCCGTGGCCGTTGTCCGGGGGAGGTTGATGTCCGTTGGGGGCGATCGAGTTGCCCGGCGGTAGGCCGGTGAGCATGGAGGCTTGAACAGGGCAGGTGAGGGCGGGGAAGACCGGGGCAAGAGGGGCGAAGCCGCCCGTGTTCTGCGCGTACCCCGCAATACGCGGGGCGTGCGGAAGCAGCGACGAGGTGAGGCCGACAACGTTGAGTACGGCAACAGGCTGCATAGGCGAAAGGGCGAGGCGAGGCGGGCAACGGTGCCGCAGGGCTGACTGGGTAAGCCATGCCCTGACAACTGCGGCCGATCAGCTGCCGGGGATAAAGCGCTGGGCCGCCAGGCTGATTACCGCACAGGCAAGGCAGAAAAAAATCATTGGCCACATCTCAAATTGTAAAACGAAAACGATATCGATCAGCGGCATCAAGGCGATCATGATGCCGACCCCGCGCGACCATCTGCCGAGACTCGGGAGCGCTTCGCCCCAAGCGATCAGGGTGATGATTAAGGTGTAGCAGGCGACGGCCAAAACACTTCCGAAGATTCGGGGCAAGTCGTCGTCTATCCCGGCACCGATGACGATGGCCGAGGCGGCGATCCAAACGACCAGGCCACGGCAAATCGGCATGAAGACCAGGCCGAGCCCGCGGATATGGTGCAGGAGGTTATAAGCCACGATCGCGGCGACTAGGGCCGCCGCGCTGATCTGAACCATGGGTACATAAACGAGGGTACACGCCCAGCCGACCGCCAGGAGGGCGGCGGCCGCGAAGAAAGCATGGGGGCGAGAGATCCGGCCGCTGGGAATCGGGCGGTTCGGGCGTTCGTCTGCATCGATACGTGCATCACAGGCATCGTTGAGGAACATACCGCCGACGTAAAGTAAGCTCAGTCCAACTAACAGCACGAAGCCCTGGTTCAGCACCCGGCCGAACTGGGGCCAGCCGAAGGCCAGGGTGTAGCCGAAGTCACGTTCGATGGGCAGGATGGCGGCGACGAAAATCCCCACCGCCAGGCCGTGGATGGCGTTGGACCACACGGTGGGTAAGTTGCTTACGCGTCCGAGTTCGAGCCAGGCTTTGAACGTCTTCATGCAGGATTTTCTCGCACGATCCACTGCAACTCTTCGGCGATGCCCTGGGTCAGATCGGACACGCGGAGGTCGGGAGGCAAGACGTCCCAGGCGTAGGTTTCGACTTCGAAGTGGCGGGTTTCGTCCTCTGGTCGACGTGCGCTAAGGTAGTCAAGGATGTCGGACTGGGTCGTACCCAGCGGGCCAAGCGAAGCCAGGTGAATAGGGACGTGGAAGTGGATCCGCCACTCGCCATGGCATTGCTGCGCAAACGCGGGATCGGCCAGCGCGTCGGGGAGGTCGACGTAGCCGTTGATCCGGCCGTCGTCGGTCCGGACGGTGGTTTGGTGGAGGTAGCGGTCTTCACAGAAACTCCGGAGGGCCTGATGGGCGACCGCACGGCTGTCGTCGTCGAACTCATCGAAAGGCACGCGGAGCGCGGAAGAGAGCTGGGCCTTGCCGACTTTGATCCCCGCATCCCGGTAGTTTTGCAGAGCCACGGCCTGGTCTTCGAACATCACGGCGGTGTGGCAGATGTCGTGGCAGACCCGGAGATACGCCAAGACACTCAAATCATCGGGGCCCCCGAGGAGGTAGCGTTCGAAGAAACGGACCACCTGAGCGGATGTTTCAAGGATGCATCCCGGCTCAGGCTCGAGGTTCAGATGCAGGTGGTGTCCGGTGTCGAGTTCGATTCGGGCGAGGGTATGGACCAACCGCAGTAGCTGGTCGGCGGCCTGCCGCTTGGCGGTATCGGCGGCCGATGGATCGGAGCTTCCGAAAGACTTGGGCCAACCCAGCGGGAGCGTGGAGATCGAACCCTCGGCACCGTCGGGCAAAAGGTCGGCGAGGATTGCGGCGAGACCCAGCGTGTATTGGTAGCGGTCGTCGTCGCCCCAGTGCGGGAGGTACACCGCGTCTTTGACGACGGGCTGATGGAAATCGGCGAACGGGAACCCGTTAAAAGTATATGGCACCAGCCCGTGTTCGCTTAGCCAATCACGGAACCCCGGGGCCAGGTCTGACGTGATGCTCTCCTGCATCGCCTGAGCGGAAAACCAGAGGCCCACGGCCATAGGGCGGTCGGGGCTGACCCGCTGCTTAATCGGAATGGCAAAGCGTTCGAGGTTGGATTTGACGTCGGCGAACGAAACGCCGGGGTGCACGTTGGTGCAGTAGCCAAGGGTCGTGCCGGGGCCGAGAACGTCTTGCATGGCCAGTAGTCTAACCGGGGCGGCGTGGGGGCTGCGGGGTAGTGAGTGGCGCGGCCGCGGTGGTCCGGAATCGGCCCGACGGTTCGAGGAACTCAAGAGGGTTGTCGAAGGTGATTTTTTGAATCAGCCCCGGGCCGTGGCCGCGGGCGCGGAGTTCAGCAACGCATTTAGGGACGCTCAAGGGGTCGGACCGCCCCCAGTCACCCGCGGAGTTGATCCAGACACGCTCGTGGCCGTAGCACTCGATGATGTCGGCGGCGCGGGCGGGGCTACATTTGCTGTCGGGGTACAGGGTCATGCCCGCCCAGTAGCCGGCGTCGAGCACCGCGGCGACGGTGTGCTCTTCGACGTGGTCAATGAGGACCCGGTCGGGGCTGAGCCCGGGGGTGCGACGCAGGGCGTCGAGGATCAGCCGCGTGCCCTTGAGTTTGTCCTCGAGGTGCGGCGTATGGATGAGCACCAGCCCGCGGTGCTTCGCGGCCAGCGCGAGCTGTTCTTCGAAAATGATCATCTCATTCTTCGAGTTTTTATTGAGGCCGATTTCGCCAACGCCCAGGACGTTTGGTTTATCGAGAAACTCGGGGAGCAGAGCGATTACATCGCGAGCAAAGCCCAAGTCTTCGGCTTCTTTCGGATTGATGCAGACCCAGGCGTGATGGGCGATGCCGAACGCGGCGGCGCGTTTCGGTTCGCTGTCGGTCAACTGAACGAAGTAGTCGTAGAAGCCTTGCGGAGAGGGGCGGTCGTAGCCGGCCCAGAAGGCCGGCTCGGTCACCGCGACACAGCCCGCGGTGGCCATCGCCCGGTAGTCGTCGGTGGTGCGGCTGACCATATGAATGTGGGGGTCGATATACATGATTTAGGCCCGGGGCGGTCGGCCGGGGACGCCGGTGGCCGGCCCCGCGGGGGCGTGGTCGAGGAGGTCGGTAGACGGATCGCTGAGTGCTTCCAGGATGCGGCGGGTGCGCTCGGGTCGGCCGTCGGAAAGCAGGGTGATCGCGTCTCGGAGCTGGGCCAGGCGGTAATCGTCGTTGCCGGGACTGGTTGGTGGTCGCGCACCCACACGGTCACAGCGATCCAGAAACGCCGCGAGTTCCAGAAGCTTCGCACGGTGTTCCAGAAAAGTGCGGTCTAAGAGCCGGGGCAGGGGTTCGGGGGTCATCGGCCGGTCCCCGCAGTGGTCGGAAGCGAGAAGCCCGAGGCCGCAAAACGGTCGATGCACTGCTGCATCATTTCCGGATCGATGTGATGAACCTCGACGGGCCTGCCCAGGTCGCGGATGAGGGTGACGGTCAGCGTGCCGCCCAGGTGTTGTCGGAAGTCTTCGAGGCCGGCCAGAAAGTCCGGGTCGTTTAGCGTAGGGTCGGTCAGGGTGAACCCGAGCATGGCCAAGGTGTGGCAGATTTCGTCGGCAAGGTCGGGGTCGAGAAGGCCGACGCGGGCGGCGTAAGCGGTGTCAAGCGCGAGTCCCAGAGCGACGGCCTCGCCGTGACGCAAGCGGTAGCCCGAGAGGGTTTCGAGTTTGTGTGCCGCCCAGTGCCCAAAGTCCAGCGGGCGAGCGGCGTGCTGCTCGAAGGGGTCGCCGGCGGCGGTAATGTGATCGAGGTGCAGTTGGGCGGAACGCTGCCAGAGGGGATCGGCGAGCGCCGGGTCACCGTCGGCGAGGCGCGCCGCGTGCCGGCGGAGGGTGTGGTAGAGGTCGGGGTCTTTAAGAAGAGCGACTTTGAGCACCTCGGCCAGGCCGGCCCGCCAATCACGGAGCGGGAGCGACGCGAGCAGGTCGGCGTCGTTGACCACGGCGTAGGGGACGGCGAACGTGCCGATGAAGTTTTTTTGACCGAAAAGATTGACCGCGTTTTTTACGCCGACGCCCGAGTCGGCCTGGGCGAGGGTGGTGGTGGGCATACGGATCAGGCGGACGCCGCGGTGAGCGATCGCGGCGGCGAAGCCCACGGCGTCCAGCAATGCGCCGCCGCCGATCGCGAGGACATAGGCGTGGCGGTCGATCTGGTAGCGGTGAAAATCACTCAGGAGGCTTTTAACCAGAGACAGATCATTTTTGATCGTTTCACCCCCGGGAAAATCACGAAAACCGACAAGGCTGGGGAGGCCATCGGCATCGCGAGCAAAGTATCGTTCCATTTCACATTGGAGGGCTGGGCGGGCATCGACTAGACCTTGGTCGGCCACGACCAGAAGCTTAGCGCGGGGACTTGGCGGGCGGTTTACGCTGGAGCCGGTCGGAGGCGATGGAAACAGATCGGCCAGCGTGGGGTTGGTGAGATCAAAGACGCCACGGGTGAAGCGGACACGGTGGGGTAGATCGAGTTGGACGCGAGAGTCGGTCACGGGGGCGGGAGGGGGAAGGGGCCAACGAGTCGAAAAAGTCTAGACCGCGGCGCCGCGGAGGCGGTCGAGGTGCTCAAAGAAATCGGGGAACGTTTTCTCGACGCAGGCGGGGTCGTTGATGTTGACGCCCGGCAGTCGGAGTCCGGCCACCGCAAACGCCATGGCCATCCGGTGGTCATCATAGGTATCGACACCCGACGCGGGGGCGACGAGGAGGTCGGGGGGTGGGGGGGTGACGGTGAGGTCGTCCTCGATGATCGAAACGGTCGCGCCGAACTTGGTCAATTCGGTATGGAGGGCGGCGAGCCGATCGGTTTCTTTGACCCGGAGGTTCCCGATGTTGCGGAGAGTGGTCGGGCCCTGCGCGAAGAGCGCCGTGACCGCGAGGGTCTGGGCCATATCGGGCATGTCGTTGAAGTCGACGTCGATCCCGCGGAGGGGGCCCTGGGGCGGGGCGGTGACGGTGGTCTGGTCGAGCTTCTGATCGACGCCGCAGCCCATGCGGCCCAAGACATCGCAGAACTCGGCGTCGCCTTGGAGGCTACGGGAGCCGAGGCCCTCGATCGTGCAGCGGCTGCCGGGGACGACGGCGGCGGCGGCGAGGAAGTAGCTGGCGTTGCTCGCGTCGGGTTCAATGGGGTAGTGGTAGGACCGGTACTGGCCGGCGGGGACGTGGACGGCCCGGTAGCCGGTGTCGGCCTCGAAGCGTGCGCCGAACTGCTTCATCAGGTTCAGCGTCATCTTGACGTAGGGGAGGCTGGTGACCGGGCCGTCGAATTCGATCTCGAGGCCGCGTTCCAGGTAGGGACCGATCATCAGGAGGGCCGAGATGAACTGGCTCGAGAGGGTGGGGGTGAGTTCGAGCAGACCGCCGGCGAGGCCCGGAGGCTCGGCAATGATCTTGAGGGGGGGGAACCCCGGCTCGCCGAGATACTGGATGTCCGCCCCGAGTTCGTTGAGTGGGTCGACCAGTTCGCCGATCGGGCGCTGCCGCATACGGGCAATCCCGTCGACGACGTATTCGCCGAGGCCGAGGCAGAGCGCGGCGGTGAGGAAGCGGACCGCGGTCCCGGCGTTGCCGAGGTGGAGTTCAGCGGTATCGGTAGGGATCAGGCCGGCTTTGCCGTGGAGCGTGACGGTACGCTGGCGTTCGTCGATTTGGAGCTTGAACCCAAGCGTCTCGAGCGCTTCGAGCATGCGTCGGGTGTCGTCGGCGAAGAGCACGCCGGTGAGTTTGGAAGTGCCTTTGGCCAAGGCGGCGAGGAGCAGGGCGCGGTTGGTAAGGCTTTTGGAACCCGGGGGGCGCAGCGAAAGCTCGAAGGGGGCAACCGGCGGGACGGGGAGCGTTTCGATAGGGTTCACACGCCGAGTGTAACGCAACTCGGAGTCGCAGAGGTGTCGAGGGGCGGCCGAACCGCCCGGCGATGGTTTTTTGCTTTGGGCTAGCCGTTTTTGCGGAAGACGGCCACGATATTTTCGATCGGGACCACGAAGAGCCGGTTGTCGCCTTCAAAATCGACGGGTATGGCCGCTTTCGGATTAAAAAGGACGCGGTCGTATTGCTCGATCGGGTAGTTTTCGTCGAGGGCGACCTCGGCGGAGACGGTTACGACCCGGCCGGTCAGGGTAGGGATTTCGATCTTGTCGGGCAGGTGGATGCCGGATTTGGTCTGTTTTTTATCCTGGTCTTTACGGATCAGGACACGCTGGCCGATGGGCTCGACGGTTTCCAAAGGAGCGGGCTTCTGGGTTTCGATGGAAGGATCGGACATGGCGAAAGTTTAGATCGGAACGGCAGGAGGTTCCACCGGTGTGATGATGAAGCGAGAGGTTGTGCGGTCAGCGGTCGCGTTCGGCCAGGAGGTGGGGGAGTTCGGGGAGGATCAGCTTGGTGAGGGCGAGTTCAGCGGCGTGAGGCGAGCCGGGCAGGGCGAAAACAAAGCAGGCCCCGTGTGTGCCGGTGGCGAGGCCGGCGGTTGCGCGGGACAACATCGCGGCGGGGCCGATCTGGGTAAAGCTGAGCTGTCGGAAGAGTTCGCCGAAGCCCGGCAGGGGTTTGTGGAGAAGCGAATCGACGATTTCGATGGTGGTGTCGCGGCGGGCGATGCCGGTGCCGCCGGTGGTCAGGATCAGGCCGGGGAGCGGGTCGCCGTGGAGCCAGCCGCGCAGGCAGCGGTCGATTTCCGCGGGCTCGTCTTTGACAATGGCGTGGTCGAGGATTTCGTGGCCGGCGGCGACAAGCTGTTCACGCAGAAGCCGGCCGGCGGTGTCCGTAGTGGGGGTCCGGGTATCGCTTACGGTCAAGACCACGCAGCGGGCTCGGCGATCGGCGGCGGCGGCGCGGTGTTCGGCAGTCGAAGTGGACATAACACGGGTGTGCTGAGACAAAAAGACGGACCTGTTTTTCGGGCCGGCGAAGTTTAGTGGAACGGGCCGAGCTCTTCATAAGCCAAGCGGGCGTTGGTAGGGGGGAAGCCGTGCTCGTCGAAGACCGTGAGCTCGTTGGCCTCGTCGGTGTTGAGCCAGGGCTCGGGGAGGTAGTAGAGCAATTGGGGCGGTACCGGTTGGCGGTCGCGGGTCTGGATGAAGTATCGGCCGAGGTTACGGCCGTTGAGGTAGAGCTGCCCCTTGCTCATCCCTTTAGGGTAGAAAAAGAGCGGGCAGCGGGTTGAAGACACGGTGAAGGCGGTGCGGTACCAGGCGGGGCGGTCGAGCGGCTTGGATTTAGCGCGGGCCGGAGGCGCGGGGTCCGCAAAGGCATCGGACGCGGGCGGACCGGTCCAGGGGCTGAAAGACCACTTGGCTTTGGCGGTCAGGTTGGTGGTGGCTTGATAAAGCCCGACATGTCTGAGGGGGTCGATATCGGGAGGCAGCGGATCGAAAAGCGCGAGCTCGATGCGGTTCTGCCCGCCCGAGAACGGGCCGTCGTCAGCCGGGTCGAGTAGGAAACGCTGGAACGCACCGGACTCATGATGATGCCAGACTGCCGTAGGCTCGCCGTTAATCTTCAAAACCGCATCGGCGGGAAAGTGGTCCAGATCAAAAACGACGGGCTGCCGGCCGGAGGGCTTGACGGTCCAGACCAAACCTTCCGCCGGGTGGACGCTGCCGCGCCGCTGATGGGAGACGTAACCGTGGACCGCGAACGGGTCGGGGCTCGGCTGCCCGACTCGCTCCGGTTTGGGGAGTTTGAGGGGGGTTACGGCATAAAGATGAGAGGCGAGCCCTTTGGTTTCGCCCACCCGCTGACCGTAATTGAAGCGGCCGAGGTTATCGACGAGCACGGTCATCGGGCTGCCGATGCGGAAGGCCGCCGGGGCGAAATCAGTCGCACCGGGCGCGTTACCCAGAAGCTGGCGGAATTTACCGTCAACGTAGAAGTGGAGCCGGTCGGCCGCCTCCGGGGCGAGCACCTTGGAAGCGGTATTTTTAAGGGCCGCCTTGGGTAAATCGAGGTGGATCCAGCCGTAGCCCCGGTCGTTGCCTAGTTTGTCGAACGACTCGGGACCGTCGATCGGCCGGTAGGAGGGGGCGCTGCCATCGAGCAGCTCGCGGGTGTCGGCGTGTCGCCAGGGGCCCAGCTTGGGCGTCACGGGTTTGCGGATCGTGGTGGTTTTGTACTTGGTGACCCGGCCATCGGGCGCGACCCGGGTTTGGGTGGGCCAGCCTTTGAGCGGCTGCGGCTCGCCGTCCTGATCGAGCCCGGCGCTGCCCACGACCCAGCCACCGGCGAAGGCGTAAGACGCATCAGCCATTTCGGTGTTGAGGACCAAGAGCGTGATCCCGTTAACCTGCTCGGTCCGCGGGGTTTTTCCGGCGGGGACTTTCATTTCGACTTGGGCACCATCGAGCGAGACGATGCCCTCGGCGTTCGCGGGTCCGAAGAGGACAAGCAGTTGTTCATCGACCCACGCCAACGGGGAGAGGTTGGTGAAATCGAGCGTGGCGGTCGCGCCGAGCCGAGCGTCGAGCAGCAGCCAGGCGGCACGCTGCGAGCCGAGGGGTACGGGGAGCGACAATCCGTTGGGGAGCAGCAGCGCGGTGCGTTGCGTTCTGTCTTTCGCGTCTTTAAGCAGAAAAACGACGCCGCCGCGTTGACCGGCAAGGTGGACGACACTGAGCGGATGATCGTCTTCCCGGGGATCGATGACGGCGGGATGGCGGGCCGGATCGAGGTGACTGAAGACGCTCCCGAACTGGCTGGCGAAGGTGCTCATTCGCTTAGTCGTCGCGTATTTCTGAGCCCGACCACCGGCCTCGAGCAGCGGGGCGTCGTAGTCGTAGCTGGTCGTCATAAACGTTGCCGGGCTGCCGACCGTCCGGCCGCCCCAGAACTCGAAGTTCGTCCCGCCGTGGAACATGAACACGTTGTACTGTGCCCCGGCGGCGAGGATGCTCGCCAAGCGGTAGAGGTGTTTGTCCGCATCGACCGTGTTGGCGTGCTTGCTGCCCCAGGCGTCGAACCAACCCGGCCAGTACTCGGTCATCAGCCGCGGCTTGTCGGGCTGCACGGTACGGAGCTGACGGAGGTCCGCGGCGAGGTGGGCCGAGCCGTTCCAGGTATGGATCGTGCCATCGACTTCTTGCCAGAGCTGATTACAAACATTCAGGGGCACGTCTGCGCCGGCCTCACGGAGCAGCCGGATCAACTGCTGGTGGTACTGCTCGTCCTGCTCGTCGTTGTGGCTGAACCATTCGTTCTCGACCTGAACCATGAGGATCGGCCCGCCGCCCTGGCCGACAAACCCGCCGGCGGCCTCACCCGGGGCGTTCACCGTGGGATGAGCCGCGGGCCGACCTCGCCCGATCGGAGACGTGATTTGCAAGTCGGCGACCTGACCCATCACTGCGGTCAGGTACCGCGACGCCGCGGACAGGAAGGGGCCGTTGCCTTCGCGGATCTTCATCGTGCCGCTGCGGCGGTCTTTTTTGACCCGGTGCAGCCAGGCCGGCAGCCCGCCGTTGTCCCACTCGGCACAGATATAAGGCCCGGGCCGAAAAATACAGAACATACCCTCTTCGGCCACGATCTCGACGAACCGGCGCACATCGAGGTTGCCGGTGAAATCGAACCGGCCGGGCTCGGGTTCATGGGCGTTCCAAAACGCGTAGGTCTCGATGCAGTTCAGCCCCGCCTGCTTCGCGGCCCGGATGCGGTCACGCCAGAGCCCCCGCGCGATCCGCGGGTAGTGGATCGCTCCGCTTACCAGCCAGATGCGCCGGTGATCCAGCGAAAAAGACTGACCGTCATAAGTAATCTTGGCCATGACTTAGCAGGGTAGAACCTTCGCCGAGCCTCCGCAAACAAACCGCACATCGGCCGCGGAAACCGCTGGGGGACGAGCGTTCTGCTACGACGCCCCCGCCAAACGCCCGAGCATCACGGTGGCCAGTATCAGGACCACCAGAAAACTGACCAGGTCCACCACCGTCGTCACCACCGGCCCCGATGCCATCGCGGGGTCCAGCCCGATCTTGCGTAGCAGCAGGGGAACACAGCCGCCGGTGCATTTCGCGGTCACCATCACCAGGGGGATCGAGCCCCCGACCACCAGCCCCAGGATCACGCTGCCCTGCCACACCCAGATCGCGAGGAAGAGCACCACCCCAAGGACCAACCCGTTCAAAAAAGCGACCCCCGCCTCTTTTAGGAGGACACGGCCCAGGTCCGCGGGCTTGATCAGACCCAGGGAAATCTCACGCATGCTGACCGCAACGGCCTGGCCGCCGCCGCTGCCGCAGATCCCCGCGACGACCGGAAGAAACATCGCCAAGACCGGGGTCCGCTCGACCGTCTCGATAAAAAGATGGATCACACTTGCCGAGAGCATCAGCAGCCCCGAGATAGGCACCAGATACATCAGCCGGCGGAGGACTCGCGAACTCAGGGGCATCGAACGCAGCTCCTCGCCGCGAACAATCCCGCCGAACTTCGCCAGGTCTTCTTCTGCCGCCTCGCCGCGGGCTTCCTGTACGGCGTGGCGCTGCACGACCCCGACCAACTTCTCGGCCTCGTCGACCACGGGCACCGCCGAAAAGTCGATACGGTCAAACAGGTCTTCCAGCTCGTCGACGTGGCTATCGACCGAGACCTGCGCAGGGCTTTCAACGGCGAGGCGTCCCAGGGGCGTACCGCGTGGGGTCATCACCAACTCGCGCATGGGGACGACGCCCTCGAGGCTGCCGTCGAGGTGCGTGGCGTAGACGTAGCGGACCTCGTATTCGCCGTATTTATCGCTGTGTTCGCGTAGATCGTCGGCGACCGCTTCCACGGGCATCGACCCGGAGTAAGCAAGATATTCCGTGATCATCAGGCCCCCCGCCGTGTCGTCGTCGTAACGCATCCGCTTACGGGTATCGATGGCTTCCTCGGGGGTCATCTCGCCGAGGATGGCTTCGGCGTCGTCGTCGGAAAGTTCGGAGAGCACATCGGCCTGCTCGTCCGAGTCCATCTCGTCCACGATGGCCGCGGCGGTTTCGGGCTCGAGTTCGCTCACGATCCCGGCGGCGTGGGCGTCGTCGAAGTGCTCCATCAGGTCGGCGGCGAACTCGGGCTCGGCATCCGCGAGCATGGAAAACATCTGCGTCCGCTGGTCGTCGCCGAGGTGCGAGATGGTGTAAGGCGTTTCTTCCGGAGCCAGCTCGCGAAGAAAATCGATCACCCCCGCGGGTTCGCCCGTTTCGACCAGCGAAGTCAATTCGATCACGGGATCAAAGGGTTGGGTTGGCAACACCATAACCATCAGCCTCCCAGCCGCTGGGCCCACGCCGGGGTCGTGTTCGGACAGGTCAGATCGAAGTGCAGGGGCGTGACGGTCACGTAACGGTCGAAGAGCGCGCCTACGTCCGTGCCGGATTTTTTTTGCGCGAAGGCCATCGTGTTGGTGATGCGGTAGGTGGGGCGTCCGGCGTCGTCGACCGCTTGTTCGTAGTCAACTACCATTTTGGAAAGCGACACGGGCACCGCGCATCGGCCACGCGGCTCGGCCCCGTCGTCGAGGATGGGAATGTTGATGTTGTACACCGTGTCGGCGTCGACCGGGCCGGCGAGCACCGCGTCGATCGCGTCGCGGGCGTGCCGGGCGGCGCGGTCCCAATGGTCGTGCTTCCAGTCGCCGATATGCAGGCTCACGGCGATGCCCGGCACGCCGCTGAAGGTCGCCTCACGCGCCGCACCGACCGTGCCTGAGTAGAGAACGTTGATCCCGACGTTTGCGCCGCAATTCATTCCGCTGATGACCAAATCGACGGGCTGATCGATGAGAGCGTGCAGGCCGAGCTTAACGCAGTCCGCGGGGCGGCCGTCCACGGCGAAGCCTTGCGGGCGAGACTCGACCGCGATCGGCCGGTGCAGGGTGACGGCGTGGCTGGTCGCAGACTGGACTTCCCGGGGAGCGATAACGTGGACCTCACCGAGGTCGGCGATTACCCGCGACAGCGCGGCAAGACCCGGTGCGTCGATGCCGTCGTCGTTGGTAAGCAGGATCCGCATGGGCGAATTGTACGGCGGGCAGCGGTTTGTCGGGCCAGAGATTTATCGAGATTCGACCGACGAATCCCGTTAAACACGTGCGCTTGTCGTCAGGGATGCATACGACTTGCGTGAGCCCAGTCGCTCTGACCTCCGGACAGCGATCGACCCAGGCGCATTTTCCCAAGAAGCAAGAGCGAAGCTTTTACGCTTTCTCAAGCTTCGTGATACGTCCACCGACGATCCATTCGACCACGTAGAGGTCGCCGTTCGGAGCGGCGGCGATACCGTGGGGGCTATTGAATACACCGGGTTTGACGTAGGCTTCGCGGTCTACATTGGGCCACTGAGTTTCTTCAACCCATGTAGGCCATACCCACTGAGGAAGAGATTCCCAGCCCGCCGCGGGAGCGAGATTGGCGTTGGCCCCAAGCTCCGCCACAACGTTGAGTTGCTGATCGAGAATCTTAACGGCACCAAAAAGCTCGGGGACGATCACCAGGCCGTCGTGAAAGGCGAAGTCGCAGGGGCTGTGGCAGGCCGCGTTGGAATGCCGAAGAAACTTGCCCTCGCCGTCGTAGACGCAGAGGCGGTGGTTGCCACGATCGGTGATCCAGAGCTCGCCGGCGGGGCTGAAAGCCAAGCAGTGAGGGGCGAAAAAACAGCCCGCTGCGTCCGGCTCGTCCCCCAGGATCCGGCCGAGGTAGGTGCCATCGGCGGCGTATCGGAATACGGCAAAACCGCCGTAGCCATCGCCGACCCACACGTCGCCGTTGGCGGGGTTTTGGTCGGCCCAGGTCGGCTTGTATTTACCGTCCGGACGCTGGTCGATCGGCGGCGGATCGAGCCGCTGAATCAACTCGCCGTCGAGCGTGACGTGGCAGACCTCGCAAGAGTCCTGATCTGTCAACCAGAAAGTTTCTTCACCGTCGTGCTCCACAAGGGACAAGCCGTGCGCCCCGGTGAACCGGTCCCCCCACGACTCGACGAGTTTGCCGTCGGGATCGAAGAACAAGATGCCGGGGACGGCTTGGTTAAACACCACCACGCGCCCGTCTTTGAGCACCGCGACCCCGTGGGTGCGGCCGTTGTTGCGTCCCGAAGGGGTGTCGGGGATTTTGGCCCAGTCTTCGTGCCAGATGTATTGATGCGGGGCCTCGCCGATATGCATGAGTTTTCCTCAGGGGTTGGATGCAGTTTAAGTCAGTGCGGGCTGGGCAGCGGGATGGTTTCACCGGGCGTGATGGCCCGGTTGCCCGTCAGGACGTCGCGGACCACGCCGGCGACCACCAGAGGGTCCAAGGTATTCGATTCGGGGATCGCTTTCACGGGGAAGTTCTCGCGCAGCATGGGGGTCTCGATTGCGCCGGGGGCCACCGCCGCGGCCACGACGTTGAAACGCGAGCCTTCGTCGGCGGTGGCCCGGGTAAAAAGGTTCACGCCGGCTTTGGCGGCGGCGTAAACATTGAACCCCTTGAAAGGGTCGAGGCTGGCCATGGACGAAACATTGCAGATCGCGCCGTGCTTCTGCTTGCGGAACGTGCTCCAGACGGCGCGGGTCATGTAGATCACCGATTTAAGGTTGACGTTGACTGCGTCGTCGATGATCGAATTGGTCAGCCGGTCGATGGGCTGGAGCGGCGCGGAGCCGGCGACGTTGGCCACCGCGTCGATCCGGCCGTAGGTTTCCAGGACCCGGGCGACCAGCGCGTCCACCGCGTCGGGGTCGCTGACGTCGGCGGGGCAGACCAGGGACTGAGCTTGCGGGTCCGCCTCTTCACGCAGGTAGTCGGCGGTTTCCTGGAGCTTCGCCTCGGTCCGCGCGACCAGGACCACCGCGTAGCCGGCGTCGGCCATGAGCAGGGCGGTATCCCGGCCGACGCCGCTCCCGGCTCCGGTGACCAGGGCGATTTTTTGTTCGGTTTCAGACATCAAAAATTCTCGGGGTGATCGGCGACACCACCAACCCGTGGCGGCGGATGTCTCGTAGCCTAGGCGACGCGGTATAGTGCGGCCATGCTCTCACCGAACGGTTCCTACCGATTGTTTGGTTTCCGGGGTATCGATGTGTTTGTGCACTGGTCGTGGTTCGTAGCCGCATACGTGTTGTTTCAGCTTACCGGGGGGCAGGACCTGATGGGGTTCGTGGCGATCTACGGTTCGCTTTTCGGGATCGTCGTGCTGCACGAGTTCGGGCACGCCTTGGCCTGCCGGTCGGTCGGCGGGCAGGCGCAGCGTATCGTGCTTTGGCCGCTGGGGGGGGTGGCCTACGTGGTGCCTCCGCCTAGGCCAGGCGCGGTGTTGTGGTCGATCGCCGCGGGTCCGCTGGTCAACGTCGCATTGCTGCCGGTGTTCTACGGATTGACCCTCGCGACGACGGGGGGCTTGCAGAGCTATTTTTACGTGATGGGGAACATCAACCTGGTCTTGCTGGTGTTCAACATGATGCCGATCTATCCGCTGGACGGCGGACAGATCTTGCAGTCGATCCTCTGGTTTTTCATGGGGCGGGCCAAGAGCCTGATGATCACCGCGGGGATCGGGCTGGCGGTGGGCGGCGCGGTGTTTTTGCTGGCGGTTCTTGGGCTTTCGGACTTTATCCCGGTGAGCCGGCTGATGCTTATTCTGCTGTCGGCGTTTGTGGGGTGGCAGGCCTGGAACGGGTTCCGGGTCGCGAAGATCATGGCGAAGATGGAAGAGAACGAGCGTGACGGGCTTCAGCGGGCCTTACGCCGTGCGGGCGACATGACCTCGCGGTTCCCGAGCGGGGCCGGGGGCGACCGCCGGAGATGATCCATTTAGTGATGGCTCGCCTTGGTTAACTTGTTTGCTACGGCAGATCGCCTCTGGAGTGCCGAGAGACTCAGACGATGTCGGGGATCGATTCGAATTGCGTTAGGGATTCGAGTGTTTGGCGCTCGCGGACGACATGCGGCTTGCCGTCAAAAAGCATGACCTCGGCGGCGAGCCGCCGGGAATTGTAGTTGCTGGACATCGCCATGCCGTAAGCGCCCGCGTCGTGAAGCACCAGCAGGTCACCCGCCGCGGCGCGGGGCAGGCGACGGGTCGTCACGGTGCCGTCTTCTTCCTGCGTAAAGACATCGCAGGATTCGCAGAGCGGGCCGGCGACGATGTAATCGACATCTTCAGCTTCATCGCTCGCGGATTCGGCCGGGGAGGTCGCCGCGGTTTGATCGGCTCGCGCCGAGTCGGGGTGGATAGAAATATGGTGGTACGCCCCATAGAAGCTGGGACGGACCAAGTCGTTGAACCCCGCGTCGATAATCAGGTAACGCTTGCTGCCGGATTCTTTGACGCTGCGGACCCGGGTCAGGAGGCTTCCGGATTCCGCGACGAGGTATCGGCCCGGCTCGACCTCGAGGTGGATCGGCCGCCCCGCGATCTGGGCAATGGTGTTCCGGGTTTCGTCCCAGAGGCGGTAGTAGCGCTCCAGGTCGATGCGGTCGGCCTGGTCCTTGCGGTAGGGGATCGGCAGCCCGCCGCCTGCGGAAACGGTGGTGAGCGAGTCGGCGTGCTGAGCAAATGTGCGGGCGGCGTCGGTCATGGCCTCGCAGACCTGCGCGAGGTGGTGGAAGTCGGTCCCCGAGCCGATGTGCATGTGGAGGCCGCGGACGGTGAGGCGGTGGCTTCGGGCGGCGGCGAGGCATTGGGGGATCTGGGTGTGCCAGATCCCGTGCTTGGAGGATTCGCCGCCGGTATTGACTTTTTGCGAGTGTCCGTGGCCGAACCCGGGGTTGATGCGGAGGGTGATCGGGACGTCGATGCCGGCGTCGTGTAACTGATCGATCATATCGGGGCTGCCGACGTTGACCGGGATCCGATAGCGGGCGATCCGTTCGAGGGCGTCGTCGTCGAAGAGGTCCGCGGTGTAGACCACATCGTCGGAACCCAGGGTGTAGCCCGCGAGCTGTGCCCGGTGGATTTCTCCGGCGGTCACGGCATCGACCTTGACGCCGTGCTTACGCATCAACGCGAGGACGGCGAGGTTGGAGTTCGCTTTCTGGGCGTAACGGACGGTGTCGAACAGCTCGACTTCGGCGATACGCCGCTCGATGACCGCGGCGTCGTAGACCCAGGTGGGGGTGCCGAAGGCGGCGGCGATCTCAGCGGGGGTGTAGGGCAGGGCGGCAGCGGCGGGGGAGGAAGTCAACACGGAGAGGGCTCACGGGGTAGGGGGGGAATTCGAAACTGGATTGTAGGGGCCGCGGGCTTTGGGGGCCGGGCAGGGGTCGGGTTCGGGGTCGAAACGATACAGTTGGATAAGCGGGCGGAGGCTGGCGAAGAGGCAAAGCAAGAGGAAGGGGGCCACGGCCAGGGCCATCCCGGTGGTGAGATTCCCGGTGCCCCGGGCCGCGGCGATGCCCAGGAGCCCGACGGCAGGGCCGAGCGCAAAACCTGAACCGATCAGCGCTTCGTGATGGCCTCCGCCCCGAACCGAGGCGTTGTGCAAGACCATGCCGTGGTAGAGCGCGGCGTAATAGGTCATACCGATGCAGAGCCCGAAGACCGCTTGGCCGAGCAGGGCCACCGCGGTGGTGGGGGCGAAGAGCACCATCACGAAGCCCGCGGGTGCGCCGACGGCGGTCACCGCCAACGGCAGGCTGAGCCCGCGCCAAGCGGTGAAAAGCCCTAACAAGACAAACGCGCCCAGGCGGCTGGCGTCGATTACGGACGAGAGCCCCGGAGCCCAGCGGACCGCGTGCCCGAGCCGGTCGGTAAAGAGGGTCGGGAGCAGCGGGGCGAGGAGAAACATCATCGCGCAGCCGCCGAGCATGGACCAGCGCGACGAGACCATCAGCGCTCGATAACGGCGGAGTTTTTCCGGGCCCGGGCGTGCGGGGTGGTCGGGGGCTAGATGAATCGGGACACGGGGTAGCCCGGCGATCAGGCCGAGGGTAACCAAATGGATCGCCGCGGCGAGCAAGATAAACGAGGTGGGCTGAGCCGAGGCCATCAGCGGTCCGCTGACGATCAGTCCCAGGGGCATGGCGCTGGACCAGGCGACGTTGAATCGGCCGACGATCTTGGCGAGCCGTTCGGGGGACGCCCCGGCGGTCAGGTAGCTTTCGAAGATCGGCCATTTCATCCCCTCGAGCAGGCCGATGCCGGCGAAGCCGAGCCACACCACGACCGGAGAAGTCCGTAACGCGATGAGCGTCTGGAGGAGCAAGAGCCCCAGAAGCACCGCGCGGAGGGTGGGGCGTTCGCCGCGCCGAGCGGTGAATTTGTGGGAACCCAGCGCACCCGCGGCGTAGGTTAGGCCGAAGACCAAGGCGAGGGTGAGGTTCTGGGCGTCGGTAAAAGCCAGGCGTTCTTCGGTATAGAAATAAAGCCCGCGCTCGAGGAGGACGGTGGCAAAACTTTGGATGAAGCTGAGCGCGAGGAGCAGGCGGATCATGGATCAGGCCAGAAGCGTTGAAGGCTAAAGTGTTTTGCGGGTCATGGCGCGGCGGATGTCGCGTTCGGCTTCTTTTTTGCGGATGTCCTGCCGTTTGTCGGCCTGTTTTTTGCCGGTGCCGACGCCGATTTCGAGCTTGGCCATCCCGTTTTTGAAGTAGATGGCCAGCGGGACGAGGGTGACTCCCTTGGCGGTGGTCTTGCCGAAGAGGTTGCGGATTTCACGTTTGTGTGCGAGCAGTTGTCGGACACGCTTGGGTTCGTGCTGGATCGGCCCGGCCTGGGGGTAGTGGGCGATGTCCACGTTGTAGAGTTCGAGGGTCATGGCCTTGGGATTGACCGCGACGTACCCCTCGGCGAGCGAGACGTGGCTGTGGCGGACACTCTTGACTTCCGTACCGCGCAGCCGCAGCCCGACCTCCAGCCGATCGGTGATGGCGTAGTCGTAGGTGGCCCGTCGGTTGACGATCCGGGGGGCGAAGTTGTGAGCCGGCTTCTTGCGCTTGGCCATGACGGAGGTATCTCTCCCGCGGCCCCACGGGCGGCGGACCTGACAGGTTAACCAAACGCCGCCCACGGTGGCGGGGTGTCGACGCTCGTCACGGGATTTGGATAACGCAGGGCGGACGGAGAAAGAGGTCAGTCGCGTTTATCTTTTTCGACAAAAGCGTAAGCGTTGTGGTTGTGGATCGATTCGAAGTTCTCCGAATTGACCTGGAACCATGAGATACGGTCCTCGGCATCGAGCACCACGGCCAGGTCACGCACGATGTCTTCGACGAATTTAGGGTGATCGTAGGCATCTTCAGTGACAAACTTTTCGTCGGGACGTTTGAGCACAGCAAAAACCTGGGTGCTGGCGCATTTTTCGACCAGCTCGAAGAGCTCTTCGATCCACATGGTCTGGCCAGGGGCGAAGCGGACCTGGGCCTCCATCACGCAGCGCTGATTGTGGGCCCCGTAGTCGGAAATTTCCTTGGAGCAGGGGCAGAGGCTGGTGGCCGGGACCTTGATCCCCATGATGAAGTCGTCGTGGCTGTTTGAAGCACACTTGAAGGTCACTTCGATGTCCAGTTTACCGGTCATTTTTGAGACCGGGGCTTTTTTATCGATGAAGTAGGGGAAGCTCAGTTCGAGGTGGGCTTCCTCGGCCTCGAGACGGGCACGCATATCGTGGCAGACCGACAGGATATCTTGAGAGCTGATCGCTTCGTGGTGGTTGTTGAGCACCTCCAGGAACCGGGACATGTGCGTGCCTTTCTGGTGGTGGGGCAGGGCGACGTACATGTTGACGTTGGCAACGGTGGCTTGGCTTTTACCCGCGGGGGTGTCGAGGGTGATCGGGTAGCGGATGTCTTTGACGCCGACTTTGTTGATGGGGACGTTGCGACGGTCGGCGGAGCCTTGCACATCGGGCATATCCTGAGCGGCGGACGAGGGCGACGAGACGGATTCATTCAGCGTGGAGCTGTGGGGCATGGCGGGCTCATGGGGCGTGGGTTGAGGTAAGAAAGGTTACGAGCGCTGAAGTTTAGGCCGGTATCTGATGCGGATCAATGAATCGATCCACGCGTAATTCAGGCTCGGGTCCATGCCTTGCCCGCTCGGCGGAGGTAGGGAACGGTCGGTAGCGTCCGCCACGAACGGGACCCCGGGCCGTTTTTCGTACGCCCCGCCGGTCGGGGGTCGGGTTCCTATGATGCGGGCATGAAGTTGTATACCAAGCGAGGTGATGCGGGCCTGACGGACCTTTACGGGGGCCAGCGGGTGGGGAAGGACGATCTGCGGGTGGAGGCATACGGGACGGCGGATG
The DNA here is from genome assembly GCA_039180025.1 of Planctomycetota bacterium. Classification (GTDB taxonomy): domain Bacteria; phylum Planctomycetota; class Phycisphaerae; order Phycisphaerales; family Phycisphaeraceae; genus Algisphaera. Next base: position 58,411 of record JBCDDZ010000016.1, read on the forward strand.
AGCTGAACAGTGTGTTGGGGCTGGTGGTGGCGGCGGGTGGGCCGGAGGAGATACTCGGGCCGCTCCGGTCTATTCAGAACCGGCTGTTTGAGATCGGTGCGGACCTGGCCACCCCGCGGGGGGAACTGGACGAGGCGGGCCGGGAGACGGGGCGGGGCTCGTCGGTGCCCCGCGTAGACGCGGCGCGGGTGGCGGAGCTCGAGGCGTGGATCGACCGGGCGAGCGGGGCGGTGGAGCCGATGCAGCACTTTGTGCTGCCGGGGGGCACGGAGTTGGCGGCGCGGCTGCACGTCGCCCGGACCGTGTGTCGGCGGGCGGAACGGCTTTGCGTGGCCCTGGCGGCGCACGAGCCGATCGGGGAGCAGGTGGTGGTGTATCTGAACCGTCTGAGCGATCTGCTGTTTGCGCTGGCCCGGTGGGCGAACCGTCTGGCGGGGGTCGCGGACGTGCCCTGGATCGCGCCGGCCAAAGACGGAGAAGCGTCCCGTGGGTGAACCGACACGGCGAACGGGTAAAGCGAGACGTTGGCGGCGGCGGATGCTGTGGGTGGGGGCGGGGCTGCTGTTGTTGGCGTTGGTGATGATCCCGGCGTGCGGGCCGCTGCAGGTGGCGCTGCTGCCGGGGTTTGAGAAGCGGGGGCCCGACGCGGTGTTTCGGGTCGATGTTGGCGAGGAGAAACTGGTTGCGCTGACCATCGATGACGGGCCCTCGGCGCACACGGCCGCGATCCTGGACTTACTCGCAGAAGAGAACGCAACCGCCACTTTTTTCTTGCATACCGCGCACGTGGCGGCGCTGGGTGAGGACGGCCCGCCGCTGGTCCGGAGGATTTTGGCCGAGGGGCACGAGATCGGGAACCACACGGCGGCGGACGTGGCCAGCGTCACGCTGTCACCGACGGAATTCGCCGAGAGCTTCGGCCACGCCGATCAGGCGCTGCGTCGCCTGGGGGTGGAGCCGAGGTGGTTCCGGGCCGCGGGGGGGACGTACCGCGAAGACATGCTGCCGGAGCTGAGGCAGGCCGACTACGAGCCGAAGATGGTGCTGGCGTCTTTTTTACCTTGGGACACGTTCTTGCACCTCCCGACGTGGTACGGCGCTCAATTGGGCCGGGACGTGTTCCCGGGAGCCATCGTGGTGATGCACGAGGGGATCGGGGCTCAGGCGGCACGGGGGCCGCGGACGCTCAAATCCTTGGAACGGTTTTTCGAGTCGATGCGGGAACGGGGTTACCGGGTCCGCTCGTTGTCTGAGGTTGTCGAGGCGGAGGCGGCTTTGCCGTGACGAGGGCGAGCACATAGAAATGAAGCATCTGCCGAGTCGGGCGGGCTTTTGCTCGTTTTTTTTAGCGTGCTTGCGACATTAGATATGTCACGGCGGCCAAGTCAGACCGGCTGTTTCTACCCAATAATATTTCAGAGCCTGTTATGCATTTTCTATCGAGCCTACCCTTGCTTCATGGTAAGCAAGCCCTACCCCAGTGACGTAGCAGACGATGAGGCCCCTCCCAGACCTCGCCGACCAGGGCGACGACGCCGAGCACCACCACGTCCGGTGTCGGCAAGCACGGGGCCTCCGCCGCACCGCGATCCCGATCCACCCCCGCTCGGCCGGGCGCAAGGGCCCCAAGCCCGCGACCGCCGGAGGGTGAAACGCCGGTTCCCAAAGGTGAACGACCGCCAACGGGCTCAGGCCGGGTCGGCCTTCGCCCGCCACCCACCACCTCATGACCCTCGCCGACGTGACGTGAGGGTTTCAACAGAGCCGAAATATGTATGAGAACCCCCCGCTTCAGTTGATGAACGTGAGGTTGGTCATCGCTAGCGCACACCAACCACAGGCTTAGCGGGCTGTAGCAGCCGGCACGCTGACCAAGCGTGGCCGATGTGGACCCCGGTCTTTCTACCCACTATAGCGGCGGTTGGGATGCACTAGCTGGATCATCGTTTCCCTGTTCCGTGGATCGCTCTTATCGTTCGTGCTCAACCGTCGGAATCGGCTGCGCTAACCGAATATCCGTCCCACGGCCCGACGCTTGGGGAACGTTTTGAATTTCTGTCTACCGGCCCGCTCGACGATCTGAAGTGTCCGGCCGCGCCAGCGTTTGGCCGTATGTACCAACTTTACGATATAGAGTGATTATTTACGCGGGTAGTTTTGCGGCAATCATTTTTGCCAAACCATCAAAATATTTCGCTCCCCATTCAATCTGGTTGATCTTCGAGACGGCCATCACCTTATCTAAAGTCTCCGCGATGCTTGCGCCCTGCGGGACTTGGGCAATATGGTCTAATCCTTCGAACCAGTCGAAAGCTGAAGTCAGCTTGTGATCGATAGTTGGCAGGACAACCGTAGGCTTGCCGCACAACGTCGAAAAGATCAGCCCGTGATAGCGATCCGTGATCACCGCGTCGAAAGAATTGAAAAAACTAAGCGTGTCGTCGAGTAGTCGTTTCCGGTCGCTCTTAGCGATATCCGTCTCGGTTTCGGTATCGAAAATCTCGCAGGGGTACGGAAGGGACTGCTCGATTTCCTTGTGTCTCTCCCCATCCATAACAGACTCGGGGTCTTGACGAAAGCATAAAAGGACGCGCTTCTCCGCGTCCGAGTTTCGCGGCTCCTTAAGCTCGGCACGGTAGGAGAGTACGAAATCTGGCAGCGCAAAGGTGCGGAGATTGGGAAATAATTCGGCCGCAAGATCCGCGCTAATCGGATCGCGCCCGATGACCGTAAGGTCCCTGTGTTTGTTATAGATTTTTCGAGTGAGTCTACGCTGCTTTCTCCCTTCATCGGTGTCTGAGAAATAGATGGTTTGGGGAAGGCTGATGATTGGGATGCGAGGCATGGAAGCGATTACGATACGCCGGCTACGCTCGGTAAACTGCCCGCGATCTCCAAGGTTCCCGCCGCTGTGGAGCAGAACAAAGTCTGCTGGCCCCTGCATTTTCTTCATCTCGGGAATGCAGTAAAGCGACTGAAATTTATCAAACTCAACGACACGATGCTCGGGGAACTTCTCGGCTAACCATTCATATATGGCAACCACCTGGGCGTGGTCGCCGATATTCCGTAGCGCGGGGTGTGGCGTAATCGTGTAGAAAATCTTCGGCTGATCACGAGCCAATATCGGTTGATCCCAGGGATTGTCCTCAAGATACTTATCTCGCGTCCGGAAGTTACGAATCATCGTTTGTAGGTTGAGCGGCACGTAATCACGCAGCATCTAGCCCTCCTTCCGCGCTGGCGGGTCGTTGAAAAACCCCAATGTATCCGCTGGGGTATTGGGTCGCCGAGGCAATTTCACGTTTCCTGATTGCGGGGACGGCATGCACTAAATCAAGCGCGGTGTCGATGGCTTTGATGATCGTTAATTTGATCATCCCGCCGCCACCGATCCATTTGCAGAGGTGATCGGCGGCGACATGTAAACCGCCGCCCAGCGGAATAACTTCAATCGTGTTCAGATTCGCACACGCCGTGAGTTGCCGAAGGCCGTACTCCGTGTATCGGAAATAATCGAAGGGGATTTCGTGCAGACCGTATAAAAACGGCACATTCATCAGCAACTTGCCGTTGGGTTTGAGGACCCGGTAGCACTCGCTCAGAGCTAGTCCGGGATCGGGCAGGTGTTCTAGAACACTTGATAAAAGAATGGTATCAAATTGTTGATCCGCGAGTGGCAGAGGCTTGCTCAAGTCGGCGCTCAGGTCGGTGTAAGGGTTGCCGTGCCCCGAAGCGGTCCAATCGACACAGGTGATTTCGTCACAATATGGCCGGTACAATTTATAGAATGGAGCCTTGCCGCATCCCAAATCGAGGAAGTGGCCTCTGGTATGTTCAGGGATGATGCGGTTGTAGATTGCTACGGCCAGCCTGGCATTGATCCGGGAAGTCGGCGCCAGTTCCGAGGGGTCGGTAGTGATTACGTGTCGACCGTTTTTTTCGATAAAACGCGATGGTTTCCACGTTTCAGCATTTCGCATCGTTTTATCCTATCAGGCACAAACGCTTCTGCGTCATCGTGCAGCAACTTGAGATTCAGCAGGGATGGTCCGGGGTGAAAACGTGCAGGGATCAACTTAGACGATCTTAGCTTGAGGCTTCCAAGACGATAAGTGTACTTGACTATTGGCTTTCCGCACATTTTCCGCCTGCAATATTGTGCAAAACTATACCGATTTTCGCACCAGCTTGATAGCGTTCCGGAAGCTATCGATATGCGTGCGTCCCGGCGTGGTCAATAGCAGTACCGCCGCATAAGCACTGAGAAACACAATTATTTTTATAGCCAGCACTGTCATGGGCGGCTCGACGCCGTCCAGCGGGGCGGTGAGCCACAGGCAGGCACCCATCGCCAGCAGCGGCCCGAGGATCGGGACCATTGCGGGGCGTACGAAATCGCTGAGGGTAAGCATGGTGTCTTTCATGGCGTACATCAGTGAGGGCAGTTTGAGACTGAGTTGGGTGATCGAGACCGCGAGTGCGACACCGATTGCCCCAAACTGCAATCCGATCGCCATGCCGGTCAGGGTGATCGGGATACTCATCATCGCCCACCGCAGCAGCCGATCGACATGGCCGAGGCTGAAATAGATCCAGCCTGCCGCGGCGTTGGTTGACGCGTGGACGGCCGCCCCGGTCAGGGCCAGGAAAATGATAGGGATTTCGTCCCACTGCTCGCCCAGCACGAGCGGGACCAGTTCGGGGGAGATCGCGATGCCAAAAAGGATAATCGGGGTGGCGACGCCCGCCGAGAGCGAGATCAGGTTACGGTAAGCCCGGCGGTAGCGGTCGGGCTGGTCCTGCATCCGGCTGAGGGCCGGGACCGCCAGATTGGTAAGCGGGGTGTTCATCTTGCTCACCGGCATCAGCATCAGGCTGTAGGCCCGTGTATAGAGCCCCAGCGGGCCCGGCCCCCAGGCGTAGCCGATCATCGCGTTGTCGGCGTTGCGCGCGAAGTAGTTAATGAACTGAAATCCCGTCACGTTGCCGCCGAACGCGAGCATCGTCCGTACCCCGCTACGCCGCCGCGGCGGGCCGGGCACCCAGCCGCTCGCGACCCACATCCCTAGCACCATCATCGTCTGGCTGGTCACCGGCAGTGCCACCAGGGCCCAGACCCCCGCCCCAGCGTACGCCAACGCGACGCCGACCGTTGTCGCCAACAGCGGCACGATCGATTCAATAATATTTAACCGGCCGAACTCCAATCGCCGGCGGAGCAAAGCCCGATGCTGCAGCCCCAGTGAGCTGATGATGAACACCCCCGCCAGCGTCAGGTTGATCGGAGCGATCCGCGGCTCGTCGTAGAACCAAACGATCAATGGCGTCGCTGCTGCTACGACCGCCGAGAGCCCGGTGGCGATGCCGAGGTTGATCCAGAACAAGGTCGAGACTTGGTCGTGGTTGATTTCAGGCTTCTGAACGACGGCCTGGCTGAGCCCGAGATCGATGAACAGCGCAGCGAAGCCCGTGATGACCAGGACCATGCCGTAGAGCCCGAAATCTTGATCGGTAAGTTGGCGGGTGATGAGGATCGTGCCGGTCGTGGTGACCAAGAAGTTCAGGAAGGTTGAGGCGGCGGTATATATCCCGCCCCGGGCCGTGCGCTGGCCGAGGTTGGCGTGTAGGTCCTTGGTCTCAAAGTGTCGTCCCCGTCGCCCCGGTCTGGCAGGCGGATCGACTGGGTCGTTCTCCGGCGGTACGTGGTGTCGCGGGTCGCTCATCTGGGCCGAACTATACCCCCAATCCGTGCCGACGCCATGTAAAGCATCGGATTTCAGGGCCTTAAGTGGCTGACGTATTTTTCTTTAGCCTCACGCCTGCGGGCCAACGGTGTTGTTGAAAAAAGTGCTAAACTTTTAGTTATGGTCGTCCATTAGGTAATTTCGGATGACGTACGGATGAGACTTTCGTACCAGGGCCGATAGGCCTGCAAGCCGGCTTCAGGGTCAAGCCACTGGCGGACGAAGGCGCGGCCACGCGTACTGCGGGCGGCGCAGTGGACGGGGTCCTCGAATAAGGCTTTAACCGCGTGAGCGAAGGCGGATGCCTCGGGATCGGCAATCACCGCGCCGCCGGACTCGATCTCACGCCATATATCGACGTTGCGGGTGGTGATCACGGGCAAGCCGTTCGCCATGGCTTCGACCAGTACTTGGCCAAAGTTTTCTTGGTGGGTGGGCAGGACCAAGGCGTGAGCGGTCTGGTAAAGCTGTCGTTTCTCAGCCTCGTCGACCTCGCCGACCCAGCGGATACGGTCGTCGACGCCGAGGCCTTGGGCGAGGTGCTCAAGCTCAGCACGGTAGACGGGATTATCGCGGCCAGCGATCCAAAGCTCAACGCCAGGGAGATACGCTAGCATGTTGATCGCGCGGTCGGGGCCTTTCTTGCGGTGGAGGCGGCTCAGGAATAATGTGATCGGACGTTGGGCGGGGTCGACCGGCGGACTACGCGGGGGCAGATAATCAGAAGCAGCGAGGTCGGTGGTCAAGTCGTTGATCAGCGGGGCGACCCAGACGCGGCCGTGTCCGAAGCGGCGCTCGGATTGTCGGCGTTCCTGCTCAGCGGTGAAGTGGATAGCGTGGGCATCTCGAAGCAGGCGGCGTCCGAAGGTGTGGAGATAAAAACGTTTTTTTAGGGGTTTTTGACTCATCGGCCAGTCGGCGAGCATGCCGTGGGGTGTAACGGCGTAGGGCTTGCCCCTCGCGGTACAGGCCGTAGCGGCCAGGCGGAGGACGCGATCCCAGACACCATGGAGGTGGACTACGTCGGCGGCATCGATCGCGGCGTCGAGTTTCGGCGGATCGGCTTCGTCATCCCAGAGATGCAGGGTGCAATGATCGAAAGCACCCGCGGCCCAGGCTTGGGGTGGCTTGCGCGAGGCGATCGCCACGCTGAAGCCCGGACGGGTCGCAAGGGACGCGGCCAAACGTACGCAGGCTACCGATGCCCCCCCGAATGGATCCAGGCTGTCGATGACATGTAGTATGGATAAGTGGCGCATGGATACACAGGATAAACTGGGCTTATGTTGTCATACTCGAATTCACCAGACCCGAAAAACCTAAGGGTTCTCCTGAGGCAACCGGCACTACCTCACTACCGTGTGCCAATCTTCCGATGCCTGGCGCAGCGGCCGGGGATCGTGCTGCGGGTAGCGTACCACGGCAATGCTTCGATACCGAACGTACCCCCTGAAGGACTTGATGCCGAAGAACGGTTTTGGCAGGAGCGGCGCTGGCCGGGGATCGGGCCGTTGTATATCGACCGGCAGTTGAGGCAGCTTGTGCGTGATCACCGAGCGGACGTCGTTATCCTGGCTTGGAACGTTCGACAAGTAGACCTCTTCAAGTTCATGCGGTGGGCGAAAAAACAACGCATCGGCGTCGTGCTCTGGGGCCATGGTTATTCGAAGCAAGAAGCGGGTTGGCGGAGGTGGCTCCGGTTCAGGGCTGCCCGCAAGGCGCACGCCGTAGTAACTTACAACCGGCAGACCGCGCAGGAACTGGCCGAAGCAGAAATTGACCGGTCTAAAGTCTTTGTCGCGGCCAACGCACTGGATCAGACTGAAAATTTTACGGCCCGCCGGTATTGGTCGCAGCGTCCCGATGAGCTTCAAAAAAAGCGTGTCGCGTTAGGCCTCGGCACCGGCCCCATCATCGGCTTTGTGAGTCGGATGGATCCGATGAATCGGCTGGATCTATTGGTCAAATCGCTGCCACTCATTCGCGAGAGCTGCCCCGATGCTCAAGTGGTCATCGTAGGAAAAGGTGACGAAGAACACGCCAAGCTACGGGCGATCGCACGTGAACAAGGTGTTGAAGACGCGGTCCATATTTTTCAGTCGATCTATGGCACCCACGAGGTCGGTGCGTTGTTCTCGATGTTCGAGGTATTTTGTTACCCTTCGAATATCGGGCTTAGTTTATTACACGCGTTTGCGTTCGGCCTACCCGTGGTGACGTCCGACGCGACCGAGAAACAGAACCCGGAGATCGAGTCGTTGATTGACAGGGTAAACGGCCGCCTATACCCACACAATAACCTCGCGATGCTGGCGAAAGTACTTGTAGATTTGCTCACCAACCCTCTCCAGCGGAAGCGTCTCGGTGATGGAGCACTACGGACCGTCGAAGAGGAATATACAACCGAGCATATGGTAGATGGCCTAGAGGCGGCGGTTCGGTACGCCGCGAATACGGCCTCATCATGACGAATACCCCTGTTCGACCCAACGCAAGGCATCAAAAAGTAATTGAAGCATGTCTTTTTAATAATGCCTAAAAGGCTTTTCGCGGTCCGACAACTCGGCATGACACGGACGTCTTGCTTTAGGCTCTGCACCGCCTTATCGCGCCTGGGTGGCCTGAGAGTCATGGAAAGATTCTAAAGTCGAAAACTATAATAATATTGCTTGAACCTTGAGGAACCCCCGATACTACGAAGATAGATATGTCGGAAACAACGCGGGGATACACACAGCGCAACTATTATCGTAAACCGACTCATACCGCCGGAGCGTGAAACTTTGTTTACATGTAATGTCCGGCAGCGATTTGCCGCTTGCCTCTTATCTTGTCTCGCTAACCCATGAGCCGAACTCGGTGGTAGATCACCAAACCGGAGTAGCTTTGCCTGATATCGATTTTCATTCCGAGTCTCGCTCCGTTTCCCGAAGCCGATGCGAACACCCCATTGGCCGAGGTTTCTTCGTATTGGCCATGATTATTTTGGTCGTTTCGGTTGGGTTATTCGTACAGCGTGGCGTCCTCCGCGGAGCCGAGGGGGCGTGGGACTTCACGATGATTTACGCCAGCGCCCGACAATTCGCTACGGGCGGCAACCCTTACGACTTCAACGCGACTTTCGAAGCCTACGAAGCTGCGGGCGGCACAGATAAAGCCAATGATCAAGCTGTTTTTGCCGCGCTCTACCCACCGATGACTTACGCCGTGCTTGCGCCGGTGGGTCGACTCGATTGGCCGCACGCGAGGTTGGTCTGGCTTGTCATTAACCTGATCGCGACGGCATCGATCACCGCTTGGCTCATTCGACACCGCCCACCTCTTGCCCGCGGCCTTGCCGACCGCTCGCTTGGATCGCGCCTGTTCGCACAGCAAGCCACCGTGTGGGCGTTGGCGGTCTGGATCGGCAGCGCGGTGTTGCATACCGCGTTGGCGTTTGGCCAACTCTCGGTCGTGACCTTAGCGTTGATGTTGCCGCTTCTGAGTTTGCCGTATTCAAATCAGGATGTGGATCAATGGCCCTGGATGAGTCGACGAACGATTGGGCTGGGACTGCTGCTTACATTAGCCGGGGCACTCAAGCCTCAACTCGTGGTTGTTATTACGGGATTCGTCCTGTTCACACCTAGGTGGCGAGCGGTGGTATGGGGGATGGCGGGAGGTCTAGCGTTGATCGTATTTAGCATAATTCGGCTGCAACTCGCTGCGCCAGGTTGGCTAGGGCATTGGCATGATCAACTCGCCTTCTTCGCGGCCACCGGACACGCCGACCCCACCGCTGAAAACCCTTTTACGTATCAAATGATCCATCTCGAACCGTGGTTCCATCGGCTCTGGCCCGACGGGATCGGGCCTCGCACGCTGCTCCGGTGGCTACCGATCGGGATGGTGGCGATCATCGGCGGGGCGTCGGTCTTCCTGTTGTATCGTCACGGTTCTCGCCGCCGCACTAACTCTGGCCCCGCAGGCGACGCCGCGCTCGTTTGGACCCATCGCCGCGTTGATTTTTATCTGCTCGCGATGAGTATTGCCGCGGTTCTCACGCTACTTGTCGGATACCACCGAACCTACGACGCGGTGTCGCTGGTCATCCCGGGGCTCTGGGTGTGGCGTAGGCTCAACGCTAATTCAGGTCAGTGGACGGTGTATGCGGGGCTCGTAGCGATATCGGTATTCATCCTGCCCGGGCCGGCAGCGTTGACCGTCGCCGCCCGTCGTGACTGGTTGCCGACCTGGCTCACCGAGGGTTGGATATGGCAAGCCCTGATCGTTCCCCATCACACCATTGCGCTGGTAGTACTGCTAGCGGTGCTGGTCGGGGCCATGCTGCGGCACGCGCGCGACGCACCACCGGCGTAGTGTCTCCGCTCGTAGGCCACCGCCCGAAACATAAGGGCAAAAACCAAAATCTCGATTAGCGCACACCCACCGCAGGTTGAGCGGACTGCGGCAGCCGGTACGCCGACCGAGTGTGGCGGAGGGGGATCCCGCTCCCTCGACCCGCGATCGCCGCGGTAGGATGCGCTATCCAGTCGCTAGAGCACTTTTCATAATTTCTGGCCGTATCCACACGCCTCGAAGTAGTTCGCACATTCGTTGGGCTTCACCGCCCGCAGGGCGTCGGCAACCGCGTCGCTCAACCCGTCGAACGTCGTGGCCGACACGCGACGCAGCC
>JBCDDZ010000017.1:0-65746 GCA_039180025.1 Planctomycetota bacterium
GCAGGCTACCCGTGGCGGCAAACGGCGACAAACGGCGACAAACGGCGACAAACGGCGACAAACGGCGACAAACGGCGACAAACGGCGACAAACGGCGACAAACGGCGACAAACGGCGACAAACGGCGATAGATAAACGTGCGAAAAAAAACGCCGGTCGCGGGAACATCCTTGCTCCCACGTCGGCGTGGCTCGACGGTCCATCATCGAGCTAAAAATTCCACGGTGGCCTGGGAATCCGTTCCGTAAGCGGCTCCGTGGAGTGGTCGCGTCCTTGCTTCCACATGACATGAGAATATCCAACGATCAAAAATATGTCAAACAGTTTTCGATGAATAACTGATAAAAAATCATGTTTCTGTATGTTTTGGGTATTTCCAGCGAAAATTGGGATTTATCGGATCCTTTTCGGTGGAAATCATCTCAGATATGTAATATTTCCGATGGATCAACTCGGTATCCTATCGGAAAGCGAGCTATTTATGACGGATCAATCCGCGACCACTGCGCAACAAAACGCACGGCTGACCCGGGGGGCCGCCTTGAAACGGGCCCGGGCCGCGGCGGGGCTGACCGCGACGGAACTGGCCCAGCGGGTCAACGACCGCACGGCGGGCAGCGGCATCACCCACCACGCGATCTACTCCTACGAACGCGGCAAGGTATTGCTCTCCCGCGAATTCGGTCACCGGCTGGCCCAAGTGCTGAACCTGCATCCCGGCGAACTCCTGATCGGCGACCCCGACTACGCCTCGACCCCGACCCCACCCCCGGAGCAGTCGGCCGATGCCGTTCACGCTGAGGCCCCCCCGCCGACCGAACCCGACCCCCGGGCCTCTTCCCCGGCGTCCGACGGGGACCGTTGGCGGCGGGTCCAATTGGTCCGGGCGGGCGAACAGGCCCGGCCCGTCGCGACCGTGACCGTTCGGCTGCTGCGGACCCTCAAGCTCGGCCGCCTCGACGCGGAGGGGTTCATCGACCTCTTCCACCTGCTGCTCGAAGACCTCGCGGCCATGACCGCGGGCCGGGCGGCGGAGGCCGTGGACGAACTCGGCCGAGTCGAGGGCAACGACGCACTGGTCCAACTGCTCACCAGCGCCCGCCGACTCGAAAAACAGGCCGAGTCGCTCTTCAAAAGCCTCATCGACGGCAGCGACGACCCGCCGTCGAAACGCTACGACGATTTCGTCGGACGCACCGACGCGATCGCCCAGGAACTCGACACCTTCGGCGGGCTCCTCGACGCCAACAACAAACACATGCCCGGCGTCAGCCTCGACTGACCACCCTCGATGGCTGTCTCCCGCCGCGACGCGGCGGGACTGCTGGTGTGCCGTATCTCGGGCAACCGATTCATTCATACAGGGGAAGCCTCACGCGGGCCTTGGGCTGCGCCGCCGCCGGCGTAGAAAACACCCCGGGCGACGACCACTTGCCGCCTTCCACTCTCTGCGTAGGCCACCACCCGCGTGGGCTTACGCCTGAACTCGGCGTGGCCTGCCGACGCTCGGTATTCGAGCCGCGACACCACCGCTTCCCGGGCAGCCGCCCCGCTTCCGCTCGCTCCTCCGCGGATCGGCGGAAAGCAGCACGGCCTTGACTTCCCGCTACCTCTTATTACGATGTAGCTAGTACCTCGGTATTCGCTATAGCAATCGCCGCTTCTTTTCTCCGCTCCGCCGAGCTCTGTTTTGAAAAACTGGTCCGCCCAGCTCCGTAAAGGCCTCGTCGAACTCGCCGTACTCGCAGCGCTGCGCGACGAGGAAGCCTACGGCTATCAGCTTTTGCAAAAACTCAACGCCCTGCCCGCCTTCGGCCTCACCGAATCGACCGTCTATCCCCTGCTGGCTCGCCTGACCAAAGACAAGCTCGTCAAGGTCCGCGTCGGCCCCTCGCCCCACGGTCCGCCCCGCCGGTACTACCAGCTCACCGCCGCCGGGAAACGCCACCTCGACGAGATGAAAACCCACTGGAAACTGCTCACCCAAAGCCTCGACACGCTGCTTGAATCCGCTTCGGAGGACTCTTAATGGATACGACCGACTCGCCCACCTCAGCATTAGACCTCGACTTCGAAACCCGCTCCCGCCTCGAACAGCACCTCGATGCTGTCGACGAGGTGCTGCGTCGCTACCAACAGCCCCGCAGCGCCCGCGCAGCGATCGTTGATGAACTCGAAAACCAAGTCCTTGAAAGCCTGGCCCAACGCATCGGCGACCGCGACGCGACGCTGGACGAGCTGACCGGCCTACTCGCCGAGATGGACCCGCCCGAGGCGTATGCCCGCAACTCCATCGACTTGCCGGCCGAGTCCATCAGTACCGGTTTTTCGTTTCCCGGCGAGGTCGTGGAAAGCAAACTCAACAAAGCCACTTTACTCGGCCTGGTGTGGTGGATGTGGCTCCTTATTGCGTTAATCACGACGCTCTTTCTTATTAATATCGAAGTCACCGCTAAAGCCGATTACCGCGCTTCGCCTCGCGATCCACTATGGACTTCAATCTCCGCGATTCAAACCGGCTGGGGGATCGCCATTTTCATTGTGGTGTGCATCCCCGGATTTATCGCCCCGTTCGCCTCGCCGATCTTGGGCTGGGTCGGCGTCTCGCAAATCCGATATTCACGCGGCCGGCAACACGGCCTGGGCTTGGCCTTCGCACAAGGCGCTTTGCTACCGATCACCGGGATCATCGCGTTCTTCGGCGGATTGATTGTGGCTCCGGTCGGCTGGGGCATCCACCGCATGTTTGAGCATCACAAAATGTGGGGGACCAGAGGGCCTGACCTGAGCGAGGTCCAATGGATTGGCGCATCTTGGATCTTCGGCGCGATCGCTTTAGCGACACTGATCAGCTTGATCGTGATCTGGATTGTGGTCAGGCGTATGTGGCGGAAGACAAGCCAACCGGTCTGATCCGCCTTAAGCCAACGACCCGGTGCAACTCGAACCCGAGCCGGCGGTGCAGCCGTAGCAGTGGTCGCCGGTGGCGATGACGCGGCCGGCGAGATCTTCGGCCGAGACGTCCCACAAAAACTTGCCTTGGCTTCCGGGGGTGTCCATGTCGAGCGCTCGGTTGAAGTCGCAGTCGGCGAGCCGGCCCTGGCTGTCGATGTGGATCTGGTGGCGACACATCAGGCCCTCGACCGTGTCGGGGTTGTAAGCGTTGACGAGCAGGTCCATGTATTTTTCCAGCTTGCCGGCCCGCTCGAGGTCGCGGCGCCAGCGTTTGATCGGCATATTGGTGATCGTCCAGAGCTGGGTGAACTCGATACCGAAGCGTTCGCGGAGTTCGCGCTTGTAATCGTCTTCCAGCGACTCCTGCGGCGGCGGCAGGGACGCCCCGCCGGGGTTGTAGACGAGGTTGAGCGGCAGCTCGGGGTCGCTGCCGTAGCCCACGTCGTTGAGCAGCAGCAGCCCCTCGACGCTGGCGTCGTAGCTGCCCCGGCCGCGCTGGGCATCGACGTTGTCGGCGGTGTAGCACGGCAGCGACGCGGTGACGATCACCCGCTGCTCGGCCAGGAAGCCCGGGACCCAGCGGTAGTCGCCGCCCGGGACGGTGTCGGCGAATCTCTTGCTTTCCCGGTAGGTCAGGATCGTCGGGTTGCAGCGGTCGATGACGTCCATGCCCAGGCCCCGGGCGTGCTTCACGATCCGCGTGAAGTTCGGGTTCATCTCGGGCGAGCCGCCGGTGATGTCCACGGTTTCGATCGTGGGGTTGTCGCTGAGCCACCGCATGACGCGGTCGGCGGTGTCGGCGGACATGTTGTCGGTCTCGCTGATCCGGGCCGGCGACGACTCGACGTGGCAGTGGTTGCAGGCCAGGTTGCACCGGAGCCCGATGTTGATCTGCAGCGTCGTGATCGCCGGGGCGGAACGCAGGTCGGTCTCGAAGCGGCGGGCGAACGCCTGCTCTTCAACCACGGGCAGCGAAAGCGTACTCATTGATGGGTGACTCTCAGTAACATGGGACAAACGGCCGTGGTGACCGGGACAACCCTAATCTAAGGGATTATATTCGGTCCGACACCGGTTCATCCCTCGGCTTCGCTTTTTCTTACCCGCCGCTTATCCCGACCCGGGCCCGCCGCCATGACCCGCACCTTCTCCGCCGCCCCGTTTGCCGCCCTCTGCCTCGCCCTGCTCGGGCTCGTCGGCTGCGCCGCCGCGCCCCAGATGCCACCCGACGTGCGGCTGCCCACCTACTCCGCCGAGCCGTTCGCCGCCGTCCTCGACGCCAGCGTGCGCGACGGATTGATCGACTACGCCGCGATCGTCGACGAGCCCGACACCCTCGACGACCTCGATGGGAAGCTGGACATCTACCTCAATGCGTTGGCGCGGTTCGGGCCGGAGCGGACCCCCGAGCTGTTCCCCACGGAAGCCGACGAATTGGCCTATTACCTCAATGCGTACAACGCGGTGATGCTGCGGCTGTGGCTGGATAAAGGGGCGCGGCAGGCCGACGGGGACGAGAAGGTGTTCTGGGGCACGTGGTTTACGGTGAACCAGTGGCGGATCGACGGGCGGAGCATGTCGCTGGATTATTTGGAGCAGCGGCTGATCCGGCCGCGCTATGAGGAGCCGCGGATCCACGCGGCGCTGGTGTGCGGCGCGGTGGACTGCCCGCCGATGCTGGACGAGCCGTTCGTGGGAGAGCGTCTCGACGAGCAACTCGACGGGCGGATGCGGGCGTGGCTCCACGACCCGGCCGAGGACGGGCTGCGGGTGACCGAAGACGGGCGGGTCTACCTGTCGCGGATTTTCGGGTGGTACCGCGACGACTTCCGGGAGAGCGGCGGGTTCGAGGCGATGATCGAACAGTACCTCGATGATTCGGACCCGCGCAAGGCGGTCGCGCTGGCCGCCATACGGGAGAACCGGCTAAGATTTTTGCGGTACGACTGGACGATCAACCTGGCCCCGCGGCCGTTGGAATCGGCGGCCCGGTAGCCGCCGAAATCGTCAGGAAGCTTATGCGGATCGCGGTGGTCATCCCGACGCTGAACGAGGCGGTGCGGCTGGGCGCAACGCTCGATGCGTTGGCGAAAGAGCCCGCGGACGCGGTGGTGGTGGCGGACTGCGGCTCGACGGACCGGACGGTGGCGATCGCCCGGGCCCGGGGGGTAGACGTGGTCACCGGCCCGGAGATCGATAGCCGGGCGGCGGCGATGCAGGCCGGGTTCACCTGGCTGGTCAGCCGGGCCGATCCGGGGCCGACCCGGGGGTTCGACGCGGTGTGGTTTCTGCACGCCGACACCCCGGCGCCCGAGGGGTGGCGCGGGGCGATCGGGGCGGTGCTGGCCGAGCCGGGGACCGTCGGCGGGGCGATGACCCCGCGGTTCTGGGGCGAAGGGGCGGGGTGGGTGCAGCGGCGGCTGCTGCGGTTCGTCATTTTCTGTAACCGCTGCCGGTACGGGCTCAGTGGGGTGTACCTCGGCGACCAGGGGCTGTTTGTCCGGCCCGCGGCGCTGCTTGAGCTCGGCGGCGTGCCGCAGGTGCCGCTGATGGAAGACGTGGAGCTGTGTGTGGGCCTGAAACGGCTCGGCCGGGTGGGGCGGAGCCCGCTGAAGCTGTCGACCAGCCCGCGGCGCTTTCTGAAACACGGGGTCCTGCGTCAACTGCTCCAGGACTCGCTGCTGCTCTCGGTCCACCGGCTGGGGTTCCGGCCGCAGCGGCTGTACGCGGGCTACAACCGCGACAACGCCGACCAACCGGCCGAGGCCGCCCCGGCGAGCGCGAAGGGCGTGCCCGAGCGCGTGTGACGCAAGCGTAAGGCGGGGGTACGAGACCGGGCGAGGAGAACCGGGCCTGATCGGCAAGGCTTTCATCGCTGGAGACGGGAGGGGGCCCGGCGAAGGCTCGCCCGAAGAGAATCTCCGCTCGGGTCAGCGCGGCCGGCGAAAGCGGAGGGCATCGCTGCGCCGCCGGGACCGGCCGGGTGGGGAGGCTTTGGGGCCACCACGCCTCGGCCCGGTGGCGGGGGCAGGCCCGCGGGCCGCCGCGTGGGGCGACGGGGCTGTTAAACTGCCCGACCCGACCCCGGCGTCGCGACGCGTGGACCGATGTTCCTGCGAGCGCGGTCGCCCTCCATGCCACAAGGCCGCTACCTCGATGCCCGACACCCGCCCACCGTCTCCGGCCGACGCCGCCACCGGCCTGCCGCCCGAAGCCAAGTCCATGACCGACCTCGTCGCCCTCTGCAAGCGACGCGGCTTCGTCTACCCCGCCTCCGAGATCTACGGCGGACTCAACGGCTTCTGGGACTACGGCCCCCTCGGCACCGCCCTCAAAAACAACCTCCGCGACCACTGGTGGCACCACATGGTCGAATGCCCCCCCCTCGGCCCCCCGGAACTGACCGACGGCGAACCGGTGACCATCGTCGGCCTCGACAGTTCCATCATCCAAAACCCCAAAACCTGGGAAGCCTCCGGCCACGTCGGCGGGTTCAATGATCCGATGGTGGACGATAAGGAAACCAAGCAACGGTTTCGAGCGGACCACTTGCAAGGAATTTATTTTCTCGATAATCCAAGTAAAGTCGAGACAACTAAAGAGATTTTTGTTGATGGCGAAGAATCCATGCGCTTCGCTGGCCAAGCCTCTATTCCAAACCTTACTGCCATCGGGTCTCTCCCTGAAGAAGGCGTATCAGTACTGGCTAACGATAAGAAACTTTGTAAATCGCTTAAAATCAAATCCATTCGATCTGTACCGCAATATGACGGTGTTGATGCGCCATGTTTTCTGTTTGAATTTGCTGATGGAGTAGAACGAGCCGCGGCAGCTTCTGCATTTCTTGCACTTCGAGCGCACCCGGAGCTTGTCCCGTCTCCATATTCAGGAAAAGCGGGTTCGCTAACCGAACCGCGTCAGTTCAACTTGATGCTCGCAACTGAAATTGGTGCCGTCACGCCAGTACTTGCCTACCTCCGCCCCGAGACGGCCCAGGGCATCTTCCTCAACTACAAAAACGTCGTCGACACCATGCGGGTCAAGATGCCGTTTGGTATCGCGCAAATTGGTAAATCCTTCCGCAACGAAGTCACCCCCCGGAATTTCATCTTCCGCTCCCGCGAGTTCGAGCAGATGGAGATGGAGTGGTTCTGCGCCCCCGACGAAGCCCTCCAGTGGTACGACTTCTGGAAGCACGAGCGGATGAAGTGGTGGAAGACGCTCGGGATTGAAGAATCCAATCTGATCTTCCGCGACCACGACGACGACGAGCTGGCCCACTACTCCAACGCCTGCGTCGACGTCGAATACAAGTACCCCTTCACCGCCCCCGGCTACGGCGAACTCGAAGGCGTCGCCCACCGCGGGTGCTTCGACCTCACCCAGCACCAGGAACACTCCAAAACCAAGATGGAGTACTTCGACCAGCCGCGGCAGCTCGCGGCGAAAGAAGCGGGGAAGTCGAAAGAAGAGATCAACGCCGTCAGCAAGTACATCCCCAACGTGATCGAGCCGGCGAGCGGGCTGACGCGGGCGGTGTTGGTGTTGTTGTGCGAGGCGTTCACGCCGGACGAGTCGCGGCCGTCGGGGGTGTATATGCGGTTCAAGCCGAAGTTCGCGCCGGTGAAGGCGGGGGTTTTTCCGCTGGTGAACAAGGACGGGATGCCGGAGACGGCGATGTCGCTGTACCTGCGGCTGCGTGAGAACTACGCCTGCGAGTACGACGCGAAGCAGTCGATCGGCAAGCGTTACGCGCGGATGGACGAGATCGGGACGCCGTACTGCTTCACGGTCGACGGCGAGACGCCGAGCGACGATTCGGTGACGGTCCGGGACCGGGACACCCAGTCGCAGGAGCGGGTGAACCTGGGGCAGGTCGAAACGTACCTGGCGGAGAAGCTGGCGGAGTAGGCCACGCCGTGGGCACCGTACCGGTTCGGTTCGGTTCGACAGACGTCACATCACGCGGCCCGCCGCGGCTAGGCTTCCGGGAGCCACGCGGGACAGAAACTTCGGGAGGTTACCGCGATGGATCGGAAGCGATGGGCGTTGCTGGCACTGCTGCTGATCGCCCCGATCCAGTTGATCGGGACGACGACGGCGATGGTGTGGTTCCCCGACGCGACGTGGGCGAAGGTGGCGTTCGGGGTGGCGAAGGTGCTGTTGATGCTGGCGCCGGTGCTTTGGCTGGTGAAGGTGGAGGGGGTTAAGCCGAAGATCCCGCGGTGGGTGGGGTTCCCGTGGGGGCCGGGGATGGGGTGGGCGCACGCGACGGGGGCGGTGATTTTCGTGGCGATCGCGGTAGCGTATTTCACGGTGGGCGCGGGATGGATTGACACGTCGCTGATGCAGGCGAAGGTGGCCCAGATGGGGCTGGACAATATCTGGCTGTATTTGGCGGGGGCGTTGTACTGGTGCACGATCAACTCGATGCTGGAGGAATATTTCTGGCGGTGGTTTATTTTCACGCGGCTGCGGGTGGTGCTGCCGCGGACGGCCGGGGGGACGGCGGTCGCGGTGGGGGTGTGTGGGCTGCTGTTCATGGCGCACCACGTGGTCGCGCTCCGCGTGTATTTCGGGTGGGGCGTGACGGTGGTCGGCTCGCTGGGGTGTCTGATCGGCGGGGTGACGTGGTCGCTGCTGTATCTGAAAACGAAGAATATCTACACGGCCTATGTGAGCCACGTGTACGCCGACCTGATCATTTTTTACATCGGCTGGCGGCTGATCTTTGGCGAGTAGTCCGGGAAGCGGGGGACGGGATGCGGCAACAGATACACGCGGCGGCGGCGCTTCTCGAGCCCGGCGGGGGTCGGGCGGGGGCTCGACGTGCAGGGTGGGGGCTAAGATGCAGGGTGGTCTGATCTGAAGGAGGTTTACGATGCTGAGCCGTGGTTGTGTGTGGTTGTTGGTGGGATGTTTGATGTGGGGTTGCGGGCGGGGGGAGCCGGGTACGCCCGAGGGGGTCGCGGACGGCGGGCGTGCGGCGGTGGAGTACGGGGCGGCGTACCGCGAGACGTGGCGCGACGGCAACGCGGAGCTCGCTTCGTACGGCCTGACGTACCCGCGTTACGGGGAGCTGCGGACGGGGACGGCGGCGATGGTCACGGTGGCCGAGCCGTTCAACCCCGACAAGCGGGTGAAGTCGGACGGCGGGGGCGGGGACACCTACGGGGTGCTCAAGATGAACCTGGCGG
The DNA here is from genome assembly GCA_039180025.1 of Planctomycetota bacterium. GTDB lineage: Bacteria > Planctomycetota > Phycisphaerae > Phycisphaerales > Phycisphaeraceae > Algisphaera. The sequence goes on from JBCDDZ010000017.1 coordinate 9,153, forward strand.
AGGACTTCCAGACGGGGGTGTACGACTACAACCTGATGACGAGCGTGTTCGTGGCGACGGAAGCGGTCCACGGGCTGCCGGCGGGGTCGGCGACGAAGATCAGCTTCTCGAGCCAGGAGTGGTGCGGCCAGACGTATCAGCAGGCGTGGTTTGGGCGCGACGGGCGGGGGAAGCTGACGGTGGAGCAGACGTTGCACAGCTATTTCGAGCGGGAGGCGGACCGGGAGACGACGCTGAATCACCCGGCCGGGGGGCTGACGGAGGACGCGCTAGTGATGTGGGCGCGGGGGTTGGCGGGGCCGAAGCTGGAGACGGGCGAGCGGATCCCGTGGCCGGTTTACCGCTCAATGGCGGTCCAGCGGCTGGAGCATCGGCCGGCGGCGTGGGAGCAGGCGACGCTGGGGGTGGAGGCGGAGACGACCGAAGTCACGGTGCCGGCCGGGTCGTTTGTCTGCCGCGTCCACACCGTGGAAATCGGGGCTGGGCCCGCTGCGCGGAGCTACCGGCTGTATATCGACGCGGGCCCGGAACACGGCGGCAGGCTGGTCATGCTCCGGCGTAGCGACGGGTACAGCCTGGAGCTGCGCGGGGTGGAGCGTCTGCCGTACTGGGGGCTGAACCGCAACGCCGACGAGCAGAAGCTCGAGAGCTTCGGGCTCAAACGCCGCGGCAGCGGGCAGATGTGACGGCGACGGCGAGAGGATACAGGTGGGGGAGTGGGTGGCGGTTGTAAAAAAGCACGACCCGGCATTTGCATGTCGGGCCGCACTCGATCAGGGGCGGGGGAGGTTGCACGAAGCGGGTGGGTTTCGGCTGGAAGGCCCAACCCTCCATGGGCCCGCCGAACCGAAACACGTCTTGGTCGCGACGCGGAGCGTCACGCGGGGCCCGGGTCGCGGCGGCCGGCTTTTCGGCCGACGGTCGGGGTGGCCGGGTCTCACGCCGGCGGGCTCTCTTTTCGCCATGGGGCGACGTTTGGAGTACAAACAACGGGCGTGCCGGGAAAATAAACGAGACGAAAATATTTATAAGATCATATTTTTAAAGTCCTGATCGATTTTTCTCCTGATTTCTTGGCGTGGTGGGGTTCTCCGGGTTGTCGCGTGACACGGACACCGTCCGCGGGCGGTGTGGCGTATGAGCGACACGTCTGAGACGATCTTTGGGAAAAAGACGGCGGAGCGTGCTTCTCGGGCTCCCGGGTGAGCGGCGTGTTGGCGATCGGGTCCGGCCGAAGTGCTCGTTGGGTTGGTGGCGGCAGAAATCGGGGAGGGCGGCAGGTTTTTGCGGGCCGTGGGGATTGCCAGGGCCGGGCGAGCCTGCTATGGTGTGCGGCTCGCCGTGGCGACCGTCTCCGTGGTATTCCGATGGGTTGAAGGTCGCTCCGAACCCAACCCCGGGGACGCGACGGCGGACCCGGAACCCGATCGGACCGGCGAACCCCCGGAACCCCACCGATTCCTCCGCACCGGCCCCGGGCGATAAAGCCTTATTGCCCGGCCCCTCCCGAGAAACCGTTATGTACGCAATTATTGAAGACTCCGGCACGCAGATCAAAGTCAGCGAAGGCGACGTGATCAAAGTCGATATCCGCGACCTGGCCGAGGACGCATCCAGCGTCCGCTTCGACCGGGTCATGTTCGTAGGCGACCCCGAAGCGGGGGAAGGCGACGGCTCGCGGATCGGCGCTCCGCTGCTCGAAGGCGTCTCGGTCACCGCCGATATCCTCGAGGAAGGCCGGGGCGAGAAGATCAGCGTGGTCAAGTTCAAGCGGCGCAAAACCTACAAGCGGATGAAGGGCCACCGGCAGAACTACCTCAAGGTGCAGATCACCGGGATCCACGGCTGAGGCCACGGTAAATCTTTTTTTTCGTGGAGCCGAACCGGCCGCGGAGACCGGGCGTAATTAAGTTCAACGTCATTTCCTCTCCGCGTGTCGGCTACCTCCCCGACATGCGGTTTTTTTTATGTGGCGACCCGCCGCGCGGGGTGTGCTCTCGCCGAAACGGTGGGTGCGTGGTGCGTGGTGCGTGGTGCGCGGTGAGATCATCGGGGATCGGCCGCGGGGTCCTGCCAGGCGCTGCGGATGATGCGCCGCATCGGGTCGTACTGGAGGACAAACTCGTCGGCGTGGTCCCGGTTGCCGGGGAACCATTTCCAGAGGTAGACGCCGTGGATCACGGGTTCGTCGGCGATCTGCTCGAGCGCGATACGCATGCAGCGGAGCTTGAGCTGCGCCGCGGCATCGGGGTCCCCGACCAGGGCGTCGGACCAGGGCTCGCGGGCGGCGGCCTCGGACACGGCGTAGCCGAGCTCAGTCAGCAGCACGGGCTTCTGGTGCCGGGCCGAGAGGGCCCGGAGGTCGGTGCGGACCGGTTGCCAGCCGGCGATGAGCTGCTGGTCGGTGGGCGAGGAGGCGGGCGAGAGGGGGAAGTACGCTTGGACGCCGACATAGTCGAGGGCGTCCCAGAACGGCACGTCGGCGTATTCGTTCCAGTTCGCGGCGTAGGTCAGCCGGCCCGGGTAAACGGCGCGGACCTGGGCGATGACACGCCGCCAATCGGCTTCGCGGTGCAGGGTCAGGTGCAGCTCGGTCCCGACGGCGAAGAGGTCGGCGTCGGCCACGGCGGCGAGTCGGGCCTGGTGAACGATAAAGTCGGTGTAGGTCCGGAAGAAGCGTTGCCACTGGTCTTCGGTGGTAAAGGTGATGTCGCCCCGCCAGGCGAAGCCGCTGCCCCAGTAGGCGAGGTGGGGCTTGAGCAGGGTGGAGAGGCCGCGTTCGCGTGCCCACCGCAGGGGCTTGACGGTGGCGGGGGTCACGGGGCCGGGCCGGTAGGTGACGGCGCCGTCGCGGCTGATCTGGGCGTAAGGGTGGATCTGAATCGCGTCCACGCCCAGAGAGCGGAGTTCCGCCAGGAGGGCGGGCATGGTTTCGGGGTTGTCCCACTCGCCGGGGCCCCAGCGGTAGCAGCTAACGACGACGCCGCGGCTGGGTGTGTCGGCACGGAGGACGGGGCCCGAGGGGGGCGGGTTTTCACCGTGGAAGTCGTCGACCGGCGCGGAGACGGACGGGGCGGGCGGGGTGGACACCGGGCCGATAGTACCGCAGCCGCCGAGGCCGAAAACAAGGATCGACAGGCAGGCAAACGTGTTACGGAAGTTTAGACAGAATTTAGATTTACGTGAAATAAACATGAAAACTCGGAACAGAAAATCGTTGCTGCAGAAAGGCATGATTGGCCGTAAGCTTAACGGATGACTTACCGTCGCATCGAACTTTCACTCGCGTCGGAGGCCCGTGGCGAGTTGGATGAACTCTGCGACGCGTTGGAGCTGTTGGACTACCGCACCTGGCCGGCGAACGACGGCGAGTATCATCTGACGAGCATCCTGGTGCGTGACGACGCGGCGGAGCCGACGATCGAAAAGATCCAGGAGCGGTTTGGGGACATGGAAGGGTTTCGGCTGACGGTGGTGGCGTTGGCGGCGGTGATCCCTCGGCCGGACGACGAAGAAAACGAGAAGGACAGTAACCGATCGGAAGACACCGACGATCTGGACGATGACGAGGTGCGGGCGCGGGGCCGAATCAGCCGTGAAGAGCTGCTGGAGGATCTGGAAGGCGGCACACAGGTCTCGCGGGTTTATCTGTTGACGGTGCTGCTGTCTTCGGTGATCGCGAGCGTGGGGCTGGTGCGGAACAACGCGGCGGTGGTGATCGGGGCGATGGTGATTGCGCCGCTGCTGCTGCCGAATATGTCGCTGGCGCTGGGGACGACGCTGGGAGATTTCAAGATGGTGCTGCGGTCGCTGTGGACGAACGCGGCGGGGGTGGCGTTGTGCCTGGGGTTCGCGGTGGCGGTGGGGCTGTGGGTTCCGTTCGACCCGACGGTGCCGGAGATCGCGTCGCGGACGGAGGTGGGGATTTCGGACGTGGTGCTGGCGTTGGCGGCGGGGACCGCGGGGGCGGTGGCGGTGACGTCGGGGGTGTCCGCGAACCTGATCGGGGTGATGGTAGCGGTGGCGCTGCTGCCGCCGATGGTCGCATTCGGGCTGCTGATCGGGGCGGAGATGTGGAGCCGGGCGGGCGGGACGGGGCTGCTCTTGGCGGTGAACCTGACGTGCGTGAACCTGGCGGCGGTGGCGACGTTTCTGATGCGCGGGATCCGGCCGGTGTTCCGCGACCGGGACCACGCCAAGTGGGCGACGGCCGGGGCGATCGTGTTCTGGCTGCTGCTGCTCTGCGGCGCGGTGACGCTGATCTGGCTGGCGGACGCCAAGGGCTGAGCGGGGGACGGGCAGCGGGAGATCGCTTCTTAGAGCAGCAGCGACGCGTCGGGTTCGACACGGACGGGCAGCTCGATGTCTTTCAGGTCATCGGGGTAGATCGCGGTGGTCTGCTGGATCTCGATGACCGCGCGGACCCGGCCGTGGTCGTCTCGGGGGACCTCGACGCCGTGGCTCTCGAGCCAGCGGACGGCGCGTTCGGTCTGGAGCTTTTTGCTCGACGCAGGGCTGTCGGGGGCGTCGTCCTGGCCCGGGGCGGCGTCGGCGTTTTTGATCGGGGCGAACTCGTCGACGCGGTCGGTTTCGTAGATGATCGAGTCGTCGCACATCGGCAGCGCATCGAACACAAAGGTTTCGAGCTTGACGGCGTTGGGGGTAGAGGGGGTCACCGTTTGGCCAGCCGCCTCGTCATAGTACTTGACCTTCTTTTCCGCGCGGTTGAACGGTAGCGAAAACCCTTCGGGCGAAGTGTTGATCTGTTCGACAAAGTCGACCCGGATCGCGTGCAGCGCGATGGACCCGGCACGGAAGCGCAGCTCGCCGTCGTCTGCGCCCCCGGAGACGGTCTGCTCGGCGAGCTCGTCGGGGAGGTTGGAGTACTCGATGACGGTCATCTTGCCGTCGGCCAGACAGAAGTTGCCGAGCTTTTCCTTGGCGTAGGCCTTGGGGAGCATCTTGCTGGACATCTGCGCCTCGTCCATGGCGTGGAGCCCCAAAAACAACGGATCGACCATGCGGACGGTGGGGTTGTCGACCTGGGTGTAGCTGATCTGTTCGACGCCGCGGGTCTTCATGTCGGCGATGGCGCCGGAGGTCCAGAGGGCTTTGAGCGAACCCCCGTGGCCGTTGGGCGAGAGGGCTAGGGCGGACGGGGATTCGAGGAGCACGCGGTGGGTCTGCATGTCGATCGCCGGCATCATGGCCTGGGGGAAGATCATGACGTCGGCGGGGTCGCAGCCGAAGTGGTCGTGGTCGGCGAAGCATTGGCGGGTGGCGGCATCGTTAATCGGGCTGGTCATGACGTACCAGGGGACGGCGTGGCCGAACTTTTCGCGGGCTTTATGCAGGTAGTCGGCGAAGCACTGGAAGAGCATCGCGCCGCGGATCGGGGTGGCGGGGAAGGTGCCCTTGGGCCCGTCCCAGCCGAGCCGGGTGCCCTGTCCGCCGGCCACGGTAAAAGCGGCGACCTTTCCGCTGCGGATCATCTGCTCGCCCAGGGTGCGGGCCCGGTCGTAGCGCGGCTGGAGGTCGGCCGGGGGATGGTGGGGGTACCACGGGGCGGGCTCGAGGTTGTCCGAGAGCTTGAACTCGGGCTTCTGCTTGACGTGGGTCTCGATGAGGCGGGCGACCTCGGGCCAGTCGATGTTTTCGATTTCGTGGAGCAGCGCGTCGCGCTGGGCGTCGTCGAGTGAATCGTAGTGCTTGAGCACGTGGGCCTGGCCGCAGGCGTCGAGGACAGCGAGGGCGGCGGCGTGGCGGTCGGCGAGCGGGGTGGACATGGGTGGGTCTCGGAGATGGAGCCGGGGCGGGGTGGGATCGGTCGGTTTAGAGAAGCGGTTTCGGATAGATCATAAGGATATTTTCGGGGCTCTACGGCGGTGGCCGGCGTGGTTCAGGCCGACGGCCCGGGCGCACGGGCCAGCGCGCGGCCCACGAAAAACGGCCCGAGTTTTTCGAGGTAGGTCGAGGTCTGGGCGGTCCCGCGCATGGTCTGAACGAGCTGGGAAAGCGGGGCGAGTTCGGGGCCCATGAGCCCGATGACAAAGTCGTTGTCCTGGGCGTCGAGGCCGTGGCAGGCCAGGCGGATATCGCGGGCGTGGCCGGCGGAGGCGAACGCCATCCCGATCGTGCCGTGCTCTTTCAGGATGGTTTTCTGTTCGTCGGCGGGGAGCAGCGCGAACGCCCCGCGGCGGCGGAGCGGGTACCACACCGCCCAGGGGGTGGCGGGGTCCAGGGCGTGGCGGGTCGGCCGACCGATCAGCGTGTCGGCGAGGTCGCGTTCGTAGCCCAGGGCGTAGGACCGCCCGGTCATCGTCAGGGCCGGTCGAGGGGTAAGTTCCGCCAGCGGGCTGTGGTGGATCAGCGACCGCGTGCCATCGAGCAGGTCGCCGGGGTCGGCCGAGAAGGTCAGCAGCGCGAGCCCGAACGGGTCGCTGAAGTCTTCGTAGAGCACCGCCCCGGTCTTGGCTTCCTGTTGAACGTGGTCGGCGACGGCCGCGGTGTCGCGGCAGCCGGTGAAGGCCAGGAGCTGCATAAACAGCCGGGTGTCCGAGGTCTGGCCGGCGCTGCCGCGTTCGGCCAGGTCGGGCGGGGACGGGGCAGGCGGGCGGGTGGGCTCGGGCATAGATGGGAGGATAAACCAACGGCCGGTAAAAATCATCGGCCGTGGGGTGGCCCCGGTGGCGGAAATATTGTTTGCTTGGAGAGATCGCAGGCCGACGTCTGGGCCGGGGCTCGGATGGACGGATCGCGATGGATTCTCGATTCAGGAGGCTCGGTATGTGGCAGCGTTACGGCAAGGTGTTTTTGGTTCCGGCCCTCACGGTCGTGGGGGTGACGGCGGGGGCGGTGGGCGGCGCGGTGGCGTTTGATCAATGGGCGGCGCGTTACCTCTGGCCCGAAGCGGAGAGCCTGGTGGTGGTCCAGGCCTCACCGGACCGCCGCCCGGTGGAACGGGTCAGCGAAGACTACCCCGACAACGAAGAATGACCCAGGATCGCCGCCGCGGCGGTGGCGGCGGTTTCGATCCGCAGGACATGGGCCGCGATCCGCCAGCGGACAAAGCCCACGGCCGCGGCGGCCGCCAATTCTTCGTCCGACCACCCCCCTTCCGGGCCCACGAGTACCGCGATCTCGGCGTCTTCGGTGAACCAGGTTGAACGGGCCTGGGCGAGTTCCGCGGCGGCGTCGGCCGTGCCGGCCGGGTCGAGGATCAGCCCCCGGTCCCACCGTCGGCCGAGTAGCTCCGCCAGGCCGACCATCGGCTCGACCGCCATCACCCACGCCCGCCCCGACTGCTTGGCCGAGGCGAGGGCGGTCTTGGCGTAGCGCTGGACTTTACCCTGGCTCGGCTCGACCACCCCGCGTGCGCAGCGCAGGGGTACGAACGCCGCCACGCCCAGTTGGCCGAGTTGATCGACCATCGCCTCGCCCCGGGAGCCCTTGGGCACCGCGGCGCCTACGGTGAGGCGCGGCCCGGGTAGAAACTCCTGCCGCCGGGCGGACACCCGGCAGACCGCGGCGGCCGCCTCGTACCCGGTGATTACCGCGTCCGCGACGCCCCCGGCCCCGTCGAAGAGCACCACCGCGTCGCCCGGGCCGAGCCGCAGGACGCGGCGGGCGTGACGCGTTTCGTCGGGGTCCAGCTTGCAGCAAGGGTCCGGTAACGCGGGGTCGGGGAGGGGAGCACTATAGAAACGCGGCGGCATGGGCGTCGGATCCTTCTCTTGGGGCCGTGAAACAGCGTAACGGCCACGGCAGTATCCCAAATCCGGGCCGCGGGGCGGCGGAGACAGACTTCCCGGACGTAGGCGGGGCCGGTGGATTGGCGGCGGGGGGCTGACGATAAGCATTAACAAGGTCTGCCCGTCCGGTGACGCGGCGGCCCGCTGATCTCATGCCCCCCTCTTCTCCCCAGCCCGACGACCTCGAAGCCCAGCTCAATGCGCTGATGGCCCAAGCTGCGCCCCCGGAAGTCACAGAAGCCCCGGAAGTCGCAGAAACCCCGGAAGTCGCAGAAACCCCGGAAGCTTCAGAAGCCCTGGAAGCTGCGGGGACTCCAAAAGTCTCTCACGCCGGTTCGCCGCCTGCTGCTACGCCCGCCGCCGTCCCCGCCGGCGAACAAGTGGGGACAATGACCCAAGACCAGGCAAAAACCTCGGGGCCCGACGACGACTTGGCCAGCCAGCTCGAACGGCTGATGTCCAAGGTGTCCCAGGAAGAGCCCGCAGACAACGAAAGCGCAGACACGCCAACCCATTCGCACACGGAAGCGGAAACAGCCGAACCGGATCCGCTCGATATTCCCGAAGTCGATGCGGCGTTGGGGGCGGTCGAAGACGCGGCGTCGGCGGTGCAGGACGCGGTCGCGGAACTCGAGCCGCCCGCCGGGGAAGCCGATGCGTCGGACGCCGACGGGGACGCGCTCGCGGAGCAGCTCCAGGCCCTGCTCGACGAATCGGCCGCGCAAGCCTCGGAAACACCCGAAGCGGAGGAGCCTGCGGCCGCCGGTACCGACGGCGCCATAGCGACGCAGGCGGCAGAGCCCGACGCGGCCGACGACGACGCGGCCCCGCCGGCGATGATCGATCAGATCGATGACCTGCTCGCGGAACATGCCGACGATGCGCTGGCCGGGGAGTTTGAAACCGTCGAAGCGCTGATGGACCGGCTGCCGGCGACGGACAGCCCCGACCCCCCGGATACGGAGGCGAGCGACGCGGCGGCTTCGCCCGGCCTTGACGCGACCGGACCTGAACCAGAAGACGACGAAGACAACGAACTGCTGGGGGATTTTGACCCGCCGGACTCCGTGATCAACGCCGAGGCGGGCGCGGACGTCGAACCCGCCGCGGCCGATGCCCCGGCCACGGATGCACCACCGGAAGCGTCGGCCGAGCCGGAAACCGAAGAAGACGACGAACTCGACGGCGACTTTGCCGGGATCGATGATCTCGATGGCACGCCGCCGCCCGCCGCGGAAGCCGACACGCAGGACCCCGCCGTGGCGGACGGGACGGACGAAGACGACGACGATTTGTTCGGCGGCGATTTCGAATCGCTTGATGCGCTGCTCAGTGCGCCGACCCCCGCCGCCCCGCCGCCGCCCGCCGCGGAACCAGCGGCTTCGCAGCCGGAGGCGGCCGACCGCGCGGTGGCCGAGGCGCTGGGTGAGATGACCGAGGCAGACTCGCCGACCGACTCCGACGAGACGGCCGACCGGGACGAACCGGTGCCACCTGCGCCACGGCCCGTGGCCGCCGCACCGGCGGAGCCAACCGCGAAAGACCACGAGGCTTGGAGCATCACGCTGAACCTGGCGATGCTGCGGGCCGCCGCGGTGCGGGTTCTGTCGTGGACCCTGATCGGTTGCGCGATGATCAATAAGCCACTGGAGCGGCTACCCGAAGATGTGCGGCAGACGGTGGGCTGGGTGGCCTTGGCGGTGGCGGGGCCGGGGCTGCTGCTGATCGGCTACGGGCTTCTGTTTAACTGATTGCTGAGGGCGGAGCCGGGGCCGGCGGAACGCTCGCGGGACCGAGGCCGGGGCATCAGTCGAACGGGTTGATCAAGTCGAAAAAATCGCCGATCGGGTTTGTCTGTTCCCGCGCTCCGCCGGCGGGGTCGGCGGGGTCGGTGTTGGCGAGGTTGAGGTTGCCCGACGGGGCGGAGCCCAGGTCGGGCGACCAGTCTTCGACCCCTTTGGGCGCGCTTTTATCCAGGGTGTACACGCGGCCCGCGGCGGCGAGGTCCCCGGCGTCGTTGGGGTTGGCGACGTGGATACTGATATCGACCGCGGAGTTGAGCCGCGGGACTTCGAAGACGTAGCCGTCCAGGCCCAGCGTGACCCGCCGGACGGTGGCATCGAAGGTGCGGCTGTGCCAGAAGACGGTGTTCTCACGGATCAAGTGGGCGTAGGGTTTGTCGACTTCCGCGGTGAAGACGACGACCCGGCCGTCGGTGGGCAGGCGGAGGTTGACGACGCGTCCGATCGGGATGCCCCGGTAACGCAAGAGGGTGCCGGGCTCGATGGCGCCGCGGTCTTTAGCCTGGATCATCATCTCGAGCCCGCCGCGCATCCAGGCGTCGGCGGGCGGGCCGGCGAGCGCATGGAAGCGGGTGGCGGGGGGTTCGGCGCCGGGGCGGAATTCGATCGAAGGGCCGGCGAGCAGCGATTCGATTTCGCTGACGTCGGTGAGCCCGAGCGAGGGGCGGACGATCCACCAGTCCGAGTCGGCGGTGGCGAGGCGTAGGGCCGAGTCGTTGAGCCGCATCCGGATCTCGGCTTCCCGCGCTTCGGGCTGGAGCAGCACGGCGGTGACCTTGCCGACCTCGACCCCGCGACAGAGGACCGGGGTCTGGAACGCCTTGATCCCGGCGGCGTCCTGGACGGTGAGGGTGGCGTTGGGCTGGTTCTGTTCGTAGGCCCAGTAGCCGAAGTAGGCGACGACGGCGAGGCCGACGATCGGGAGCAGCCAGCCCAGGGGCAGCCGGCGGCGTTTGACGGGCACGGCGTGAGGGGTGGGGGGCGCGGGTGGGGTTTCAGTCGTCATTGCGGTGCGTCTCCGTCCGGGTCCAGAACATCTTGGGGTTTAATGCTTCGGCGGCGGCGATGGTCACGAGGACCGCGGCGAGGAAGGCGATCGCGCCGGGCTTGGGGTCCACCGAGGCGAGTGCCCCCAGGCGGACCAGGCCGATCAGCAGCGCGACCACGAACATATCCACCATAGACCATCGGCCGATGGTCGCGATCAGGCGGTGGAGCTTCGCGAGGCGGCGGGCGGTCGCGCATCGCCGGGGGTTACGCCAGGCAACCAGCAGCGCGAGCAGCAAGACTTTGAGGATCGGCACGCAGAGGCTGGCGCCGAACACGAGGATGGCGAGGCCCGGGGAACCGCCGAAGTAGAGGACCTTGATCCCCTCCCAGACGGTCGCGGGCTCGGGGGGACCGAGTTGGGCGATGCGCATGATCGGGACCAGGTTGGCGGGCAAGAGCAGCAGGGCCGCGATGATCAGGAGCGTCACACAGCGGGTCAGGGCGGCGCGCGGCACTTCGTCGAGCGGGGCCCCGCAGCGGCTACAAGCGAGTTCCTGGCGGTCGGTGAGGGGCACGGCGTGCTGCACGAAACCACAGGTCTGGCAGCCGAGCAGGGCCGCGGCGGGGGTCGGCTCGGCGGGCGTGGTCGGGGCGGGACGCAGGGCTTCCCACAGACGGGCGTTTTGGACACGCCGGCCGATGACGATCCAGACGGCGAACGCGGCGAGGTAGAGGTAGAACCCGCGGCCGTAGGAGATCTGCCCGTCGTGCCCGAGCTTGCCCGCGGTGACGACGACACCCAGCAGGAAGATCTCGAGCATAACCCAGGGGCGGAGGTGGTTCATGGCCCGGAGGACGCGGGCGGTGCCGGGGCCGGGGGCCCGGGCGGCGAGGCCGCCGACGACTTAGAGCATGCCCAGGCCCCAGACCAGCGGGCTGATGACGGCGCAGAAGAGAACGGCCAGACCCACGACCGTCGAGCCGAGCCGGATGACTTCGAGCGGGCCCTGAGAAACGTTGATGCTGTGGGTCCCGCCGGCGTAGGTGAACCCCATGAACGTGTCGTGGATCGATACGCTCAGGAGGGCGAGCAGGAGCAAGACCCAGAGGGTGGCTTCGACGGGCCCGGCCGAGGCCGGGTGATTGAGGCGGAAGTCGCAGCGCACACAGCGGGCTTTGCGTTGGTTGGCGTCCTGGACCTGCTGGATCAGTCCGCAACTCGTACAGGTGTGGGCGGAAAGCATAGGGGCGGCCGGGCGCGGAGGAACGGGGGTCGGGAAGCCGCCGGGACGCGGCTTACGAGGTGAGCTTGCGGAAGCGGTCGGCGATACCCTCGGGGCCCAGGCCCTGGTAAGGCATCTGCCGCCAGAGGCCGCCGGAGCCTTCCTGGTAGGTGCCGATGTTGGTGTACTTACCGGTGAAGCCGCGCTTCAGGAGTTCGCTGCCGAACCGGCTGCCGAGGCCGGTGGTGACGTTGAACGACTCGGCGACCATGACGGCGGGGGCGGCGGCGAGCTTGGCCATCGTGTCCTCGTCGTAGGTGTTGAGGCAGGTCTTGGCGATCAGCCCGACGTCGGTGCCCTGCGCTTTCATCGTGAGCACGGCGTCGAGGGCGCGGTACGTGGTTTCGCCGAAGGTGACGATATAGCCTGCGGTGCCTTCACGCACCACGGTGTCTTTGGTGGCGTCGAACGTGTAGCCGTCGCCGAAGACGAGGTTGCCGTCGTCGTCCAAGAGGTCGGGCACGGCCGATCGGGTGCTGAAGATAAAACGCAGGCCCTCGTCGGTGAAGATCGACTTGAGGCACTTGGCGAATTGGTGCTGGTCGGCGGGGAAGTAGAGGCGGGTGGTGTCGGCGTCGTGGGCGGGCTCGCCGTCGGGCCCGGCGGGGGCACCGGGCAGGCCGTTGGCGGCGAACATGTTGTTGATCCCGAAGTGGCAGGTGTTGTCGGCCATGTCGTCGCAGCCGGCGTGGCTGAAGTGGGCCAGCACGTTGGACTTGTTCAACCGGGCCATCGTGATTTCACTGACGCACATCTCTAGGAACGCGCTGAACGTGGCGAAGACGCCTTGCTTGCCTTTCTCAAAACCGAAGCCGGCCGCCGCCGAAAAATTGCCGCGTTCCATGATCCCGCCGCGGACGAAGATCTCGGGGTGTTCCTTGCGGATCACGTCGAGGCCGCAGGAGCCTTCCAAGTCACAATCGAAAACCTTGACCGATGCTTTGCGTTCTTCCGGGGGCATCGCGCCGACGATCTCGTTAAAGACTTTGCCGAAGAGCGAGCGGTTCTTGCCGCTGCCGGTCGAGCCTTTGAATTCCGGGGCTTTCGGACCTTTGGTTACGTTTTTGAGGTACTCGGCCGCGTCGGTCAGGCCGCGGTCGTTGAGGTAGTCGATGGCGTAGGAGGCTTTGATCACGTCGTGGCCGTGGGGCGAGCCTTCGAGCGGTGCGATGCCGACCGCCATCTTGCGTTTGTTGATCAGCGCGACCGGGCCGTCGCTGGTGAAGGCTTCGCACATCCGGGCGTAGAGCGAATCGAGGTCTTCACCGTCGCCGGTATCGACTTTCAGGCCGTGGCCTTCGAGCGTCTGGGCGACGTCATAGCCCTTCATGTAGTTGGACGGGTGGCCGGCGATGGTCACGTCGTTGTCGTCGATCAGCAGCTTGACGTTGAGGTTTTCGGAGACGCAGAGCCGGGCGGCCTCGGCGTCGTTGCCTTCCATCTGGCTGCCGTCGCTGCCGAGCATGAGCACGGACTTGTCGGGATTGGCGAGGGCGACGCCATTGACCATCGGCCACATATGCCCAAGCCGACCGCTGGAAAACTTCACGCCGGGGGTGAAGTCGCGTTCGGGGTGACCCGGCAGGTGGCTGAGGTATTCGCGGTAGTGGAAGAGTTTGTTGACCGGCAGGTCGCCTTCAAGGACGGCCATGAGGTACTGGGTCGCGACGCGGTGGCCGGCCTCGTCAAAAAAGATCGGCACGATCTTGTCGCCGGCCGGGCCCTGCATGAAGCTGTAGGCGATCATCACCTCGGGCACGGTGTCGTAGGGCCCGCCGGTGTGGCCGCCCAGGCCCTTGGCGTCGCCGATGGCGGTAAAAAACACGATCGCGTCGCGGCAGAGCTGGATGTTGTGTTTCAGGACGTCGCGCTGCTCGTCGGTCAGTGTCGGGTTGGCCGGGTCCAGCGGCAGCTTTTTGAAGCTGTCCAGGTCGATGGGGAACGCGGCGGTTTCGGTCGGGGCAGCGGCGAGGGTCATGGCGGAGGGTCCGGCAAGGAAATAGTAGGAAGGAAGTCGGGCGGATCAGCGGCGGCTAGCTCTACGGGTTATACCGCAACCCCGCGGCGGGGGCAGCCCGTAAAACGCGAGATTTGCCGATTTCAGCTATTCGGCGCAGGCGGGGACGACGCGGCGTGAAGGATGGCCTGGAGCAATTTGCGTTCGAGGCCGGGGTCGCGCTCGATCGGCTGCCAGTAGCGGCCGCCGATGCCGCGGTCGGCCCACTCGGCGGGGGCTTCACGGAGGTCGGCAAAGACCGAGCCCCGGGTCGCGCCGTTGAGCCGGCGGGTGGGGACCTGCTGCCGCTCGATCAGCACCTGGACGGCGAGCCGATAAACCGAGGGCGCATCGACGTCGAGGGGTTCAAAAACGAGCGTGACGGTCCGGCGTAGGTCGCCGAGGGTCGCCCGGACGGCGAGCTGCCCGTTGGTGTTATCGGGGATCCAGGGCTCGAAGAGGGTCGGGGCGCCTTTGGGCTCGGTGGTGATGCGGCCGAAGCGGTAGTCCTGTCGGTCGATCTGGAACCCGGCGTCGCGCAGAACGGTGAGGCCGGCCTTAAAGGTGCGGGGGTACGCCTCGGCAGAGACGGCAACGGGCGAGACAACCGGCGGCACCGGGGCGACGTTCTGGCAGCCGGTCAGCGCCGGGCCGACGGTCAGGAAAAAGGCGACGCAGAGGCTTCGCATAGTGGCTAGTGTACCGGTCCGACCGGGCGGTGGGGACAGCCCCGGAGAATCGGCGTGACGGCGGCAGACCCGGGCGGCCCCGGACGGGTGGCGTCGGGTAACGGGTCCAGACCAAGGACTTACCCTAGACCCCTCATGGCGGCTGCGGGAAATGTCCGATACGCTCTTAGGGGAGGTCCCGGAAACTTTCGGGCATGCGCGATTCAAGATTCCCTCCGGAACCCGTCGCCACGGCGAGCCTCGCACCTCCCTCAACCACGGCTCGGGTCCCGGCGTGTAGTGTTGCGTCGGGGGGGTCCGGCCGTGCTGCACCTGTGCCGAGCCTCCCACCTCGCGTCACGGGTGTACGCCCTCCCCAGGGCGATGATACGCTCCCTAGGGCTGACGCCGCCCCCGCTGTTGTCGAGCTCGATCCGTTGTGGTGCGACTTGTTACAGCACCTCGGATCGGCTTGAACACCGGCCGGCCGGCCCGCCAAGGATCGGTAGCGCCGGATGAAACTGACCAAAACCTCTGCCCACGCCGCGTTAGCGATGGCTTATCTATCCGCTTGCGACCACCCCCGCCCGGTGCAGGCGCGCCAGGTCGGCGAACATCTGGGCGTGCCCACGGACTCGGCCCTGAAGGTGCTTCAGGGCTTGTCGCGCTACGGGCTGCTGGTCAGCCGGCTGGGGCGATCGGGCGGTTATCGGATGGAGCGGCCGGCCGACCAGGTCACGCTGCTGGAAATCGTCGAGGCGATCGACGGGCCGATCACCGTGGAGCTGCCCCTGAGCGGAAACACGGCGAAAGAACCGTTGTCCGGGCCCGTCGGTGTACTGCGCGAAGCGTGCGGGCGGTCGGCGATCAGGCTGCGCGAAGAGCTCTCCCGCCTGACCGTGGCGGATCTGGCCGCGGCGGGCGAGCCGGCCACGCTCGCGACCGTAGGCTGACCGGACCGATAAGCCCAAGACTCCAAAATCAAGACCGTTCTTCTCTGGTTTATCCCTAAACCCCGAGGGGAGGGCTTCCGATCTGAAGGTTGATCCGTGCGTTTCCGTGCGGGCCACCCGCCGAATGCCCGGCGATCGAGACGCCCCATGACCGACTCCCCCGAACCGGCTGCCGAAACCTCGGCGTTCGACGAACTCGAAAGCAAACCGGAGAACATCCTCCAACTCGTGAGCTTCGAGATCGGGCCCGAGGAATACGCGATCCCCATCCTCGCGGTTCAGGAGATCAACCGGATGATGCCGATCACCCGCGTGCCGCACAGCCCGGCCGCGGTCGAAGGGGTGATCAACCTCCGCGGACGCATCGTGCCGGTCATCAACATGCGTTCACGTTTCGGGCTCGACACGATCCACGACACCACCGACGCCCGCATCGTCGTCGTCGAAGTCGGCGGCGAGGGCCGGGTCATCGGGTTCACCGTCGACCGCGTGCACGAAGTGCTCCGCCTCGACGGCGACATCGTCGACCCCGCCCCGACCGTGGGCTCGGTCGCCAACGCCCACTTCATTCAGGGCGTCGGCAAACTCGACGATCGGCTGCTGATCCTGCTCGACCTGGACCGGCTCTTTACCCAGGACGATTTCGTCCATCCGGCCGCCGCCGCGTAGACCGCCCCGTCACCTCGCCCCGTCACCCTTCGGCCGACCGATCCAGAGACCTCTTTCATGCCTGTAAGCCAAAGACTCACCCTCACCCAGCCCCAATTCGAGACGCTGCGCAAAGTCGTCTACGACCGCGCCGGCATCCACTTCCAGGACTCCAAAAAATACGTCCTGGAATCCCGTCTCGCCCGCCGGCTCGAAGAGCTCGAGTTCGACAACTTCGACCAGTACCTGATGTTCCTCACCGCCGGGCCGTACCAGCTCGATGAGTTCCAGGAGATGTTCAACCGCATCACCATCAACGAGACCAGCTTCTTCCGCAACGAGCCGCAGCTCGATGTTTTCGAATCGCGGGTGCTCCCGGATCTTCTGGAAAAACGCAAAGCCAACAAGACGCTCCGCGTCTGGTCCGCCGCCTGCTCGTCGGGCGAAGAGCCGTACACCCTCGCGATGATCCTGCACCGCTCGCTGGGCATCCGGCTCGCCGACTGGAAGATCGAGATCCTGGGCACGGACATCTCCGAGAAGGTTCTCAAGACCGCGGAGTCCGGCCGGTACCCCCACTACGCGGTCAAGTCGACCAACCCCCGCGTGCTGAGCCGGTACTTCAAACAGGAAGGCCAGGAGTATGTGTTGGACCCCGAAATCCAGAGCATGGTCCACTTCGAAAAACTCAACCTCAAAGACACTTACGCCGCCCGGCGGTTCGGGACGTTCGACGTGATCTTCTGCCGCAACGTGATGATCTATTTCGACGACGCGATGAAAGCAAGCTGCGTCAAGATGTTCCATAAGCAGCTCGCCGACGACGGCACGCTCATGATCGGGCACAGTGAATCGCTGAGGAACCTCGGCGTGGCGTTCACCCAACTGAACATCCCGCAGGGCTTCGCCTACCAGAAGACCGACCCGGCCCTTTGATCCCACTCCATCCGTAGCCCCGCATCGAAACCGGCTCTCGGCCGACTCCGTAAGAAAGCTCCCCCATGAACGACATGGACGCCAGCCTGCTCCAAGACTTCCTCACCGAAGCCTCCGAACTGATCGAGCAGCTCGATCAGGACCTGGTCACGCTCGAGTCGGCACCCGAGGCCGAGCAAGGCGAGATTTGCAACAGCTGTTTCCGCGCTTTGCACACCATTAAAGGCGCAGCCGGTTTCCTGGGCCTCGACCCCGTGATCGAGTTCGCCCACGCCGCGGAGGACGCGCTCAACCGCCTGCGCAAAGGTGAGATCAGCGTGAACGCCAAGGTCATGGATCTGTTGCTTCAGTCCGCCGACGTCGTCCGTGGGCAGATCGAAGAGCTCGCGAGCGGCCAGCCCCCCCGCCACGCCGACCCCGCCCTGATCGCGGCGCTCAACGCCCTGACCGGCGACGACGCGGCCGCCCCCGCCGACGCCCCGGCCGCCGAGCCCGACGCTCCCGCTGCCGAGCCCGACGAGCCGGGCAAGCCCCTGGACCTGGGCCCGCAGAAGATGGACCTGATCGAGTTCATGGTCACCGACCTCCAGGATTACTCCGCCCAGTTGACCGAAACGATCGACCTGCTAAGCAACGACGCGACCCGGGCCGAGGCCGCCGCTCAGCTCGCCGAGATCGCCGACAACATGGTCAAGACGGCCGACTTCTTCGAGCTCGACGACCTGACCGCGGTGACCCGGCTCATACTGGACGCGGCCCCTAAACTCAATGAACTGTCGCCGGACCACATCGCCGAAGCCGCCATCCGCCTCCGGGCCGCGAAATGGATCATCGACGAACAGGCTCAAGGCCTGGCCAACCTCCGTGTGCTGTCCTGGCCGCTGGAAACCTTCCTCGCGCGGTTCGCCGCGCTCGCGGAGGGTGAGCCACTGGACCTGACGTATGCCGGGAAGCACGGCCACGACGTGCAGCAAGTACTCAGCCTCGACGGCGTCGTCGCCGCCACGCCCGAGGCCGCGTCAACGACAGAATCTCCGGAATCCCCGGCAGCGACGGACACCCCCGTCGCCGCCGCCGAACCCGCCGAGGTGGCCGGGAAGATCACCCCCGCGGCGTCCGCCGCGGAAGCCTCGCCGCCTAAAACCGCCGGCAAATCTTCCAACCAGGTCGAACAGACCATCCGCGTCGAAGTCGGGCGGCTCGAATCGCTGCTCAACCTCGTCGGGCAGTTGGTCCTCAACAAGAACCGCGTGGTCGCGCTGAGCCGTACCGTCGGTGAAACCGGCATCGAGCACGAGCTCGCCGAGTCGTTCACCGAGGCCGCGGGCGACCTCGATCGGCTCACGAGCGAGCTCCAGGTCGGCGTGATGCGCACCCGCATGCAGCCGCTGGCCAAGCTCTTCGACCGCTACCCCCGCGTCATCCGCGACATCGCCCGCCACACCGACAAGAAGATCAACCTCGAGATCGCCGGCAAGGACACCGAGGTCGACAAGTCCGTGCTCGAACTGCTTGCCGACCCGTTGGTCCACATCCTCCGAAACTCCGCGGACCACGGCATCGAAACGCCCGAAACCCGTGTGGAGCAGGGTAAATCCGAAGACGGCACGATCAGCCTCTCGGCCGAGCACCAGGGCAGCCATGTCCGCGTCGCGATCACCGACGACGGCAAAGGTTTGTCCCGCGAAGTCCTCGGCGGCAAAGCGATTGAGAAGGGACTGATCGCCCCCGACGCCCTCGACAAGCTGGCCGACGAAGAAGTCTTCCGCTTCATCTTCGAGGCCGGCTTCTCCACCGCGAAGGAAGTTTCAGACCTCTCGGGCCGCGGCGTCGGGATGGACGTGGTGCGGACCAACATCAACAAGCTCAACGGCGTCATCAACATCACCTCGGCCCCGGGCGAGGGCACGACCATCGAGATCCTGATCCCGCTCACCGTCGCCATCATGCCCGCGATGATGGTCGAGTCCGACTCCGACTGCTACTCGATCCCGCTCCAGAGCATCGTCGAGATCGTGCGTCCCGAAGACGCTTCGATCTCTTCGATCCAGGGCCAGCGGGTCGTCCGACTCCGCGACAGCGTGCTGCCGCTGATCGACCTCCGCGACCGCCTGGGCCAGGACCCGCTGCCGCCGGAAAACCGCTTCGCCGTGGTCGTCAAGGTCGGCGGCCAACAGGTCGGGCTCGTGGTCGACCGGCTGATCGGCCAGCAGGAGATCGTCATCAAACCCCTCGACGACGTCTACACCCAGGGCGGGCCGTTCTCCGGCGCGACCATCCAGGAAGACGGCCGGGTCTGCCTGATCCTCGACGTCAACGAACTCGCCAAACCGCCTCAGCCCTGCCAGCCCGCCCCGCACCCGGGCCGCGCGGCCGCCTGACCCCGAACCCACCGTCTTAATTTACAACACCGCTTCAACGCGACCAACCAGGAGAGCCCCGTGGATAGCCAATTCATTCTGCCCTTTATCGACTCGGTCACCAACGTCTTCGAGACGATGCTTCAACTCGAGGTCCAGGTCGGCACCCCGTCGATCAAGCCCCCCGACTCCGCCGCGCACGACGTGTCGGGCATCATCGGCATGTCCGGTGACGTCGAAGGCACCATCGTGCTCGGCTTCCCCACCGCCACCGCGGAACGCGCCGTCGCCGTGTTCACCGGCATGGACATGGACGCGAAGCACGAAGACTTCCCCGACGCCATCGGCGAACTGGTCAACATGGTCTCGGGCGGCGCGAAAGCGAAATTCACCAACCGCAAGGTCAGCATCACCTGCCCGTCGGTCATCGTCGGCCAGCACCACACCGTCTCGGGCCGCAAGGATATCGTCACGATCCATATCCCCGTGGACTGCGACCTGGGCGGGTTCAGCGTCGACGTCTCGATCCGCGACGCCCTCGCCGCCGAAGCCGCCGCCTAATCCCGTCCTGTTTTGGCCGGCCCCGGGCGGCCCGGGCGCCGCCGACCGGTACCGCCTCACTGACTCCCTTAACCAAACCCCTTTCTGCCCACAGAGCCCCAAAGTCCGAGGAAAATACGATGAAAGTTCTCTTGATCGATGACTCAAAAACCATGCGCAATATCCAGCGCGGGATCCTGACCCAGCTCGGCTACAGCGAGATCGAAGAAGCCGTCGACGGCCAGGACGCGCTGGAAAAAGTCGCGGCGTTCGGCCCCGAACTGATCCTGCTCGACTGGAACATGCCCATCATGGATGGCATCACCTTCATTAAGCAGTACCGCGGCAGCGGCGCGAAGGCACCGGTCATTATGGTCACCACCGAGGCCGAAAAATCCCGCGTGGTCGAAGCCATCAAGGCCGGCGTCAACAACTACGTCGTCAAGCCGTTCACCCCCAATGTGCTGGGCGAACGGATCCAGGAAACGCTCAGCCGGATGGCCGCGTAGTCGCCTCGCCACCGCGTCCGCCTGTGGGGGTGTTGACCGTGTTTAATTCGTCCGCGCCTCGCGGCGTCGACCCCGCCGACCCGCCCCCCTGGAATCCGCGTCCATGCGCATCCTGATCACCGATGACTCGGTTTTTATGCGATCGGCGATCGGCCGAGCGCTGGCCGAACAGCCCGACTTTGAGATCGTCGGCAAGGCACGTCACGGCCGCGAGGCCGTCGAACTCGCCAAGCAGCTACGCCCCGACGTCGTGACCATGGACATCGAGATGCCCGAGATGGACGGGCTCACCGCGCTGCGGCAGATCATGCGGCAGTCGCCCACGCAGGTGCTCATGTGCTCGACCCTCACCACCGAGGGCTCGCGGCAGTCGCTCCAGGCGCTCCGCATGGGTGCCGCCGACGTCATCCCGAAAGAGACTTCGCCGCGGCCCGCGGCCCGCAAGCTGTTCCTCGAAGACCTGATCCGCCGTGTCCGGGGCTTGGGCGAGAGCAGCCGCCACCGCCCCACCGCCCCGCCGCACACGCCCGGCGTTGAGCCCACGGCCGCTCCGAACCCGACGCAGGCCTCGGACCCGACGCCGACGCTCGATACCCACCGTTTTGAGTTGTTGTGCATCGCGTCGTCGACTGGGGGGCCGCCGGTCCTCGAAACCCTGCTCACGGCGATGCCCGCGACGCTTCGTCTGCCGGTGGTGATCGGGCAGCACATGCCGCGGATTTTCACCCAATCGATGGCGGAGCGTTTCAACGACATCTGCCCGCTGCCGGTGGTCCACGCCGAGCACCGTACGACGCTCGAACCGGGCCGGGTCTACATCGCTCCCGGCGGCCAGCACACGCATATCGAACGGGCTTCGCTCGCGCAGTGCCGCCTGAAAATCAACGACGAACCGCGGGACGCGTTGTACAAGCCGTCGGCCGACGCGCTCTTCAGTTCGGCCGCCGAGGCCTGCGGGTCAAGGGTTCTGGGCGTGATCCTGACGGGGATCGGCGACGATGGGCTCAGGGGTGCCGGGCAGTTGCATAAGGCCGGGGCGCCGATCCTGGCACAGTCGCAGCGGACCTGCGTGGTCTACGGCATGCCGCGAGCGGTGGCGCAGGCGGGCTACGCCACCGCGTCGCTGGACCCCGAAGCCATCGCGGCCACGCTCCAGCAGCTCGCGCCGCGGGCCGCCGCCTGACGCGGTTTTCGGCGGGGCACGGCTGACCGTTTTTTAATAAGTGTTTTGCTTATGCACCGGCACCGCGGAGCACGCGATCGTCGCGAAGATGTCGGCGATGCGCTCGCCGGTGTCGCCGCGTCCGTAGGGGTGGCGCAGCCGAGCGGTATCCAGGGCCAGGGCTTGCCGGATCGCGCTTCGGATGTCGCGGAGCGTGTGGCCGCAGGACACGACGGAGCGTGGCGCCTCCCGGCCGGCCTGACGCGGGCCCAGGTTGACCGCGGGGGTGCGGCAGACGGCGGCTTCGATCAGCCCGGCCGAGGAATTCCCCACGATCAGGTCCGCCCCCTTGAGCAGGGCGACGAAACGGCGACGGGGCAGGTGATCGGTGGTGTCGAGGCCGGCTTCCCGCAGGGCGCGGACGATCCCGGCCCGGCCCGGGTCGTGGTTGGGCATAAGAACCAGGCGGTCCATCGCGGCGGTAGCCCGGAGCGTGGTGCTCATCCGGGCGTATTCGGTGTCGTCGTCGCCGCCGACGGGGTGCTGCATCACGATGACCCGCGGGGCGTCGGCGGCCGGGGGGATGGGGTGGATGGCGTCGACGGCCGGGGAGCCGTGGTTGAAGATCAGGGCGGGGGGCTCGCCCATCCGGATCAGGCGGCGGCGGCTGGCGGCGGTGGCGGGGAAGTGGAGGTGGGCAAGCTTGGTGATGGCGTGGCGCATGGCTTCGTCGGCCACGCCCTGGGCGCGGTCGCCGCCGTGGAGGTGGGCCACCCGGAGCCCGGCGACCGACGCGGCGGCGGCGGCGGCGAAGGCTTCGATCCGGTCCCCGAGCACCACCACAAACGCGGGGTCGAGCTGGGCGAACGCCTCGGTGAACCCGCCGACGCCCCGGCCCAGGGCGGCGGCGTCGTGGCGGCGGCCGACCCGGCCGGGCTTCTGCATCCGGACTCTGGCGGCGAGCGGGAACGCGACCTCGGCGGCGGTGCCGGCGACCAGGTGCATGCCCGCGGCGACGCACTGGAGCGTCAGCCGCGGGTGGCGATCGACCGCGTGCATGACGGTTTCGAGCAGGCCGTACTCGGCCCGGGTCCCGGTGACGACGGCGATCCGGCGCGGCGTGGACATGACCGGTTCAGCCCGCGGCGTGGATGACGCCGTCCTGGTCGTCTTCGAGGAGCTTGAGGGCGGCTTCGGCCAGGAGACGGTCGACGGGCTCGTCGATGTCGATGACCTGGCCGGGCTGGGTGGTGATGGCCCGGCGGTCGCGGCCCAGGAACGCGTGAGGGTCCTGGGCGTCGATCTCGAAGAGGCGGTCGCGGGTGACGGCGATGACCCCGCCGTCGAGCTGGTAGAGCGGCGGCAGGTCCTGGCGGCGGAAGACGGCGTTGTCTTCGTAGGGCTGGAGCGCGTCGTCGTGTTCGCCGCCAAGGGATTTCATCCAGTAGGGGTGGTGCTTGCCGACGGGGCAGACGGACTGCACCGAGTCGCAGCCGGACTCGCGGAGTTTGCGGAGGGCGCGGTCGGTCAGGTCGTGGGGGCGGACGGGCACGTTGCCGTAGAGGATAACGATGGCGTCGTGGTTGCCGATGATGGAGGTCACGGCGTGGCGGGCGGCGGCGTCGACGGTGGCGGTGTCGTGGGCGAACTCGTAGGGCCGGGTGACGACTTCCGCGCCGTGCTGCCGGCCGATCTGGGCCATCTCGTTGCTGTCGGTCGAGAGGATGACCCGGTCGAGCGAGGGGGTGTTCAGGGCGTGTTCGAGGGTCCAGACGAGGCAGGGCTTGCCCGCAACGGGCAGTTTGTTTTTGTGGGGCAGGCCTTTGCTGCCGGCACGGGCGAGGATGACGGCGAGTGCGTTCATAAGGGGCTTTTCGGCTGGCCGGCGATCGCGGCGGGGACGGGCGGGTAAGGGTAAGCCCCGAGTTTATCTTATCGACTAAGACGCCCCCCCCGCCTTAGCCGTGTCGCGGCGGAGCGAGATCCAGTCCGCACAGCGGCGGCAGAGGGGCGAATCCGTGCGGGCGGGGTCGGCCCAGGGGGCAAGCGCCTGCGGGGCGTTTTGCCAGAGCTCGAGCAGCGAATGCTCACGCACGTTGCCCAGCGGGGCCCGGCCCAGGACGTCTTGGGCACAGAGGGTGACGGTGCCATCGGACAGGACGGTCAGCCGGTGCTTGACCTGCCAAGGGCTGGGCGGCCGGGGGGGCGGGTCCATGGGGACGGGGCTGAGGTCGGGGGCCAGGGCGAGCCTGCCGCGGCCGCAGGTCCAGGGGCGGTCGATCACGGCGTGCCCGACCAACTGCTTCCAGCGTTCGAAAAAAGACTCCATGTCCTGCAGGGTGTCGGGGGTTTTGGTCAGGCGGGGGATGATCCAGGGCATGGCGGCGGCGTGCTGGCTGCGCTGATCAAACAACCATTGGAGGGTCTCCATCACGTCGGCGAAGCGGTCCACGCCCATCACGTTCCGGTAGGTTTCGGCGGTGTCGGCGTTGAGGCGGACGCTGATGATGTCGCCGCGGAACGCGGGGCCCTGGGGGCCGGGCTGGACCAGCGGGGCGAGGCGGTCGCGGGGGGCCAGCAGGTCGGTTTCGAGGTGCAGGCCGTCGGCCCCGGCGTCCACGGCGGCGTCGGCGAGCTCGGCCCAGTGCGGATGGAGGGTCGCGTCGCCCAGGCCGCCGAGGGTCACCGCCCGGCCGGCACACTGGCTCAGCACGTCTCGGGCGAGCCCGGGGTCCATGTCATCGCGGGAAACGGAGAAGTAGTGCTGGGGCGTGATCGGCCCCCGTGCGATCCGGCGTGGGGTGAGCTCGAGGGTGATCTGGGGCGGGAGGGTGTCGAAGACGCGGCCGGGGTGATCGAGTTCGAGGGCGCGGCAGGCGTCGGTGACGGCGAGGGCGTCGGCCGAGCCGAAGCGATCGCCGAGGCGGTCGGCGAGTTGGTGGAGGCGGTCGGTACCGTCGGGCGTGTCGTAGATGAACCGGCGGGCGAGGTCGCGGACCGGGGCGGGGATGGGGTGGTTGCACTCGCGGCCGATGGGGTCGAGGGCGGGGCGGGGCGGGGAGTAGGCGAGGACACCGCCGATGCTGGCTTGTTTCTGGGCGAGGTCGTGGAGGACGGCCCGCGAGGTGACCACGGGGCCGAGGCCGGGGGGCGCCTGGGTGAAGGTGAGCTTCATGGCCTGGGGGGCGTCGAGATGGAGCTTTAAGAGTTCGTCGGCGTAGGCGGGGTCGAAGAGGCACCAGTCGCCGCCGACGAGGGCCGCGGCGTCGGCGTGGAACTGTTCGAGGGCGGCGACGATGGGGGCCGCGGGGAGGAGTTCGTCCCAAGCGGTTGCGCCCTGGAGGCCGCCGCGCCAGCCGGCGGTCGCCCAGCGGCGGGCGGCGCGGCGGCGGGGGGTCAGGGCGTCGCCGGCCACGGCCGGGTGGGCGAGGGTTTCGAGCGGTAAGCCCAGCGCGGCGGGATCGATCAGGGCCAGCGGGTCCTGGCCGGGCGGGTGGACAACCACAACTTTCTGGACGCGTTCGAGGCGGGCGGCCCGGGCCGCGGTGTGGTGGAGGACGGGACGGCCGGCGAGGGCCGTGGCGAGCGAGCGGGGGTGGCCCAGCCGGCCGGTATGGAGGTCGGCGACGATGATCGCGAGGGCGTGAGGCATGGGGAGGGTTCAGGTCGTGGAGAGGCCGCCGCGGCTTGGGGCCGCCGGGCGGTCAGGCGGCGGGGGTCAGGCCGGGGGGCTCGGGGCCGAGCGGGGCGGAGTCGTTCGAAGAGGGCTTTGCGGAAGCGGTGCTTTCGGGAGCAGAGGTTCCGGGGGCCGTACTTCCGGGGGCCGTATTTCCGGGGGCAGTACTTCCGGGGGCAGTACTTCCGGGGGTGGGGGTGGGCGGGAGGTTGAGGATGTCCAGGGCTTCGTCGCAGGCCTGGACGATCCAGTCGATGTTGTCGCGGTCGCGGAGGATCTGCTGACTGAGCTTGCTCAGCGGGTCGGCCCCGGGGACGTCCTGGGCGATGGCGCGGTCGGCGCGGTGGCGACGGTAGGTGCCGATGGTGTTGAGCTGGTTGACGATCGCGAAGGGGGCCTGGAGGTCGGTTTCGACGCGTTTGCGGTGGTGTTCGAGCTTGACGAAGAGGCGGTCGAGCCTGGGCTGGTCGCGGTTTTCGATCGCGCGCTGCATGCGGCGGAGCAGGTCGAGGCTGTCGCGGGACATCTGCTGGAGTTCGCGGATGCTCTCGCGGCGGGATTGGACCAGGCCGTCGAGCCGGGCCAGGCGGTCGGCGTCGAGCGTGCGGCCCGGGAGCGGGAGCGAAGGGACGGGACGGGTCGCGTGCTGAGCGAGGGCCTGCGCGAGGGTTTGGCGGCGGGTGTGTTCTTTGGGCATACCGCCTTCGGTGGCGTCGATGACGACGGTGCCCTGCGCTTGTGCGTCGGCGAAGTCGCGCTCGAATTGCTTGAGATAGGTGAGCATCTGCTCGTCGGAAAATAGGGGTCGGCCGTGGACGTCTTCGAAGCGTCGGAGGTGGCCGCGCATGCGGACGATACGCTGCCACTCCATCATCTCGATGGTGTTGAAGGGGTTGAGCTCGCAGTCCCAGACCTGGTGGACGGCGGTGCCCGGGGCGTAGTAGAGGCCGTCGGAGAAGCCCAGGTCCTGGCCGATGAAGAGGATGGGGTCGCAGCCCAAATGCTGGGCGAGGTAGAACGAGAGGTGGGCGACGGTCGCGCCGCCCTTGATGGGGGTGATGGGGCGGGCGAGGCCACCGGCGGGGAGCGTGGCGTCGTCGGGGCGGCCGAGGATCTGATCGTTGAAGGTGGACTGGGTGACGCGCACGGGGCCGGGGAAGGCGCGGAGGATGGCGGCGTTGGCCTTGGGCTCGGCGACGAGCGTGGTGTGGGGGAGTTCGGGGAGCCCTTCGTAGAACCGCGCGCAGATGGGGGAGTAGTCCAGGGCGGTGACGAAGTCGGGGGTGATGCCGCGGTCCAGCAGCGGCTTGAGGGCGGTCTGGACGGCGATCACGACCACGTTCGCGCGGACCGCGGAGTCGGCCAGGAGGTGAACGTTTTTGACCAGGCTGGGCCCGGCCCCGACGCAGACGGCGGGGTAGCCCGCGGCGGCCCGGTGCAACTCGTTGGTGGTGGCCCCGGCGGCGTAGACCGCGAGGTTGTTCACCAGGTTGCGGCAGGTACGCGAAGCGTTGACCAGGGCGGTGGCGATGTTGGTGCGGCAGAAGGCGACGACGTCGGTGAGCTGCTGGCTGAACGCCTGGAGGGCGGCGGGGTGGCGGCGGCGGGTGAAGGGGAGCGTGACCAGGTGCGTGCCCTGGGTCAGGCGGGCGGCGTGGTGCTCGGTGCGGCGGAGCAGGTCGGCCCGATCGATGGATTCGCCGGTGAGGACGACGACCTGCGGCCGGGCGAGGAGGTCGGCGAGGTCGCGCCGCTCGAGGACGGCACGCAGTAGGGCGGGGTCGGGCTCGTACAGGAGGACCAGGCCTTCGTCGCCGACGGCGTCGAGCGCAGGCTGGAGGTGGTAGCCGAGCCCCAGACCCAGGAGTACGAGGCAGGCGGTTTTCGCAAAGTCGATGTTTCCCAAGAGCTTGCCCGCCTCGGCGTCGGGGTCGTATTTGCTGGTAAGGGCTTGGGGGCGGTCGCTGCCGGGCGGGGTGTACGCGGCGGTGGGTTGGCCGTTGCGCGCGGTCGACCAGTCGAGCGGAGCCGGGGCGGCGGCGGCGAGCGCGGCGGCGAGATCGGGGTCGGTACGACGCAGAGCATCGAGGTTAGCCCGGAGCGTATCGGCCGGGGACGCGGATGTGAAGGAGGCAGCGGTGGACATCGGGGTAAAAGGGTTATCGGAAGCCCGCGGGTGCGGGCATGATTTAGAGAACACGGACGCGAAAACAGCGGGCAGACGCCCGCGGTCCGGGCGGCTGGGGGCGGCGACAGGGGTTGCGAAACAGAGGGCGGGGCGAGACGATAGGGGAATGACGAGATGGATCTGCGGTTTGGCGGAAGCGGGGTACGTGGAGGGGCTGCTGGAGAACCCGTGGCCGGTGGTGGTGGTGCTGGTGGGGGCGTCGGCGGTGCTGCGGGTTATGGGGAAGCGGAGGGGTCAGCGGGCCGGGGTGGGGGCGGCGTGGGGGGCGTTGGGCCTGGGGCTGGGGGTGTACGCCGCGGCCTCGGCGGTGGAGACGGACCGGGAGGCGATCTTGGCGGGGACGCGTGGGTTCGTGGACGCCGCGGCGGCGGCGGACGAAGCGGCGCTGGCGGGGCTGCTGGCGGAGCGGGCGGCGTTGGTGGGCCCCGGGGGCGGGTTCTGGGACAACCTGACGCCGGGGTTCGTCGCGGGGGAGATGACCGAACACCGGGTCACCGACGTGGCGGTGCGGGCGGTGGACGCGGCGATGGACCGGCGGACGGGGGCCGGGGGCGCAGCGGGGAGGGGGTTTGACCGGGGGGTGAGCACGCTGAGCCTGCGCAGCCGGGTGTCGGGCGTGCCGACGCCGACGACGTGGGAGCTGTCGTGGGGCCGGGGCGAGGACGGGGGTTGGCGGATCACCGAGGCGCGGTGGCTGACGATCGGGCTGCGCGACGACGCGCCGTCGCCTACGCTGTACCGATGAGCAAGACACTTTTCACCGGCGTCGCGGGTTGGGTTCGGGCCTTGGGGCTGGCGGTTTTATTGATCGTCTCAGGTGGCGGCGACACGAAGGGCCAGGGGGCCGGGGGCGAAGATTCCGCCGCGTCGACCTCATTGGAAACGATCGTGGACCTGCGTCCCCGGTGGACGGCGGGCCAGACGGCCAGGTATTCGTTCTGGAACCGGTTCGATAAGAGCGCGGAGCAGGAACTCGGCGACCGCTCGATGACGCTGGACACCACCGCGGAAGCCCAGGGCGAACTGATCTGGACGGTCGATCGGGTCAGCCCGGACGGCACGTCGGAATGCACCATGACGCTGATCTGGATGGTATTCGATACGACGCCCAGCCAGGGGGAGCGGATGGTGGCGGATACGCGGAAGTCGGCGACGGCGGAGAACGGGCCGATGCACGAGCTGCTGTCGGCGATGACCGGGGTGGAGTTGAAGGTCGAGGTCGCGGCGGACGGCCACATCGTGAGCGTGGACGGGCTGCCGAAGATCCGGGCGAAGACCAGCCAGCCGGGCTTCGTACCTTCGGAGCTGGATTTTAAGGAAACGGCCTCGGACCTCGCGTCGCTGGCCTTCGCCCCGTCGCCCCGGGGGGACGGGGGGACGCCGCCGGGGCAGACGTGGAAGGCGGCGTTTACCTGGGACCACGAACTGGGCGCGATGAACCACCGGTGGAAATACACGCTCGAGGGAGTGGAAAACCTGGGCGGATTGCCCGTGGCGGTGGTCAAGGGCGAAGCGAAGTTGAAGCTGGAGCCGGACCTGTCGGACCGCCCGCCCGACGCGCCGCCGGTGAATATCCGGCTGCGGGAAGGCTGGGCGGAAACCCAGGTGCTTTTCGACCTGACCCGCCACGAAGCGGTGGGGAGGCACAGCACGGCCACGGAGCGGATCGAGCTGACCGTGCCCCTGCCCGACGGGCGTCGGCTCGTCCGGACGATGACCGACGTGAGCACCAGCCAGATCCTGCGGATCGGCGAGCAGTAGCCGCCCGCGCCGAGACACGGGCCGGGGCGAGCCGTCGGGGCCTGGCCCGGGGCCTACGGCCGGGGGTGGAACTTGGTGAGGACTTCTTTGAGGCGGGTGCGGTCGACGTGGGTGTAGAGCTGGGTGGTCTGGAGGTTGGAGTGGCCCAGCAGTTCCTGGACCACGCGGAGGTCGGCGCCGCCGGCGAGCAGGTGCGTGGCGAAGGAGTGACGCAGGGTGTGGGGGTGGACGTGGGAGAGGCCGGCCTTTTCGGCGTGGCGTTTGACGATCTGCCAGACGACGATCCGGGTGATCGGCTGGCCGGTGCGGGAGAGGAACACGCGGTCGGTCGGCGTGTTTTCACGGACCAGGTCCTCGCGGAGTTCATCGACGTAACGTTTGAGCGCGCGGAGCGCGGGCTGGCCGAGGGGGACGACGCGCTCCTTGCTGCCTTTACCCATGACGCGGACGACGCCGAGGTCTTCGTGGACGCCGGAGGTCAGGAGGTCGGCGATCTCGCTGGCGCGGAGCCCGCCGGCGTAGAGCATCTCCATCAGCGCGACGTCGCGGAGGTAGAGCAGGGCGTCGGGGTCGGGGGCGGCGAGGAGCTTGTCGATCTGTTCGCTGCCCAGGACGGTGGGGAGGCGCTGCCAGGTCTGGGGCTGGGTCAGCTGCTCGGCGGGGTCGAGGTCGTGGTGGTCGTGGGCTTTGAGGAAGCGGCAGAAGACGCGGATGGTGGCGACGTGGCGGGCGATGGTGCTGACCGCGAGGCCCTTGTCTTCGAGGTGACGCAGGTGTTCGGCGATGAGGTCGGCGGTGAGCTCGGTCCAGGCGTGGTGTTTGTGCTCGACCAGCCAGACCCAGAGATCGCGGAGGTCGCCGCCGTAGGCCGCGAGGGTGGCGGGCGCGAAGCCGCATTCGATCCGGATGTAGGAGAGGAACGCCTTGACGGGGGCTTCGAAGCGGGAGACCCGTTTGGGGGGGGACGCGTCGGCGTTAGCCCTGGGCCGGGAGGCCAAGGGGCCGGCCGCGAAGGGTGAGGCGGGCGGGTTGACCCGGACCGGAGAAGCGGGCTGGCCGGGCAGGCCACGTCGGCGGGCCTTGGCTTTGGGCTGGGGGGTGGGCGGCGGGTTGAGGGTCCGGGGATTCAAGAGTCGGCTGCTCCCAAGACAGTTGGTGATAGGTCGGGCACGCCAGGTAACCGCCGAGGCAGTACGAAAACGCCTGGTCGAGGCGGCCCAGCGTCAGACGCTGACCGCAACGGTGATCCGCACCGTTGATGAACCGGCAGAGCGTGTCGGAGTTGTTGCCGGCCCAGCCCATGGTTCTGACTGCCTCCTTACAGCCAACCTCCCATCGGACAGCCCGCGGTCAAAACGTGAATCTCGACGGTAAAACGACTACCCCTAAACATCCGCCGCGGAGGACGGCCTCCGTCGATCGAGGTTGTCGGTCGTACGGAAAGGTCGAGAGCTAATCGGGGATGGCGTCGGCGAACCGCGTTCGGAAGTCGTCGAGGGTTTCCACGCCGTCGGGGAGCGTGGCGTCGTCGATCAGCAGGATCGGGATCCCGTCGCGGATCGGGTA
This sequence comes from Planctomycetota bacterium, assembly GCA_039180025.1. Lineage (GTDB taxonomy): Bacteria > Planctomycetota > Phycisphaerae > Phycisphaerales > Phycisphaeraceae > Algisphaera. The sequence goes on from JBCDDZ010000017.1 coordinate 39,942, forward strand.
ACGCAGGCCGTGGCCTTCGGGGCGCTGGGCCACCAGCCAGTCGCCGTGCTGGACCAGGGGCGAGCGGGTCAGCGGGCAGACGAGGATGTCTAGCAGTTCAGCGGCGATCGGCGGGGTCATACTGGAAAACTCGCGGTACGGGGGGATGCTCAGGATAGGTATCATAGAGACCGTTATGGAGTCTTTTGCGCGGCGAGGTTTCACAATTTTCCTGAAGGGGCCGAGGATCATGGTCAAAGCGGTGGTTTGGGGCGGGATGTTAGTGGCGGTGTTCGCCGGGATTTTCCTCGGGTTGCAAGCGATCAACAAGGATTCGGGGCGGTTGATCGGGTACGCCATCGGGGAGGCGGATGCGCAGCAGAAATGCCAGCTCCAGATCCTGATCCCGCTGACCGCGAAGATCGACAGCCCGGTCACGACCTACAAGCCCAACGGCAAGCCGGACTGGGACCATTGGCTCAACACCCACTTCATTATCACGGACCCGAGCGGCCAGACCGTGACGCTACGGCAAGGCAAGTCCAAGAGCGCGGACATCGACACCATGCAGGCGGGGACGGCCGAATTTATCGCGCTCGGCGAGCTGGACGCGGGGCAAACCTACACCGTGGACTTCATCCCGGTGGTCGGGCAGCCGGAGAAATACTCCTCGGCATTCGTCGGGCAGGGCAAAGCGTTCCGACGGGAAACGTTCGCGGCGAACTACTGACTCGCCGCCGTGGCCGGATAGATTCGGCAGACCGGGCGGCAAAGTCTCGACTCGAGAAAGGGCCGAGGTTCGGTGCGCGTTGTAGAGGCCGACCCCTTCCTGTGAAAGAAAGTCAGACCGGTCGCCGTTTATCACGGAGGGGGAGACGAGGGGGCCGGCCTCAGACGCTGCCGCCGGGGACGCGTTCGATCTGAGCCCCGAGCGCTTGCAGCGTCGTCTCCATCTGCTCGTAGCCGCGGTCGAGGTGGTAGACGCGGTTAACCGTGGTTTGGCCCCGGGCCGCCAGGGCGGCGATCACCAGCCCCGCCGACGCCCGGAGGTCCGACGCCATGACGGGCGCGCCGACGAGTTCGCGGACCCCGGTGATCATGGCGCTGGGACCGACGCGGGTGATCTTCGCGCCCATGCGGAGCAGCTCGGCCACGTGGAGGAAGCGGTCGGGAAAGATTTTCTCGGTGACGATCGCGTTGCCGTCGGCCAGCGTGAGGAGGGCCATGATCTGGGCCTGGAGGTCGGTGGGGAAGCCCGGGTGGGGCTGGGTGACGACCTGCACGGGGTTGAGCCGACGCGACACGGCAACGCGGACAGCGTCGGCCGCGGACGCCGGGGTATCCGGCTCCGCCCCACCGGCGGCCACGGGCTCGGCGGTGACGCCGATCTCGCGGAGGCGATCGAGGGCGGCGCCGAGGGTGTCGGTGGGGAAATTTTCGAGGGTGACGTCGCCGTGGGTGATCGCAGCGGCCATGAGGTAGGTGCCGGCTTCGATGCGGTCGGGCATCACGGGGTACCCGGCGGGCGGCGTGCCGCGGAGCGATTCGACGCCCTGGATAGTCAGGCGCGGCGAGCCGAGGCCGGTGATCTTAGCGCCCATGGAGATCAGGAGCCGGCCGACGTCTTCGATCTCGGGCTCGCAAGCGGCGGACTCGATGACGGTCGTACCCTGGGCCAGGACGGCGGCGGACATGACGTTGGCGGTGCCCAGCGCGGTCGAGCCATTGGGCCCGCCCAGGAAGATGTGGGCGCCCCGGAGGCGGCGGGGCCCGCCGGGGGTTTCCGCGGGCGGGGCCTCGGCGACGATGTACCCGGCGTCGAGGGTGATCGTGGCACCCAGCGCTTCGAGGCCGCGGAGGTGCAGGTCGACCGGACGGTCACCGATCGCGCAGCCGCCGGGCATCGACACACGGGCCCGGCCGCGCGCGGCCAGCAGGGGCCCGAGCACACAGATCCCGGCCCGCATGGTGCGGACGATGTCGTAGTGCGCCAGGACTCTGGACGCGTCGGTGCCGTGGATCGTCAGCTCCCCGTCGCCGCCGGCCGTGAGGTCGCAGCCCAGGGAGTCGAGCAGCCGCTGCATGTTGCGGATGTCCGAGAGGTTCGGGACCCCGAGGAGCCGGACCGGCTGGTCGGTGAGCAGGGCCGCGGCCATGAGGGGCAGGCAGGCGTTTTTCGAGCCGTTGATCCGGACCGTCCCGCGGAGGGGCCGGCCGCCGTTAATGACAAATGAGTCCATAAAAAAAGATGGTGGGGGTTGAGCGCGGGGCGCGAGGAGGGGGGGCACGCCCGCCGGTGGCGGCGGCGCTTTGGTTGTACCATCATCGTCACGATGCCGCCGCGGCGTCGAGTAAACACGGCGGCCGCCGGTATTTCGTCGTTTTTCCGCCAAACCCCAGGCTTCGGACGCTTATGGACCTGACCACCCTCATCCGCGAGATCCCGGACTTCCCCAAGCCGGGCGTGGGCTACAAAGACATCACCCCCCTGCTCAAGAACCCCGCCGGGCTGGCGATGGCGGTTGAGCAGATGGCCAGCCCGTTCCGAGACCAGGGGGTCGAACTGGTGTGCGGGGCGGAGTCACGCGGGTTTATCTTCGGGACGGCGATCGCCCAGGCGCTGTCGGCGGGGTTCGTTCCCATCCGCAAGCCCGGCAAGCTGCCACACGAGACGCGGGAGGTGAGCTACGAACTCGAATACGGGCAGGACACCCTGGAGATCCACACCGACGCGATCGCGGCGGGGCAGAGGGTGCTCATGGTCGATGATCTGCTGGCGACCGGCGGGACGCTGCAGGCCTGCCTCGAACTCGTCGGAGGGCTGGGGGCGAAAGTGGTGGGCGTGGCGGTGGCGATCGAGCTGACGTTTCTCAACGGGCGGGACCAGATCAAACCCCACGACAACGTACACGCGGTGATCCGCTACTGAACGGTTTTAGAGGAGGGATCGGGTCTGCGGACCGACGACGGGTGTGGCTCGCGTCGGGTGATCGGACGAGCCGGCCTGAGCATTTCGACGCCTCATGGAAACCCGCCCCCGCCCCCGCCAACGACGCGACGACCGGTCGCCCCGCCACCAGGTGACGTCCTATTGGGACCGGACCCAATGGCCGCTCCAGTCGTTGTATTTCCTGCTCCCGCTGCTGCTGGGGTACGAGATCGGGGCGGTGGCGTTTGCGCCGGAAGGGGACGAGCGTCTCCCGCAGATCTATGCGGAGCGGATGCTGGGGCAGTTTTTCGAGTGGATGGGCGCGACGGGTTACTACCTGCCGGGGGTGGCGACGGTGGTGGTGCTGGTATGCCTGCACGTGGCGCGGCGGGACCCGTGGCGGCCCGAGCCGAGGCTCTACGTGGTGATGCTATTGGAGTCGGCGTTGCTGGCGGCCCCGCTTTTTGTTTTCAGCATCATGGTGACGCGTCCGGCGGTGGAGATGGCGGCGGGGCTGGAACCGGGCGCCGCCGCGGGGCTGATGCTGGCGAGCACCGGGCAGGCGTCGACGGGGCTGGAAGGCGTGGCGTCGTGGCGTGAGGGCGTGGTGTTTGCCGTGGGGGCCGGGATCTACGAAGAGCTGGTGTTCCGGCTGATCGTGATCGCGCTGGCGCACTTGATCCTCAGCGACCTCTTGGCGTTGCCGCGGACGTGGTCGGCGGGCGGGGCGATCGCGATCTCGGCGGTGACCTTTGCGCTCTACCACCCGTTCGACAGCCACCTGCCGTGGGTCTGGGACAGCACGGATTGGGGGCGGTTCGCGTTTTACACCCTGGCGGGGGTGTATTTCGCCGCGATTTATGTCTACCGCGGGTTCGGGATCGTGGCCGGGGCGCACGCGTTGTACGACGTGATGGTGATCGCGGCGTATTTCCGGTCGCAGTGAGCCGGGTCGTGCCGCCGCGGCGATCCGCTAAACTGTTCGATTCTCTCCCGCCGCCCCCCCTTTTCGATCTGACCCGACCGCCCGCCATGAGCGACACCCCCCCCGCTGCCGAAAAAATCCCCGACGACGTGTTCACCCTGCCCGCCGGGGTGACCGAGGTGGTGCCGATCCTGGATTTCGGCAGCCAGTACGTGCAGCTGATCGCCCGCCGGGTGCGTGACGCGGGGGTCTATTCCATGCTCTTGGGGCCGGAGGTCACGGTCGAGCAGCTTCGTCGGCTCGCGCCCAAGGGCATCATCCTGTCGGGCGGCCCGGCGTCGGTCTACGACGAGCACGCGCCGAAGCCCGACCCCCGGCTGTTCGAGCTGGGCGTCCCGGTCCTGGGCATCTGCTACGGCATGCAGGCGGCCTGCGCCCTGCTGGGGGCCGAGGTCAAACACGCCGCGTCGCGCGAGTACGGCCGGGCCGAGCTGAACGTCGCCGAAAACGACGACCTGTTCCGCGGCGTCCCCGACCACACCAGCGTCTGGATGTCGCACGGGGACCAGGTCAACACCCTGCCCGACGAGTTCATCGCCACCGCGACCACCCCGACCTGCCCCTACGCCGCGGTCCGGCATCGGACCAAGCCGTTCTACGGCGTCCAATTCCACCCCGAAGTCACCCACACGCCCCACGGCGGCGACATCCTCTCGAACTTCCTCTTCAACGCCTGCGGCTGCGGCGGGCGGTGGACGATGGCCGACTTCCTCGAGTCGGAATCCGAGCGCATCCACCAGCTCGTCGGCGACGACCACGTCATCCTCGGGCTCTCGGGCGGCGTGGACTCCTCGGTCGTCGCGGCGATGCTGGCCAAATCCATCGGCAAACAACTGACTTGTATCTTCGTGGACAACGGCCTCCTGCGCAAGGGCGAACGCGACCTCGTGGAGCAAACCTTCCGCGGGCACTTCGATCTGGACCTCCGCGTCGTCGACGCTGAGCAGCAGTTCCTCGAAGACCTCGCGGGCATCGAAGACCCGCAGGAAAAACGGACCCGCATCGGCCACCGTTTCATTGAGGTCTTCAAGACCACCGCGGACCAGATCAAGTCCGAGTTCGAGAACCAGTCGACCCGTATCCGGTATCTCGCGCAGGGCACGCTCTACCCCGACGTCATCGAGTCCGGCCACGGGTACGCCGGCACGGCCGCGAACATCAAGCTCCACCACAACGTCGGCGGGCTCCCCGAGCAGCTCGGCTTCGACCTGATCGAGCCGCTGCGCAGCCTCTTCAAAGACGAGGTCCGCGCGCTGGGCTCCGTCCTGGGTCTGCCCGACAGCATGGTCTGGCGTCACCCGTTCCCCGGCCCCGGGCTCGCGGTCCGGGTGCTGGGCGAAGTCACCAAGCCCCAGCTGGACCTGGTCCGCGACGCCGATGAGATCCTGCTCGAAGAAATCATCGCCAACCGGCTCTACCGCAAAACCGCGCAGGTGTTCGCCGTGCTCCTGCCGGTGAAAGCGGTGGGCGTGATGGGCGACGGCCGCACCCACGAACAGGTCGTCGCGATCCGCGCCGTCGAATCTCAGGACTTCATGACCGCCGACTGGGCCCGGATCCCCTACGACGTGCTCGCCACGATTAGCAACCGCATCATCAACGAAGTCCGCGGTGTCAACCGCGTCTGCTACGACATCAGCAGCAAGCCGCCGGCCACGATCGAGTGGGAGTAGCCGGCTCCAAGCAGGGCATCCGCCCAGACGTAGTCAGAGGCATGGACCGCCGAGAAATTTGAAGAACTTCTCTTGCTTCGATGTCGTCAGCTTGCAGGCAGGTTTTGGCCATGTACATTAGCGCATTCCTACCTCACCTGTCGCGTGTCGCCGCAGTGTCGGAAGCCGTTGACGGCATCGGTGGGCGTGACCTCGTCCAACACCGACGGCATCTTCTCCCCGAACGGCTAACGGAGGCGGCAGACCCGCGAACGCAATCGGTTCTGGATCTTGCTGAACACGTTTTCGATGGGGTGGAGGTCCCGCGAGCACGGCGGCAGGCACGCGACTTCCACCCCGGCCGCTTCGATCGCCCGGATCGTGCTCGCCCGTTGATGGCTCGAGAGGTGGTCCCTCACCACCGTGTCACCCGGAAGCCGCTCGGCACCCGCACCGGCTTGACCAAGGCCTCGAACACGTTGCCGTGGACCGCGGCGTGGACCGTGGTCGAGCAGACGATGCCGTCGCTCCCCCACGCCGCGATGAGCGTGGCCGTGTGCCCGTGACCTTGGGGCACCTTCACGACCCACCGCTCACCGCGTGGTGCCCGTCCACCGAGCCGGGCCCTGTGGGTTTTGATCGTCCCGTGGAGCGTCTCGAACTCCTCGCTGAAACGTTGGTACGCAGGGCCCGCACGGACAACCCCTTGCAGCACATCGTTGAGCAGATCCCGCAGCGCGGAGGGACCGCTGATTTTTGTGTGCTCCGTCACCGTGCTGACGGCGGGGATGTAGATGACCTCGCCGAATTTTCCCTTCTGCACGTTGGCCGCTCCGAAGGCCGGCTCGTCGTGAAGCGTTTCTTCGGGTAAATCTGCCACGATGACGCCATTAAGAGATTTGCCCTTGGCGTCCTTGGCCTTGGTCTGGAACCAGCGGCGGACTTTCAGACGCCGATCGTCACGTTGGTAATGCTCTGGGATTTACTGCAGAACTACCTAGCCTGCTTACTGCCGCGCATTTGCCGCGGCCATCTCAGCTATACATATCCGGTCGTAGCACTTTACCCATCGGCCTTGGCAGGCCGATAGACCAATCAACTAACTGCGTTCCAGTCCAGTCCAAACTTTGCCAAGTATTTCCGTAAACGATCCGCATCGTTGACGGACTTACGTTGTTCACGAGATGCCTGGAACAGCTGTCGTCCCGCTTCAGAGAGTGAACGAGATGACCGACATACTTCAATCACTTTTGCCAACTGCGCTTGGTCGAACAGGTCGACTCTCGTACCACCAAGCACCTCTTCGACGAGCCGCTGCTCATCGGTCTCGCCTGAGCGATGCCAGCTGTTTTGAAGACGAGCGATCTCGTCTTCGACCTGATTCACACCAATGCGTCCACCTGGAGCGAGCGTGGCCATACGCGTTACAGCGGCGGCCAAGTCTCGGAAGTTGGCGGACCATGCTGTCTCACTCGCCAACGCGAATCGCATGAACCTAGCCCTAGCCTCCTTATTGAACCGCACCTGGCTACCAGTTTCCTGAGCGATACGGTCAAGCTCGAACTGAAGATTCGGCTCGATATCTGCTCGGCGTTCCGCCAAACCCGGCAGGCGATAGGACCAAAGATTGATCCTAGCCAGAAGATCCTCACGGAAGGTCCCTTCCGCCACATCCTTGACTAGGTCGCGATTGGTCCCGCAGATCAACTGGAACGAACTACTCACATCCTGATCGCCCCCCAGCGGCATGAACCGCTGCTCCTCGATGGCACGCAGCAGCATCGCCTGCTCGTCTAGCCCAAGCTCACCAACTTCGTCTAACAACAACAAGCCGTCATCTGCTTCACGGAGCAAGCCCTTGCGATCTGCTGTCGCACCCGTGAACGCACCCTTCTTATGGCCAAAGAGCGTCGACATCGATCCGTCCCCGCGCAGTGTGGCACAGTTCACCTCGACGAATCGACCAGTCACCTGCCTCCGCTGGTGCTTGAGTTCGAAGATGCGTTTGGCGAGCTGTGACTTGCCTGCACCTGTAGGCCCTGTCAGCAAGATTGGATGTGTGCTGTGGATCGCGACGTGTTCGATCTGCTCGATCAGGCGGTTGTAGTTCTTGTCTTGGGTTTCGATACCGGCCTTAAGGAAGCTAAGCCCTTCAAGCGTCTCTTGCTGGAAGCGCTGCGCAATCCGATCGTACTTCGAAAGGTCAAGATCAATGACGCTGTACGATCCTGGGCCACCACGGCCTTTTCGCGGTGGTGAGGTCTGCAGCAACTGAGCCGGGTAGTGCCGCGATTCTGCGAGCAGGAACAGACAGATCTGCGCCACGTGTGTGCCGGTCGTGATGTGGAGCAGGTACTCCTCGTGCTCCAGATCAAACGGGTAACCGCGGGCAAAGTCGTGCAGCGCCCCATAGACCTCATCAAAGTCCCACGCATCGTCGAACTCGATCAGCTGCCGATTTACTGTCGTCTCCGGCGATACCAAGAGGATGTCCGCTTCAACCTGCTTGGCCAGATTTTCAAACTTCGCTTGGTGGAGCAGCTCCACGCGATCGAACAGCAGATCCTCGTGCTGACACACCGATACCGTCGGCCGCCAATGCTCCCAACGCTTGGGGCCGCTTCCACGGTCCAGGGTGGGCCCAAGAAGCCCAAAGGCAACCCTCTTATTCATATCTATATTTATAAATTACGATAGTTTTCGCGTCAAATATACGATTTAATTCTGACTCTAAATCGGCCGTCAGGAAATTTTAATTTCCTTAAATATTTGTTAGTAAATATCTTGAGACTTTTTTTGATTCTCTCGATTTTCTTTGGCACAACCCATGCCTCTATCTCACCAGCGTACAAAGCATGACCCCACCAATTGGCTGAACTACGAAAGGAAATCACCATGGCAAACAAGACCCTCTTCAAGTCGCTTAAAGGCAAGCTGGCACCCAAGGCCGACACGGTCAACGAGGCCGGCGGCACCGCTTACGCCCTCACCGTAGAGCACGCGTTGGCTCAGTACGCGGTGACCGGTTGCCTCAACGGCACGTTCTACGCGTCGGCCGATGACCAGCTGGCCAAGATCCTTGGCCTGTGTGAAAAGGTCTCGCCCGAGTTCATCGCCCGCACCGCGCTGTACGCACGCCAGCACGGTTACATGAAAGACCTGCCGGCCCTGTTGTGTGCGGTCCTGTCCGTGAAGGGCCCGGGCCTGTTGGCCGAGGTGTTTGATCGTGTGATCGACAACCCGAAGATGCTGCGTAACTTTGTGCAGATCATGCGTAGCGGCGTGGTTGGCCGTAAGTCTCTGGGTTCGCTGCCTAAGCGGCTGATCCTGCAGTGGCTGGAAGGCCATAGCGATGAACAGATCTTCTTCGGCTCAGTCGGCAACGCCCCGTCGCTGGCAGACGTCATCAAGATGGTTCACCCGAAGCCCAAGTCGGCATCGCGAGAAGCGTTGTACGGCTACCTGATCGGTCGGCCGATCGATGGCGAGAAGCTGCCGGATATCGTGAAACAGTTCGAGGCCTATAAGTCCGCCGAGGATCGTCGGCTGGTGGAGACGCCGGACGTGCCGTTCCAGATGCTGACCGGCCTGGAGTTGAGCGACTGGGAATGGAAGGCGATTGCGCGTCACGCCCCGCGGCAAATGACCCGCATGAACCTGAACACCTTCCAGCGTCACGGCGTGTTCCAAGACAAGGAGCTCACCAAGTGGGTGACCAACCGGCTGCGGGACGCGCACCTGATCCGTAAGGCGAAGGTGTTCCCGTACCAGCTGCTGGCGGCCTACACCGCGAGCCGCCAGGCCCTGCCGAACAAGGTGTCCGATGCATTGCAGGACGCGATGGAGATCGCGCTGGAAAACGTTCCGGCGATCAATGGTCGTGTCATCGTGTGCCCGGACGTGTCCGGTTCGATGCACTCCCCGGCGACGGGTTACCGTAAGGGCTCGTCCTCCGCGGTCCGGTGCATCGATATCGCGGCACTGGTCGCGGCGGCACTGCTGCGGAAGAACGCGGACACCCTGGTCCTGCCTTTCGAGTCGGATGTTGTGACCGGCAAGAAGGCTCGGCTGAACCCGCGTGACTCGGTGATGACCAACGCCCATAAGCTCGCGTCGCTGCCTTGCGGCGGCACGAACTGCTCGGCCCCGCTGCACTACCTGAACCAGCGGCAAGAGCAGGGTGACCTGGTGATCTACGTCTCCGACAACGAGTCGTGGATCGACAGCCGGCACTACGGTCACTGGGGCGGTGGTTCGACGCAGACCATGCGGCAGTGGGAGCTGTTTAAGCAGCGCAACAAGACCGCGAAGATGGTTTGCATCGACATCCAGCCTTACGGATCGACCCAGGCCAAGGAACGCGATGACATCATCAACGTCGGGGGTTTCTCCGACCAGGTGTTTAAGCTCATCGCGACCGTGGCGAACGGAGAGTCGACCAAGGATCACTGGGCGAAGCAGATTGCGGCCATGAGCCTTTAGACAATTTGGAGCGTTGACGTCGTCGATAGATGGCGTCAACGTTTACCCCCGGAAGCTTCCGGGCTTCCGGGCTTCCGGGGGTGGCCGAATGCCGTGGTGACTACATCCACTTTGTTAAAAAACAAAACGACGTCTCCGCAACTCTTGTCGGCTTTTTACAAGTGAATACGAATGTGAGCATCGGCGAATGCTGGACAGACTACACGGTGAGAGCACCTGCCCCCCCCGGAAGGGCTAGCAGGAGGTCCCCGGTTCGAATCTCGGGTCGCGCCCCGCAAGGGAACGCGGTAGCTCAGTAAAAAAATGTCTGCCCGACGGTTGTCGTCGATGTTCGGCTTAAACAAATGGCGGTGAATGCTGCTGGGAGTACATGGCAACGCCTTCGGGCTAGCGGGTTCGAACCCCGCCCCGACTCGCAATGTTGCGAATCGGGATCTCCCCGCACCCCTTGTCACCGATTGGAACAGGTAACGAATACCGGTGGAACTACATGTCCAAATCATCCTGGTTGTGGGTTCGAGTCCCACCAGCTCCATTGCAACACACGGGGCTGTAGCTCAAAAGGTAGAGCAGGCACGTTTCATCAATGATCGTCGTTACCCTTTAAACAACCGTGGCCGGTGGCTCACCTAGCCGCCCGCCACCTTCGGCGAATACCGGGGAACTACATGGGAACCAGAGGTTGCGGGTTCGAATCCCGTCGATCCGGTGAAAGCCGGCGTAGCTCAACTGGATAGAGCGCCGGTAAAAACGTTTCTCCAACCCTTGTCGCCACTTTTCAAAATCGCTATTAACCATGAGACTCGCCATGACTGAACAAACCACCAAAACAAAGCAAGACAGCCCCTTCGTCCCCACCGGCGAAGCGACCGCGATCCTGCCGCTGCCCGACGACCGCAAGCCCATCACCGTCATCGGCACCGAGGCAATCCGCCAAACCTTTGATGACGTCTGCATCCAGCAGGCGATCAACTCGCGCATGGCACCGGGCGTCGAAGAGTTCGTCCTCAACCCCGATGCACACCTCGGCTACGGCGCGCCCGTCGGCTGCGCGATGGCCTCGCCGACACACATCTACCCCGGTCCCGTCGGCGTCGATATCAAGTGCTCGATGTCGCTGCTACAGCTCGACCTGCCCGAAGACCAGATCACCGACAAGCAGTCCCGCCGCGCTCTGCTCAACGCAATCTGTGAGCGCACCCCCACCGGGGCAGGCAAGGGCCAGCGCCAAGCACCGAAGTCCCGCCAGGTCCACGAGCAGATGGGCCGCATCCTCGCTGCAGAAGGCGCGACCAAGCAGGTCTGCGAGATGCTGGGCATCCCACGTTCTTGGCGACACCGCTGCGAAGACTCGGCACACGCCGGCCACGATGGAACACACGACGCCCTATACAACCGCCTCGACATGCTGCGCGAAACCGGCGCTTTCCCTGCATTCGGTAACAAGGTCACCCAGCTCGGGTCCTACGGCGGCGGCAATCACTTCGGTGAGTGCGAGATCGTTCGCGTCGCCCCCGGAATGGAAGACACCGCGGCGGCGTTTGGGCTCAAAGACAAGCACGTCGCGTTCCTGTCGCACTGCGGCTCGCGCGGCTTCGGCCACAACCTGGCTATGGGTCAGTTCAAGGCCCTGCAAGGAAAGTTCGACCGGTGGTCCATCCCTTATCCCGGTATGAACCGGCACGGCAAAGGCGACCGCGAGCTGTGCTACGCCCCACTGGGAACGCCCGAGGCCGACGCCTACATCGACGACATGTCGCTGGGCGCAAACTTTGCAACGCTCAACCACCTGCTGATCAACGCGCTGGTCCTCGAAGCCTTTCAGGAGGTCTTCCCCGGCGTCAAGGGTGAACTGGTGTACTTCATCAGCCACAACATCGCACGCCAGGAGATCGTGAACAACAAGCCCATGTGGGTGATGCGGAAGGGCGCAACCCGTGCTTTCCCCGCCAGCCACCACGCGCTCAAGGAAACCCCATTCGAAAATACCGGCCACCCGATCCTCCTGCCTGGCGACCCCCAGCGTGGTTCGGCCGTCATGGTCGCCAACGAGGGCGCGAGCCAGTCGCTGTACTCCGTCAACCACGGAGCCGGTCGTATCCTCGGCCGCAAGAATGCGATCCGTACGCTTGACCAGAAGTCGATCGATCAGTCCTTCGACGAGATGGACATCTTGACCAACTGCCGCCAGTACCCCCGCGACGAAGCCCCGGCGGCGTATAAGGATTTCGACGAGGTTCTGCGTTCCGTGAAGACCGCGGGCCTGGCAAGCGAAGTCGCGCGGCTGAAGGCGCGGTTTGTGATTAAAGATGCCAGCAAGGCGGATGACTAGTATGCAGATTTACTACCAAATCATTGAACAGCTAGATTTAGCAGCCAATCAATATATCGTCGAAGGAAGTAACTATGCCAGATTCTGTCTGATCTTAACTGACAATGCTATTGAGTTAATGTTACAAGAAGAGGCATCCAAAATCGCAAGTCTTGACGAATCTGGAGGATGGATTCGCCCTCCCCAATACTCAAAGGAAGCGAGAAAAAAGGCAACCAATGGGAACTTTCATGATAAGAATGATTTTTGCCTTGAAGCCGGCAAGATCAGTACTGAAGAACATGACTTCATAAAAATCGCACACAAATTTAGAAATGACCTATATCACTCCGGAGTTGTCCACCAGAATTTCTGCAAAACTCTAGCGTGGTATTACCACGATTTAGCATGCCAATTATTACCTCGCCTATCAGGTTTTGGCTTCTCTTGGGGTTCTAATGATGAAATATCAGAAACAATTAAATCATACACAACAGAATTTGGACTGAACTTTGAAAACCCCCAAAAGGATCTTGATTCGGTTTCGCGAAAGCTGTCACTACTCAAACTCCAGCAGTGTGAACCACTGCCCAAGGTACTGAGCCAATCAATCCTGAAGGATTTCGAAAGTACTCAATACTCCCTGGATTTCTTAGTTTCAGACAACTTCTCAGGATACAACCAGTCAAAAATCATCTATGAGTTGCAGCTTATTGATTGCCTTCAAAATACTGACCTATCCAAAATAAAGACTCCGAAAGATTGGGTGAAGCATAGAGAAGTGTATGAACAAAAATGGACACCAAAGTACAAGCGTAATCCAATTCCTCGTTGGAATAAGAGAGCAATTCAGATTGAAAAATTAACGGATAATAGCCGAGCATTGAATAAGTTTGACCAACTCCGGATTGATTCGCGTTGGTTTAGCAAGTTAGTCGGTGAAGCGGCAATTGCGCTTGATGGGGAAATTCAGATGCAATTTGACGCATATCGGGGTAAATGACAGATGCAGAATTTGGACATCGATGGTTCTCAAGGCGAAGGAGGTGGCCAGATTGTTCGGTCTTCCATTGCACTGGCGATGGTGACGGGGACGCCGGTGCGCATCGAGAACGTGCGTGCTGGCCGACGCAAACCCGGATTAATGCGGCAGCATCTCACAGCCCTGCGTGCTGCTGCACACATCAGCAGTGCAGAGGTCGAAGGCGACGAGATCGGGTCGACGGCGTTCTCGTTCTCACCCGCAGAAGTCACATCTGGTACACATCGATTCGCGGTCGGGACCGCAGGCAGTGCGACGCTGGTATTGCAGACGATTCTGCCGGCACTACTCATTGCGGATAAGCCAAGCGAGATCACAATCGAAGGCGGGACGCACAACCCGTTTGCCCCGCCGTTTGATTTCCTAGCCAAGTCGTTCTTGCCCTTGGTCAATCGCATGGGGCCGACGGTCGAAGTGGAATTGGTCCGCTCTGGCTTTTACCCCGCCGGCGGTGGCGAGTTCATTGCCCGGATCACCCCGGCGAAGCATCTCAACCCCCTCCACCTGAATCAGCGCGGCGAATTGAAATCACGTGTCGCCAAGGCCGTCGTCGCCAACCTCTCAGGTGACATCGCCAAACGCGAACTGAAGCAGGTCAAGAAAAAGCTCGGCTGGTCCGAAGACGAATTGCAGATCAGGGACGCTAAGGGCTCTCACGGCCCGGGCAATATCCTCACGCTCGAACTGGAGCATGACCATGTCTCCGAAGTCTTCACCGGCTTCGGCGAGGTCGGACGTCCCGCCGAGGCCGTCGCCAACCAGGCCATCCAACAGTGCCAGCGCTACATGAAGAGCGGTGCTGCGGCGGGCGAATATCTGACCGATCAACTCATGCTGCCCCTTGCCATCGCCGGCGGCGGTAGCTTTACCAGTGCCGGCTTGTCTCGTCACGCAACCACACACCTGGATTTGATTAGTCGCTTCCTCGACATCGAGGTGAAAGTCGTTGCAGAAGACCGTACCAAGCAACGCATTTCGTTTGGCCCATAGGATGCTGCTTTACATAACCCCCATCCACGGATAAGGCTGCTGCCGCCATTACTGAGGGCTCGTGTACCGCCCGCTCGGTCAGTTTGCAGCCCCAATCACCTCGAAGCCTGCGCCTGCGGCCTGGCGTCCAACGACGGCTGCATGGGAATCGCAGACTTTATTCACATCGATCCATCCGGCTCAAGCCACCGTCGGGCCTTTGGCCTGGCCCAAGCTCACCGCGGGGTTCGACGCGACCACCCCACTCATCACCGGCGTCGTGGTCGGCTTCGCCCCCCCAAGACTCGCCGCCGTTCGCCCCGGCGATCCGCCAAGCCGCCCCGAACGGGAGGCCCCTCCCAGACCTCGCCGACCAGGGCGACGACGCCGAGCACCACCACGTCCGGCGTTGGCAAGCACGGGGCCTCCGCCGCACCGCGATCCCGATCCACCCCCGCTCGGCCCGGCGCAAGGGGCCCCAAGCCCACGAACGCCGGAGGGTGAAACGCCGGTTCCCGAAGGTGAAAGACCGCCAACGGGCTCAAGCCGGGTCAGAGACCGCGAGGCGTGGGCCCAGATGTCGGCGACCAGGCCGCCCACACTTGTGAGCGGGCGCGAGCCCGACGCCCAGACGGCCGAGACGAGGCTGGTACGTTCCGCGGGGGTGAGGGTCATGGCATCCCCCGCGGCGGCTGGCGACGCGCGGCACCCGCCCCCTGCCGAAGCTGTCCGCCGCCGCGGGCATCGACTTCGGCTTTACTCAAACGACCCTCAAATCCCTGATCGATGCGGTCGCTGAAGAACTCGATACGCTGCCGGCGTGACACGGTGACGAATGATCCGATCGGTGCTCCGGCTGATGCTACGCGCCGCCACCAATGCCCAAAGGATCAATCACTATCCGGAAGGCCGATCGACAACCAATTCGGCCCATCGTCCACGGTCCGGCGCATCCCGTAGCGGCGACGGCTGATTGCCGCCGACCCAAACGAGGAGCGTTGCGTTGCTCGGATGCCGATTGCCGCCGTCATCGAAACGGTCGAGTTGGTTACGGGGCACCACGAAGCGCACGCTTCGGGTTTCCTGGTTGCGGAGGTGAATCCGCTGCACGCCGCGGAGTTCGTGGTGCAGGTGGGGGTCGTCCGGATCGCGGACGTAGAGTTGAACGACCTCGTCGCCGTCCACGGGACCACGGTTGGTAACGCGGGCGGTGACCTCGACCGCCTCGGCGGTGGACGTGACCGATGCGATCTCGTGGTCGAAGGTGGAGTAGCTGAGCCCGAAGCCGAACGGGTAGAGCGGCGGGCGTTGCGGGTCGGCGAACCGGTAGGTCCGGCCGGCCATCGCGTAATCCTCGAACGCGGGCAGGTGCTCGACCGAATCCGGGTACGTGACGGGCAGTCGGCCGGCGGGGTTGTAGCGGCCGGTCAAAACATCGGCGATCGCCGGGCCGGCGAAGGGGCCGGGGTAGAAAGCATCGACGATCGCAGCGCAGCGTGGTTCGAGTCCGCCGAGCGTGATCGGCCCGCCGTGGATCAGTACCACAATGGTCGGTGTACCGGTATCGAGTACGTGTTCGAGCGTTTCGAGTTGGGGTGCGGGCAAACGGATGTCGCGGCGGTCGCCCGAGGCGTCGGCGTTGTTGGCGTCGCCCTGTTCGCCTTCAAGCCCCGCGTGCAGGCCGAGCACCAGGATCGCGACGTCGGCCCGTTCGGCAATCGCCGCGACCTCGGCGGCGTGGACGTCGACTACGCTACGGGCTTGGGTCGCGACATAATTACAGCCCGGCGAGTACTCGACGGCGGCGTGCGGTTCGAAGGCTTCACGGAGCCCCTGGAGCGGCGAGACGATCCGCGACGGCGTGCCGTGGTAGTTCGCCAGCAGCGCCGCGGTCGCGTCGGCGTGGGGGCCGATGACGGCTAACCGGTCGATTTTCACAGACGCGAGCGGTAACACGCCATTGTTTTTAAGCAGAACGATCGACTCGGTCGCGGCCCGGCGGCTGAGGGCATGGTGGGCCGGCGTATCGTTAGCGGTGTGCGGTGTGTCGGCAAGAGGGACATCCTCTGCCGAATCGAACATGCCTAGCTTATGCAACGTGGTCATCAGGCGGCGGACGCAGCGGTCGATGTCGTGCTCTTCGAGCAGGCCATCCCGGATCGCTTCGATCAAGTGCGGGTAGGTGCAGCCGCAGTTGAGGTCACATCCCCGCCGGACGGCGAGCGCGGCGGACTCGGCGGCGCTGCCGGTGATGCGGTGGTTCTCGTGGAAGTCACGGATGCCGCCGCAGTCGGACACGAAATGCCCCTCAAATCCCCAGTCTTCACGCAAGATACGCATCAGTTCGGGGTGGGCGCAGGCGGGCTCGCCGTTGACCCGGTTGTAAGCGCCCATCACGGCCTCGACGCGCGCTTCGACGACTAGGCGACGGAACGCCGGCAGGTAGGTTTCGTGGAGGTCACGGGGACTCACGGCCGCGTCGAAGCCGTGCCGCTCGCCCTCGGGCCCCGAGTGGACCGCGAAGTGCTTGGCGCAGGCGGCCGCCTTGAGGAAATACGGGTGGTCACCCTGCAGCCCGCGGACGAACGCGACCCCGAATTCGGCGGTGAGCCAGGGGCATTCGCCGTACGTTTCGTGGCCCCGGCCCCAGCGTGGGTCGCGGAAAATGTTGATGTTCGGCGACCAGAACGTCAAGCCCTCGTAGAAGCCGTGCCGGCCCCTCCGCACCGATTCGTGGTGCTTGGCCCGGGCCTCAACGGCGATCGCCTCGGCGACTTCCCGGATCAGCGGCGGATTAAATGTTGCGGCAAGACCGATGGCCTGCGGAAACACCGTTGCCGTGCCCGCCCGGGCAACACCGTGGAGGCACTCGTTCCACCAGTGGTACGCCGGGATGCCGAGCCGCGGCACGCCGGGAGACTCGTCCGACATCAGCCCTACCTTCTCCGGCAAAGTCATAGCCTCGAGATGATCGGTGATCTGTGTCTGAGCACGGCGCGACCGCGCGGAAGCCGGACCCGACAATAGGTTCGTTGGATTCATAGTAGGCTTGGAGGTTCGAAAAGCAGCGGGGTAGTAAGAGCGTGTAGAGCGGTGGCGACGCTCGACGGGCACGTCATTCGGCGAGCCGGATCTCGCTCACGCCGGCCGCGACTTCGACGTCTCCGAGCCCCTCGATAGTCGCTCGCAGCGGCCGCGACGAAACGTTTGCCAATGCGAAGGCGTCGAGCTCACCGGGCGTCGTCCATCGTGTCACAAACAGGTACTCGTCCTCGCCGCCAGTCGTGACGTCCCAGACGCAAGTCCGTCCGGTCAGCCGTGCGCGTTGACGCAGCACAGTTTTGAATGTGCCGTGTCGTCCGTCTTCACCCCGTTCGATCGCCGCCCAGTCCAACTCGGCCCAGCACACGAAATACCCCCCCCCGCTACAGGCGTGTGCGAAGGCCAGCGCGTCGGCCACCGGGCTCTTGCGGCTCTCGGCCGCGACCTTCAAGAGGTCGTGCGTCGCCGAGAAGTACACCCGTTTCAACCTCGGCGGCAGCGATCGCTCGGATATCCACTGCCAGCGTCGCCACTGCTTCATGGATAGGTCGGCCGTCTCGTCCAGCCACGTCCGGTTCAGCAACCCCAGCACCCACGCATTCTCGTAGGTCATCGCGTGGCTGCGGCCGAAGACCGGGCCCGGCAGCTCGCCCAGCAGCAGCTTGTCGTCGTCCAACCGCTCGGCCAACCGCTCGCCGATCCGGATGCCGCCGTAAAACGTGCGCCACGCCGATGCGTCGTTGGCCGGGTTCAGGTTCGGCTCTTTCCAATGCAACGCATCCGTGCGGAACCCGTCGATCCCGAACGTCTCAACGTTCCACATCGCCCAATCCAGCATGAATTCTTGCACGTCTTCCCGGCCCCAATCCAGCGAGTACGTGTGCCCGTTCTTGGGCTCGCCGGGCTTCGGCCCCCAGCCGTGGCTACCGAACGGCCGGCCCCGCTCGTCGCGGACCAGCCACTCGGGGTGCTGCTCGAGCAGGCCGCTACGGTCGCCGGTGCCCTGTGGGATAAAATCGAACAACACCTTGAGCCCCCGGCGGTGCGCTTCGTTGACGAATCCCTTGAGCTCGGCCTCGGTCCCGACTTTCGGGTCAAGCCCGTAATGATCCGCTAATGCATACCAGTGATCGTCCTGATTTTCCCACACCGGTACGCAGTAGATGGCGTTAAATCCCATCGCTGCGATCACGTCCAACCGCTCGGTCCACCGACGGATCGGCCGGGCGTCGATCTGTAGTATCCGCAGATCCTCCGCCCATGCCGGGCAAGCCGCAGGCTCCCACCCGGCGTACGTCCACTTACGGAACGCGGTCAGAAATTCTTCGAGACCGCCCGGTGTTATCAGCAGGCGGTGCCCGTCACTGGTGAGCGTCTCCCCGGGCCCGAGCCGAGCGGTGATCTGATGCCGATGCGTCACGTCCATCACGCCGTCGTGGCCGTCGAGGGTCGGAAAGGCCGGAGCCGCTCGCTCGTCCCAATGCCACGCCCCGACGCAGCCCCGGGACGACTCCACAACGACCAATCCCACCCCCTGATCCGGGCAATGGTCCAGCCAACCCTGCGGAAACTTGGGGATCGGCTCGCTGGCCGTACGGTCCAGCGGCAACTCGGCGGCCTCGGCGTACGAAAGGTCCGGCGGCGTGATCTGCCCCGGAACCTGCAGGCGAGTATCGGGGCCGGCCCCGTCGGCCATAAACGCAGGGAGACTGTAATCAACGCCGCTCACCAGAATCTCGTCTCTGCCAACGTTGGTCAGCGTCGACTCCTGACACACCCCCACCCCAAGGCCTCGTGTTTCAATCTTCAACGTATGTTCAATCTGCAGACCGCCGTACCCACCGACCACCCGCAGCGTATCCCCCTCGACATCCGCCGAAACGAATTCCGGTTTGCACACGCTACCGCCGACCGCAACGCTCAATAGTACCGCGTCACGCACAATCATCGTGTCGCCCCACGCGATCGTAAAGCAACCCTGCCGATCGACCTCAATCGATAAGGGGCCGTCGCCCGAACGGGCGGTCGTTGAGATTTTTGGTTTTACGAATAGGGTCATGGGTAATGCTTCGGTCGGTCGAAATTGAATGGAATGATACAGTCGGCGAGCGCAACGATCGACTCGACATCGGCTAAAAACTGCCCGGCTATCCGCATTTTCTTTGCTCGACAGAACGATACTGTGTCTATTCGGCCGATCAATCGTTTTCGAAGACAATCAGTGGAAAGATCAGCGGATTTTTGTCGCCGGTAATCCCTTCACTGAGTTGGATAAAGCCTTCTCGAACCGCGCCGGGGGTGTCCTCATCGAGGTCTTGAGCGACAAAGCTCAAGAGGACCCCCCGGTCCAGCACGTCGGCCGATGCGCCGAACGCGGCCAGCGGTACCTTCACCCGGTAGGTCATACCCGCCCGCAAGCGCTCGGCCTCCACCTCTATCGTCGTTTCGATCTGTTCCCCCGAACCGCCCGGCGGCGCCACCCACACGTGCGACGCCGCCTCGCCCGAATCTGTCAACGCTACTCCGAACTCCAAATGGCCGGCCTGACCCGGCACCGCGAGCCCGACCTGCACCGCGTCGCCCTTCCACAAATCACGGCCGGCGTATGGTTGGCGATGCGTGTCGTCCAGCACGTTGAATCGAAGCAGTAAGGCATCGTCCTCCCGACCGACCCATGCCGCCACGCTCACATCTGTGGGCCCGCCCCAAGTCAGGTGGGCCGAACCCGGGTCGATCGATTTCGTGTTCACGACCTGCTCCGAGCGATTCAGGTGATAATCCGGCAGGCGTCGTGCCATATCAACGAACGAGCCGCCCGGGCTGGTTCTTGCCAACAGGATCGGCACCGACACCCGCCCGCTCAGCAGATCACTCACCGCCGTCACCTCGACCCGGTCGTGCTCCGATCCTTCACGCGGCAACCCACACCGGAGAAACACGGTCGCCTCGCCGCCGCCCGGCAGCACGACGGACGACGGCTCGATGGAAGGTGAAAGCGGGTCCGCCGCGGTCGCCGACAACGCATAAGTGAGCGATCGGTCCAGCGGGTTGCGAAGCGTGAGGGCCAACTCCTCCGCGGAACCGCCCGGCACGAGCGTCAAGCCCAACCCCGTCGGTTCGAGCAACGGCTCGAGCAACTCGGCCTCGCCCCGTACGTTCTCCGCCACCACATAGGCCGGCTCACGCTCGATCGGCATCACCGCCACCCCGTCGTGCACCGCAATCGGCGTCCGATTGCCCATCAGATCGATCCGCTCCACCGTTGCCCCTTCCCCGACTCGGATCGGCACCGCCTGGTCGGCCGTCGCCGGGTCTTCCGTCCACGCCAACCACAGCCAACTCCGGTCGTCTTCACCGCTGAAGTCGCCCTTCCCCCGGAACGCATACCCGAACCGCCCCGGCCCCACGTCCAGCGTCTCCACAAACCGTCGACCACGCATCTGACGCGCCATCTCGTTGTACGCCACCCACACCGGACGCGGCGTGTAGTCGGCAAACAACATCGTGTAGTGATATCCGTTGCTATCCGGATGCTTCTGGTGGATCGAAAACGCCGTCCACCCCGTCGCGCCGATCGACCAAAGATACGCCACCCGCTTGGGCAGTTCGATCGCCATCTCGTACTCTCGCTCCGGCTCCCGCCCCATCGAGGTCTCCGAAAAATACAGCGGCGGCCGCTCGTCCAACGCGTCGTCGATCATGGGCGTCAACAATTCCTCGACATCCCGCTGGAGCATCGCGAACGTACCGTGCCGGTGGTACGCGAACCAGTCGAACGACGAACGGGCCTGTTCCAGCGTTTCCACGATAAATCGCGGGTCGGTGGCCGGGTGATCGGGGCCGACAAACCCCGCCGTCATCACGACCGCGTCGCCGTCCGCCGACCGGATCGCACGGCTGCCGGACTTAAGCAGATCAACATACTCCTGTGGCGTACCCTGGAAGAAAAACGGAATGTCCGGCTCGTTCCAGACCTCATATAGTTCCGTGCGATTCCCATATCGCTCGGCGACCTCGCGGGACCACTGCCCCCACAGGTCCGGACGCGGCGGGTACGTCGGTGCCGGCCAATGCTCCAAGTCGATGCCGTCCGCCCGCATCCGCGCGAGAGTCGCGTCGCTCTTCGTCCAATCCGCGCCGCCGTACGCAATCAGCAACTGAGGATCGACTCCGTACTGCTCTAATAAACTGTACGCGCGATCCATTGAATCCCACTTCTTCTCGCCGGCCCTGGGCTCAAGGAAACGCCAAGGCACGTCGATCCGCAGCACCTCTGCCCCCACGATCGCTGCGGCCCGCACCACTTTCTCCTGCTCTTCGGCACCGATATCCGGGCGGACGTCCGGTCCGGTGTTCGCCAAAATGAACTCGCCCGTCTGAACTCCCGGGGTCACTCCGACCGGCTCCATCACCGCAAACTGCGTCAGGCCCGACACCTCAGAAGGCGACCCCGACGCATTGTTATCCAGTAGGGTCACCCGGTAAAATACATACTTCACTCCCAGCCGCGGACCCACCACGCCTTGCGGAAGCATAAACGAAGCCATGCGATCGCCCGACAGACGCAGTTTGCGTTTCACCGCAAATTCCTCTGGACGTTCGTGGATATCCTCCACGGACACTTCGAGCAGAGCCTCCGTCGCAGCCCCTCGGTAATCGATGATTAACCGGACATTATCGATCGCATCCGGGGGGACAAAATGTAACGGGTCTCCCGTATCTACACTGATTTGGACATCGGCTTCAGCCACGCCGACCGTAACAACGATTAGGCACCACACTGCCACCGCACCTAAACCGGATCGAATCATGGACTGTTTTCCCATATTTGTACTACTTCCCAAAATACCACGAACTATATAATGACATATAAAATCCTGACCATTTGTAATGGCCCGTGCCCAGAATGCTGCCTGAAACAAGCAACGACTTGAAGGTTACCCTGCTACGCGTTAGGACAAGTCGCTGCTAGCCCCGTGTTGTGTTGTGTTGTTTTCTCAGTTGGACCGGCCCGAGAACTGCCACCGATCGATCCAGGGCAAACCGCCTACAGAGTCAAAGGTCATCGTACCGCCCCGGACGGAGAAATCTGTCATAAGTATCGACCTGGCCCCGCCTTCATGCGGCGTGCCGTCTTGATCGGAATCCAGATTACTAAGTTGGAATTCTCCAAACGAAGGCACCACGAACATGCGGTTGGAGGGGCCGTCGATCTGGTTTTCAACGATGATCGGGCGAATGCCTCCGGGGTCGAGGATGACGTTGGCCGTAGGGATGTTTTGAAACCGCACTTCATCGAACTCCACCTCTTCGACCCGTTTCGGAACTTTAGGATCGGTCCAAGAGCCGACCCAACCCGTCGGGGTCAGAATTTTATAGCTCGAAGTCTCCGGGACGGATTGGAGCCCGATTGAAGTGTCACGCCGCGCAGTGACTTCGTCGAGGGGGCAGAAAAACGTGCCATCGACACCGTCTTGGTTAGCTTCATTCGATACCGGCACGTACCCGCCCGTCGCCAAGTTGGCGATCCAACCTCGGGCGCTTTCCACACTGGCGCTCACCTGCGATGATGTGCCGTGGGGCAGAAACCCGTCGTAGTCCGCAGTGTAGGCCCCCGTGCCGACTCCGATCTGACGCAAGATCGATTTGCATTGCGTGAATTGAGCGGCCCGCCTCGCTCCGCTCAACGCCGGCAGGAGTATGCCGATCAACAACGCGATGATCGAGATCACCACCAGTAGCTCGATCAAAGTGAAACCTTTTTTTAGGATAAATGAGGTATGCCGACGGTGAGTGGATGTGATTTCGTACATGATTCGATCTCGATTTCGTGTATTGACGTTTTCAGAAACTAAATGTCCGACGCGGTGTTAACCGCGCCGGATGAAAACAAATTAGGCTTTGCGGCGGCGGCGAGCTAACATCAACAAGGCACCGAAACCGGCGATACCCAGAGAACCGGGCTCGGGGATGGTCGGATTGTTCAGGTTGACCGAATCCGCGTCGAGGAAGATGTTGTCGATGAACACGCCGTTGTTGGTTTCCCAGAGGAACGTGAACCGGCTGATATCCGAGCCATCGACGTACTGCCCCGAATCGAAATCCAGATCGTCGCCCAATTGCACGGGCGCGACGAACGCAGCCGCCTCATCGCTCTGAACGAACAGGTCGTAGGTGTCATTAGCGTTGTCGATCACAAACCAAACGTTCATGATCGCGTTGCCGACATTGCTTACGCCGGTCAATACGTCGGCCGTATTGTCCCGCACCCGAAGGGCACCGGTATTAAGTTGTTGCAGATTGCCGCTGATTGGAAAACCGTCGCCGGTCCCGTCGTCGAACCCCCCACGGAACACGACGAAATTGTCGCCGCGCGTGGCGTACTGGAAGAACAGGGTCCCGGTATCGCCGTCCGCGATGCCGTTGCCGTCCAGAACCATACCAAGGGCATTGAACGTGCCCACGTTGCTGGAGTTCAAAGCCTTATTCGGCGGGGAAAACGCTGTAGAGCCCGTGACAGGCGGATTCATATCGATGATATCGACTGTGTCGCCCGGCGAGTTGACGCCGTTGAGCGCGGACCAGCCGGCGGCGGCGGCGAGCGTCCCATTGGTCCCAGAAAGGAAGTCGCCCGTCTCGAACGACTCAAAATCCTCCTGCAACACAAAATCAGCCTGACTGGCCCCCGTCAACAGTGTGGCGGCGGCAAACGCTGCTCCGTAAATATACTTCTTACCCATTAGATCTCCTATTCCTAAAGTGATGTCGGAAATGTATAAATTAGAAAACGACTTCGAATTGATTCACTTCGACGGTAGACTAAGATTCTGATAAAACAATACGTCTTTAAAAATGTGTCGGCAACGACTTTTTGCATCTTACGTATAGCACGTTTGTTTTATTTTTTTTGTCACGTATTATTGATGTATGACCCAAGGCGCTACAGATTTGCCACTCGCCGATCCAATGGATGGTTCTGGTCGAGATTTACGACGAATCGCTGTGGTGATCGATCATGAACCGCTGATGGCCATGAGCCAGCAGGTTCTGAGAGGCCTCATCAACTACGTCCACGATCACGGCTGTCGGTGGCGGACGGCGCTGTTCCAACCGATGGCCGACGTACGAAGTCTGCGGGATTGGCAACCGGACGGCTTGCTGCTTTGCCACCATCGCCAAGCTTGGCAGCGTGAGCCATTACCTGCTGTCTATGTGGGTGTAGAAGAGGTGTTGAGTCATATCACGCGGGTAGAAATCGACCAGGCCCACTTGGCTCGGCTCGCGGCGATGCATCTGCTGGAGCGGCGTTTTCGTCGTTTCGCGTGCGTGGGGACACGGGGCAAGATCTGGTCGCAGGTCCGGAGCGATGCGTTTCTGTCTCGCTTGACCGAGGAGGGGTTGCCGTCCCCACTACTGGAGGTGGATCAGTGTGAAAAGCCGCATTCGGACCCGTACTCTGTGCCCGAGATCGCCCGGTGGATCGCGAAACTCGGCCCCGCTACAGCGGTCTTCGCGACCAACGAGCTGTTGTCCTTGGCGGTACTCAAGGCGTGTTGGCTCTCGGGCCGAACTGTGCCGCAGGAAATCGCCGTGCTGGGTGTGGACGACTACGGCCTGGAGTGCGAGCTGTCCGACCCGCCGCTGTCCAGCGTCGAAAACCCCCTGCAGACGATGGGCCGACGTGGCGCCGAGCTGCTGTCCCGTCTCATGAACGCCGACCCCGACGTACCCCGACGCGTCGTTGTGAAGTCGGCCGGCGTGCATGTCCGCCAGAGCACCGACATCACCGCCGTCGACGATCCCATTGTCGCCGACGCCATTGCCTATTTGCGGACCCGCTTCGACACACCCGGCGGCGTAGAGCAAGTCGCAGACGCGCTCAACGTCTCACGCAGCACGCTGCATCGCCGGTTTGTTCAAGCGCTAGGCCACGGACCGCTGCATGAAATCCATAGACTCAAAATGCAACGCGCCGAAGAACTATTGATTGTCAGTGACCAGTCTATTGAAAGCATCGCCCAAAATTGCGGCTTTACTCATGCGACCCACATGACGCGATTATTTCGAAAAATGCACGGCACCACGCCCGGGGCCTACCGCCGGAAAAACCGTTTAGGATAACCCGATACAAGTGGTTCAAGACACCGTTTATTTTTGACGCCGTCCTAGGAGATTTTACTTTCGAGTAAGCTTTCTCAATGTTGTTAGCCGGTTCGCCCCACTCCCGGTGTTGAACCGCGGTGTATTTTCTTTTCATACATACAACCGTCTCTGACTTGCCCTGTAGAAAAGGCTCTCCCCGCCCCACATCCTGACGCATGAGCCGCACCAGCAAGTCACCACGGAAGGTGGCGGCGGTGGCCCTCCACGTCGGGGAACGGGCCTTCCCGGCCTACAGCCAACCCTCCTCGCCA
>JBCDDZ010000018.1:0-56753 GCA_039180025.1 Planctomycetota bacterium
GGGGAAGCGGACGGCCGCGGCGGCAAGCCGGTAGAGCGTGGCCATCTCGGCGGTCGTGAGGGTGGCGGTCGCGGGGGGGTAGAGGTCGGGCCCCACGCCCGGGCCCAGCGCGCTGCGGAGCGTGCGGTCGGGTTCGACCAGGTGCAGGGCCCGCCGCTCGCGGGGGGTTTCGCCGGTCATCGGGGTGTCGAGGAAAAACACCAGGGCGAAGTCCGCCGGGTAGTCCGGGGCCGCAATAAGCGGGGAGGCGGCAGGGGGTTCGGTAGAAGCCGGCGGGGTTGCGGCGGGGGGGGCGTTGGTGGTGCAGCCGACCGAGGCGAGCAGCGTCGCACACGCAACGCCGAGCCGGCGGATCAGGCGGAGGGTCAGGGGGAACGGGCCGGGCATGTGCTGGCATTCTATAGACGAGATGGCCCGCCGGCTCCGCGCGTGGTTTCCGCCGCCCGTGAGTTGGGTCCGCGGCCGGTCGGCCTCCCCGTAAGCCGGTCGCGGGGCTCGGGGTAGCGGCCCGAGGCGGCAACTCGCGCAACCCGCGGCGGCCCGCTCGCCGACTAAGCGGACGCATGGGGGGCGAAACGGTACACTCTCGAACCCATGAAGATCAGCCTCGATTGGCTTAATACGTATCTCGAACCGGCCGTCGCGGCCGACGCCGTGGACGACCTTTTGACCGGCCACGGCTTCCCGGTCGAAGCGACGGTGGAGCACCACGACGGGCCCGCCGCCGGCGACACGATGTTCGACGTCGAGGTCACCTCGAACCGCGGAGACTGTCTCAGCCACGTCGGGGTGGCCCGCGAGATCGCGGCGGGCAACGGCGCAGCGCTTTCGCCCCCCGACACCGAGTTGCCCGCACCGGGCGGCGAGCCAATCGAGGCGCTCACGGCGGTCGAGGTGCGAGAGGCCGAAGCGTGCCCGGTGTACACGGCCCGGGTCATCACCGGGGTGCGCGTCGGGCCGAGCCCGCCGTGGCTGGTCGCCCGGCTCGAGGCCGTCGGGCTGCGCAGCGTGAACAACGTGGTGGACGTCACGAACTTTGTGCTGATGGAACTCGGCCAGCCGCTGCATGCGTTCGACCTGGACCAGTTGTCGGGGGGGCGGGTGGTGGTGCGGCCGGCGTCCCCGGGCGAGCGGTTCACGGCGATCGACGGCAGCCGGCACGAACTGTCCGCGGGCACGCTGGTGATCGCGGACGCGGAGAAGCCGCAGGCGGTGGCGGGGATTATGGGCGGGGCGGACTCGGAGGTGGGCGAGGCGACGACGCGGGTGCTGCTGGAGTCGGCGATATTCGAACCGCTGGGCGTGCGGCGGACCGGCCGGGCGCTGAAGCTGGCCAGCGATTCGAGTTTTCGGTTCGAGCGGGGCGTGGACCCGGCGGGGGTGGAGGCGGCGAGTCGGCGGGCCGCGGCGCTGATCGTGGAGGTGGCGGGCGGGACGCTGGCCCCGGGGGTGATCCGGGTGGGGTCGGAGGTGCCGGGGCCGGCGACGCTCCGGCTGCGGGCCGAGCGCTGCCGTGCGCTCTTGGGGGTGGAGCTGTCGGCGGATGAGCAGGCGGCGTATCTAAGCACGCTGGGGATGTCCACGGCGGTGGAGGGCGACACGGTCTTGGCGACGGTGCCGACGTACCGGCTGGACCTGACGCGGGAGGTGGACCTGATCGAAGAGGTCGCCCGGCTCCACGGGATGGACGCGATACCGATGAAGCCGAAGCTCGAGATGGTGGTCCGGCCGCCGCAGGACCCGGTGAAAGCGCGGCGGGCGGTGAGCGAGGTGATGGTCGCCCACGGCTACCACGAGGCGGTCACGTTCAGCTTCGTCCGCCCCAACCGGGCGACGCGGTTCCTGCCGGCCGGGGCCGAGCCGCTGCGGTTGGAAGGCGATCACAAAAAAGACGAGCCGATGCTGCGTCCCTCGGTGCTCCCGAGCCTGCTGCAATGCCGCAAGCTCAATCAGGACGCGGGGAACCACGGGGTCAAGCTGTTTGAGACGGCCTCGACGTGGTCGATCCGCGACGGGCAGACGGTGGAGCGGGTCCGGCTGGCGTGCCTGACCGATGCGGAAGACGCGGGCGCGGCGCTGCGGGGGTTGCGGGGGCTGTTCGACGAACTGGCCGAGGCACTGGGGGGGGCGGCGACGCGGGAGCGGCTGCGGGTGGAGCCGGTGGACGCGGGGGCCGAGTCATCGGTGATCTATGCCGCCGCGGGCCGGGTTCTGTTGGACGGCCGGGACCTGGGCGGCTTCGGGGTGCTGGGGTCGGCGACGCAGAAGGCGTTTGGGTTACAGACGCCGGTGGCGGCCGCGGAGCTGGACCTGCCGGCGTGGCTGAGTCTGTATCCGCCGCAGCGCAGCGTGGGCGCGCTGCCGCGGTTCCCGGGGATTGAGCGCGACCTGTCGGTCATCGTGGACGAAGCGGTAGCGTGGTCGCAGATCGAGGCGGCGGTGGCGGCGGCGGAACCCGCGATGCTCGAAGGCCTGGCGTTTATGGGGATCTACCGCGGCAAGCCGATCGCCGACGGTCAGAAAAGCGTCAGCCTGCGGCTGCGTTTCCGCGACCCCGCCGGGACGCTGAGGCACGACCAGGTCGATCCCCAGGTGGCGGGGGTGCTCGGGTCTCTGCGTGACCGGGTCGCGGCCACGCTGCGCGGCTGAAGCCCACAGCCACTCGGAATGGGCAACGCGGCTTTCTACTTCGTTTTGAAGTGTTGACCCCGGGGGTCGGCCACCGCGGCGACGGCGGCGTGGACGCTGCGGGCGCCGGCCTGCCGGAGCAGGCGGGTGCAGGCGGTGAGGGTCGCGCCGGTGGTCTTGACGTCGTCGACGAGCAGGATGTCGTGGCCGGTCAGGTCGACGGGGCGGGCGGCGAGCGAGCCGCTGACGTTGGCCGAGCGGAGCGACGCGGCCACCGTGGTCTGGGGCGCGGTGTGGCGGGTCCGTCGGAGCAGGTCGAGGCAGGGGTAGCCGCGGGCCTTGGCCAGGGCGTCGGCCATCAGCCGGGCCTGGTTGAACCCGCGGTGCCAGCGGCGCAGCCACGGCATGGGGACGGGGCAGATCAGGACGCGGTCGGCGTCGAGGGGTTGGCCGATCTCCTCGGCGAGCCGCTGCCCCAACCACCGGGCCCAGGTCCACTGTCGGCCGAACTTCATGGCCTTGATCCAGCCGTCCATCGGGTCGTCGTAGGCGGCGAGGCGGGTCAGGCGATCCCAGCGGATCGGGCGGTCGCGGCAGAAAGCGCAGCCCGTGGGGGTCACCGAGCCGGGCCCGGCCGAGGCACCACAGCGGGGACAATAGGCGTCCACGGGGTCGGGGGTCCAGGGCGTGTTCGCGTGTCGGGCGGCGTGGACGACGGGGGGCATGACGCGGTCCCAGAGCTCGCGGAGGGTTTGGCGGGCGTGGGCCATGGCTCCCGTTATACTCCCCCCTCGGCCGAGCAGCGCGGCTGCTTCGGCGTGGTGAGGCCCGCCCGCGATCGGAACAGATGCCGTTTAACCGACTCCAAGCCGTCGTCCCGGGGATCAAGCCGCTGAGCGTGTCCGCGCCGTTCGGGAACTACGTCCAGCCGGCGGGCTGCACCGCGACGCTCGGGACGTTCACGCTCGCGTCGCGGCCGGGGCGGGTGAAACAGATCGTCAAGACCGTGCGTTACTACCCCCGGCTCAAGGCGTGGGTCAACAAGATCGGGCTGCGCAACCCCGGGCTCGGGTGGGTGGAGCGGAAGGCCGCGGCGGGGAACCTTGACCTGTCGGACAAGCTCGTGTCGATCCACGGCTTTACCGAAAACGACTGGGCGGGGCTGATCGATCGGCTGGCGCGGCTGGGGCCGATGGGGATGGAGCTGAACATGAGCTGCCCGAACGTGGGGCATATCGATTGGCCGCGGGGGCTGTTTGAGCGGGCGGTGGCGACGGGGGTGCCGGTGGTGGTGAAGCTGCCGCCGGTGAACTACGACGAGATGGCGGAGATGGCGTTTGCGCAAGGGGTGCGGGCGTTTCACTGCTGCAATACGCTGCCGGTGCCGGCGGGGGGGATGAGCGGTTGGCCGCTCAAGCCGGTGGCGTTGCAGTGCGTGCGTGAGCTGCGCGGCCGGGCGTGGGGCGGGGACGTGGCGATCGTGGGCGGCGGCGGGGTGCGGAGCGCGGCGGAGCTGGACGAGTACGACGCGGCGGGGGCCGACGGATTCGCGATCGGGACGATTACGATGAACCCGGTGCTGCTGCTGAGCCACGCCCGGGTGCGGCCGATTCGGGAGTATGCTGAAGCCTTGGCGCGTCGGACGCCCGAGGCCGCGACCCCGACCCCAACTCCGACTTCGACCCCGACCGCGGGCGCCCCCCACGATTGATCCGGACTGTTTAACCGAACGAATGCGAGACTGCCATGGAGTTTTTCTTAGAAGAGATCGACCAGAACGTGATGATCCTCCGGCTCGACGGCGGGCTGGATTCGTCCAACTCCGCGGAGTTTGGGGAGAAAGTGCAGGCGCTGGTGGATGCCGGGCACACCAAGATCATCCTCGACGCGGCGAAGCTGACCTATATCTCCAGCCTCGGCGTGGCGGTGTTGCTACGGCTGCACGGGAAGATGAAGCCCCTGGGCGGCGACGTGAAACTCGCGAACCTCAACGGCACGGCGTGGGACGTGATCTCGATTTTCCAGCTCGATAAAGTCTTTGCGATTTACCCTGACGTCGAGGCGGCCCGCGCGGCGTTCAAAGAAGCGAAGCAGGCGTAGGCGTCGGGATACGGCGGGGGCTAGACCAGGATAAGGCCTTCGGCGGGGTGGCCGTAGGTGTCGTGTTCGCCCCGGGCGCAGCGTTCGGCGGCGAGCCAGGCCAAGAGGGCGTCGAAGTGGTGCCAGGTGGTGACCGCCGCGGCGTCGAACGGTGCGGCGACGTGCTCGACCAGCCGGGCGGCGAGGACGGGGAGGGCGTCGGCGGATTTTTTGTATTGGTCTGAAGGCAGCGCGAGGCGTTTGGCCTGGGCCGCGGGGTAGGTTTCGTGCCAGCGGTGGCCGGGGAACGCGGCGGCGAGCTTCATCGCCCGCGCGGTGAGGCCGCCCAGAAACATCGGCGACATGGCGGCGAGCTGCCGATCGCCACGGCGGTAGTGGTGGTCTTCAAACGGCGTGCCGTCGGCGTCCGGCGGGAGGCCGCGGTAGACCCCGGGGAGTGAGAGCGGGGCGTCGAGGTAGACGTCGGCCGGGCCGAGCCGGCTGAGCTCGTCGGCGACCAGGGCGTCGGCGTCTTGTTTTTTGACCGACGCGGTAAAGACCAGCGGCCCGTCGGGGTGCGGGGCGCGTCGGACCAGCACGGTGGTGCCGGCGGACCGGCTGCCGTAGTCGATGGCGACGCGGGGCGGGGCGGGGGGCGGGGTGGACGGGGGGCGGGGCACGCCCGAGAGTCTAGACCCGGTCTGTGGGGTTGATCGGCCGGCCGACCTTGTAGGCGCGGTTGCCGCTGTGCTGGCCGAGGTGGCCGACGAATTTACGCCGACCCTCGATGGTCAGGGCCAGGGGCGACGCGGCGGGTTTCTCGGTCAGAATCAGGTCGCCCTCGCGGAGGTTCATCAGGTCGCTCATGGTCATCGTGGTGTTGGCCAGCACCGCGGCGATGTCGACCTTCGCGGCCTCCAGGGAGTTGGCCATCCGGTCCTTGAGCAGGTTGTTCTTGGTGGTTTTCTTGTACGCCGACCACGACTGGCTGCTGAGCTTGTCCACCACCGGCTCGATGACGGCGTAGGGGATGCAGAGGCTCATCGTGCCCGCCCGGCTGCCCATCTTCAGCTCGAAGCCGACCACGACCACGACCTCGTTGGGCGGCACGATCTGGACCAGGGCGGGGTTCGACTCGCTCTCTTCGAGGTTGAACTCGGCCTCGATGATGTTCTCCCAGGCCTCGTGCAGCGCGGTCATCGCCCGGCCGAGGATCTTGCCGACCAGCCGGTTCTCGATCGCCGTCAGCGGCCGCTGGGGGATGAACAGTTCGGCGTTGGACCCGCCGAGCAGGCGGTCGATGACGGGGTAGATAATCAGCGGGCTGATCTCGAGGCAGATGCTGCCTTCCAACGGCTTGCACGAGAGCAGGTTGAAGCAGGTCGGGTTCG
The DNA here is from genome assembly GCA_039180025.1 of Planctomycetota bacterium. Taxonomy (GTDB): domain Bacteria; phylum Planctomycetota; class Phycisphaerae; order Phycisphaerales; family Phycisphaeraceae; genus Algisphaera. Next base: position 6,099 of record JBCDDZ010000018.1, read on the forward strand.
GGAGCGAGTGGGTGAACTCGCTGAAGGTCATCTGCTCGATGTTCGCGACCTTGACCTCCATGATCGTGCGCAGGAACCCGGAGAGGGCGGCGCCGAAGTTCCGGCTGAACGCTTCGTGGAGGTTTTCGAGCGCCCGCATCTGGTCCTTCGAGACACGCTCGGGACGCTTGAAGTCGTAGCTGCGGATCTCGATTTCTTCGTCGGGTCGGCCGGCGCGTCGCTGGGAGAAGACCTGATTGCTCTGCCCCGCGTCCATCTCGGACTCTTCGGAATCCACCGCCGCGAGCAGGGCGTCGACTTCACTTTGGTCTAGGACTTCAGCCATGGCGGGGGGTCATCGGGCGACGGGGGCGGACACCGGTTATTTATCGGGCAACGGTGCCCCGATCCTGTAAGAAGGCCGGGGCGGGCCGCGGGTGGCATCCCGTCGCGGGGGATTCCCGGCAGGGAAGACGATGGCGGCGATGTGGCGGATTAACGGATCGCGGATGCGTGGTTGAGTGAACGCTTTTCGCAGTTCGGCGGGTTGGGCGGTGTTTATCGTCGCCGCGGACCGGGGCCTGGGACGGGAAACACGGCCGCCGGGCGGCGGCTTGACGGTGGATTCGGTGCCGCGTGACGGGCGGAATGCGGTGGTGCAGGAGCGACAGACGGAGATCCGATGGCGCGGTGCTTACCGGGCGGCGGGCTCGGGGAAGCCGGGGGCGCGGTGCTTGATCTGGCTGTCGACAATGGTGGCAACCGCCCGGCCCCGGACGGGCCAGCCATCGAACGGGCAGTTGCGGCCCTGGCTGGCGAACTGTTCGACGTCGAGGGTCCAGTCGACGTCGGGGTCGATGAGGGTCACGTCGGCGTCGCTGCCGACGGCGAGGGTGCCCTTGTTATCCAGGCCGCAGAGGCGGGCGGGGTTGATGGTGAGCAGTTCCAGGAGTTTGGGCCAGCCGATGACGCCCGGCTCGACGAGGGCTTTGACGTAGAGGGGCAGGGCGCAGTCGAGGCCCACGATGCCGTAGGGGGCGGCGGCGAACTCGAGGGCTTTTTCTTCGGCGGTGTGGGGGGCGTGGTCGGTGGCCAGGACGGTGATGGTCCCGTCGGCGAGGCCGGCCTTGAGGGCATCGACGTCGGCGGCCTGGCGCAGGGGGGGGTTCATCTTCGCGTGGGTGTCGTAATTCGCGCAGGCGTCTTCGGTCAGCAGCAGGTGGTGGGGGCTGGCTTCGCCGGTGAGGACATCGTGGAACCCGGCGTCGGCGGCGTCTTGCTGGGCGCGGCGGAGGATCTCGACGCCGCGCGCGGTGGTCATGTGCTGGGCGTGGTACCGGCAGGCGTAGTTCATGCTCTGGCAGAGCTGGAGGTCGCGCTGGAGGGTGAGTTCTTCCGCGACGCGGGGCCAGCCGGGGAGCCCGAGCTTGGTGGCGAGGGTGCCGGCGTTCATCGCGCCGCCGCCGAGTTCGGGGTCTTCGCAGTGCTGCATGAAGACTTTGCCGGTCATGGCGACGTAGGCGAGGGCCTTGGCCATGACGGCGGCGGAGGCGACGGCCTGGCCGTCGTCGGAGAAGGCGACGGCCCCGGCTTTGGCCATGAGTCCGATCTCGGCGAGCTCTTCGCCGCGGCGGCCTTTTGTGGCCGCGCCGACCACGAAGACATGGCAGAGCCCGGCCTTTTCGGCCTGGCGGTGGACGAATTCGACCCGGCCGTCGTCGTCGAGGGCGGGCGTGGTGTTGGGCATGACGCAGACGGTGGTGAACCCGCCGGCGACCGCCGAGGCGCAGCCGGTGGCGATGGTTTCCTTGTCTTCGCCGCCGGGCTCGCGGAAGTGGACGTGCGGGTCGATGAGCCCGGGCGAGACGATCAGGCCCGTGGCGTCGAGGACGAGGTCGTCGGAACCGGGGTCGCCGGGGGTAGGGTCACGGCCCGGGGTCGGGGCGGGGGGGGCGTCGCCGTCGGAAGCGGGGTGGACCGCGGCGACTTTGCCGCCCTCGAGGACGAGGTCGGCCCGGGTGTCGAGGCCGGCGGCGGGGTCGATCAGGCGGCCGTTCTGGATGATGAGGCGGGGCATGGGCGACAGGTTAGCAGGTGGCGACGCCCGGCAGGGCTCCGGGGGCAGGGCTCCGGGGCGGCATGCCAAGGGTAGACCTACGGCCGAAGTCTCGGGCTTAGGCGGCGCGGCGGAGGGGTGCGGGCTCGTCGTCGACGATATCGACATCGAAGCCGTCGTCCGGGCCGATCGACCCGGCTGAGCCGGCGGGCTCGTCGTAGTCGGCGTTGGCCCCGCGTCGCCGTTCGGCGACCGAGCGGAGGTAGGCGACCTGTTGGAGGCGGGCTTCGCGGATCAGCTCGTGGCGGCTGATGGCGGCATCGAGCTGATGGGCCAGGGTGTAGAGCACCAGTGTCACGAGGGTGAACGCGAGGCCGCCGTAGATCGTGAGCGAAAACATGAACTGAGCCGACATGCCATGACTATCGGGACACGGCGGGCGGGACTTGGAACGGGGGGGCGTGGCCGGAGTTATCGGCGGGTGTAAATCCACTAGAATGCAAAGATGATGCGTTGGTGGTGCTTGGTGCTGGGTTTGGCAGCGGTATGCGGGGGAGCGCGGGCACAGGTCGATGAGATCCGTCTGGGGATCGAGCAGGGGTACGCGGGGCTGGACGGGCTGATCCGTCCCGGGTCATGGACCCCGATCCGGGTGACGGTGGACAACCTCTCGGCGGACGATCGGGACGTGTTTTTACGCTGGGAACTACGGGATGGCGACGGCGACCGGGTGGTGGCGCAGCGGCGGGTGACGCTGACCCGGCAGCGGGAGGGGCAGCCGGTCTGGCTCTACGCGGCGGTCCCGGTCGAAACCGACGCGGAGACGGTGTGGACGCTTCGGGCGGTGGACGCGGAGTCGGGCGCGCTGCTGGCGTCGCTGGCGGTGCAGCCTCAGGCCGAGGCGCTGCTGAGGGAAGATGAAACCTTGGTGGCGGTGACGACCACGGCCGGGCTGGGATTTAACGATTATCAGCGGCACGAGTTGCAGCAGCGGCCGATCCGTCTGGTACGGGGACTGTCGCTGAGCCGGCTGCCTGATCGGTGGCAGGGGCTCGATGCGCTGCACGCCCTGGTGTGGACCCAGGACCAGGGCGGGGACCCGTCGGACCCGCTCCAGGTGTCCGAGGCGGCGGTGGCGGCGGTGCGGGAGTGGGTGGTGCGGGGGGGGCATTTGGTGGTGATGCTGCCGGAGGTCGGGGAGACGTGGACGGGTTCGGCGTTCGCGGATCTGTTGCCGGTGACGGCGGGGCAGCTGCGGCGTCACGATACGGACCGGTGGTGGGCGTTCGACTGGATCGGCGGGCGGCGGGCGGTACGCGATTCGGGGGGGGCGGCGGAGGGCGAGGTCGACGGCTCGGCGGTGCTCGAGGGGCGGACCGAGCCCGGGGAAGACCGGCTGACGGTGACGAGTTTTGCGGTGGCGGAAGACGGCCCGGCGACGGTGCTGCTGCGGGACGAGGCGGGCCGGGCGGTGGCGGTGGCGGGGCGGGTCGGTTTCGGGCGGGTGACGGTGGTGGGGGTGGACCTGACGTCGTCGACGGTGCGGCGCAACGCGCTGTATCTGAGCCCGCGTCGGCTGTGGAACCACGTGTTTAATTGGCGGTTCCCGGTGTTGTCTGAGGTCGTGTCGGAGGCCGAGGTCCGCAACAACCGGCTGGTCCCGGCGGAGCGGACGCGGGAGGTGGGGTTGCTGGAGTTTGTCCCTGGGCGGATCGCGCTGACCGGGACGATCGGGGCGTTGTTGATCGGGGCGGTGTTTCTTTTCGGGCTGTACTGGGTGGCCGCGGGGTGGCTGCTCCAGCCGGTGCTGAAACGGTACGGGATGGAGCGCTGGGCGTGGGTCGGGTTCACGGTGTTGGTGCTGGGGGTGGCGGGGGTGGCGTGGGGCGGGGCGTCGCTGCTGCGACCGCGGCAGATCGGGGCGGAGCACGTGACGGTGCTGGACTACGACGGGAACCGGAACCTGGCCCGGGGGCGGGCGTTCGTGTCGCTGTTTGTGCCGCGTTTCGGGCGGGCCGAGGTCTCGGTGGGGTCGCCGGAGTTGAGCGAAGCCCAGGCGGTGGGGCTGGCGGGCGGGGTGCATAACCTGATCGCGTCGCCGGGGCTGAGCGCTTCGGGGATCGAGACCGGTTTTATCGATGTGCAGCGGTACGTGGTCGACGCGGCCCGGCCGGATACGCTGGACCTGCCGGTGCGGGCGACGAGTAAGCAGATGCGGCTGGACTACCTGGGCCCGGTCGACCGGGACCTGCCGGGGCTGGCCCGGCCGTTTTCGATCGGAGTGGCTCAGCCGATCGTAGCGGGCCCCGACGGCGGGCCGGTCGGCGAGGTGCGGCACACGCTGCCGGGCGAGCTGACGAACGTGCGGGTGATCTTTTGCCGCGGCGAGGCGTTCGACCGACGGGGCAAGCGGCGTCAGCTCGAGCCCGAGGTCTGGCGCTACGTCAACGGTCAGGGCGAGAACCGCTGGGCCCCGGGCGAGCCGTTGGTGCTGGCGGGGCGGGCGGCGGAGCGGGAGGCGCTCATCGGGCCGTTCATGACCTGGGCGCAGATCCCGGTCGAGCGGGAGTGGAAGCTCGAGGGCCTGCTGGGCCGGCGGCTGGGCGAGATGCGGGGGGCGGGGGCGGCGGAGCTGGCGACGGCGGTGGACGAGAGCGTGATCGCGCGGCAGCTCGAGCTGCTGTCGTTCTTCGACGCGCTGCCGCCGGCGGACGTGAAGCGTAATCCCAACGTCCCGGACCTGACCCCGCGGTTCACGGTGTCGCGTCGGCTGGGCGGGCGGCTGGACCTGACGGCGTTGACGCACGGCCGGCGGGTCATCATTCTGGGCCACCTCCGCGACTCGCCGCTGCCCGTGCCGATGTCCGTGGACGGGCGCACGCCGCCGAGCACGGGGTGGACCGTGGTGCGCTGGGTGTATGATTTCTAGGCCGACCCGGGGCGAGTGTCCGGAGCGCGGCCGGCTCCGCGTGGGATGAAACCGACTGACATGGCGATGATCCAGACCATCAATCTGACCAAGCGTTACGGCGAGCTGATGGCGCTGTCGAACCTGAACCTGACGATCGAGCAGGGGCAGTGCTTCGGGTTCATCGGCCCCAACGGCGCGGGCAAGACGACCTCGATCAAGATCCTGGCGACGCTGCTCAAGCCGACCTGGGGCGAAGCGCGGATCGACGGGCTGAGCGTCGGGCCGGTGAACGCGCGGCAGGTGCGTTCGATGATCGGCTACGTGCCGGACTTTTTCGGCAGCTACGACGACATGGTGGTCCGGGAATACCTCTCGTTTTTCGCGGCCAGCTACGGGATCGTCGGCGACCAGCGGAAGCAGGTGATCGGGGACGTGCTGGACCTCACGGACTTGGCCTACAAGGCCGACGCCGAGGTGAACTCGCTGTCGCGCGGGATGCAGCAGCGGCTCTCGGTCGCGCGGGTGCTGCTGCACGACCCGAAGGTGCTGCTGCTTGACGAGCCGGCGAGCGGGCTGGACCCGCGGGCACGGATCGAGATGCGCGAGCTGCTCAAAGAGCTGCACCTGATGGGCAAGACGATCCTGATCAGCTCGCACATCCTGCTGGAGATGGCGGACCTGTGCAACGTCGTCGGGATCATCGAGCAGGGCGAGCTGAAGTTCACCGGGACGATGCAGGAGATCCTGGAGCGGGCTCGGGGCATGGGCACGGGCGGGACGGTGCTGACGGTCGGCGTCGCGTCGCGGGTGGCGCAGGCGGCGGCGATGCTGGCGCAGGTCCCGGGGATCGCGAAGGTTGAGCCGGTGAACGGGGACCTGCGGATCGTACTCGCGGAAAACGCCGCGAAGCCCGCCGAGGCGGCCCCGCAGATCGCCGCGGCGCTGATCGAAAAAGGGTACGCCCTGACCCGGTTGGAGGAGGAGCAGGTCAACCTCGAAACCGCGTTTATGCGGCTGACCCAGGGGCTGGTGCAGTAGCCGCGGCGGCGGTGGATATCTCCCAGAGGGTTGCGGTCTTTCTCATGCGGCAGGGGTGGGGTTCGACGCTCGGCCGACGGCGTCTTTCGGGGCGACGTTAGGCAAAACTTGGACAAGCCATCGGGTTTGCGGAGATGTCCTGCGGGCCTTGCCCTTTCGGCGCGGAAGGGGGGCGGTGGTTTCGGGGCGGTGATCCGTGACATCCCGCCGGGCGGGCTTGCGTCGGGCGGGGCGGGGCGTACACTAGTCGGCTCGACCACGCGGCCCGTGTGGCGGAATTGGCAGACGCGCCGTCTTCAGGTGGCGGTTCCAGCAATGGAGTACAGGTTCGACTCCTGTCACGGGCATTGGTAGCCCCGCTTCGTGCGGGGCTATTCTTTTGGACCGGAGCGTGATACGGGGCGATCCAAAAGAGCGGCGGGGGTGTCGATCAGCCGGGCTGGAGGGCGGTCGAGGCGGGCAGGCGGAGGAAGTTGGCCAACAGCGAGGGCCCTTCTTCGGTGAGGAAGCTTTCGGGGTGGAACTGGACGCCCTCGAGCGGGGCGTCGCCATGGGGCAGGACGCCGGAGCGGGCGCGGAGGCCCATGATGACTTGTTCGCCGTCGTCGTCGCACCAGGCGGTGACTTCGAATCGTTGGTGGTCGAAGCTGTCGGGTCGGATGACGAGGCTGTGGTAGCGGGTGGCGGTGAAGGGGTCGGGCAGGCCGACGAAGACGCCGCGGCGGTCGTGGTGGATGGGCGAGGTCTTGCCGTGCATGAGCTTGGTGTGTCGCTGAACGGTCATGCCGAAGCGGTGGCCGATGGACTGGTGCCCGAGGCAGACCCCGAGCACGGGGACGCGGCCGGCGAAGGCCTCGATGATGTCGCAGCTCACCCCGGCCTCGGTGGGGGTACACGGGCCGGGCGACACGATGACCCGCGTGGGGGCCAGGTCCAGCGCCTCTTCCACGGAAATCTTGTCGTTGCGCACCACGCGGAGGTCCAGCGAAGCGTCGAGTTCGCCCAGCCGTTGGACCAGGTTGTAGGTGAAGCTGTCGTAGTTGTCGATCAGCAAGATCATGGGCGGATCATACCCGGCGGCGGGGCCCGGCACGCGGGGTCCGCCGCCCGCGGGACGGACCCCCCGCTTTGGTAAGCGGCGGATCCGGGACCTGGGTTCCTGCGGATCGATTCGGGGTGTAGCGGTTCCCGGGTTCCGGAGGCGGGATTTCCGGGGGCGAGCTTCCGGGGGCGAGCTTCCGGGGGCGAGCTTCCGGAGGGCGAGGCTTCCGGGGGCGGGGGTCAGCGTGCCGGGGCCGACGCGGTTGGGTCGGCGGCGGACCGCCGGCGTTTCCGCCAGGCGAGGATGCCCCACGGCAGCCAGGCCTGGAGCAGCATGAACGCCCCGAGGATCTGGATCCCCAAGATCCGCCAGGGCCAGGGGGGCAGCAGGGCCAGTGGGGTTGCGGCCTTGAGTTCGACGTTGCCCATGTAGCCGTAGTTCCACTGCTCGAACCCGAGATTAAACGGCATGATGATCGCGACGTAGGCCAGGGTCGTCAGGCAGGCCATGCCCCAGTCTTTCAGGGCCGGGCGGTAGCGGTTGACCGCGCAGTCGTAGGCCCCGAAAAGCATCACCCCGCCGTGGTTGATCCAGAAAAGCCAAAAGGTGATGTGCCCGGGCCCGTTGCGGAGCGTCGGGGTGAGCAGCCCCCAGATGGTCAGCCCGGCGGCCCAGAAATACAGCGTGGTCCGGGGCAAACGCGGGCACCGCGGCCCCGCCAGCAGCACCAGCGGGCCCAGCAGGCCGGCGAGGTCGCAGACGTGCAGCGGCAGGCTGTCGTACCACTTCTGCTCAAAAAGGACGTAATACCCCTGCTGGACGACCCAGAACACGAGCCCCGCCCCGCCCAGCGCTCGGGTGATCCGCCGGTCGGAGCCGCGTCGCCGGGCGGCCAGGCCGAATCGAACGACGGCCACAATCACCGCGGCCACCACCAGTAGCGTGAAGCCGTGGAACAGCGTAAACGGTTGGAAACCCGAGGCGATCGTAAAGGTCAAGCGTGGAATCCTTGAGGAGGCGAGCCCGGAGGGGCCGGGGGTTTCTCCCGAGCGGGGCCGCCGCGGAGGGTTAAGCCGGCACGAACCGCGGCCGCTAATCGAGGTAGGATAGCCCGAACCTTGGTCGGCCGTTGCCGGCCGACGCCTGGGAGTCTCCGGCATGCCCCGCCCTTTCCGTATCGCGCCCGACGCCGCCGCCCCGCCCGTCCGCCGCTCGCTGCTGCGGGCGACCGGCCCGGCGGTCGAAAAAGCGATGCGCCTGCCGTCGCTGAACCTGCTCTACACGCAGATCGCCGCCCACGACCGGTCCCGGGACCGCCACTTCGCCGACAAGGCGGTGGAGGTCATGAACCTGGACCTCGAATACAACACCCCGGCCCTCGAAGCGGTGCCGCGGGAGGGGCCGTTGGTCGTGGTCGCCAACCACCCGTTCGGGGGGATCGAGGGGGTTATCCTCGCGTCGCTGATCCGCCGGGTCCGGCCGGACGTCAAGCTGCTGGCCAACGAGATGCTCGCGTGTATCCCGGAACTGCGTGACACGTTTTTCTTCGTCGACGTGTTCGGCGAAGACGCGGCGACCAAGCGGAAAAATGCCGGGGCGGTGCGGGACGCGCTCAAGTGGGTCGACAACGGCGGGGCGCTGGGCGTGTTCCCCTCCGGGGCGGTGTCGCATCTGACGATCCGCCAGCGCGCGGTGGCGGACCCGGTGTGGAACTCGGCGACGGCGCGGATCGTGCAGCGGACCGGCGCAACGGTCGTCCCGGTATTTTTTGACGGCCGCAACAGCAACCTGTTCCAGGTCGCGGGGCTGGTCCACCCGATGTTGCGGTCGGCGATGCTGCCGCGGGAGCTGCTGCGGCGTCGGCGATCGCGGGTGTCGGTCGTGGTGGGGTCGCCGATCACCGCCGACCGCACCGCGAAGCTCGCCGATCGGCAGCAGCTGACCAACTACCTGCGGGTGCGCACCTACCTGCTCCGCCCCGGCCACCGCGAGATCCCGGAGGACGCGCTGCCCGACGAGTCGGGTTACGCCGCGGTGAACCCGCCGGAGTCGCCCGAGCTGTTGGCCGAGGAGGTCGCCGCGCTGCCGCCGAGCCAGGTGCTCTTATCGAGCGGGGACTTCGACGTCTTGGTGACGCGGCGGGGGCAGATGGCGTCGCTGCTGCGGGAGATCGGCCGGCTGCGCGAGACGGCGTTTCGGATGGTCGGCGAGGGGACGGGCAAGCCGCTGGATCTCGACCGCTTCGACGACGACTACTTGCATTTGATCCTCTGGAACCGCGTGACCGCCGAGATCGCCGGCAGCTACCGCATGGGCGCGACCGACGAAATCCTGCCGATCCATGGCGTGAAGGGGATGTACACCAGCACCCTCTTCGACTTCCGTAAAAAACTGATCAAACAGGTCAACCCCGCCCTCGAACTGGGTCGGTCCTTCGTCCACCCGGACTACCAGCGCAGCTTCCAGCCGCTACAACTGCTCTGGAAGGGCATCGCGGCCTACGTGCTCCAGAACCCGCGGTACCGCTACCTCGTGGGCCCGGTGAGCATCAGCGCGGCGTACACGTCGATGTCCAAGGACCTCTTGATGACGTTTCTCAAGCTCCACCGGTTCCTGCCGAGCCTGGCCAAACAGATCAAGGCGAAGAACCCGCCGCGCAAGCCCCGGGCCCGCGACTGGAACTCGGCGGCGTTCTCGACCGTCGCGTCGGACCTCGAAGAAGTCAACCGCGTCGTCAGCGAGCTGGAGGCGGACGGCAAGCCGATGCCCGTGCTGCTGCGCCAATACCTGAAACTCAACGGCCAGTTCCTGGGCTTCAACGTCGACCCGGAATTCGGCAACGTCCTCGACGGGCTGGTGCTCATCGACATGCCCAACATGCCCGCCCTGATCGGCAACCGCTACTTCGGCAAGCAGGCGTGGCCGGGGTATCGGCAGGCCCATGGCCAGGAAACCTAATCGCTTCAGCAAGTCTTACGTCTGACCCGCCCGGTCGTTGATGGCCAGGTCCGAAGGGTGGTGCCGACGTCGGCGGGGCCGCGGGGAATCGATAGGTCCAACCGGGTCCGTCATGTCGCCCCGGCCGGTGAGCGGCGGGTGGCGTGCGGCGGCAGGGAACCGGTCAGGCCCAGGCCGCGCGGTGGAGGCGGCGCAGGGCGTGGGGGTTCGAGAGGATCGCGAGCTGTTCCGGGCGGTCGAGCGGCTTGAGCCCCTGCGTTTCGGCGGTGGCGAGCGCGGCGGCGAGGTTGACCGACGACTCGAACGGCTCGCGGGTGCTGGCCAGCACCGCGAGGTGGAACCGGCAGAACCACGGGTCCCGCACCACCCGTTCCAGGGGCTCGACCGGGGCCGCCGCGTCGGCGACGGCCTGGGTCCGCCGCAGGGCGGTCTGGTGCAGCCGGAGGATCCTGGGTTTTTCGTGTTCCTCGGGGATCATCAGCAGCCGGTGCTTGCGCAGCCACTTGCCGACCTGCACACTCGAGAGCAGCACGGACACGGGGATCGACACGATCAGCCCGATTAAGACCGGCAGGGTCCAGAGGAACAGCGAGGGCGCGAGCCAGGCGACCAGCGCCGCGACGGCCACCCCGCCCACGGTCTGTTTCCAGTGGTTGCGGGCCGCGTCACGCCAGCCCACCGCGGCCTCGTCGCGCTGCTGCGCGTTCCACTTGACGCTGCGGCCCAGCAGCGTGTTCACGACAAACGTCGTGTGGTAGACCATCATCAGCGGCGCGATCAGCACCGACACCGCGATCTCGATAATCGAGCCCGCCACGGCCTGAAGCTCTCCGCCGTGGGCCCGCATCACGTCGGGCCGCTGGAGCACGAGCCCGACGGCGTAGAACTTGGGGATCAGCAGCATCGCCATCACGGTGACAAACAGCAGCACGCCGATGGTGTACGGGCCCATGGCCCCGACGTGCGGCGTCGCGTCGCCGCCGCCGGCGACGACCGCGACCAGCCCCACCAGCATGAACGCGAGCCAGAGCGGCGAGGCGAGGTACGACATCACCCCCATGCCCAGGTGGATGCGCGACATCGGGTGGTAGCCGCGGGTGACGACCAGACGCATGTGCTGGAGGTTGCCCTGGCACCAGCGCTGGTCGCGGATGGCGTAGTCGACGAGGGTGGTCGGACATTCTTCGTAGCTGCCACCGAGGTCCGAGGCGATGACGACCTTGTACCCGGCCTTGCGGATCAGGGCGGCCTCGACGAAGTCGTGGGAGAGGATCTCGCCGCCCAGCGGCGGCTTGCCGGGGAGCAGCGGCAGGCCGCAGTGGTCGATAAACGGCTGGACCCGGATCAGCGCGTTGTGCCCGTAGTAGTTGCCGTCGAGGTGGGTCCACGCGCCGAAGCCGACGTTGAACACCTCGCCGTAGACGCTCGCGGCGTACTGCTGGCAGCGGGCGAAGAGCGAGTTGCGGTTGACCGGCTGCGGGGGGACCTGGAGGATGCCGATGGTCGGCTCGGCGGCGGCGCGGTGGACCATCTCCACGACGGTAAAGCCGTCCATCACGCTGTCGGCGTCGAGGGTGAGCATAAAGGTGTAGCCCGACCCGAAGCGTTCGCACCAGTCTTCGATGTTGCCGGACTTGCGGGCGACGTTCTTGTGGCGGCGGCGGTAGTACACGTTCGCGGGGAGCTGTTCCTGCGCGAGGGTTTCGAGCAGGGCCGCGAGCTGGGTCTCCTCTTCGAGCCAGACCTCCGGGTCGGTCGTGTCCGAGAGGATGTAGGTGTCGAAGGCGGCGGTGTAGCCCAGGGCGTGGATCGAGCGGAGCATCGCCTCGACCCCGGCGAAGACACGGACGCTGTCCTCGTTGTAGATCGGCATGAGGATCGCGGTGCGGGGCAGGTCGGCCACCGGGCCGTGGGCCGCGGTGGTGGTGCGCACCTTAAACACGGCGTTCGGCGAGCGGCGCAGCATCTGGAGCAGCCCGATGGTCGCGGTCCAGAACCCCTGGGCGACCCACAAAAACAGCACGCAGAACAAGAGCCAGAGCGTCACCGACGCGGGGTTCACGCCGCGGCGGAAGACGACGTGCCCGAACGCGACCGAGGCGAGGTACGTGCTCGCGAAGACCGCCAGCAGCAGGCCGACGCGGGAGAACACCGCGCCGCTGGTCGAACGCAGCAGGCGCGGGACGGGGCTGTTGGGGACGCGGTCACTCAAGGTCGGCTTCCCGGGGCGCGGCGGGTTCCGGGCCGGGCCCACGTCCGGGAGCGGAGGCGATGGCGGGCAGGGCCGGAGCGGCGAGGGCGGGCAGGTCCGCGTCGCGGGTGGGTCGGCGGGACTTGTCGGTGGTGGGCATGACCCAGCGGTACGTGCCGCTCCAGAACTCGCCGCGGAGGACGCCGGGCAGCTCGCCCAGGGGTTGGCGGTCCATGGACCGGGTGGGCCAGGCCGGGAGCAGCCCCTGCGGGTGGGCCGCGACGAGGCCGCCGAGCTCTCGGAGCAGCGGGTCGGCGTCTTCGAGGCTGTCGGGGTATTTTTCGAGCAGCCGGGCCATGTGCATCGACCAGACGAACGCGACCCGGCCCGGGGCATCGGCGGCCCCCAGACGCGACGGCAACTCCTCGGCCCAGCGGTCGAGCGCCTCGAGCATCGCGATCTTGCGTTTGCTCGGGTCGGTGAGGCTGGGGTCGATGCGGGCGTCGAGGCTTTGGATAAGCCGCTGGGCGGGCGGGGCGGGGACCCCCAGGGCGGCGAAGTAGTCGGTCAAGGGGTGGGCCGCGGTCGTGGACGGGGCGGTGTCCGGCGGGGTCGGGGAGCCGGGCTCGGCCGAGGGGCGGGGGGCGGCGACGGGGCGGTTCAAGGTTGGTCCCATCGGTAGAGCCAGGTTTCGGAAAGGGCCTGGCCCGCGTCGCCGCGGAGCGTGGCCCGGAGCTCGACGGGCTCCTGGCCCTCGGCGCGGACGTCGAAGAACAGGCGGTAGCTGTGGGTAAACCGGTTGTATTGGATGGTCGGTTGTTTGACCAGTTCGCCCCGGCCGATCGACACGTCGGCACGGACGATCGTGCCGCTGGGCAAAGCGGTGTCGGGGGCCGAGTCGATGAGGAATCGTCCGACCGGCCGCCCGTCGGCGTCGTCGAGCACGACGGTACGGACCAGGCTCTGGGCGTTGCTGTCGGCCGAGCCGTCGCCCAGCACGGTGCGGGTCGAGGCCCAGGGGATGACCCCGCCGCGGTTCTCGGGCCGGGCCTCCCGGGTGAAGTCCAGGCGGTAGCTCAGGTCCACCACGCTGCCCGCGCCCAGCTCGTCGGCGTGGGCGGGGACCCAGTAGGCCCCGATGTTGTCGATGCCCTCGTCGTCCGACGCGATTTCCAGGAGCTCGACCCAGCCGTCGCCCCAGGGTTTCCGCCCGGTGTGCGCGACCGGCGCGGCGTCGGCGTCGGCAGACGCGGCCTGATGAAAGTGTCGGGGGGTGACCCAGACGCTCGGGCGGATCTGCATCTCGGTTTCGAGGTCTTCGTAGTGGTTGAAGTTGCGGTCGCGCTGGACGAGCCCGAACCCGCGGGGGTCGGTCATCTTGAATCGGCTGACCGCGAGGTGAGGCGGGTTGCGCAGGGGCCGCCAATCGAGCGAGCCGTCGGCGTGCTGCAGGACCAGGCCGTCGGAATCGTGGACCTCGGGGCGGTAGTCGCCGTGGCGGGCGGGGGTGGCCTCGCCGAAGAGGAACATGCTGGTGATCGGGGCGAGCCCGAGCTTTTCGACGGGCTTGCGGAAATACAGCCGGCTGGTCACGTCGACGCTGAGGGTGGGGCGGTCGGGGGTGCCGGGGGTGACGACCATGGCGTAGGCCCCGGCAACGGACGGGCCGTCCATGAGGCCGTAGAGCGTCACGGTGGGGTCGCCGGGGGCGGGGGGCTGGGCCCAGAGCTCGGCCCAGCGGGGGAACTCTTCGGGGTGGGCCAAGGCGGTGTCGATGGCCACGGCCCGGACGGAGGCGCCCCAGTGCTGGCCGTGCCCGACGGCCCGGAAGTAGCAGCCGCCCTGGAAGCTCATGATCTCGTTGTAGGTTTCCTGGCCGTCCCGATCGACGGGGCCGACGCGGTGGAGGCTCAGCCCGGCGTAGCCCAGGCCTTCGGGCAGGGCCGCGGGGTCGAGTTTTTCGAGCGCGAGCGGGCCGTAGGTGAATCGGCCGGGTTTGAACGGCAGGGGGGCGACGCGGGCCGTGTCGGGCTCGGCGGTGAAGAGCTTGACCTCGTCGCCGAAGAGCCAGCCGCGGTGCTTGAACTGGAGGCGGAACGGGCGGTCCGAGTCGGCCCAGAGGAAGCTGGCGGGGGGGCAGCGGATGTCGCGGTGGCCGTCGTAATCCAGGGTCTGGAGCGCCTCGGGCAGCGTGGTGTCGGCCGGGACGTAGGGCTCGGAAGCGTGGTGGCGGGCCCGCTCCTGTAGCTGAGCGAAGAGCACCGGGTCCAACTCCGCGGCGGCGTGCGGGGCCAGCGTCGTTCCGCCCCCGGCGAGCAGCAGCCCGGCCACGCCTTTGAGGCGCGAGGATAAGGGTTGCCGCCGGACGGTCCGGGTCATGATCGGGGAAGATTGCGCCATCTGCGGCTGATTTCCTTTTTGATGAAGCACCGTCCGGGCTCGCCGAGCCCGCGGGTCGTCGCCACGTTTGGGGATGAAGCGTGTTCTCTCCCAGACTTATTATAACGGTCGGCGACGCGTGGGCCAACGAGCGTTGGTCGGCGGCCTGCCGGGGCGGCCGCGCTGTCGGAGAGGGTCGTTTCGGGAAGCCGGGCCGTTCTGGATTCGGCGGTAAGTACAAGACCTGCCGCGGGCCGAAGCAAAACCGATGGGCCCGGGGCGGTTCGGCCGATTAGGAGAAGATGCCCCGTCCCGCACACCTGCTGATGACCTGCGTCGTAGCCCTCCTGGGGCTCGGGGTGGTGATGGTGCACTCGGCGGGCCAGAGCGTGGCGGGCGAAGCGATCGACCCGGTAACGCTGGATACGCGGATGACTGTCGGGGCGGTGCTGGAGCCGTTTCTCAATAAGAACCTGGGGTACGCGGTGCTGGCGGTCGGGGCGATGCTGCTGGGCTCGCGGGTTGATTTAGAGGGGATCTTCCGGGGCCGGGGCTGGTGGAAGAACCCGGTGGGCTGGTCGCTGGTGGTGGCGTTTGGGCTCTGCGTGATGACGCTGGTGCCGGGGGTGGGCAAGAGCGTGAACGGGGCGTCGCGGTGGCTGGTGATCGGGCCGCCGGGCGTGGGGATCAGTTTTCAGCCGAGCGAGCTGATGAAGTGGACGCTGGTGGTGGGGGTGGCGTGGTGGTGTGCGCGGCGGCGGGGGGTGATGCCGCGGTTTTTCCACGGGCTGCTGCCGGGGCTGCTGCTTACGGGGCTGGCGGTGGGGGTGATCGTGATCGAAGATCTGGGGACGGCGGTGCTGATCGGGGCGGTGGCGGTGGGGCTGCTGGTCGCGGGCGGAGCGCGGGTGTGGCAGCTCTTGCTGCTGCTGCCGGTGGCGGCGGGGGGGCTGGTCGCGGCGATCGTCGAGAGCCCGTACCGGGTCAAACGGCTGACGGCGTTTATGGACCCCTGGGCCGACGCCCGCGGCACGGGTTATCACCCGATCCAATCGATGCTCGCGTTCGCCCAGGGCGGCCCGGGCGGGAGCGGGCTGGGCCAGTCGGTACAGAAGTACTATATCCCGGAAGACACGACGGATTTCGTCTTCCCGATCCTCGCGGAGGAGCTCGGTTTCCCCGGCGCGGTGCTGGTGGTGGGGTTGTTCGTGGCGGTGCTGTGGCTGGGGCTGGGGATCGCGCGGGACTGCCCGAGCATGTTCGGCCGGCTGGTCGCGCTGGGTGTGCTGTTGACGGTGGGGATGCAGGCGGCGATGAACCTGGCGGTGGTCACGGTGGTCGTGCCGACCAAAGGCATCGCGCTGCCCTTAATCTCGGCGGGGGGGACGGGATGGGTTTTCACGGCCTTTGCCCTGGGGCTCGTCGCGTCGCTGGACAACGCGCGGGCGCTGGGAAAATCGGATCCAAACCATCACGGAAGCGCCGAGGCGCGAAGGCATGAAGTCGGAACCCGGCGCGGCACGCGAGCGCCCGCGGCGTGACGCATTTTTTTGCTTGTTTTTCATTTTTCAGCATCGGCTTTCTTCGTGCCTTCGCGTCTTCGGTTCTTGGTGATTAGTCTGGTCGGTTGATGCCCCACCCCCGAACCATCCTTTTCGTCGGCGGTGGCAGCGGCGGTCACATCTACCCGAACCTCGCGGTGGCCGAGCGGCTGCCTCCGGAAGTGGCAACCCCGCATCTGGTCGTGTCGGAGCGTCCGCTGGATGCGCAGATCGCGGAAGATTCGGGGCTGGCGCATACCGCGATCCCTGCGGTTCCGCTGAGCCTGCGGCCGCGGGCGGGGCTGAGGTTTCTGCGTGAATATCGGCGTGGGCGGGCGGCGGTAACCGAACTGATCCGTAAAACAAATGCGGTGGCCATGGTGGCCACGGGCGGGTTTGTGAGTGGCCCGGCCGTCACCGCCGCGAAGGCCGCGGGGTTGCCCGTGGCACTGGTGAGTTTAGATGCCGTGCCGGGCCGGGCGAACCGGTTCACGGCGAGGCGAGCGACGGCGGTTTTCAGCGCGTTCGAGACGCACGGCGGCGTGCGGACGCTTCCGGCGATGGAGGTGATTGGCTTCCCGCTGCGGCGGGCAGCGGTGGCCCGCCCGGAAGTTTCGCCGGCCGAGGCGCGGACGCATTTCGGGTCGGACCCCGAAAAGAAAACGCTGCTGGTCTTCGCCGGGTCGCAGGGCGCCCGCACGATCAACGGGGTGATGCTTCGCCTTGCTGACCTTTGGGCCGAGCATGCCAAGCGCGGACTACAGATTTTGCACGTCGTCGGGCCCGGGCAGGATGCATCCCTGTCGCTACAGCAGCGATACGACGGCGGTGGCATTCCGGCTAAGGTTTTGCCGTTCTGCCACCGGATGGACCTGGCGTGGCGGGCGGCGGATGTGGCGGTGACGCGCTGCGGGGCGGGGACGGTGGCCGAGGCGTGGGCCAACGCGGTGCCGAGCGTGATGCTGCCGTATCCGTTTCATAAAGATGAGCACCAGAAGCACAACGCGGCGCCGCTGGTCGCGCTGGGCGGGGCGGTGGTGGTCAAGGACCGGATCGACCCGGTGGAGAACGCCGCGGCGCTGCGCGGGGTTTTGGAACCCCTCTTTGGCGACGGGCCGGAGCGGGACGCGATGCGGCGGGCCATGCTTGACCACCCGCCTCCGGACGGGGCCCAGCGGCTGGCCGACTGGGTCCGAGACCGGTTGGGGCCCTAGTATGCTGTCTAGACCTGCAAGCGATTCGCTTGCATTTTTGAAGCAGTGTTTATGAATCCCTCGATCTCTTCTCAGACGCCGGTCGGCTTGCCGCAGGCACAACTCGTGGCCGAGGTCGAGGCGGTGCTGCGCGACACGGTGCGGGCTCGGGGGCTGCCGCGGAACCTGGCGGACGCGGTGGTGTACGCCGGGCTGGGGCCGGGCAAGCGGGTGCGGCCGACGCTGGTGGTACGCAGCTACGAAGCGGTCGCGGGGCCGTGGGGGCTGGGGCCGATGCCCGCGTCGCTGGCGGCCGCCGCGGTGTCGATCGAGATGATCCATGCGTTTAGCCTCGTCCACGACGACCTGCCGGCGATGGACGACGACGACCTGCGCCGCGGCCGGCCGACGCTGCACAAACACACCAGCGAAGCGATGGCGCTGCTCGCGGGTGACAGCCTGCTGTCGATGGCGTTCGAGCGGCTGCTGGACGAAGCGGCCTGCCGCCCCGACGACGCCGCGAGCCATTTCCAGGCGGTCCGGCTGACCCGTGAGCTGGGCCGGGCGACCACGGACATGATCGCCGGCCAGGTCTACGACTCGCTGCCCGCGTTCGATCCCCACATCCCCGAGGTCGATCGGCTGGGGCTGATCCACCGCCACAAAACCGCAGCGCTGCTCCGGGCCGCGTGCCGCATGGGGGGGATCTGCGCCCAGGCGCAGCCGGAGCAGCTCGACGCCCTGAGCCGATACGCTGAGGCGGTGGGGCTGATGTTCCAGGTCGTGGACGACCTGCTGGACGTGACCGGCGACGCCGAGGAACTCGGAAAAGCGACCCAAAAAGACGCCGCGGCGGGCAAGCTGACCTATCCCGGGCTGATGGGGATGGACGGGGCCCGGGCTGAGGTCCAGCGGCTGCGTGACACGGCCCACGCCGCGCTGGAGCCGCTGGGCGACGGGGCGGCGGCGCTCGCCCGGCTGGCGGATGACTTGGCCATCCGTCGAAAGTAGAATAGAAGACTAAAGGGGGGAGGGCTCGGGGCGACCGGGACTGGCCACGGACGGCCGAGCCGCGAATCGTTTGCACTACAAAGATCCGCCCGGTCCGGGGATACGGCCCACGCCGACCCGACGAAAACGCCCACCATGCCCCAACCCCTGCTCCCCACGATCCACGGCCCCCGGGACCTGCAACAAATCCCGACCGACGACCTGCCCCGGCTGGCCGACGAGATCCGCCACGCGATCTGCGAGCAGGTATCTCGGAGCGGCGGCCACCTCGCGCCCAACCTCGGCGTCGTCGAGCTGACGATCGCCCTGCACTACGTCTTCGACTTCGCCCACGACCGGCTGCTGTTTGATGTCGGGCACCAGTGCTACCCCCATAAGCTGCTCACCGGCCGCTACCCCCTGCTCGGCAAGCTGCGGCAGCGCGGCGGGATGTCCGGGTTCCCCGAGCCGAACGAATCCGACTTCGATCTGTTCAGCGTCGGCCACGCCGGGACCGCTATCAGCACGGCCGTCGGCCTCGCACGCGGCGACGACGTCCGCGCTGCCCTCGAGTCCGACGACCCGACCCGGGACCCCGCCGGGCGCTCGGACCGCAAGACGGTGGCCCTCGTCGGCGACGCGTCGATCGTCAACGGCGTGGCGCTCGAAGGGCTCAACAACGCCGGCACCCTGCAACGCCAGTTCCTTACCGTGCTCAACGACAACGGCATGTCCATCAGCCAGCCCCAGGGTGCGATGGCGACCTACTTCGACCGCGTCCGGGTGAGCCCCACCTACCACGACCTTAAACGCCGGGGCAAGGATATCCTCGACCGGCTACCGGGGGGCACGATCCTCGAAGAGGTCTACCACCGCGGCAGCGAGATGCTCAAGGCCATGATCTCCGACGGCCACATGTTCGAGCACTTCGGCCATATCTGCATCGGCCCGGTCGACGGCCACGACCTGCCCACGCTGATCGCCACCCTCGCGGAGGTCCGCGACATCGACCGCCCGGTCCTGCTGCACGTCAAGACGATCAAGGGCAAGGGCTACGAATTTTCCGAGGGCGACGCCACCACGTTCCACTCGCCCAAGCCGTTCAAACGCGACGGCTGCCGGGTCGAACTCGACGCCGGCGGCGGGGGGCAGTCGTTCACCGCGGGGTTCGCGCAGGCGATGTCCGAACGGATGGCCCAGGACCCAAAAATCTTCACCGTCACCGCCGCGATGGGCCCGGGCACGGGGGTGGACAAGCTTCTGGAAAAATACCCGGCCCGCACGCTCGACACCGGGATCTGTGAGTCGCACGCGATGGACATGTGCGCCGGGCTGGCCAAGGCCGGGCTCAAGCCGTTCTTCGCGGTCTATTCGACCTTCGCCCAGCGGGCGTTGGACCAGGTGTTTCAGGAGGTCGCGCTTCAGGGCCTGCCGGTGCGGGTCTGCATGGACCGTGCGGGGTACGTCGGCGGCGACGGCGCGGTGCACCACGGGTTTATGGATATCGCGATGTTCCGCGCGTTCCCCGGTGTGACCCAGCTCGCCGCGAGCGACGGCCCGACCCTCGACGCGGCCCTGCGGTTCATGCAGGACCACGACGCCGGGGCGAGCTTCCTCCGCTACCCCCGGGACAGCATGGCGGACCCGCCGATCCTCGCCGACCCCCCGCCTTTTGAGCTCGGCCGCGCGGCCTGTGTCCACCCCGCCAAGACCGCGACCCCTGACCTGGCGATCCTGGCCTACGGCACGCCGGTGGTCGCCGCCCTCGCGGGGCTGCCGGCCCTGCGCGAGCACGGCCACGACGTGGCGGTCTACGACGCCCGCTTCGCTGAGCCCATCGACCTGGACCTGGTCACCCGGCTCCTCGACGCCGGCGTGCCGATCCTCACCATCGAAGACCACCTCGTCGACGGCGGCTTCGGCTCGGCCGTGCTCGACGCCGCCAACGCGGCGCAGCTCGATACCCGCCTGATCCACCGTCACGGCATGCCCCGCCGCTGGGTCGGACCCGACAGCCGCGCCCGCCAGCTCGCCGACGCCGGCCTCGACCCCGCGGGGATCGCCGCCCGCGGCCGCGAAGTGATCGCCGCCTACGCCGACACGCCCGACCTCCACCGCACCCCCCTCAGCTCCCGCGACGCTTCCTGATCCCCCGCCCCGCAGCGGCGACGGAATAACCCGGCCCCCCGCCGCGTTGATCCGGTATGCCTGACCCCACTCTCGTGAACCGTCGGCGGCCTCTCGTTTGGGCGGCTGGATCCGCCGTGCTGCTGGCCGTCCTCCTCGTGCTCGGCTGGACCTACACCCCGTGGGTGAGCCCCGACCCCATCACCGGGCTCGATCCGTTCGGGCCGAATTTTCAGTTATCGACCGTCGGTTCGCCCGGCTCCGCCGACACGGGAGACGCCACCGAGCCGGCGCAGCGTCACGCCGGTCCCCACGCCGCGCACCCGCCCATCAATGCCTTCTTCGACCTGTTCACCGCGGACGACCGCGACTTCGACCGCGCCGCCGAGACGATCCGCGCGCGTTTCCGCCCCGGGCATACGGCCCTGCTCCTGGAGGTCCGACGTTTCAGCCCCGCCGCGTCGCACCGCCAGCGGATGGACGCGCTGATCGACGAACTCACCGGCCAGGATTTCCGGGGCGATACCGACGCCGCCTGGCACTGGGTGTGGGCCCAGCCCTACGACCCGCACCCCGGTTACGCCGCGTTCAAGGCGCAGCTCTACCGCGTCCTGGACCCCCGCTTCGAGGCCTACTTCGACGACTACACCGACCACGCCCACATCCGCCTCGACGAGATCCGCTGGGGCGGCGTGCGGCGCGACGGCATCCCGCCGCTGGACCACCCCCGGCACGTTGCCGCCGGCGACCGGGACGCCCGCTACCTCGCCGACACCGACGTGGTGTTCGGCGTCGCGTTCGAGGGTCAGGCCCGCGCTTACCCTAAACGTATCCTCGCCTGGCACGAGATGGTCAAGGATACCTTCGGCACCGGCGACCGGCCGCTCTCGGTCAACGGCGTCTACTGCACCCTCTGCGGCAGCATGATCGTCTACCGCACCGAGCATCGGGGGACCCACCACGAACTGGGCACCTCCGGCTTCCTCTACCGCTCGAACAAACTCATGTACGACCACGCGACCGAGTCTATGTGGTCCACCCTCACCGGCGAGCCGGTGGTCGGCCCGCTCGTCGGCCAGGGGATCCGCCTCGAGCCGCTCCACGTGGTCACCACCAGCTGGGGCCAGTGGAAAAAACGGCACCCCGCCACCACCGTGCTCACCCTCGACACCGGCCACCGCCGCGACTACGGCGAGGGCGTCGCCTACCGCAGCTATTTCGCCACCGACCGCCTCATGTTTACTGTGCCCCGGCCCGACGCCCAGGCCCCGTCGCCCCTGCTCAACAAGGCCGAGGTGCTCGCCCTGCGCTTCGCCGGCCCCGACGACTCGCCCACCGCCATCGATACCGAACTCCTCGCCCGGGCCCCGGTCTACCTCGGCACGCTCGGCTCAACCCGCTACGCCGTCCTTACCGACCCGTCGGGCGCCAACCGCGTCTACGACATCGCCGGCCACACCCTCGAAACCTACGACGGCGACCGCACCGTGATCGACACCGACGGCCACGCCTGGACCCTCACCGAAGACGCCCTCCGCTCGGCCGACGGCCAAACCCTGCTCCCTCGGCTCCCCGCCCACCGCGCGTTCTGGTTCGGCTGGCGGGCCGCGTACCCCGACACCGTGCTCCTGCACATAGACCAACTCAGTGACGGTTAAAAAACGTCGATTCGGGCCGTTCTTGAAAACTTCCGGGGGGGTTACTTGGTCCCCACCGGCCCGCCGCCCTCGAAATACTTCGCCCGGATCGCCTCTTCCAGATCGACCCCGTTGATATTCGCCAGCGTGCACAGCCACGCGAGCACGTCCGCGAACTCGCCCGCCGGGTCCGCGTCCCCCGACGTGTTCCCTCCCTCGCCCGCGGACTTGTGCAGCGCCGTCGCCAGTTCGCCCACCTCTTCGACCAGCCACATAAACGTCCCGGCCGTGCCCCGCGCGTCGTCGGTCGCGAAATACTTGTCGCGGATATGGAACTGGAAATCCCGGAAGGTCAGCGGCGTCCGGTCCGTCGTCGAAGATTCGCTCATCCCGCGATTGTAAAGCCCCGCCCGCCCCCGTGTCCCTTACCATCGTGGCCATGACCCGTCCCGCCGCCGACCGCCACGAACGCCACCTGCTCGAACTCACCAGCCTCCCCACCGCCGCCGGCCGGGAAGACCGCGTCGTGGCCTGGGTCACCCGCTGGGCCCGCCGCCGCGCCAAAACCCTGACCCTCACCCGCGACGCCTACGGCAACCTGCTCCTCGCCCGCCGCGGCGTTGATTCCGACCGGCCGCTGCTCTACACCGCCCACCTCGACCACCCGGCCTTTGTCGTGACCGCCGCCGCGGAACGGACCCGCACCCTCACCGCCGAGTTCCGCGGCGGCGTCCACGACGACTACTTCATAGGGGCCCGGGTCGGCCTCCGCCCGCTCGCCTCGGGTTCTCGCTCCGCGGCCAGCCCGTCCGCCACGCCGCCCCGAGGGACCATCGAGTCCTTGCAACCCGCCTCCGCCGACCGCCCGTTCAAAACGGTCACCGTCCGCTTCGCCCGCCCGGTCTCCGCCTCGCCCGGCGACCTGCTCACCTGGGACCTCGCCCCCGCCCGGATCAAAGGCCACCGCCTCCACGCCCCGGTCTGCGACGACCTCGCCGCCGTGGCCGCGATGTTCAGCAGTTACGAAAACATCATCAAAACCAGTAAAAACCGTCCCCACGCGGACGTGCGTCTGCTCTGCACCCGGGCCGAGGAGATCGGGTTCGTCGGCGCGATCGCCGCCTGCCGGTCCGGGCTCATCCCGCCCGGCAGCCGCATCATCGCCCTGGAAAACTCTAAGGCGTCTGCCGATGCCCCCCTCGGTGACGGCCCCGTCGTCCGCGTCGGCGACCGCACCAGCACCTTCGACCCCGCCCTCACCTACGCCGTCGGCCAGGCGGCGCAGTCCCTCGCCGCCGACGACCCCGACTTCCGCTGGCAGCGAAAGCTCATGACCGGCGGCACCTGCGAGGCGTCCGCCTACCAGGCCCTCGGCCACACCGCGACCTGTATCTGTCTCGCCCTCCACCACTACCACAACATGGACGCCACCCGCACCCGCATCGCCCCGGAATCCATCCACCTCCGCGACTACCACCACCTGATCCGCCTGCTCACGCACCTCCCCGCCGCGCTGGGCGACCCCGCCGCCACCCCACCCCTGACCGCCCGGCTCGACCAACTCTTCGCCGCCCACCGCGGCCTGCTCGCCTGAAACCGCGCTCACCCCACGCCCAGCCGACGCTGCGCATCCCCTGCGCCGCCCCGTAGCCTTTGCGCACCGCCCCCGGGTTTTACGCGGGAGTGCAGGTAATCCCTTCGTACCGCCGTCGATCCGATTGCATGAGGGTTTAATTGCATAAGTCAATATATATAATAATTTTATGAAATTTTATCGGCCCGCTTGCGTGTCCGTTTCTCCCTTGGCATCCGCGTTGCGTTGCGTGAGGTAACCCAACCCCACGGACCCTCGCCGCATGCCGACCCCGCCCACTCCCACCGCCGACTGCCAGATCAACTGGCTCGAACTCGCCCGCTTCGCCGCCGCCGGCCAGGGCCACACCGATCTGGCCCGCGGCGTCCGCCGCCTGGCGACCCTTGCCGCCGCCGTCCACCGCGGCCAACTCTGCTCGGGCCCGACCCCGCGGCCCGAGCCTGCCCACCTTGCCCCCCCTCGGGTCCACGGACGGACCCCACAGGCTACCCCGCCCCGCGCGGCGCACGTCACGGAGGACGCGCGATGAACTACGGCCTGTACCTCTCCGCATCGGGCGTCCTGACGAATACCTATCGTCAGGACGTCTTTTCCAACAACCTGGCGAACGTGAATACCGTCGGCTTCAAGCCCGACCTACCCACGCTCACCCCCCGCCCGGCCGAAACCGCCGAAGACCAGTCGCCCCTCGGCACCGCGCAGGAACTCCTCGACCGCCTCGGCGGCGGCGTCCTCGTCGGACCCCAGCGCACCACCTTCGCCCCCGGGCCCATCGAGCAGACCGGCCGCAACCTCGACGTCGCCCTCACCGACCGCACCAGCTTCTTCGCGGTCCAGCACACCGACCCCGAGACCGGCGAAGCCGGCGTCCAGCTCACCCGCGACGGCCGGCTCGCCGTCGACGGCCAGGGCCGCCTCGTCACCGTCGCCGGCCACCGTGTCCTGGGCCCCGGCGACCAGCCCATCACCCTCGCCCCCGACGCCCCGGTCACCCTCACCGCCGACGGCCGGATCCAGCAGAACGGTGCCGACGTCGCTCGGCTCCAGATCGCGACCGTAGCCAACCCCGAAGCCCTCGAAAAACAAGGCCAAAATCTCTTCGCCTTCACCGGCGCCGACCCCCGCACGCCAAACCCCAACCCCAGCCTCCGCGTCGGGGCCCTCGAATCCTCCGGCACCAACGCCATCGCCACCATGATGCAGATCATGGCCGCCACCAAGGCCGCCACCGGCAACGCCAAACTCATCAAGTACCACGACGACCTCATGGACCGCGCCATCAACACCTTCGGCCGCGTCGCCTGATCCCCTCCGACTCAGCGCTCACCTGGCCCCCCGAACCACCCCGCCCCCGGACCTTAACCCATGGCCGTCCTCGCCCTCCACTCCGCCGCCACCGGCCTCAACGCGCTCTCCACCGAACTCGACGTCATCGCGAACAACCTCGCCAACGTCAATACCACCGCGTTCAAAACCCAGCGCGTCAATTTCGAAGACCTGATCTACCAAACCAAAAAACAGCCCGGCATCGAAAACGCCAACGGCGACCAAAACCCCGCCGGCATCCAGGTCGGACTCGGCACCCAGATCAGCAACACCCAGTACGACTTCCAGCTCGGCTCGGCCCTCGAAACCGGCCGCGACCTCGACGTCTTCATCGAAGGCGACGGCTTCTTCGAAGTCCAGATCCTCTCCGAACAGGGCGGCGGCGTCGGCTACACCCGGGCCGGCAACCTCTTCACCAACCGCGACGGCGAACTCGTCCTGGGCAACTCCCAGGGCCCCCGACTCGCCGACGGCATCACCGTCAGCGACGACGCCCTGAACGTCACCATCTCCGCCGACGGCACCGTCACCGAGACCCTCTCCGACGGCAGCTCCTCCGAGATCGGACAGCTCCAGCTCACCACTTTCGTAAACAAAGAAGGCCTCAAATCCATCGGCGGCAACATCTACGTCGAAACCGAAGCCTCCGGACCGCCCATCGAAGGCAACCCCGGCGAAGGCTCCCTCGGCACCCTCCTCCAGGGCCACCTCGAAAACTCCAACGTCGATCCCGTCACCGAACTCGTCTCCCTGATCCGCACCCAGCGGGCCTTCGAACTCAACAGCCAGACCATCGAAGCCGCCGACGAAGTCCTCCAGGTCGTGGGCAACCTCCGCCGTTAACCCTGAACCGCCTCGGCCGCGGATCAGCCCTCGGCCACGGGCCGCCTGAGCCTTATCTCCGTAAAACCAAAACACCCCGAATCCGCCATGCGTTTCAAAATCCTCAAAAACCTCTGCTTGACCGTACTGCTGGGCAGCCCCGTCGGCCTGCTTTTCGGTACCGCGGCCGCCGCCGATTCGATCCGCCTCCACGACCAGGCCGGCAGCGCAAGCCCGAACGTCACCCTCGTGCAAATCGCCGAACTCGAAGGCGAATACGCCGCTTCCCTCGGCGACCTGGTCGTCGGCCGGTTCGCCCAAGGTCAAACCACCCTCACGATCCAGCTCAGTACCGTCCGCCGCACCCTCACCCACGCCCAGGCCAACTGGTCTGACCTCGCGCTCCGCGGCCGCACCGCCTGCGTGGTCACCCGGCTCGACGCTGCGCCCGTCCCGGACCAGGCCCCCGACCAGAACCACGCCGCCGCGCCCAACCGCGAACTCGCCCTCAACCACCCCCACGCCGACCAGACCCTCAGCGATCTGCTTATCGCCCAGATCGCCGAATTAACCGCCGCTCCCCTCGACGAACTGGATATCCATTTCCGCGGCGACGCAGAAACCGCCGCCCGGCTCAATCGCAGTACCGTCGTTAGCCGCTACGAGATCGAGCCGCTCAGCGGCACCGGCCTGGGCCGGGTCCCCCTCCGGGTCCGACGCTACGACGCCGACGGCACCGCCGAACAGTTCACCGTCACCGCCGAAGTCACCCGCCGGGTCACCGCGGTCGTCGCCCTCCGATCCATCCGACGCGGCGAGGTCTTCACCTCCCGCAACCTCGGCCTCCGCGAGGTCGAAATCACCGGTGACCACGGCGAATTCCTCGCCGACACCGACCTCCTGCTGGGCCAGACCGCCGCCGCTGCGCTGCGGCAGGACGCCACCGTTTACGCCGCCCACGTCGCCCCGGACCTCCTGGTCAAACGCGGGGAACTCGTCACCGTGGAGTGCATCAGCGGGTCGCTGGTGATCCGTAGCGTCGGCCGCGCCTCCGCCGACGGAGCGCTCGGCGACATCGTCGCGATCCGCAACCCCGACACCCGCGAAACCATCTACGCCACCGTAACCGGCAAACGCCAGGCGTCGATCCATTTACAAGAAAATCAGTAATTAATACCTCCCGAGTCCCGCCATGCGTATCACCCTGTTTCTCGCCCTTGTTTTGTTGTTCTGCCTCGGCCTGGCTGCACAGGCCGCCGCCCAGGAACTCAGCTCATCGCTCTACGCCACCGGCGACGAGTTTTTTGCCGATCCCTTCGCTGCCGAGGCAACCCCTCTGCCGGCGGCGTCGGTCCCGGGGCGGCAGAGCGACGACCGTTTGTTGTCGCCGGCGATTGCGGCCGCGAGCTTTACCGCCGTCCTCGCCCCGGCCCCCAAGACGTTTGCCGTCCACGACATGGTCACCATCATCGTCCGTGAAGAGACCCAGACCAGCTTTACCGCGACGCTAGAAACTGAAAAAGAATCGGAATTCACCGGGGAAATCGCCGATTTCCCCCGTTTTCAGCTCTCCGACCTCGTGGATTTCCAACTCCTCCCCAACACCTTCCCCGACGGCATCGTGTCGCTCGACGTGACCGGCGAGAGCGAGTTCGAAGGTGAAGGCGACTACGCCAACCAGCAGACCTTAATTGCGCGGTTGCAGGCCACTATCATCGACGTCAAACCCAACGGCAGCGTCGTCCTTGAAGCCCGCAAGTCGATCCGTAGCGACGACGAGCACTACACCCTTGTCGCGACCGGGGTTTGCCGCGTCGACGATATCACCCCCGATAACCACATCTTATCGACCCAGATCGCAGATCTGTTTATTGACAAGCAGCACGCCGGCCACCTCAAGAAAGCCGCGGACAAAGGTTTATTTACCCAAATTATGGATTTTCTGTTTCCCTGGTAAGCCTGTTGCTGATTTTATGCCATGATGTATTTCACCCCTCCATTTTTGCGCTCCCTGGGATTGATCGGGATCGCCGTGCTGATGGTGGCCGGCCCCGCGGCGGCCCTCGAAGTCGGCAGCGTGGTCCGCATCAAAGGCTCGGAAACCTCCACGCTTGTAGGGATGGGCCTGGTCGTCGGGCTCAACGGTACGGGCGACGGCGGCGATTATTCCCCGGCCCACCGCCCCCTGGTCGAGGTGATCTCCCGCCTGATCGACGACCAGGCGACGCTCGCCCAGCTCGAAGACAGCGAGTCGGTGGCTTTGGTTGCCCTTGAAGCCACGGTCCCTGCCGAAGGCGTCCGGGAAGGGGATCTCCTTGATTTGTATGTGTCTTGCGTCGGACCCGCCCAGTCTTTGGAAGGCGGCCGGCTATTCCTGGTCCCGATGGTGGGCGAGCACCGCGACTCCGACGTCATGGCCCTGGCCCGCGGTGCGGTGAGCATCGAAGACCCCGATCTCCCGCGGACCGGCCGTATCGAGAGCGGGGCCAAGATGACCCGTTCCGTGCGGGCCCGCTTCATGGACCAGCGCGGCTATATCCAACTCGTCGTCAATGAAGCCAACGCGTCCTGGACCACCACCAACAACCTCGCGGCGCTGATCAACGGCCTGGTCGCGCCCGACGGCCCCGAAGCCGCCCGGGCCCTGGACGCGAAAAACGTCTTTATCCGTGTCCCCGAGTATGAACGGACCAACCCCGCCTCGTTTATCGCCAACATCCTCGAAGCCTACATCGATGGGTCGCAAGTCACCGGCTCGGCCCGCGTGGTCATCAACGAACGCACCGGCACGATCGTGATGTCCGGGGACGTCGAGGTATCGCCTACGATCATCAGCCACGACGGCCTGACCATCAGCATGATTAAGCCGCCGCCGGCTCCTGAGGACGCCAAGCCCGCCGTGGTCAGCGAAGATTTTATCCCCGTCGACCCCAACAACCGCGGCGGCGCTCGCCTCGCGGACCTGCTTACCGCGTTCAACCAGCTCAAGGTTTCCGCTCATGACCGGATCGTGATCGTCAAGCAGATGCACGAGGCCGGCCAACTCCACGCGGAGCTCGTCATCCAATGACTGTTTCTCCCCCCACCCTTCCCGCCGTCGGCCCGCCGCGGCTTGCCTTGAGCGAGTCCCCGCGCTCGGGTTCGGACGATTTCCAGCGTCGTCTGGGCCGTGCTTCTGCGGACCAAGCCGTGCCGGGCCGCACCCCGCAGGACGCGAAGGAGGCCGCGGACGAGCTGGTCTCCGCCGCGTTTATCCTCCCGATCCTTTCCCAGGTCCGCGAGAGCCCGTTTAAGAGCGACTTGCTTGACGGCGGCCGCGCCGAAGCCGCTTTCGGCCAGCAGCTCGACGTGATCTTGGCGAACAACATCACCGAGTCCGCGCAGTTCGGCATCGGCAAAGCCCTGGTCCAACAGCTTGCCGGCCCCGGCGCGGCCACCCAAGGAGTGGACCTGCGTGGATAGAACCACCCTCCAAAATATCGATCGCCTCGAAGCGGTGCTCCACCAATCCTTGGAGCGCCAGCAGCAGCTTCTAGCCGCTTTGGAACGTAAACGGCTGGCCCTGCGGGGCGGCAAAGACCGCGAGATGCTCGACCTGAGCCGGCTGGAGAACGCCGTGGTGCAGACCCTCAGCGACCTGGAGAAGCGGCGCCTTCAACTGGTGGCCGACCTGACGCGGGCGGTCGCGCCGACGGCCTCCGAGCCGATGAAAATGCGTGACCTCGCTGAGTGTCTGCCCGAGCCCTACCGCGGCCGGCTGCTGGTCACCCGGACGAAGCTGGTAGAGGTGATAACCGCGGTGGCGGAGCAGACGTCGGTGGTCCGGCGGGCCAGCGAGTCGCTGATGCAGCACGTCAACGGCCTGATCCGAACCATCGGCGTGGTCTCCCACGGCGGGGCGGCGTACGGCCAGACCGGGCGTCTCCACGCCAAGCCTGCCCCGATGAGCACGCTGAACCTAACCGCCTGATTGCCTGACCGCCCGCACCGTGCGGACGCCCACCCATGAGCCTTTCTTCCTCCCTCCAGATCGGACGCACCGGCCTCCTCGCCAGTCAGACGGCGATCGAGACCACCGGTAACAACCTCGCGAACCTGGCCACGCCGGGCTACAAGGTGCAGCGTGTCGAGCTCTCGGCCTTGGGGGATCGGCGCGTCTCGGCGGACAACTTTGTCGGGCAGGGCGTTCAGATCGAATCGATCACCCGGCAGGTGAGCGAGGCGGTCGAGTCGCGGCTGCGTTCATCGATCGCCGACGAGTCGGCCGCGGCCGCCACCGCGGACCAGATCTCCCGCCTCGAAGCGGTCCAGAACGAGCTCACCGGCCGCGACCTGACGACCCGGCTCGGGCAGTATTTCAACGCCTGGTCGCAGCTCACCACGAGCCCGCAGGACTCGTCGCTGCGTACCCTGGTCACGGCCGAGGGCACGTCGCTGTCCGCGTTCATCAACGACCTGCGTAGCGGCTATACCGATATCCAGAACGAATCGACCACGGCTCTGGGGGAGGCTGTCGCGTCGGCGAACAGCCTGCTCCAGCGGATCGAGTCGGTCAACCGGTCGATCGCGACCCAGGAAGGGGCCGCCGCCGGCGGCGCTTCGGGGCTGCGGGACCAGCGCGACCAGCTGCTGGGCGAGCTGGCCCAGTTCCTCGACGTCTCGACCGTAGAGCAAAACAACGGCAGCATCGACGTGTTCGTCGGCTCGCGGCCGATCCTGCTCAACGGGGTGTCCCGGGGCCTGGAACTGCGGACCCAGACGATCGATGGCGAGGCCCTGACCGAGGTGGTGGTCAGCGACGACGGCAGCGTGATCGACGTGTCCAGCGGCGAACTGGGCGCCCGCATCGGGTTCATCAACGGGGCGCTGCAGGAATCGGTCACCTCGCTTAACCAGATCACCGGCGAGCTGATTTTCCAGACCAACCGGCTGCACAGCCAGGGGCAGGGCACTTCCCTGATCCGGCAGACCACGGCGACCAACGCGGTGCTCGACCCGGCGGTGGCGCTCAACGACCTGACGCTCACCGGCCTGCCCTTCGCGGCGCAGAACGGGGCGTTCGAGATCAGCGTGGTCCCCGAAGCCTCGGGCCAGCCGACCACGACGCTGATCGAGGTGGACCTGGACGGCATCAACCCGGCGGCGGACACCACCCTCAACGACCTCGCGGCGGCGCTGGACGCGGTGGACGGCGTGAGCGCGACGATCACCTCGACCGGCCGGCTGGACCTGCGCAGCACCTCGGCGAACAACCGGATCGCGCTGAGTAACGACACGTCGGGCGTGCTCGCGGCGCTGGGGGTCAACAGCTTTTTCACCGGCAGCGATGCGTTCGACATCGGGGTGAACCAGGCCTTGCTGTCCGACCCGTCGCTGGTCGCGGCTGGCCAGGACCTGCTGACCGGGGACAACCGCAACGCCTTGGCCCTCGCGGCCCTGCGGGACGACCCGCTGCCGGGGCTCAACGGGTTGTCGATTACTCGCGCCTGGTCGCGTGAGGTCGAAGAGGTCGGCACGCAGCTCGCGCAGGCCAACGACGACCGCGAAGCGTTCGGCGTGGTGCGCGAAAACCTCCAGTCGCGGCAGGCCTCGATCTCCGGGGTCAACGCCGACGAAGAAACCCTCAACCTCCTGACCTATCAGCGGGCGTTCCAGGCCAACGCCCGTTTCATCACCGTGGTCGACGAGTTGACCCAGACACTGCTCGGGCTGGTGTAAGCGAGTTTTTATGTCCACGATCTCCTCCATCAGCTCCCGCACCTCGACCCTGCTCGGCAGCCAGCAGTCGCTCGATCGGTTGCAGACGACCCAGCGCAGCCTCAACGACCTGCAGCGGCAGATCTCCACCGGGCAGGCGATCAACCGCGTGTCCGATGATCCGGCGCAGGTCGCGTCGGTGCTCCTGCTCGAACGCCGGCTGCTCGAGCGGGAGCAGGAGGCCCGCAACCTCGAACTGGCGACCCAGACGCTCAACACCGCCGACCTCGCGCTCGGCGAGGCCACCGACACCCTGATCGAGGCCAACACCATCGCCTCGAGTCAGATCGGCGTCGGCTCAGACGAAGAAACGCGGCAGGCCCAGTCGCTGGTCATCGACGCCCAACTCGCGTCGCTGGTCGACATCGCCAACACCCAGTTCAACGGCGTCTCGGTGTTCGGCGGGAACAACGGCGCGGCCCAGGACGGCCGGGTGTTTCAGGAATTCCTCGGCGGGGTGCAGTACGTCGGGACCGGCGACAACCTCCAGACCGACGTCGGGGCCTTCGGGTCGCAGGATTTCACGAGTGAAGGCCTGACCGCGTTCGGCAACTTCGAAGCGGTCGTGAACAACGGCCGTGACCTCGCGCCCCAGGCCACCGGGGCAACCCGCCTCACCGCCATCCAGGGCGGAACCAACAGCGGCTTCGTCCCCGGCTCGGTGTCGGTCACCGTAAACGCCACCGAGGTGACGGTCGACCTGTCGGGTCTGGATTCCCTCGACGACGCGGCCACGGTGCTCAGCGACGCGATCAACACCGCGGTCCCCGGGGCCGGGGGCGTCACGGTGGGGCCGACGGGGCTGGTGCTTACCGGGAATGGCGGGAACACGGTCAACATCGACGATTTGGCCGGCAGCCGTACCGCCGCGTCGCTGGGGCTCGATGGCCTGTCGAGCAGCGGGGGGGTGGCGCAGCCCGGGGCGGACCTGGGGGTGCGGCTGACTCCGCTGACCAACCTGGCGGACCTCGCCACGCCGGTGGATTTCACGTCGGGCCTGACCATCACCCAGGGCGAGCAAACGGTCACCGTCGCGTTCCCGCTGGCGAGCACGATCGAAGACGTCCAGAACGCGGTCGCCGACCTCAAACTCGGCGTACGGCTGGATATCGCTGAGGACGGGCGGACCCTGGAGTTCGTCAGCAGCGTCGCGGGCCTCGACTTCTCGGTCGGGGAGAACGGGGGCACCACCGCGACCGACCTGGGGATCCATACCTTTAACGGCGACACCCTCCTCACCGACCTGCGGCAGGGGATCGGGCTGATTACTAACGAAGGCGAAGACGACCTGAGCGTCACGCTGCACGACGGCCGAAGCTTCTCGGTCAACCTCGATTCCGCGCCCGACGTGTCCGAGGCGATCTCGCGGATCAACACCGCCGCCTCGGCCGCGGGGATCACGCCCGCCGAGTTCTCGGTCAGCGTCCCGACCACGGGGACTGGCCTGCTCGCCGTGGACAACACCACCGGCCCCAACGATTTCTCGATTACCAACGTCGGCCAATCCCACGCCGCCGAACACCTGGGCCTCCTGGGCAGCGCCGCGGTCGGCGACCCGATCGTCGGCGAAGACACCGCGGCGCGTCGGCTCAACAACGCGTTTACCGATTTGATTCTTTTACGCGACGCATTGCGGAATAACGACGAGTCTGGCATCACCCTTGCTTCTACAAACCTCGAAGACGACATCGACGCCGCGGTGAGTGCCCGGGCGATCGTCGGGGTGCAAGCCCAGAGGCTCGAACAGATCAGCCTCCGCAACGAAGACCAGACGCTCCAGGAGCAAAGCGTGCTTTCCAACCTCAAAGATGCAGACCTGACGGAAGTGATTACCCGCTTCCAGCAATTGCAGATCCAGCTCCAGGCCGCGCTGCAAACCAGTGCGCAAATCCAGCAGACCAGCCTCTTGGATTTCTTGCGCTAAGCGGCGCAAAACATGCGCGGCGGCGGGCCCTCGGCCGGCCCCCACCGCGGACCCAGCGGGCGGCAGGACGCCGCCCCCCACGACCAACCCAAGCGTGGGCCACACTTCGCAGGACGCCCGGCCGCATAGGACCCGAAACGATGAAGATCCAGACCACGAGATTCGGTGAGGTAGAAGTCGACGGCAACCGCGTCATCAAGTTCCCCAAGGGCTTGCTCGGCTTCCCCCAGTATCAAGACTACGTCCTGATCGAATCCGCCAACCCCGAGAACCCCGGCGAACAGAGCAACTTCTGGTGGCTTCAGTCAGTCGACCTGCCCGAGCTCGCGTTCGTGGTCACCGACCCGACCCTCTTCGTTTCCACTTACAAGGTGCCGATCCACGCCGAGCAGATGCTCGGCCTCGGGCTCTCGGCCATCGAAGACGCGCAGGTCTTTGTGATCGTCAACAAACGCGAGCACGTCCTGACCGGCAACCTCCAGGGCCCCCTGGTCGTCAACGTCGGCAGCCGCCGCGGCGAGCAGCTCGTCCTCAGCGACCGCCGCTTCACCACCCGTGTACCGCTGGTCGAACTCCGGCCCGCCGTGGCCAAATCCGCCGCCCCCGTCCGCCAAGCCGTCCCCGCCTGATCCGACCCGTTCAAGAAGTACGAACCCTCTGAATCACCACGACGCAAGGACGCGTCGTCTCCCGGCCCACGGAAGGAGCCTCCCCCATGCTGGTGCTATCCCGGCAACGCGACGAAACCATCATGATCGGCGACCAGGTAGAGATCACCGTCGTGGACATCCGCGGCGACAAGGTCCGCCTGGGCATCAACGCCCCGCGCACGATCCAGGTCCACCGCAAAGAAGTCTACGAGGCGATCCAGCGTGAAAACGCCGAGTCCGCCCACATCCAGATCGACGACCTGACCGGTGCCGACCGGCACGTCCGCCACAAACAGC
Organism: Planctomycetota bacterium; assembly: GCA_039180025.1. Lineage (GTDB taxonomy): Bacteria > Planctomycetota > Phycisphaerae > Phycisphaerales > Phycisphaeraceae > Algisphaera. Next base: position 40,511 of record JBCDDZ010000018.1, read on the forward strand.
GGCCCGCCTGAACCGTCATCCCAACCTCCCTGCAGAAACCCAGCCTGCATGCTCAACCACTCGGCCCCCGCATCTCGACCCCGGAACGGTTCCGGCGGCACCGCGGACGCGGCCTGGAGTCTTCACGCCACTGGATCACTTCACCACCCCCCACGGGACCCCGGCCCTTTCCCCAAGTAACGGCCTAGCCGGCCCGCCGGCGTCCCGGTAGACAATCAAGGAGGATTGTCGATGTCACGCATTAATACCAACGTTTCCTCACTGATCGCTCAGAACAACCTCGCCCGCACCAACGCCAACCTCGAGACCAGCCTCCAGCGGCTGAGCACCGGGCTCCAGATCAACCGCGGGGCCGACAACCCCGCCGGCCTGATCGTCTCCGAGCGGCTGCGCAGCGAGATCGCCGGCGCGACCCAGGCCATCGACAACGCCGAGCGCGCCACCAACGTCATCGCCACCACCGAGGGCGCGCTCCAGGAAGTCAGCACCCTGCTGACCTCGATCAAGGCGCTGACCATCGAGGCCGCCAACACCGGCGCGTTCAGCCCCGAAGAGATCGCCGCCAACCAGCTCGAGATCGACTCCGCCGTCGAGTCCATCACCCGGATCAGCAACACCACCAGCTTCGCCGGCCTGAGCCTGCTCAACGGCTCGCTCGACTACCTCGACTCCGGCGTCACCGTCAGCCAGATCAGCGACGTCAATGTCTTCGGGGCCAACTTCGGCCTCGACAGCAACATCAACGTCAGCGTCGAAGTCATCAACTCCGCCGAGCGCGGCAGCCTCTTCCTCTCGGGCAACACCGCCACCTCCCCCGGCGCCCTGCTCTCGTCCGTCAGCTTCGAGCTCCAGGGCAGCCGCGGAGTCCAGGTCTTCGACTTCGCCTCCGGCACCGCGCTCTCCGCCGTCGCCGCCGCCGTCAACTCGGTCCGCGACGCGACCGGCGTGACCGCCCGCCTCGCCTCCGCCACCAACCAGACCTCCGGCCTGCTCTTCGAGTCCGAAGCCTTCGGCTCCAACAGCTTCGTCGCGGTCCGTAAACTCGACGACGGTGACTTCTTCGGCACCTTCGACGCCCAGGGCGGCAGCAACATCAGCCGCGACATCGGCGAGGACACCCTCGCCCTGGTCAACGGGAACCTCGCTCTCGGCGACGGCCTGGACATCTCGCTCAACACCAACACCATCAACCTCGGGCTTACCCTCACCTCCGGGGCCGCCCAGGTCGCCGGCACCCCCTACGAGTTCACCATCACCGGCGGTGGGGCCAACTTCCAGATCGGCCCCGAAGTCAACTCGCTCCAGCAGGTCGGTTTCGGAATCCAGTCCGTCGCCGCCAGCAACCTCGGCGATACCTCGACCGGGTTTCTCAATTCCATCACCACCGGCGGGGACAACTCCCTGGTCGCGGGCGGCACCCGCGAGGCTTCGGAGATCATCAACGTCGCGATCGATCAGGTCGCCCAACTCCGCGGCCGGCTCGGGGCGTTCGAGCGCAACACCCTCCAGACCGCGGTCCGCTCCACCGGCATCGCGCTCGAGAACCTGACCGCCTCCGAAAGCTCGATCCGCGACACCGACTTCGCCGCCGAGACCGCCGAGCTGACCCGGGCCCAGATCCTCCAGCAGGCCGGCACGTCCACCCTGGGAATCGCCAACAGCAACGCCCAGAACGTGCTCTCGCTGCTCGGCTAAACCCGCCGCCCGCCGCCGTATCCCCGGTTAAACCGCGTCCGCGTCTCGGGCGTGTCCTCTACGAGCCCCGCCGATGTCCGAGCCGTTCACCGCCCCGACCCGCGTCCCCCCGGCCGTCCGCCGCGCCGGCGACCACGTGCTCGAGCAGGCCGAGGGCGCGCTGCGGGCTCGGCACTGGCGCGAGGCCGAACGCCTCTGCCGGCAGGTGCTCCGGGTCGACCCCGACCACCCCGCGGGCGTCCACCTGCTGGGCCGGGCGACCTTCCGCGGCGGACATCTGTACGACGCCGTGAGCCTGCTGCGCCGGGCGGTCGAACTCGACGACCGCCAGCCCGCGTGGTGGCACGACCTGGCCCTGGCTTACGAAGCCGGCGACCGCCTCGCCCACGCCGCGGACTGCTGCCGCGCGGCGCTCCGGCTCCAGCCCTATTCCGTGCCCGCGATCGTCACCCTGGGCCGTAGCCTCAGCGGGATGGGCTTGCTCCGCGACGCCGTCGCCGCCTTCGCGCAGGTCCTGCGCCTGGACCCCGACCACGCCGAAGCCCGCCGCCGCCTCGACCAACTGACCGATCAACTCCGCCAGGCCGCTTGACCCGGTCCGCCCCGGAATACGTCGCGCGAGCGCACCCCGACCGCAGCGGTAACACGTTGCTGAACGCAAGCCGACGAATGATCTCGGATCGTCTGCGGGGCTTACCCTTGGCACACGCACCCGCGAGTGTCTAGACGCGCTAGACCGGCCATTGACTGAGCGTCCGCTCGACGTAGCGCAGCCCGTTCAGCTCCAGCCGGATCGCCGCGGGGTCCATCGGCTCGGCCTGAAACAGCGCCCCGACCGCTTCCAGGTGCGCCGCCCGTTTCTGCTCCACCTCGCCCCGCAGCCGCGATAGCGTGGGCCCGTCTTTCTTCTCGGCCGCCTTTTCCACCGCTTCCCCCACCTCCATCATCTCCATCAGCAGCGTCGGCGGCAGCGACCGGTCGTCCGCCGCCGATGGCCCCCCGCGCAGGGCGAGCAGCGCATTGGCCCGGCTCTCGGGTTCACGCAACATCTGGTAGGCCGTGTTGATCTCCGCCGTCCGCTCCGCGGCGTCGGCCTGATCCAGCGGGTCCGGGTGGCGGTCCGGATGATGGGTCGCCGCGGCACTCAGGTACCGCCGTTCCAGTTCCTCCGGCGACAGGTCGAACTCGGCCGGCAGCCCCAGCAAGGTAAACGGGTCTTGGGTCATCTCGCGAGTGTACCGCCCCGGCCTCTCCGCGTCGGACGCCGTCGGCCGCGCCTGCGACCCTCCGCCGCCAGTGTTTCGGGACACCGACGGGGCTGCGGGGTCGCCGCCCTTTGTGAACCCCTTCTTAAGCCGATAAACTCGGCCCCTCTCCTCTGCCGCGGGCGTGGCGGAATTGGCAGACGCGCCAGATTTAGGTTCTGGTGGGGTAAAACCCGTGCAGGTTCGATTCCTGTCGCCCGCATCCCCCAAGCGGCCCGAGCCCGCCCGGCTCGGCCGTTTTTTTACGCGCGGGCTCACCGCCCGACGCTGCGCAGAGCCGGGCGTCCGCTCCGGACCGTGTCCCACAACATGTCCGAAAAGAACTTCCGGTGCGGCGCGTTTTGCGCCTACCATTCGGCCGCAGGTCGGAACACGGCGGCATGTGACCCGACCGCCCCGCGGCAGGCCGCAAGCTCACCCCGAGGCCCACCGGCTCCTCGTTCACGTTGTCAGCGGTCGATCGAGATCCCCACCGGCGGCACGGGCCTCGGCACGGTATGCACCCAGTCCGCCCACAGCGAAAGCTGAAGCAGGCCGAACAGCCGATGGGTGTGATCGACCCGCTCGCTCAGGTGCTCCTCGAACAGCCGCAGCGTCACCTCAGGATCGATCCCCAGGCCCTCGAGCCGACCGTCGCTGAGCCGGGCCTGTACCGCGTCGCACAGCCGGCCGCGGAGCCAGTAACCCATCGGCACCGCGAACCCGCGTTTGCGCCGCTGCACGATGGCGTCGGGCAGGAATCGCGCCCCGAGTTGTCGCAGCAGCGCTTTCGGACGGTTCCCCGGCATCAATACGGACGTCGGCAGGTGCCCCGCCAGGTCGCACACCTGCGTGTCCAGCATCGGGCAGCGCACCTCCAGCGCGACCGCCATCGACGCCCGGTCGACCTTCCGCAGCAGCTCGTACGGCAGGTAATATTCAAAGTCCCACCGCATCGCCGCGTGGGTCCAGTCGCTCCAGTCGGCCCACCCCGGCAGCCCCGACGGGTCCGACCGCGTCAGCTCGTCCCGCAGCCCCGGGGCCAGCGTCGCGATGTCGTCGTTCGTAAACAGATGGATCATCGAGCGGTACTGCCGGTCCGGCTCCCGCCCCGCCTTCGCCGCCGCCACCAGCCGCCCGAACCGCGCCCGGCGGGTCCGCGGCGACGCGTTCCACAGCCCCTGCGGCAGCCGCGACAGCCCCCCCCGGAACCGCGTCAGCAGCCGCATCGCCCGGTACCGGTCGTACCCGCCAAACAGCTCATCGCCCCCGTCGCCCGACAGCGCGACCCGGCAGAACGGCCGGGCCGTCTTGCACAGCCAATGCGTCGGCAGCAGCGAGCTGTCCGCCGTCGGCTCACCCGACACCGCCATCATCCGCGCCAGGTCCGCCATCGTGTCCCCGACCTCGCACCGCAGGACCGTGTGCTCCGTCGACAGATGGTCCGCCACCGCCCGGGCGTGCGGCGTCTCGTCGTAATGTACGTCCGGCATCGACACGCTGAACGTCCGCAGCCGACCCCCGCCCACCGCGTCGAGCCGCCGCTGCGCGAGCGCCGCGATCACCGACGAGTCGATCCCCCCCGACAAAAAACAGCCCAGCGGCACGTCCGCCTCCAGCCGCTTGACCACCGCCTCGTTGAGCACCTCTTCCAACGCGTCCACCGCCCCCAGCGACGTCGAATGCTTCGAGATCGGCGGCGGCCGCCAGTACCGCTTCGTATACGACGACCCGTCCGCCTCGATCCGCATGAAGTGCGCCGCCGGCAGCTCCTCCACGCCGTCCACCATCGCGGTCCCGAACGTGTACCCCAGTTGCAGGTAGTTCAGCAGCGCCCACCGGTTCACCTCCAGCCGCTCGTCCGCCGGCACCCCCGCCACCAGCGTCCCCACCAGGCTCCCGAACATCAGCTCCCGCGGGTCCGGGCCCCGCCGCAGAAACAGCGGCTTCTTCCCCGCCCGGTCCCGCGCAAGAAACAGCCGCCGCTCGGTCGAGTCCCAGATCGCGAACGCGAACATCCCGTGCAAATGCTTCGGCAGGTTCTCGCCCCATTGCCGGTACCCCAGCAGCAGTACCTCCGTGTCCGAGTGGTCCGACGTGAAGCGGTGCCCACGCTGCTCGAGCTTCTTCCGCAGCGCGACGTGGTTGTAGATCTCGCCGTTGAAGACCAGGTGCAGCCCGCCCGACGATCCCCGCTGCCCTGCGCTGCGTTTCCGCGCGCCCTCCGCGGCCGCGACCTCCGCCGTCAGGTGCATCGGCTGCTGCCCGGACAGCAGGTCGATGATCGACAGCCGGGCGTGGACCATCCCGCACCGGCCGTGCACGCTCTGCCCGTCGCCGTCGGGCCCGCGGTGTTTGAGGTGCGCCGCCATCGCGCTCAGCCGATCGGGGTCGATCGGCCGGTCGTCGAAACGCACCATGCCCGCGATACCACACATAACAAGGTCTTCCCTAAACCCTCAGCCCCGCCTTGAGGCGCAGATCCCGCCCCGACTAAAACGCAACGCGGCGGAGGCCAGCCCGCCCCGGACCACGCGGGCGGCGAAAATGAATCCCCCCGCGACGCGGGGGCCCGAACACCAACCCTATGCTACGCCGACGGCGCTGTGACCGGCGCTTGCACCCGCAGGTTCAATTCTTTGAGTTGTTCGTCGTCCACCGCCGACGGCGCCTCGGTCATCAGGTCCGCGCCGTTCTGCGTCTTGGGGAACGCGATCACGTCGCGGATGTTCGAAGTCCCGACCAGTTGCATGACCGTCCGGTCCAGCCCGAACGCCAGCCCGCCGTGCGGCGGCGCGCCGTACTTGAGCGCGTCGAGCAGGAACCCGAATTTCGCCTGGGCTTCTTCTTCACCGATCCCCAGCAGCTTGAACACCCGGGCCTGCACGTCGGGCCGGTGGATACGGATCGACCCTCCGCCCATCTCGCTGCCGTTGAGTACCAGATCGTACGCCTTGGATTTGATCGACGCGATCTCCGCCGGGTCTTCGCTGTCGAGCTTCGCCAGGTCTCCGTCGTGCGGCGCGGTAAACGGGTGGTGCAGGCTGTCCCACCGCTGCTTGTCCTCGCTCCATTCGACCATCGGGAAGTCGACCACCCACAGCCACTCCGCCCGCTCCGGATCGATCAGCCCCAGGTCGTGGGCCAGCTTCACCCGCAGTTCGCCCAGCACCCGGTGGACCGTCGCCGGCCGGGCGTCTACCCCGAAACAAATCAGGTCCCCGTCTTCCGCCCCCAACCGTTCGACCAGCGGCTCGGCGATCGGCAGCAGGAACTTCGCCACCCCCGTCGCGATCGTCCCGCCGTCGATCTTCGTGACCGGCAGGCCCCCCGCGCCGAACTGCTTGACCCACTCCGCCAACGCGTCGGTTTCTTTGCGTGTCATCTTCGCGCCGCCCGGCACGCGGATCGCCTTGACGACCCCGCCCTTGTCCACCGCGCCGCTGAAGACCTTGAAGTCGGTCTGCGTCGCCAGGTCGGACACGTCGATCAGCTTCATGTCGAACCGCAGGTCCGGCCGGTCGCTGCCGTAGTCGTTCACCGCGTCGGCGTACGCCATCCGCGGGATCGCCTCGGGTAGCTCCCGCCCGGCGACTTCTTTCCAGAGCCGACGCATCAGCCCCTCATTGACCGCTATCACCTCGTCCTGCTCGACGAACGCCATCTCCATATCGACCTGGGTGAACTCGGCCTGCCGGTCCGCCCGCGGGTCCTCGTCCCGGAAACAGCGCGCGATCTGGACATATTTCTCGATCCCCCCGACCATCAGGATCTGTTTGAAAAGCTGCGGGCTCTGCGGCAGCGCGTAGAACTCGCCCGACTGTAGGCGGGCCGGCACCAGAAAATCCCGCGCGCCTTCGGGCGTGCTCCGGCACAGGAACGGCGTCTCGACTTCGTAGAACCCCTGCTCGTCGAAGTAGTCGCGGGTGATCTTGGTCACCCGGTGCCGGGTCTTGAGGATGTGCTGCATCGCCGGCCGGCGCAGGTCGACGTAGCGGTAGCGCAGCCGCGTCTCTTCGCCGACCTTGTCCGCCTCGTCCGGGATAAACGGCGGGTTCTCGCTGTCGTTGAGCACCACCGCCGTCGCGGCGTCGACCTCGATCTTCCCGGTCGGCAGCTTCGGGTTCTCGCCGCCTGCGCGGACGATGCACTTGCCCGACACGGTCACCACGTCTTCCCGCCGCAGCTTCTGCGCGGTCTGGTGCGCCTCCGCCGCCTCGGGGTGGAACACCACCTGGGTGATCCCTTCGCGGTCGCGCAGGTCGATGAAACGCACCCCGCCATGGTCCCGGTAGTTGTTCACCCAGCCCGACAAGGTCACGGTCTGGTCCACGTCGGTCTCGCGCAGCGCGCCGCAGGTGTGGGTTCGGTATTGCATAAAAGGTCTGTCGCCGATCGAAAAAATAAGAAAAGCCTGACGCCACGCCCCGCGCAAACGCCTCGGCCAAGCGCCCGGCCGCAGCGTCCCGGCCACAAGCTTCCGGGGCGCCTCGGCGGGGACCGCGAATCATACCTAAACTGCTTCTCTATGTTCACCGGCCTCGTCCAGACTCAGAGCCAGATCCGCACCCTCGCCCCCCAGGACTTCGGCGTCCGGCTGACCGTCGACCGCGGCGGGCTCCCCGCCCCCGTCGCCCACGGCGATTCGGTCTGCGTCTCGGGCGTCTGCCTCACCGCCGTCGAGTTTACCGACCAGACCCTGAGCTTCGACGTGATCGCCGAGACCCTGGCCAAGACCAAGCTCGGCGACCTCGCTCCGGGCGATCCGGTCAATCTCGAACTCGCGGTCACTCCCCAGCAGCCGCTGGGCGGCCATTTCATGCAGGGCCACGTCGACGGCGTCGGGCGGATCACCCGCGTCCTCGACGACCCCACCGAGTGGCGCACCACCGTCCAGGCCCCGCTCGAACTCGCCGCTTACCTGGTGCCCAAGGGCTCGGTCGCCCTCGACGGCGTCAGCCTCACCCTCGCCGCCGTCCACCCCGACGGCCGCTTCGAGGTCGCACTCATCCCCGAGACCCTCTCCCGCACGACCCTCGGCTCGATGCGCGAGGGCGACCGCCTCAATCTCGAGGCCGACATCCTCGCCAAGACCGTCGTCCATTGGCTCGAGCGTACCCACGCCGCCGCCGGGTCTGCCCCGCCCGTTTCGTCGGAGTCCGCGGTCGCGCCCACACCGCCGGTCACCATGGACCTGCTGCGTCAGGCCGGCTTCGCCCCCGAGCCCGCTGAATAGTTCATCCCCGTTTCGAGCGTGTTTACGCCACCGCGCGTCGGCCGACCCCGTCCGCCGCCGCCCGGTTCGCCGCCACGTCCTCGTGCGTTTGCACGCTGGTGCAGATCACCGTCAGGTCGTCGCGCTGATTGAGTGAGCCGGCCTGAAGATCCAGCCGACCCTGCAAAAACTCCAGCGCCTCGATCCCTGTCCCCTGCCGCAGCCCCTCGAACTCTTCGCAGAAGTGTTCGTTGGCCAGCCGCCCCTTGTCGCCGCACCCCGGGAACGCCACCTCGAACCCGTCGGAGTAGAGGATCAGCCGGTCGCCGTCGTTGAGGTCCACCACCAGTTCTTCAAAAACCTCTTCGGGGAAGATGCCCAGCATCGCGCCGTCGGGCTCGATCCATTCGGTCCGCCCGTCGCCTCGCAAGAGCAGCGGGGCCGGGTGGCCCGCCCGGGCGATCGTCAGCCGCTGGGTCCGCGTGTCGATCACGCCGTACGCCGCCGTGCCCAGACTCGCGCTACCCGCGTCGAGTTCGATCATCGCCCGGTTCAGCCCCACCAGCGCCTCGCCCGGCGGCAGCACCCGGTAGCCCGGACCCAGCCCCGGCGTGATCTTGCGCGTCTGCAGCGACTGCTTAATAAAAATCGACACCAGCGCTGCCGGCACCCCGTGGCCCACCGCGTCGGCGATGAAGATCCCCACGTGGTGCTCGTCCAGCCGGACCACGTCGTAGATGTCCCCGCTCACGTACGACGCCGGCCGCCACATCACGTCGAACCCCGTCCCCGGGCCCTCGGGCAACTCCTTGGGCAGGAACTCCCGCTGGATCTTGACCGCCATCCGCAGCTCTTCGTCGATCTTGTCGAACTGGCCGGCCATCCCCGTGCTCTGGGCACGCAGCATCCGCGACTCCATCGCCAGCGCGTGCACCGCCGCCGCACCCGCCAACAACGTCGAGATCACCGCCCACGCCGCCGCCGGCTCCGTGTCCTCCGGGCACGCCACCACCCCCGCGTCGATCGCCCGCCCCGCGGCCAGCCCCAGGCCTGCGCGGCTCACCGCCACCGGCACGTGGTGCTCCGCGAAAACCTCAATGGCCTCAGCTTCGACCGCGTCCGCGTCCGCTCCGGTCAGCACCACCCACGCCGCCGTCGTGCCCACCGCCTTAAATCCGTACTGCTCCAGGTCCGCCACCCGGCGCACCTCCACGTCCGGGAAAACCTCTCCGCCCGCGGCCGACCGCAGCGACTCGGCGAGCGCCCGCCCCCGGGTTTCGTGGTCCGGGCCGTCGAGTACCAGTAATAACGTGGATCCGAGCATGCAAAAAAGCACCTTTGACGTGAACGAACCGGCCCCGGGTCCCCTGCTCGAATATCGACCTACCGCGCCCGACGCTTAAGCTCCACGATCGGCAGCTCCACCCGGTCCCCCACCGCCACGCCCAGCCGCTCCAGCGTGCCCCCCGCCAGCTCGATCGCGATCGCCGTCTTCCCCCCGCTCCCGTAGCGCTTCAGCTCCCCCTCCGGCGTCCCCGCCGGCTCGACCGCCATCGCGTGCATCGACATCACCCCGCCTCGCGGCCCCAGAAACACGATGTCGATCGGCACCAGGCACCGACGCATCACGAACTCCCGCTCGGCCTCCGACGGGAACACAAACAGCATCCCCCCGTCGGCCGCGATAAACGTCCGGTCCGACAGCCCCTGCACCCGCGCCGCCGGCGTCATCGCCAGCTCCAGCGTAAACCGCTCGCCCCCGATCTCGACCCGCTGGGTCCCCGCCGCCCCGCTCTCCGCCGCGCAGCCCGAGCCTCCGCCCAGTATTACCGCGGCGCTCAGCACCCCCAACGCACCGACCACCCATCTCAAATTCAACCGTTTCCCGTCAGCCACGCCTCGTCCTCCTTCGTAAAAGTCACCGGGTCCCGCGGCAGATTCGCCCACGCGAACCGCCGCGCAAACCCCGCCGCGTCCATCGGCTCACGCCTACTGCTCAGCCCGCACCACCACGCCATCAGCCCCACCACCCGCGCCGCCGAGACGCCCCGCGCCCGGTACGCCGCCGCCCGCGTGTCCCCGTGGCGTTTGGCCAGCCGCCGGCCGTCCGGCCCGTAGACCAACGGGACATGGTAATACCTCGGCGTCGGCCCCCGGTCCAGCGCTTCATACACCAGCCGCTGCCGCGCCGCCGACCGCAGCAGGTCGTCGCCCCGGACCACGTCCGTCACCCCTTGCCGCGCGTCGTCCACCACCACCGCCAATTGATACGCCGGCAGCCCCGCCTTGGTCCACACCACAAAGTCCCCGACTTGCCGCTGCACGTCGTGGACCTGCCACCCTAAAAGCTCATCCTCTAAACACACCGGGCCGTCCGGCACCATCAGCCGCCACGCCGTCGGCACCCCCTCAGGAATCACCGCCTCCCCCCCGGAACCCTCCCCGGCCCCTCCCCCGGAACGTCCCCCGGAACCTCCCCCGGAATGACCGCCCCCTGCACTTACCGCTTCTGCATGGTCTCCCCCGACTTCTTCCCCGTCGCCGGCCTGCCGCGGGCGGTACAGCCCCGGGTAGCGCAGCTCGTGCTCGTCCCCGTGCGGCGCCGACAGCGCCGCCGCCTCGATCTCCCGCCGCGTCGCGGGGCAGCGGTAGACCCGCCCCCGCGACTTGAGCATCGCCAGGGCCGCTTCGTAAGGCCGCAAGTCGTGCGTCTGATACACCGGCTCGCCGTCCCAGTCCATCCCCAGCCAGTGCAGCAGTTCGATCGCCTCCCGCGCCGCCTCGGGCTTGACCCGCGGCCCGTCGAGGTCTTCGATCCGCAGCCGCACCCGCCACCCGCCTTGCCGCGCCGCGGCCCAGTTGATCAAAAACGTGCGCACGTTCCCCAGGTGCAGCGCCCCCGTGGGCGACGGGGCAAGGCGGGTAATACGGGGGGCCAGCGGGGCGGGGTCGGACATGCAGGGGTATGGTATCGGCGATGAACGCCCGCCCGCCCCTCCCGATCGCCGTGCTGCTCAGCGGCGGCGGCACGACCCTGGTGAACCTCGCCGAGCGCGTCGCCACCGGCCGCCTGTCCGCGGAGATCAGGCTCGTGATCGCGTCCAACGAAAACGCCGGCGGCATCGACAAAGCCCGAGCCCTGGGGCTGCCCTGCGAAGTCCTCCGCCGCAAGGCCGCCCCCGATGCCGCGGCCTATTCCGAGGCCGTCTTCAGCCGGATTCGCGACGCGGGCTGCGAACTCGTCTGCCTCGCCGGGTTCCTGAGCCTGCTGGTGATCCCGGAAGATTTCCACGGCCGCGTCATGAATATCCACCCCTCGCTGCTCCCCGCGTTCGGCGGCAAGGGGATGCACGGCCGCCACGTCCACCGCGCGGTGCTCGACGCCGGGGCCAAGGTCTCGGGCTGTACCGTCCACTTTGCCGACAACACCTACGACACCGGGCCGATCCTCCTCCAGCGGACCTGCCCCGTCCTGCCCGCCGACGACCCCGACACCCTCGCCGCCCGCGTGTTTACGCAGGAATGCGAAGCCTACCCCGCCGCCGTCGCGGCGTTCGCCGCGGGGCGGGTACGTCTCGAAGACCACCGTGCCTGGATCGCCCCCCCCGACGCCTGACCCCGGTCGGGCGTGTCGAGGGGGCCGGGCGATTTCACGGCTCAAGCAGCACCTTGATGTGCTCCGGCCGCGTCGCGGCCTTGAGCGCGGCCACGCCGTCGGCCAGCTTCATCCGCTTGGTGATCAGGCTCACCACGTCCACCGTCTGGGCGCTGAGCGCTTCGAGCGCGTCGGGTATCGGCCCGCAGCGTGAACCCAGCAGCGTGATCTCGTGGACCACCAACGGGCTCAGGTCCACCGCCGGCTCGCCCGGCCCCGGCGGGGCGGTGGTGGTCTTCATCACCACCGTGCCCCGCGGCCGCACCATCTGCATCGCCGTCTCGAGCCCCCTTGGCGAGCCGGTGCAGTCGATCACGATGTCCTGGTCCTGCCGTAGCCCCACGTCCGCGAGCCGCCGGTGCTTGATCCCCCACTTCTCGCAAAGCCGCAGCTTCTCCTCGTGCTTGCCCACCACCCGCACCGTGGCGTTGAGCGTGTTGACCACCTGCGCGACCAGCAGCCCCAGCCGGCCGTCCCCCAGCACCGTGATGAACGGCCGGCCTTCCACCGTCAACTGCCGCAGCACCTGGAACGCCGCGGCCAGTGGCTCGGTAAACACCGCGTGGTCGTCGTCCACGTGGTCCGGCACCGCGTAGAGGTTTTCCGCCGGGAGCGCGAACAGGTCGGCGAAGCAGCCGTCCCGCTCCTTGATCCCCAAAACGCTGCGGTCCCGCGCGTGGTCCCGCAGCCCGGCCTTGCAAAGGTCGCAGACCGAGCGCACGCAGTTGATGTTGCCCACCACCCGCTGCCCGATCCAGTCGGCGTGTTTTTTCTCGGAAACCACCTCGACCACCCCGACGAACTCGTGCCCCAACACGCCGCTGAACCCCATGTAGCCGCGGCAGATCTCCAGGTCGGTCGCGCAGACGCCCAGCCGCGTGGGCCGGATCAGCACCTCGCCCGGCGGCGGAGCGAGCTCGTCGCGGCGGGGATCCAGAATCGGCTGGGTTCCATCGAAGACCAATGCTTGCATAGCGTGGATTCCAAAAAACAGGGATCAGTGAGTCGCGAACCCCGACCCCGGGTGGGGCCCGGCAGCGCGGGCGGCCCTGCGGGGGGGACCGGCCGGACGCCGCGGCCGTCAATCTGTTTACACTATCGGCCATGTCGCAGCGGCCCCGCGTATTGATCTTGGCAAACCGCACCAAGCCCCGCGTGGTCGAGGCGATCGAAGAGTTCGGGCCCTGGCTCAAAGAGCGGGCCGAGATCGTGGGGGTGCACAACACCCGGCGGGCGGAAGACCCGGACATGGACGAGGGCTACGACCGGGCGGCGGAGGAGCTGCCCGACGCCGACCTGGCGCTGGTGCTCGGGGGCGACGGCACGTTTTTGTCGCAGGCCCGGCTGATGGTGGACCGCGGGATCCCGCTGCTGGGGGTGAACTTCGGCAAGGTCGGGTTCCTCGCCGAGTTCGAGATCAACCACGTCAAGGAGCACTGGGACGAGATCGTCTGCGGCTCGTGCACCACGACACAGCGGATCATGATCGACGTCGACGTGATGCCGCTGGGCACGCCGCAGTGGGAGGCGGAGGGCGTCGAGCCGGTCCACCGCTATATCGCGATGAACGACGCGGTGGTGACCGCCGGGCCGCCGTTCCGGATGGTGGAGATGACGCTCGCCATCGAGCCGGAGTTTTCGAAACGCCCGGCCCTGGTCTTCGGCGGCGACGGGATCATCGTGGCCACGGCGTCGGGGTCCACCGCGTACAACCTCTCGGTCGGCGGGCCGATCGTCTCTCCGGGGGTCGACGCGCTGGTCGTCTCAGCGATCGCCCCCCAGTCCATCGCGTTCCGCCCGATCGTCTTCGGCGCCGACTGCGACGTCTGGGTCACGATGAACAAAAGCAACCCCGGCACCACGCTGGTCATCGACGGGCAGGAGTCGACCGCGATCGAAGAGGGCCAGCAGATCCGCATCCGGCGGCACGAAAACCGCCTGAGCCTGATCCAGAACCCCAAGCGGTCCTACTGGAACATGCTGTCGCACAAAATGCACTGGGCGGTCCGCCCCAGCCGGGATTAATCCGCCGGCCGCGCCGGCGACGCCCTGCCCGCCCGCCGCGGGTCGGCTAAAGTCTGCCCGTGCCGACCCGGACCCTGCTGCTCTTCGATATCGACGGCACCCTGCTCGACGCCGCCGGCGCGGGCCGGGCGGGATGGGAACGCGCGACCGCCGAGCTGTTCGGCGACGCGCTCGACTTCACCGGCGTCACCATGGCGGGCCAGGTGGACAACGCGATCTTCGCCGCCGCCGCCGAGCGTGCGGGCTGGTCCGACTACGAAGAAGAACACCGCCGCCTGCGTGAGCACTACCCCTACCGCCTGGCGGAGGAACTGGACCGGCGGCGGGGCCGGGTGCGGGCGCTGCCCGGGGTCTTGCCGCTGCTCGACGCCTTGGCCCAGGCGGCCCGGGCCGCGGCGGGGCCCGTCGTGGGCTGCCTCACCGGGAACCAGCGCACCGGAGCCGCCATGAAGCTGAAAGCGGTCGGCATCGACCCCGACCGGTTCGTGGTCGAAGCCTACGGCGACGAGGCCGACACCCGGCCGCAGCTCGTCCAACTCGCGATGCAGCGCTACGCCCAGCAATACGGACACCCCCCGGACCCCCGCCGGGTGGTCGTCATCGGCGATACGCCGCACGACATCGAAAGCGCCCTGGCCCACCGCTGCTACGCTCTGGGCGTGGCGACCGGCCAACACGACATCGCCGAACTCACCGCCGCCGGTGCCGACCGGGTGCTCCCCGACCTCCGCGACCCCGCGGTGCTCTGGGAACTGATCTAATCACATGTCAACCCCATCCGTAGTGTCTTTCCGAACGGAAGCCCAAAAGGATTGAAGATCATCGGTGGGCTAAGCCGCGGTAAACGCTACACCCGGAGTCGGGACCCGGTAAGTATCTAGCTGACCCACCTCCACCGCAGGTTCAGCAGGAGTCGTCGTCTGCCGTGTTGATCGACCGCCATCAACTCGAATCAAAACCCTTCAGACCGCGGCCGCCGCGGTGGGGATGCGCTGATTTAACGCTGCCCCACGCGGACACGCCTCCGCCGGTCGTCACCAAAACTCACGAGCGCCGCGGGGAGGGAAAGGCCCATTGACAGGGCGAGCGGTCGGTTCGCGTTCAGCCCCGGAGTTCTGCCACCGCCTGGTCCCAGTTGGCCTGTTCCTGGCCGTAGGGCCGGCCCTTTTCGATCCAGATCTGGTACGCCCGCTGCCCGACCTGTTCGTCGGTCGCTTCCGCCCGGGGCGGGTCCGGCGTGACCACCACGGGCACCGCCGCGGCGGGAAGTTTTTTGCGTGATCGCTTGGGCCCGGGTGTGGGAGCTTTAGAAATGGCCGCGGTGGTATGTTTGGGTTCGGCCGGGGCAGGGGCGGCGGGGGAAGCAGCGAATTTCTTAGCGGATGACGGGCTCATGGCGGTACCTGACAGGATGCGAAACAGCAGGCGACGTGGGGCCCATTCCAACCGGGCTGGCGACACCACGCGAACCCTCGTCGCGGTCGATACCACCCGTCAGATTGTTCCGGCCACGTCTAACATCTAAGAATGTAACATCCAACCCGGCTTTTTTATACCCCGTCTCACCCCAAAGATGAGGATTTTTTAACCGTGCCCGGCACGGACCTCTCCGCCGCCGAGTCTCGGAGCCCCAGCTCATCTTTTACCGCTGAGTTCACCGAGCCGACTCAGCACCGCCTCGACGTGGCCGGGCACCTTGACCTTGATCCAGCGCTCGGCGACTTTGCCCGCGGGATCGATGAGGTAGGTCGTCCGCACCACCCCCATGTAGGTTTTTCCGTACATCGATTTTTCTTGCCAGACCCCGTATTTCGTGCAGACTTTCTGATCCTCGTCGGCGAGCAGCGAGAAGTTCAGCGACTGTTTCTCCGCGAACTTCGCGTGCGACTTCACCCCATCCGGGCTCACGCCCAGCACCGCCGCCCCCGCCGCTTTGAGCGGCCCCGCCGCGTCGCGGAACCCGCAGGCCTCCTTGGTACACCCCGGCGTGCTGTCCTTGGGATAGAAATACAGCACCACCCACTGCCCACGGTAATCCTCCAATTGATGGGGCTGGTCCTGCTGATCCGGCAACGAAAACGCCGGTGCCGCGCGGCCTATAGAGATCGGTTCGGTCATTTTTAGTGCGCTCCGGGGTTGTTTCTCGTCGAATCTGCGGCAGACTGTAGGAACCCGGACCCGCTGAATCGACCGTTGGATCCCAGAATGGCGGTTCTGCAGGAATGATTGCTCCCCTCCGCGGGTTATGTTCGCGGATTGATCGCCCGGGCTTTTTGGGTTCACACCCCACCCCGTCCCTCCCCGGAATCTTTTCGTCCCTCTTTGGAACCCCCCCCCGGAGCCCCGCCTTGCCTACCCCCGCTCCCTCGGCCCTGATCACCGGCATCACCGGGCAGGACGGGTCGTACC
>JBCDDZ010000019.1:0-52471 GCA_039180025.1 Planctomycetota bacterium
CCGCCCCCCGACGCCGCCCCCGCCCCGACGCCCAGCGCCACGCCCAGCAGCCGCTGCGCCACGATCCCCGCCGCCGCCCCCGTCGACAGCCCCAAAATAAACGGCTCGGCCAATGCGTTCCGCAGCAGCAACTGGAGCGCCACCCCCGCCGTCGCCAGCGCCGCCCCCGTCACCGCCGCCGTCACCAGCCGGTCCCCCCGGAGGATCAGCACCTCCCAGCCCGCGCCGCCCCCGGGCAGTCCGAACGCCGAGCTACCCACCATCAGCCGCAGCGCCCCGGCCGCCAGCAACACCGCCCCGACCGCCACCCCCGCCGCCCCCCTACGGCGCTCCACGGAACACCTCCGCGACCCGCTCGGCCAGATCCGGATGCAACGCCACCGCCAGCGACGCCGCCGTGATCGAGACCGACGGCCCCGGGTGCAGCACCGCCGGATCGTTCAAGAGATACACCCGCTCCGCCTGCATCGCCGGCAGAGCCAGCCCCCGGAAACCGTCCAGCCGGGGGTCGTCCATCCCCGACAGCGGCGGACGCCCCGGCTGCATCAACACGATCACCTCCGGCGACAACGCCCGTAGCGCCTCGCGGTCGTAAACCGGTGCCGTCACGCTCGCCCCCGCGGCCGCGTTCTCCCCGCCCGCGATCCGCAAGACTTCGTCGTTCACCGTCCCCGGCCCCGACGCCATCACCGGATCGGCCGCAAACACCAGCAGCACCCGCGGCCGCGGCCGCCCCGCGGTCAGCCGCTCGATCCCCGCCAGCTCCGACCGCACCCGATCCGACAACGCCCGGGCCCGGTCGCCCCGCCCCAGCGCTTCCCCGACCTCGACGATCAGCCCCAGCGCCGCCCCGAGGTCCGCCGGGTATTCGAGGTCCGCCAACACGATCCGCCGGCGTTCGGCCAATTCGACCATCCGCCTCGGCAGCCCCGCCCGCCCGGTCATTGCCAAGAGGTGCGTCGGGGCCAGGGCCGACATCCGTTCGAGATCGGGATCTACGAAACTTCCCAGGTCTTCCGCCGCGGGCCGAGCGATGTCGTCCCCCGCGCCGACCGCCACCACCGCGCGGCGCAGCCCGAGTTCTTCCACCACCTGCGTGATCGCCGGGGCCAGCGAGACAATCCGCATCTCCGAGTCGGCGTACCGCGGTTCGCCCGACCCGCCGCAGCCCCCGCCCGCGACGAAACACCAACCCGCCACGGCCAGAACCCACCCCCACCGTTCAATCCGCATCGGTCCGCCGCTCCCCCGGGTCCGCCTGGTCGCCGCTTTCTTCGCCGCCGCCCCCGCCGTCCTCGGTTCCGTGACCGGCTCCGTCCTCGGCCGGCGGCTCGACTTTCTCTGCCGCCGGCCCGCCCCCTTCGCCGACCGCCACCGCCGCCACCGGTTCCGGGCTGTACTCCTCAAACGATGTCCCTTCCGCCACCCGCCGCAAAATCAGGTACATCCAGGTCTGCGCGGTAAACACGTAACTGATCACGTAGGCCAGCGACCCCCCGAACCACAGCCCCGCCCACACGTGGATCAGCCAACCCGACGCCCGACGCGTCGCCCCCAATTCCTCGTCGGTGGCCACCACCCCCAGCGGCTGGCCGAGTTCCGGCACCGGCATCAGACGATCAAACCCGCCCACCCAAGCCCCCACCGCCGCCCGCGTAAACCACAACGCCAGGAACACCACGAACCCCACCAGCAGATAAGTCAGCGCCCCGTAGACCACCGCCACCGCCGTCATCACCAGGTACCGGATCGGCCGGTAGATCAAAAAAGTCGACACCCGCGAGACCACATCAAATGCGTCGGTCCCCTCCACCGCCAGCGCCGCGGGCAGCATCAACCCGCCCAGGGCCGTGAAAATCAGCAAACACGCCCCGATCAGCCCCGCAAACAACAACCCGCCGAAAAGCAGGCCGCCCACCACGTCCAGCCCCGGCACGTTGAACAGTACCGCCCCCACCACCGCCAGCAGCAGCCAGATCGCCCCGACCACCGCCAACGGGATCAACGGCAGCACCGCGAACCACCCCGCCCGCGCCCCGGTGAACCGCGCGGTTTCCATCAGCCCCGTCGGCGTGTCGGCGCACGCCTGCGTCGCCGCGAGCCGGGCAATCGCCCCGCCCCCCACCATCAGCAGCAGCAGCGTGTACCCCACCAGCAACAGGAAAAACCAAGGATGCGACGACCATAGCCACGCCGGGATCTCGATCACCATCCCCCGCAGCGCCCCGATCACCCCCCCCCCGGAAGTGCCCCCGGAAGCGCTCCCGGAAGCCTCCCCGAAAACACCCCCGGCATTACTCCCCAAACCGCCGCCGGGGTTTTCTGCCGCCGAACCGAGAGGATCGATAAAGTACGAGTAGGCATTCTCATGCCCCGGCGGCGAATCGAGGTTCAGCCTCGGTGCCGCCGGCGGAGTCGGACCCGTCGTCAACGCCCCCAGGCCCAGGTCCAGCCGCGTGGCGGCGCTGACGAGCCGATCGAACTGCGCCAGCTCCGCCTCGAGCGTCCGCTCAAAGACCCGGTACTCGGCCCCGGCCGCATCGGTCTGTGGCCCCCAGATGAAATCGAGCGCGACCCCCCCGAAGTACACCATCAGCAGCAGCATCAGTCCCAGCAGCAGCTTCGTGGGCTGCAGCGCCATACGGAACGACTCGAACAGCCGCAGCGTCGGAAACGCGGCCGAGAAATCGACACCTTCGAGACGGACACGGTGGGCAGGATCGGGCATGGCAGCGGGTTCCCCTTGGCGACGGAGCGGCATCATAAACCGCCCCGCCCCGCGGTGCTGGGCGGACCGCAAAACCCTCTGGCCGGCTCACGGATCAGCCGGCCGCCGCGGGAACAAACACCCCGGCTTCGATCGCAGCGACCTTGTTGAGCCGCCGTTCGTGCCGGCCGCCCTCGAACTCTGTGGCGAGGAACGTCTCGACCGCGCGGTCGATCAGCCGCCGCCCCATCATGTCGGCCGCCATGCAGAGCACGTTGGCGTCGTGGTGCCGGCGGGCGGTCTCCGCCCCGATCTCGTCGTGCACCTGCGCCGCCCGGACCCCGCGCATCTTGTTGGCGGTGATGCACGACCCGATACCCGAGCCGCAGACCAGGATCCCGAAGTCCACCTTCCCCGACGCCACCGCCTGGGCCACCGGCCACGCCGAATCGGGGTAGTCCAGCGACCGACCCGAGTCGAAATCTCCCAGCGTAATCAGTTCATGCCCCGCCACCCCCAGCGTCGCGGTCAGTTCGAGCAAGACCTCGCTGCCGCGGTGATCACCACCCAATGCAATTTTCATCTTAAAGCTGCTCCTTCAGCCTGGACTCCAGGGCCCGGCGAATCTGGTCTGCGGTCTGACGATAGACCCGCAAATCGCCACCGATCGGATCGGTAATGTCCGCCGAGGCGTCCAGCCGTTCCACTTTTTCCGCGGCTTGGGGCGCGAACGCCAATACCGCTTCCCGATGAGACGCCGTCATCGTAAACACCAGGTCGCTGGTTTGTATTAAATCGGCGCTTAATCGGCGTGAGCGATGCCCCGAAAGGTCCAACCCCATCTCGTTCATCGCGGTCACCGCTTCGGCGCTCGCCCGTTGACCATCCTCAGCATACACCCCCGCGGAACCGATCTGGACATGGGGATTTCCCTTGAACATCGCTTCCGCCAGCGCCGCCGCCATCGGCGACCGGCAGGTGTTGCCCGTGCAAACCAACAGCACATTCAAATTCTGCATCTTCTGAACCATCCTCTCATCGATCACGCCTCGGCGGCGGATTTCCAAGTCATATCGGCTATCCCGCCCCGCCTTTTCACTTCCGGCCGTCTCGGCAGACCCCGCCCCGACCACCGGCTCCGCCTCCGCCTGGGCCGCCCGCTCCCCTTCGCGTGCAAACGTCGATCCGCTTGCCGTCTTATCAACGTGACCCTCAGCCAAATCGGCACGCGAGCTTTCGTCGCGACCGACCCGCCGGGTCACTTCCACCAGCGTCGACGGCCGACCGAATCGGCACCGCCCCCCGTCCAGCACCCCGCCCACCGCCGCCCCGAGACCCTGGGCCGCCGACGCCGCGTCCACCGCCGCCCGCCCCCCGGGGCCGACCGCCGACGCCCCCACCACCGGCCCGCCCGCGGCATAAAGCAGCCGCTGCGTCAGCGGGTGGTCCGGGCAACGCACCGTCACCGGCTCGCCCCGCCCGCTAGACACCTTCAAAGTGATCGGCCCGGGCATCGCTTTACGCACCAGCCGACGCACCGACGCCGACGTCTCGGGCAGCACCCCGAGCGCCACCTCAGCGCTCGGCACGTGCACCGTCAGCGGGACACCACCCCCGACCCCCGCCCGCTCACGCAGACGCCGGACCGCGTCCGGCAGGTCCGCCCGCGCCGCGACGCCGTACACCGTCTCGGTCGGAAAACCCACCAGCTCTCCGCGGCGCAGTAGATCGGCCGCGTCTTCGAGCGCTTCGGCAGGGATCACGGGTGAAATCGACGTTTCAGACATCGGAAGGCAGGCCAACGGGGGGGAGTGGAAAAAGGCGACGACAGGGACCAGCCCCATCCGCCCCGCCCATCATAGCGCCCGCTACTCGGCCCGGGGCTCGACCTGCGTCGCCACCGCCCGGAGATAGCCGTCCAGGTAACGCTCCACGAACAGGTCCAGCCCGTGGGCCGTGAGCCCGTGGTCCGTCCCCCAGACACACGCCTGCAGGTCGGTGAAGTCCGGGTCGATCTGCAGCAGCACGTCCGCCTGCTTGTTGTCGTCCGAAAGATGCTGGGCCAGGTACGCCGACAAGGCGTTCACCCCCGGCCCGCCGATGCAGACCGTCGGCAGGCTCCGCAGCTCTTCGTGGTTCAGGTACCACAGGTCCGTACACACCGCTGGCTCGATCTCCACCCCCAGTACCGCGGCGTTGTTTTCCTTCCACCGCTCGATCTCCTCGATCAACTGGTAGGCCAGCGGCCGATCCGCCTCTTCCGCCCGCAGGTGCGAGCCCACCACCACCATCAGCCGATGCGGCGGCTCGGAGGCGTCGGAAGATTCGGGCTCGGGTGGCAAGTCGGTCATGGCACGCGGTTGAATGATAGAAAGATCGATACGCCCGGATCCGCGAACGAGGGAAGCACCCGCCCGCGGTTCGGTCGGCTCAGGCGTTACCCATCAGCACGGCGAGGAGGCCTTTCTGGGCGTGAAGCCGGTTGTGCGCCTGAGAAAAGACCCGGCTGCGCGGCCCGTCCAGGACCTGGTCCGTGATCTCCACCCCGCGGTAGGCCGGGAGGCAGTGGAGCACGATGACGTGCTCCGCCGCGAGGCCGCACAGCGGGCGGTTGATTTGAAACCCCTCGAACGCTTTGAGCTTCTCCTCTTTCTCGCCTTCCTCCCCCATCGACACGAACGTGTCGGCGTAGATCACGTCCGCCCCGTGCACCGCCTCCTCGGGCCGGGTGGTCTGCTCGATCACCCCGTCGTCGGGCAGCCCGTACCCCGGCGGGCTGGCCAATACAAACCGCATCCCCAGCGTCCGACACACCGCCGCCAGGCTCCGCGCCACGTTGTTCCCGTCGCCCACGAACGCCACCTTCCGGCCCGCCACGTCCTGATCCCCCGGCGCGAACTCGTCCATGATCGTCATCGCGTCCGCCAGAGCCTGCGCCGGGTGCGACAGGTCCGAGAGCATGTTGATGATCGGCACCGTCGAGTTCTGCGTCATCTCCACCAGCGATTCGTGGTGGTACACCCGCGCCGCGATCCCGTGGACCATCCCCGCCAGCACCCGGGTCACGTCCCCGACCGACTCCCGCTGCCCCAGCCCCACCTCGTGCTGCCCCAGCACGATGGCGTGCCCGCCCAACTCGTTCATCGCCTGCTCGAAGCTGACCCGCGTCCGCAGCGACGGCTTCTGGAAAAGCATCGCCAGCGACTTGCCCGCCAGGTGCGGCAGGTTCGCCTCGCCCCGCTGCCGCTGCGACCGCAGCGCCAGCCCGACCCCGAGCATGTGCTTGATCGTGTCCGCCCCGTGGTCCGAGATGTTTAAAAAATGTCGCATGGTGTCAGTCCGCCCCCGGAATACCCCCCCGAAACTTTCCCCGCCTTTCCCGGAACCCCCCGGTCTACCGCCGGGGCCGACCCGAGGCTCAGAGCACGATCTCCGTCCCGATCCCTTGATCGGTGTAAACCTCCAGCAGCAGCGAGTGCGGGATCCGGCCGTCGATGATGTGCGCTTTCTTGACCCCCGAGCCGACCGCCGTCAGGCTCGCCTCGACCTTCGGCAGCATCCCCGCCTGGATGATCCCCTGCTCGATCAGTCCGTCGATCTCGGCCCGCGTCAGGTGCGACGCCAGGTCGTCCACGTTCTCGCTCCGCCGGATCCCGTGCGTGTCCGACACCAGCACCAGCTTCTCGGCCCCCACCGCCGCCGCCACGTGGCCCGCCACCGAGTCCGCGTTGATATTCAGCTTACCCCCCGCCTTGTCCCGCGCGATCGGGGCGATCACCGGCACCGCCCCGCTCTCCACCACCGCCCGCACCAGCGCCGCGTTCACCCAGTCCACCTCCCCCACCATCCCGATGTCGATCTGTCGCCCGCCCTCGCCCTCGAGCTTGAGCACCTTCCCGAACACCACACAACTCGCCAGGCTGTGGAGCCCCATCCCTACGCTCCCGAACCGCTCGACCGTCTTCACCAACTCCGCGTTGATCTGGTTCACCAGCACGTGCTCCGCGATCGCCAGCGTCCGCTCATCGGTGTACCGCCGGCCCTGCACGAATTGGGCCTGCAGCCCCGCCTGCGTCATCGCCGCTTTGATCGCCTTGCCGCCGCCGTGCACCACGATCGGCCGCATCCCCACGCTCGCCATAAAACAAACGTCTTGCACCAAAGAGGCCAACGCCTCGGGCTCGTCCATGATGGATCCGCCGATCTTCACCACCACCGCCCGCCCGGCAAACTGCCGGATGTAGGCGTGGGCTTCGACCAGCGACGCGGCTTTATCAATCGCTTGCTGCAAGGCGGGAACGCTCCAATCCTCGGCAAACCGCCGAGCCCCGCAGTTTAACCCAAGCCCCTGCCCCCCACAAACCGCCGCACCGACTTCCTAACCCGCCGCACCTCCAGCGCCCCGCGTCCGGACGGATCTTCAGGATTCATTCCCGCTGCGCCGATTCTGTCTGCGCCGTCGCCCACTCGGCGACCTCACGGATCGGCTTCGCGTTGAGCCGGTATAGCCGCTGCCGACCCACCCGCCGCTGATGCACCACCCGGGCTTTCCGCAGCACCTGCAGGTGCTGAGACATCGCCGGCAGCGTCACCTTGAAAGGCTCCGCCAGCTCTCCCACCGTCCGCTCCCCCTGGCCCAGCATCTCCACCACCCGCCGTCGGATCGGGTGGGAAAAGGCCATAAACGCGTCGGTTTTGGTAGAGTGGGGTCGGCTCAAGACAGACAAGTTTTAACTTAAGAATTACCCGGTGTACAGCGTTCACTCTTACAGCAACCTGCCGACCCCTCGCCTGCGGGCCCGCGTGGCCTCCGCGGTGGTGTTGGTTGGCGCACTCGGGCTGACCGTTTCGGGTCTCACCGCCTGCGAAATCCGCTCGCCGCTCGACCGTATCGACCTCGAAGCCCAGCGCATCCTCGCCAGCCAACAAGCCCGCGCCCTGGGGCCCGACGGCCAGACCCCCCGGCTCGTCCCGCCGACCACCCCCGACGCCGATCAAACCCCCACCCCGCAGACCTACGCCAAAAAACCGCCCACCCACAACCCTCCCGCCGATCGGCTTGAGCCCGGCCCCCCACCCCCTTCCGGCCGTGTCGATCCGCCCGCGATCCTCGACGACGGCACCCGTGCCGATACCCTCCGCTTCGACCTCGAAGGCCTCCTCGCCCACGCCATCGCCCACAGCCCCGAGTACCAGCTCCAACGCGAGTCCCTCTTCCTCGACACCCTCGCCCTCATCATCGAACGCCACGAGTGGGGCCCCCGCTTCTTCTCCATCATCAGCGGCATCGTCACCGGCGACCCCGAGGGCGGCGACACCGAAACCGCCGTCTCCCTCATCGGCTCGCTGGGCGTCACCCAGCGCCTGCCCTACGGCGGCACCGTCTCCGCCGCCGCCCTGGTCGACTACGTCAGCTTCCTCAAGCAGTCCGCCCTCACCACCGTGGACGACGACGTCGAAGTCGACCTCGAACTCTCCGTCGACCTCCCCCTGCTCCGCGGCGCCGGCCGATCCGCCAACACCGTCGAAGCCCTCATCCAGACCGAGCGCAACCTCATCTACGCCGTCCGCGACTTCGAACGTTTCCGCCGCGAGTTCTTCGTCGACCTCGCCACGACCTACCTCAACCTGGTCACCACCCAGCGGCAGCTCGCCAACCAGGAACGCCAACTCCGCAACCTCGAGGAATCCGCCGAGCTCTTCATCGCCCTGGCCGAGGCCGGCCGCGAGCCCTACTTCCAGGCCGAACGCGCCGAGCAGCGCGCCCTCCGCGCCCGAAACTCCCTGATCAATCAGCAGGAACGCTACGTCAGCCAGCTCGACACCCTCAAAATCCAGATCGGCGTCGACACCACCCGGCCCGTCGAAATCGTCGCGGTCGAAATCACGGTGCCCGAAAACATGCTCGCCCCCGAGCCCGCCATCGAAACCGCCTACAACCTCCGGCTCGACCTCCAGACCGTCGCCGACCGCATCGAGGACGCCCGCCGCGGCGTCCTGATCGCCCGCAACCAGCTCCTCCCGGACCTCGACCTCACCGCCGACACGTCCATCGGCACCCAGGACGAAGTCGGCGTCATCGACTTCCAGCCTTCCGACACCGACTTCAGCGTCGCCCTCGCCCTGGGCCTGCCGCTGGACCGCAAGATCGAATACGCCGACTATCGCGCCTCGCTCATCGGCTTCGAACGCCAGCAGCGCGACTTCCGCGTCGAGCGCGACCGCATCGCGCTGAGCGTCCGCAACACCGCCCGGGCCATCGAGCAGGCCCGGTTCATCCTCCAGCTCCAGAACCGCGCCGTCGAGATCAACGAACGCCGCGCCGAACAGGTCGAAATCAACCAGCGCTCCCTCGGGCCCCGCGACGTCATCGAGGCCCAGGAAGACCTCCTCGACGCCCGCAACGACCGCGACGAGGCCATCGCCGACCTGCGGATCAGCATCCTCGAATTCCTCCTCGCCACCGGGCAACTCCGCGTCGGGCCCGACGGCCAATGGCTCGCCCCCGGCCGCGTGAGTCCCGAGCCGACCCACCCCCCCTACGACGACCCCGCCCCCCCGCCGGCGGCCTCGCGAACCCCGCCGCCCCGTTCGACGTAACCAGTCTTCAGCCCCTCACAGCTGCCCACCTCTATGTCCACCGCCCCCTCGCCTCCTGCTTCCGCACCGCCGATCGCCAAGCCCCGTCGCCGCGGCGTCCCGGCCCGCTGGATCGTCGGCGGCCTCGCCCTGCTCGCCATATCCAGCGGGACGCTCTTCGCGATGACCCGCGGCTCCGACGCCGCCGCCGTCGACGCCGCGAGCGACACCAACGTCGAGTGGTACACCGTTGCGCCCCGCAGCTTCGACCTCACCGTGACCGAGTCCGGCGACCTCGACGCCGCCCAGCGCCTCGAAATCAAATCCAAAGTCGAAGGCCGACCCGTCATCATCTCCCTCGTCGAAGAGGGCGCCCGCGTGAAAGCCGGCGACGTCCTGGTCCGCCTCGACACCGAAGCCCTCCAAACCAAGATCGAAGAAACCGTCCTCCAGGTGGAGAAAGCCCGCACCGACGAAATCTTCGCCCGCCGCGGCCTCGAGATCGAACGCAACGAAGCCAAGTCCACCCAGGCCGCCGCCGAGGTCGAACTCGCGCTCGCCGAACTCGAGCTCGCCAAGTGGAAGCAGGGCGATGTCCCCCAGACCCGCCGCGAGCTGAACCTCGCCCTCCAGAAAGCCCAGCGCCAGGTCGAGCGTGCCCAGCGTGACTTCGCCATCAGCCAGGAACTCTACGACCGCAAGTTCATCAGCCTCAACGACCTCGAAGACAGCGAGATCGACCAGCTCGACGCCGCCGACGCCCTCCAGACCGCTGAACTCGAGCTCGCCGTCTACAACGACTACACCTACCAGACCGAAGAGCAGCAGAAACGCTCCGCCGTCGAGCAGGCCCGCGCCGACCTGGAAAAGATCACCGCCAAAAACGCCTCCGAGCTGGACCGCCTCTCCGCCGACCTCGACGGTAAACGCCAGACCCTGACCATCCGTGAAGAACGACTCCGCAAGCTCAACGACCAGTACGCCGCGAGCACCATCGTCGCTCCCCGCGACGGCGTGGTGATCTACGGCACGTCGGTCGGCCGCGGGCGCTGGCGCGGCGACCCCATGGCCGAGGGACGCCAGGTCCGCTACAACGAAACCATCCTCTTCCTCCCCGACGTCTCGGAAATGATCGCCAACCTCTCGGTGGCCGAGGCCTACGAGCCGCTGGTCAGAACCGGGCAGACGGTCCGCGTGACCGTCGACGCCCGCCCCGGCGAGGTCTTCGAAGGCGTCGTCGAACGCACCACCCCCCTGACCGAGTCCGGCGGCTGGCTCAACCCCGGCCAGCGCGAGTTCACCGCCCGCGTCACCCTGCCCGGCGCGAACGAGGCCGACCTCTCCCCCGCCATGCGCTGCACCGGCGAGATCACCGTCGGCCACGTCGAAGACGCCCTCGCCGTCCCCGTCCAGGCCGTCTTCACCGAGGCCGACCAGCACTTCTGCTACGTCCCGGCCCCCGGCGGGTACGTCGCCAAGCGCGACCTCGACATCGGACGCGCTTCCGAAAGCCTCGTCGAAATCACCGATGGCCTCGCCGCCGGCGACCGTGTCCTGCTCCGCAACCCCCGCCCGGGCGAAGTCCGCCAACAGCCCTGACCCACCCCGGATTCTTCGATCCCGCTCTGGCGTAGATGCCACCCAACCGCCCCACGCGACGGCCGACCGACGCCGCCCGTTTATCCCTGCTGGCCTCCGCCGCCTCCGTAACCGTTTCGCCTCTGATCGGGCCAGCGTATGCTCGCGAGACAAGCCCCCCGTCCGCCGCGGCCGCTCCCCCGCCGGCCCGCTATGATCCGCCCATGCGTACCGCTGTGATCTGCTGTTCTCTCAACCCCCAAAGCCGCTCGGCCGCCATGGCCCAGCATCTACGCGCCCCTCTCGAAAACGCGGGCGGCACGCTCGACTGGATCGACCTGCGCGACCACGACCTGCCGCTCTGCGACGGCGCCGCCGTCTACGCCCGCCCCGACGTGCACGGACTCGCCCGCCGCGTCCGCGACGCCGACGCCCTGATCCTGGCCCTGCCCATCTACAACTACGACGGCAACGCCGCGGCCAAAAACTTCATCGAACTCACCGGCAAAGCCTGGCTGGGCAAAACCGTGTCCTTCGTCTGTTCCGCCGGCGGCCGCGGCAGCTTCATGTCCGTTATGCCCCTGGCCAACAGCCTGATGCTCGACTTCCGCTGCCTCGTCGTCCCCCGCTTCGTCTACGCCGACGACCACGACTTCCCCGACGGCCGCATGGCCCCCGCCGTCGGCCAGCGACTCATCGACCTGGCCCACGAAACCACCCGCATCGCCGCCGCCCTCAAAGCCGCGCCGGTCGGCACTTGAAATCCTTTGACGCCCCGCCAAACTCCCGCCGGGCGTCCCAACCCTCAGCCCACGTCCACCAGCCCCAGCGCCTCGCCGTACAGCCGCGTCAGCACCCGCCGCAGGCCCGCGTGCTCTGGCGCGGTCAACTCCGGGTCGCCCGCCACGATCGCCGCCGCGTCACGCTTGGCCAGCTGCAACAGGTCCAGATCGCCGGGGATCGTCGCGTGCTTCATCGCCGGCAGCCCCGACTGCCGCGTCCCCAAAATCTCGCCCATCCCCCGGATCTGCAGGTCCAACTCGGCGATCTTGAACCCGTCGTTGGTCGACGCCACCGCGTCCATCCGCGCCTCGGCGTCCTCCGTCGTCGGCTCGGCCACGAACACGCACAGCGAACGCCGGCCCCCGCCCCGGCCCACCCGCCCCCGGAGTTGATGGAGCTGCGCCAGCCCGAACCGCTCGGCGTGCTCGATCACCATCACCGTCGCGTTGGGTACGTCCACCCCGACCTCGATCACCGTCGTCGCCACCAGCACCGCCACCTCGCCCCGCCGGAACCGTTCCATGACCCGCTGCCGCGTCTCGCGTTTCAGCTTCCCGTGGACCGCCGCCACTTCGTAACCCGCCAGAAACTTCTCCCGCAAAAGCTCCGCCTGCGCCCGCACCGACTTGAGCGTCTGCGCCGACTCCCCCCCGCCCCGGGCCTCGATCGCCGGAACCACCACGTACGCCTGCTCCCCCCGCTCCAGCCGGGTGCGCAGATACGTATACACCTCGTCCGACTGCCCCGGCCCGACGACCCGGTTCTGGACCGGCGTCCGCCCCGGCGGCAGCCCCGTCAACGTCGTGTTGTCCAAATCCCCCAGCAGCGTCAGGCTCAGCGTCCGCGGGATCGGCGTCGCGGTCATCACCAAGGTGTGCGGCATCCGCTCCCGTCGCCCGCTCCTGCCGTCTGTCCCGCCCGGATCCTCCGCCATCGGCTGCCGCAGCGACGCCCGCTGCATCACCCCGAACCGGTGCTGCTCATCAATCACCACCACCGCCAAATCGCGGAACGTCACCGACGCCGACAGCAACGCGTGCGTCCCCACCACCACGTCCGCCTCGCCCGACGCCACCGCCCCGAGGTCTTCCCGCTGGTTCCCCGTCACCAGCGCGACCCGCACGTTCGACCCCGCCAACAACGCCGTGATCGACAGGTAATGCTGCTCCGCCAGCAGCTCCGTGGGCGCCATCAGCGCCCCCTGCTTCCGGTCCGCCACCGCCATCAGCAGCGCGTACAGCGCCACCACCGTCTTCCCCGAGCCGACATCCCCCTGGAGCATCCGGTTCATCGGCCGCTCCCGCGTCAGATCCTCCGCGAGCTGCGCCACCGCCGCCGACTGCGTGTCGGTCAGCGCAAACGGGAACCGCTCACGGATGTGCGCGTCGATCGCTTCGGAATAATGCAGCGCCGGGGCGGCGCACTTCTGCTCCACCTCCGCCCGCCGCATCGCGATCCCCAGTTGCAACAACAACAGCTCGTTGAACGCCAGCCGCCGCCGCGCCGCTTTCGGTTCCTCCCGGTCCGCCGGGCGGTGCATCATCCGCAGCGCCTCGCCCAGGCTCGGCATCGCATGGTGCGTCAACAGCTCCTCCGGCAAAGGGTCCACCACCTGCGTCAACGCCCAGGGCAGTGCTTCTTCCACCACCCGCTCGATCACTGTCGAGGCTAACCCCTCGGTCGCGGGATACACCGGCCGCAGGCGATCCGCCTTAGCTGTCGGCGACGCCGCCTCGTCTTCCAAAACCTCCCACTTCGCTCCAACCATCTGCGGGTAGGGCCCAAACATCTTCGCCTTCCCACTCACCCGCAGCCGCATCCCCGCGTGGATCCGCTCACGCAGATACCCCGCATTGAACCAAGTCAGCCGCAGCGTCCCCCCCCCGGAAGTACTCCCCGCGGAAGTACTCCCCTCGGAAGTACTCCCCGCGGAACCGCCTCCCGCCGGGGCTCCCAGGCTAGAAGCCACCGACGCCTCTGCGCCGCCGCGAGTACCGGACGGCGGAAGCACAAGCCCTGCCGTCGGGGTTTCCAAGCCCGAAAAATCTTCCGCCAGGTCCGACAATGTCGCCTCGAAACGCCCCTTCCGGCCGTAGCCCT
The DNA here is from genome assembly GCA_039180025.1 of Planctomycetota bacterium. Taxonomy (GTDB): domain Bacteria; phylum Planctomycetota; class Phycisphaerae; order Phycisphaerales; family Phycisphaeraceae; genus Algisphaera. Next base: position 13,748 of record JBCDDZ010000019.1, read on the forward strand.
GCCCCGGCACCCAACGGCACGCCACCACCTCCCCCCGCGCGGTCCCCACCGTCTTCCCGTCGGTCGGGAGCTGCCCGATCGCCCCCTCCGCCGCCTCTTTTTCGTACCGCATCGGCGTATGCCGCAGCAGATCGGTCACCGTCACGATCCCCAGCCGGCCCAGCGCCTGCGCCCGCCGCTTACCCACCCCCGGCAGCTCGGACACGGCCGTCGTCAAACGCAAGCCCGGCTCACACGCAGATGCTTCGAGATCACGCACCGCCTAAGTGTAACGCCTCCGGCCTACGCATTGAGTGCCCACCACTCCGCCATCGGCCCTCCACCAAACGCCTCGCCCACGGCCTACGCCTTACCCCGGCCACCCTACGCCCCGGACCGCACCGACCGACCCCCGGTCCCACCTCGACCCGCCGCCGCACCCTGACCCTTTACCTCAGCCAGAAGCAAAGCTCAAGGACGCGATCCACTCGGAATGTTCGGAAATACGCAGAACGAGCTTTCCGCAACCGACGTCGCGATCCCGCCTGCCGTAAGCAGGGTCAGCCCGCGCCGGCCATCCACCTATGGACAAACTCGTCATCACCCACCGGTATCTTTCTCGCCTCCGCCCACACCCCGCCCCTGTTTTTTCGCTAAACTATTCTTACTCAGGGGCCATAGCTCAGTTGGGAGAGCGCCTGCTTTGCAAGCAGGAAGTCGCCGGTTCGAGCCCGGCTGGCTCCACTTGAACGATCAACGCAAGCTCAACGAAAAACACCGCCGAACCCTCGGCGGTGTTTTGGGATAGACGAAAAATATTCTCGAGGCGTAGGTTTTACGTCGTGGGCAGTTCCAGCATGGCCATAGCCTGCTGCGCGATGTGGTCGGCGCTCAGGTTGCAATACCGCAGCAGTTCGTCGGGGGTTTGGCCGGACTTGGGTAAATGCTTCACGTGCATCTGCTGGACGGTGAACCCGTCGCCCGGCGCCGACAGCGCGGCGGCGACGGCGGACCCCATCGCGTTGCCGTAGTTATCTTCGAGTGTGAGCACCATGCCGTTGTTCTCGTTGGCCAGATCGGCGATCGCCTCTTCATCGAACGGCAGGCTGTAGAGATCGACGAGCGTCGCGTCGATGCCGGCTTCGTCGAGCTGTTCAAGCGCACGGTTAGCTTCGTGGACCATCATGCCGCTGGCGAGGATCAAGAGGTCGCGGCCTTCGAGCAGCACCTCGTGCCCCCCGAGGACGAAGTTGTCTTCCGGGCCGTAGAGGAACTCGGTGTCCGAGCGCAGCGTCCGCAGATAGGCAAACCCTTCGTATTCCGCCATCTGCTGCACCAGGGCGTAGCAAGAGTAGGCGTCGGACGGGGTGAGCACCACCATGCCCGGGTGGCCGGCGTGGGTGCGCATCGTGCCGAAGCTGCGCATGAACGCGACGTCACAGAGCGCCATCTGCGACGGGCCGTCGGGTCCGAGGGTGGCCCCGGCGTGGCTGCCGGCGAGCTTGATCGGCTTGCCCGAAAGGATCGCCATTTCTAGTTGGTCGTACGCGCGGACCAGGAACTTGCCGAAGCTGGACACGAACGGCGTCTTGCCCGCGGCCGAGAGGCCCAGCGCGGCGCTGACCATATTCTGCTCCGCGATCTTGCACTCGACGAAACGCGGCGCAAGCGCCTCGTCTTTGCGGAAGGCGTCGGCGCCGGTCGAGTTGCTGACTTCGGCGTCGAGGGCGACCACGTCCGAGCGGGCGTGCCCGGCCGCGCGGAGCGCGACACCGTACGCTTTGCGGGTTGCGAGTTTGCCCTGCTCGAGCACTTTCTCCATCCCGAAGGTTTTGAGCGCCTCGTCGAACGACATCGCCGATTCGTGGACGGGGGGGACGGGTTTCTCGGAAGGCAGCAGCGGGAGCTTGAGCGGGGTGTCCGCCGCGGCCCCGATCGCCCGCTCGGTCGCGGCCAGTTCCTCGAGCACGGTGTCGAGCGCCTCGCCGGTGGGGGCGGTGCCGTGGTGGCCGTTGCCCTGCTGCGACACCGAGCCCCAGCCCTTGACGGTGCGGGCGACGATCGCGACGGGAGCCGCCTCGGGATCGTGCTGGTGCTGCGCGTGGGCCGAGAGGGCGTCGACAATGGCCGAGGGGTTGTGCCCGTCGATGTCCTTCACGTCGTAGCCCGCGGCCTGGAGCTTCTTAACCAGGGTGTCCGACGACTGCTGGGGCGAGACTTCGGCGGTCTGGCCGAAAGCGTTGGCGTTGAAGATCGGGCAGACGGCTTTGAGATCGTGGTCGCGGATGAAGTCGATGGCTTCCCAGATCTGGCCTTCACGCGATTCGCCGTCGCCCATGATGCAGAACACCCGCTTGTCCAGGCCGTCCAGGCGGGCGGCGACCGCGAGCCCCGCCGCCACCGACAAGCCCTGCCCGAGGCTGCCCGTCGCCGCGTCGAAAAACGGCATGCCCAGCGCCGGGTTGGGGTGTCCGTCGATCGGCGAATCGAGTTGACGCAGGGTCATCGCCAGTTCGCGGGTCACGGGCCGCAGCCCATCGCTTTCGTCGCGGTAATGGATCCCCAGGTCCGCCATCGCGGCGTAGACGATCGGCACGGCGTGCCCCTCGGAAAGCACCAGCCGGTCGGCCGAGGGGTGTCCGGGATTGCTCGGCTCGTGGCGGAGATGCGTGTAAAGCAGCGTGGCGATCAGGTGCGCGAGCGACGCCCCGGTCGAGGGGTGTCCCGACCCGGCCGAGCCGGTGATCTGATAAGTGAGTTTGGCCAGGTCTACGGCTTTTTGGTTCAGGGTCGAATCAAGCGACATCGCGTCAGGTTCCTTGGGTTCGGCGAGAAAAGCGGGGCCGAGACGCCCCAAGCCCGCGAAAAATAGGCCGGATCGAATAATCAAGCCCCCGAAATGTACGGCGGGCATACGATTATACGGCTAAGCATGGCCGCGTGCGGGCCCGCGATCGCCCCAGGAATAGGCCCCAGTTCCGAAAAGCCCGGGAATCAAAATCAGCCGCCGAATGCTCGCCGACTCGACCGACCCGCCGATCCATTTCAGATCTCTAGCGCCCGACAGTCACCCGCACGGTAGATCAAACCCACATTCATAAGGAAACGCGATGACCGCTGCGGTAAAGCAGCCGTGACCGCGTCTTGCTTACGTCTCATGCCGCACTATGACTTCGCTCAGCCCGATCCACCCTTGGCCTGTGCCGCCCCCACCCGGCCGTCGAACCACGTCTAACGGCTGCGTGTGCAACACCGAAAAGCTCACCCAAGCACTAGCCACCGCCGTTATTTGTTCTCTTTCGAGTTCAAACGCCAGTCGTAGTTCACGAACCCGACCCCCGAACCCACCTTCACGTCCAGCCGCTCCGAGGCGTAGGCTTTCCAGTCCTGGCCGAAGTCCTGGCCGTACCAGTCGAACAGCTTGGTCAGCTTCAATTTACCCCCCTGCTGCACCGCGTAGCGGGGGTGGTCAAAGTTGAGCACATAATCTTCTTGCGACGCGAGCTGCGTCTCCAGATCTTCCGCGGTGTAGGCCTCGGCCCGCAGCGGCGGACACGAATACGCCGCACACACCAGCGCCCAGTGGATCCTCGGCTCGTCAAAGACCGGGCGGATCATGTCGTGCTCGATCTGGTTCAGGCTCACTGTCCGGCCGTCGAGCGGCCAGATCTTTTGGTCCCACGGCTTACCGCCGTGCAGGTCCGTGATCGAACCGAGCCGCCCGTCGTCGTAGTGGTCGAGAATCAACTTGAGGGTAAACGCGTTGTACGCGTTGATCAGTGCGGCCAGCCGCATCTCCCGCTGCTCCGAAGGCGGCAGCATCCCGGGCTTGGCCAGCGCGGCGACGTAGGCGTCGAGCGGCTCGGGCTCCGCGGCGAGCGCCCGGTAATCCACGAATCCGTCCGCGTCGACGTGCGTTTGCAGCAGCGTGTCGTACCCCGCAAGGGCCTCGCTAAACGCGACCGCTTCGACCATCGTCCCCCCTTCCTCCGCCGCCGCGAACGTGTCCGTCGACGGCCGCTGCGTGTCCGCCTCCGCACACGCCCCGAAGACCGCCACCGAAGCCACCACCGCCATCGTCCATTGCTTGCGCATCGTTTTCATCCTTAACTGTGTTCTGACTTTAGGTTCCTACTGACTGTATGGGATATGCATCCCATGAACGTTATACCCGCCCGCAGGCCGCCGCGGACACCCACTCAACCCGCCGCACGGCCGGACTATTCCATCGCCCCGACAAGCTCCTCCTACAATCTTAGGTCATGCCCCAGCAACCCTTCCAGATTGTCAGCGAGTTTCAACCCACCGGCGACCAGCCCGCCGCCATCGACGCCATGGTCCAGCGTCTCGAGGCCGGCGAGAAATACAACACCCTCTTGGGCGCTACCGGCACGGGCAAAACCTTCACCATGGCCCACACCATCGCCCGGGTCAATAAGCCCACCCTGGTGATCTCGCACAACAAAACCCTCGCGGCCCAGCTCTACGAAGAGTTCAAAGAGCTCCTGCCCAACAACGCCGTGAGCTACTTCGTCAGCTACTACGACTACTACCAACCCGAAGCTTACATCCCCCAGCGCGATATCTACATCGAAAAAGATTCCTCCCGCAACGACGACCTCGACCGCCTCCGCATGGCGAGCACCACCAACCTCGTCTCCCGCCGCGACGTCGTCGTCGTCGCCTCGGTCTCCTGCATCTTCGGCCTCGGCTCGCCGGACGAATACAAAAACTCGGTGATCCCCCTCCGCAAAGGCGGTTCCGTCAACCGCCAGACCCTTCTCCGCGGCTTCGCCGAGCTCCAGTACACCCGCAGCGAGTTCGAGCTCAAGCGCGGCAGCTTCCGCGTCCGCGGCGACGTCGTCGAGATCGTCCCCGCCGCCGAGGAATTCGCCTACCGGATCGAACTCTTCGGCGACGAGATCGAAAGCCTCGCCCTTATCAACCCGACCTCCGGCGAGCTCCTCGCCGACACCCCCCAGATCGACGTCTACCCCGCGGTCCAGTACGTCATGCCCGAGGACAAAAAAAACCACGCCATCCAGGCCATCTCCGCCGAACTCGACCAACGCGTCATGGAACTCCGCAGCGAAGGCAAACTCCTCGAGGCCCAACGCCTCCTGGCCCGCACCAAGTACGACCTCGAGATGATGGAAGAGGTCGGCTTCTGCAACGGCATCGAAAACTACTCCCGCCACCTCGACGGCCGACGCCCCGGCGAACGCCCCCACTGCCTCCTCGACTTCTTCCGCAAGGGCGCGTCCGACGCCGACTCCGCCGTACACGCCAGCAACCCCGACAACGCCGCCCACCATCACGACGACTGGCTCCTGCTCATTGATGAGAGCCACGTCACCCTCCCCCAGATCAAGGCCATGTACTTCGGCGACCGCCACCGCAAAGAAACCCTCGTCGAGCACGGCTTCCGCCTCCCCTCGGCCATGGACAACCGGCCGCTAACCTTCGAAGAAGTCGAAAACGTCTGGCCCCAGGTCGTCTTCGTCTCCGCCACCCCCGGGCCCTACGAGCTCGAAAAATCCGAGGGCGAGGTCGTCGAACAGATCATCCGCCCCACCGGGCTCCTCGACCCGGTCATCGAAGTCCGCTCCGCCCAGGGCCAGGTCCCCGACCTCCTCGAGATGATCCAGCAGCGCGTCGCCCAGGGCGAACGCACCCTCGTCACCACCCTGACCAAACGCCTCGCCGAGGACCTCGCCGCCTATCTCTCCGCCCAGGACCTCAACTGCCGCTTCCTGCACAGCGACATCGAAACCCTCGACCGCGTCATCATCCTCCGCGAACTCCGCGAAGGCGAGTTTGACGTCCTGGTCGGCGTCAACCTCCTCCGCGAAGGGCTCGACCTCCCGGAGGTCTCCCTCGTCGCCATCATGGACGCCGACAAGACCGGCTTCCTCCGCAGCGGCACCTCCCTGATCCAGCAGATCGGCCGCGCCGCCCGCAACGAAAACGCCTTCGTCGTCATGTACGGCGACGCCGTCAGCCCCGCCATGCAGGACGCGATCGACGAAACCGAACGCCGCCGCGTGAAACAGATCGCCTACAACAAGAAACACAACCTCACCCCCAAAACCATCAAAAAAGCCATCCGCCGCGGCATCGAAATGGAGCTCCGCGCCCGCAAGACCGCCAAAGACGCGCTCACCGGCGACGACAAAGAGTACGACCGCGCCGAACTCCTCCAGGAACTCGAAAAACAGATGCTCGAAGCCGCCCAAGCCCTCGAATTCGAGAAAGCCGCCTCCATCCGCGACAAAGTCAAAGAGATCAAAGCCGCCCCCGCCATGACCAAAGTCAAGCTCAACCCCAAGCCCCGCAAACCCAAGCCCGGCACCCCCGGCCTCAAACCCCAACGCCGAAGCAAAAAACGCCCCAACAACTCCCGGCCTTGACACGCCTAAGTCATCACCGTACGTGTCTGCCCGATCAGCGTGAGGCTTTAACACGGCAAATACTCGCCGCGATCAACAAAAACAATGGAGCCGGGGGGTGTGGCGAATTGGAAGCTGCGGCTCCATCGTAATTCGTGACAGAAGGCCGGTTTGCGGTGTCTAGGGGATGAGAAACGGCTGTTTGTCATCCTCGGATTGGAACCCCGCCGGTGGTTTTTGGAAGGGTGGATTGGTAGGGTTTCCGCGTCATCGACTCATTGAATAACCTGCCAGCAGCGTATCGCGCGGCGGCTTTAATATGTCCGTCACGTCACCTACCTCAGCTTCGCTTGATTAGCCTCCTAAGCATACGAGTCCGATAACGAATCGGGTGCTGTTACTTCCCATTGACAGCGGCCGTTAACCCCCGAGAATGCTTGTAGCTTTCTTGATCGGGGGCTTCATGGTCCGCTCTGGACATTCCAAACCAAAATCCCATCACTCCAACGCTTCGCGTGGACGGAAACGGATCGACCGCACGACGCCCCGCCGGTCGAAGCTCATCTTTCAACTGGGTTTACTTGGCGTCGTCGGCATCGCCGCAGGGCTAGCTGTATTCACGCCCTTGTTAATGTCCTTAATGTCCGAGCCGCGACCCATCGCTGGCTATAGCCGTGACGCTATTACATCGCCAGCGTTGGCCATGCCCGCTGTCTCAGCGGCCCCCGCTGTCGAATACACTAAGCCGACCTACGACTTAGAACCGCAGACGCACGCCGAACTCATGGCGGTCCCGGCCAGCGAGCTCTACCGTATCGACATCGCCCGTGTGAACCTGTTGTGTGCGTCGGGGATGCCGACCACCGAGGGACTGGACGTGGAGCGGTCCCTGGCCACGCTGGACGCCTGGGCCTACAAGGTTGCCTTCGAGACCGACCGACACCTGTACCGCGTCCATGATCCGCGCTACGCCGACCGCTACGGCGGCAGCGAAGCCCACTTCCGTGCGGAGATGCTCGCCCAGGTGCTGCAGGAAAACCTTGGCGTCCGCTACAACATGAAGGCCGTTGGCAATTTCAGCTTCGCCGATGCAAGCATGGGCTTTATCCACGGCATGATCCCCAGCCCCGATCAGACAATGACCGACTGCCCGGCGGCACCTGCGCGTCGATGCCGGTGTTGTATGTCGCCGTGGGCCGGCGTCTGGGCTACCCGCTCAAACTCGCCCTGACCGATTCTCACGTCTTCGCCCGCTGGGATGGGCTGAACCATGACAACCCCGCGTGGCGAGAACGATTCAACTGCGAGACAACAAACGGGTTTCACCAGTTCGACGACGACTACTACCGAACGTGGCCGTTTCCCGTAACCGAACATGAGGTGCGGGTCAACGGCTTCTTGAAGTCGCTGACGCCCGCGGGTGAATTGGCATTATTCATGGCGACCCGCGGCCATCACGCAGAGGATGTCCACCAACTGGCGTTCGCCGCCCGCTGCTACGAGAACGCCTACCGATACGATCCGTCGCGGCCGTGCTACCGAAGCTGGTTCCTTGATGCTGCCCTATCGAGCGGCTATCAAGCCAGCACTCCGGCGCTTCAAGCAAGTTTGGATGCAAAGCGCGGACGTACCACCTTCCGGCAGCCCGCGGTGTCCGTAAGCCCGTATAACCGCATTACAAATAATGCGATTGCTCCGATGACAACCCCGAGGCCACAACCAAACTCGGTGATCGGCGCTTCACCATTCCCGTCGGGGCATTCTCCTGAGCCAACCACTTACTACAATCCTTCTAATGTCTTCGACTTTTAGACAAGGGGCCATCATGCGTTTGCGATCCATCCTTCCCGTTACGGTCTGTGCTTTAGTCACGGTGATCTTCACTACCGACGCAATGGCCATGTATCACCCTGGCCTCGGCCAATTCATGCAGCGTGATCCCCACGGAACAAGCCTGGTATCTACGACGAATCGCATCGGCGGTAGCAACGCCAGGGCGAATTCGGGTGGATTTATTGATTTAGACCCGGCCGGTCCGACGGTGCAATATTGGGATGGAATGAATCTCTACCAATACGTCCGCAGCAAGCCGCTTTCGGAGATGGACCCTACAGGATTGCACACGCTCGGACGCTCAGCACAGTCGTATTGCTTCAAGAAGTGCGGAACAAATCGGGCGCGTGGGGGCTGCTACAATAACTGTCGTAGAAACTTATCCGATCAAAAAGAATTCGATTTGTGGTACGCCAACGAGAAAAAAGATTCCGGCTGGCTGAATAACATTCCCGCATGCCCTGACAAGATTAAAGTCTGCGCTACCACCGGCGAACCCGAAGATTGTGATAATGGTGACTGGTATGGGCTTTCGGAGGCAAGCCAAACCTTCCATCCGGGTGCAAAATGGTGTATGCGTTCGAGCGATGATTTTGGTGGTTCCGGCCAGCAGTGCTGTTACGATAGTAACGGGGACTTAGTGAAGAATGGATTGGGGGCTGGGACACCTGACCGCCGCCATCCCAATATTTTTTGGAACGGATTAGCCCACTACAATCATGATGTGGCGACATTTAATCGCGCCTGGGATTTGGACGGCGGGAATTTCGGACCGAACCTTAGGAAATACTTAGAAGTTCGTCCACCGAGCCAAGGAGGTGGGTCGTGTTACGACTAAATCACACATTGGCTTTGATCTGCATAATGCTCCTGTGCGTCGCATGCAACGAAAAGAATGCGGAAACAAATGAAATTGCTAACGCACAAGATCAACCCGACCAGCCTTTTTCCCTGGCGGACATCACCGCTGGTATGTCGCTCGAAGATGCTATAGAACAGCTCGAAAATGCCGGTTTCAAACCCGACAAAAAATACGACCCAACAGGAAACGGAACATATTTCCAAACTAACGTCCCGCTGGGCAGAAACATCGGGACGTTAGAGTCGGCCGAGTATGCGGTGACGGGTACAAACAAGGCTTTTGGATCGGAAAAATACCTCGTCATCAAATCTGACCCTCAAGGCCGAATTATCTCTGTCGAATAAATTTGATCTTCGGCGGGAGATACTCTCTTCAACGACAAACCAGGAAAGGCTTGACGAAAACATCGACGCGGGGATTTGCTTCTGTGAATCGGATTTCGAGAAATAGCTTCTTGCGATCTCAACCAACGCGGGTATTCTGTGGTTTGACGAACCCACGAACGCCGTAGCGCGGCGGGGACAAGGGTTCCGACTGGTGCGTTTCCCGTTGTTCGCGCCGCACGCTGGCGGTGTTGCCCGTAGCTGATAGCTACGCCCGATGCCGACGGTGACGGCGGTTGGTAAGACGAACGGTGGGCCATCGGGTCCGCCTGTGGTGGCCTTGGCTGATTGGCTGCGTCACAGGGACATGGGCCGCGTCTGGGCCGGGCAGAGGTAGGCGGCGACGTGTAGGAGCGTTCGCTGTGCCCCCGGTGTCAATGGATTAGTAGGTATGCGCCTCGACGTGTAATAGCACGTCGGCGATTTGCTGGGCGCTCAACTTGTCACGCAGGCGAAAGCCGGCGGCGACGACTTCGCGGATAGCGATTATGGATTGGTGGCCGGGTGGCACTTGTGGTAGTGCTGCCCCGCGGCATTTTCTGCGTCCCGGAAGGCTTCATCGCTCGTCTTGCGTGGGATGCTAGGCGAGCCGGTCTCGCCGGTGTCCTGGCATCTCCACCGGGGCCACCACTGCCCGCCTTCGTAGGTGGCTTCGAGCGTGTAGCGGTAGGTCTTGATCGTCTTGTTTCGGGTCATTGGTCGGGGCATGGTGTACCTCACTTGATGGGTGAGAATGCTAGGGCTTCGATATGGTCGAGTACCGCTCCGATCTGCTCGCCGCTCAACTTCTCCCGTAGCCGGTGACACGCGGCGACGATTTCGCGGATCGTGACGGGGAACTTGCAACGCGGCGGGGGATGATGGAGGTGCCGGGCGACGCGGCCTAGGTCCGCCGGCGTGGGCGGATCGCTCATAGCGAGAAGGCTGTTGGCGACGGCTTCGACGGCCCAACCGTTGGCGGTCGGGTCGGGCTTGAACTCGTCGAACATCTGCCGCGGGGTCTGGTGGCTTTGGGGCTGGCGGGGCCGCGGCTGTTCATGGAACTTGGCTAGCTCTTTGGCTAGCGCGATGATGATCTCGATGGGGTCGTGATTGTTGAGCAGAACCCTTACCCGTTGTTTCGCGCTGCCGTCGTTCAACGTCGAAACGGTCGGCCCGGCGGCGATCATCAATTTGGTTAATAGGCTGGGTGTCATTACTCAATCAATTCAACGGCCAGCGCTGCGACCATTGCGAGGCCGTTGTTCTCGACGCCTAGCTTGCGGGTGATATCGCCGCGGGAATCCAAGCCCTCGTAGGCTTCGCGGATTGCGGCGTTGGTGTCGGCGTCGATTAAACCGTTAAGGCGAACTGTGTCGGCGAGTTGGCCGACATCCTCGCCGATCTTGCCAGCGATGATGGACTCGCCGGCGTCTTGCATGGTCATCGACTGGCCGCGGTCGATAGCGATGATGGCACGGGTGGCTAGCTCTTTGAGTACGGTGTTGCGGGGTAGCGACATAGATGGGTCTCCTGTGAAGGTCATAATGCCCAAGGCATTTGTGGTAAAGCTGACCCCGGATGATAAACCGAGAACGCGAACCCGCCTGCGAAGTTGTCTCTGTGATCGTGCGGCGGGACGCTGGCGAATAGCTCCGGGTCCGGGTCGTAGACAAACGTCCATCGTGGATCGCCGGTGTCGGGGTTGTCCGGCCCACGGCGAAGCCGCACGACGTGGGGAACCGGGATGGGGTATTTGCCGCTGGTCTCGGTCGCGTTCTCGATCCCCCGCGCCCCGCCCTCCATCGGTGCCCACCCGTCGCCGGTGTTGGGTGTCACCTGGACCCAGGAATAGCCGGCTTGCGGGGCTAGTGGGTTGTGGCCGGTCAACACGGCCCAGATTTCGTCTTCGACCGGCCGCGGCCGCGTCTCGGTGACGCCACGGCGAAGCGGCATCGCTTCAATCCGTCGGGTTGCGGAGGCGATTCGGCGGGCGGCGTCGGGGCTGAATGTAGTTGGGGTGTTGTCGGCCATGATGCTTATGCGGGGACGGTGAAGCCCCGGCTGCTCCAGCTGATTTCTTCGTAGGGGTGGAACTCCAACACGAATCGGTCGGCGTCAAAACTTGCGAGCTTTTTGCCCTCACCATTCAACGGCCAGGGGCTGTCGATGCGGGTGCCTTCCTCGTCGCGGATCGGGCGCAACGTCTGCACCTCAATCGGTGTTCCCTCGTCATACCCGACGGCGGTGTCTTTCTCGTGGTAGCCCTCGTCGTTCACCTCGTGCCGCCAACCTTGGCGGCGGGCCTTGAAGGTTTAGGTCTTTCGCCAGTAGACGTAATCGGTCGTGCTGTAGCTCTCGCGGCGTAGCTCGGCCTGGATGGGGGATAGCTTCAACGTCCCGGCCACGAAGACGGTATCCCCGATGAGAACGTCATTCGTGTTTACGGTGTTGCTGTAGCTCTCATCATCGCCCGGCACGCCGTCCGCTTCGTTGCGGGTGATGGTGATAGCCAACTCCGATGTCTCACGTTCGAGCATCGCGGCGAATCGCTCGCCGGCGCTGTTGACGACGGGCTTGTCTTCGGCGTCCACGAAATAAGGTTCGCTCGACTCGGCCCCGCCCCACCGCACCTCCCAGGGACGGGATAGCGGCGGCGTGAACGTGTCGGCTTGGCCGCCGCGGTTCACCTCGTCGCTGTAGTCAATGCGAACGAGGAAGTGTGTTCCGCTGTCGTCTACGGGGTCGGCGCTGACGCCGACGACATAGGCGTCCGCATCGTGGTCGTGGGCCTCGCCGGGAGTGGGTATATCAAACGCGGTCATCGCTACGGCGGTACCGTCGCGGATGTCGTTTGTCTTTACCTTGAACGCGCGGGTGTGGGTCGCGGTGTATTCGGGCAGCCCGATACTGTCGAACCCGGTTTGGCGTACCTGGCTACGGCGCTGCGTGTGATCCTCGGCGACGCGGATAACTGCCATCGTCAAAGCTCCACGACGTTGAGGGTGATGCCTTCGCCGACGCCGGTGTTGACCATCTCGCGGGTGTTGCGTTCGATCTCCCGCAGGTGCTTATTGCCCTTGCGGGCCTCGGCGACGCTTTCGCGCTCCCGCTCACGGCCCAACTCTTTCATTCCCTCGGTCGGCCCCGCGGCTGGTGGGGGCGGTGCGGGGGCCTGGGCGACGGCGATGTCGGGGGCGGTGATCGCGGCTTGGATGGTCCGGTCATACGCGGCGGCCATCGCCTGGGCGCTGTTACTGATGATGGCGTCGGGCTTGGCGGCGTCGGCGGCGCGGCTGGCCGATTCCAGCTGCTCGCGGGCGTCCTGGACGGCCCGGCCGTAGGTGTCCCAACCGATGGCCCCGGCGTTGAGCAGGTTGCTCAATTCGTCGATGCGGGTTTCGTACTTCTCAAGCGGCGTGCGGGTGGCGTTGAAGACCTGCTCGGCGGCGCGGGCCATGTCGTCGGCGGCGCGCTCGCCGGCTTCCAAGCCTTCCAGCTGCGTCTGCAACTTGACGGCCTGGTCGATCTGCTCGGGGGAGGCCCCGATCTGTTCGAGGTCGTAGGTCAGCCGCTGCGTCTCATCCATGCCGAACGTGTTGACGGATTCCTGTAGCTCGGCGATCCGTTCACGGACGGTGGCGGCGTTGCGTTCGGCCTGCTCCATCGCCTCGGCGAAGTCTTCCGCCCCGGCCGCGGCGTCGTGGGCGGCGTCTGCTCCGGCGGCGATCTCGGCGGCGGCTTCGTCGGCTCGACGCTGTACGTCGTCGATCCACTCCGTCAGCTGGTCGCCGTAGCTCGGGGCGACCATTGCATCGTTCAACTCCTGGCCCAGTTGGTCTGCGGTGGCTTCCAACTCCGCGGCGAAGGTCTCGGCGAAGTCCTGGGCGTAGTTGTTGGCGTCGGCTGCCTTGTTCAGCGCGGCGGCGATGTCGTCGCCGATGCCGGGGATTGCTTGGGCGACGCTGGCGGCCTTGCGGAGGATGCTGTCGATGGCGTCGGAGAAGTACCCGCGGACCTTGGCGATGTTGCGGTAGAACCACGCGAGGCCGCTGGCGGTGTAGGCGCGGGCGGCCTTGAACCCGATGACGATGGCGTTGATCCCGTCGGCGATCTTGGCGGCGACGCGGACAACCCACGTCCCGGCCTTCAACACCTTCGCGCCCATGCCCTCGCCGGATGTTCCGGCCTCGGTGAACTTGCCGGCGATGGCGGTGAGGATGGGGGCCATGCGGATAGCTAGGGCGCGGGCGGCTCCCGTCACCAGCCCTTGCAAACGGTGAATCCCGTCATTAGCCATCTCCACGCGGGCGGCGTCTTCGGCGGAGAACGTAAGGCCGAGCCGGTCAGCCTCTTCAACGAACGAATTGATCCCGTCTTCGCCGGCGGTTAGGAAGTTCATCAATTCCTGGCCTTGCCGCCCGAATAGCGAATAAGCCACGGCCGCACGCTCGGCGGGGCCGGGTAGCTCTTTGATGCCCTGGGCGACTTTGCGGAAGGCTTGGCCGGGGTCCATGCCGGCCAACTGCTCGGCGTCGAGCCCGAGCCGTTCGATGCCCTTTAATCCCTCGCCGACGCCTAGCTTGGCCTCGCCGACGCGACGGGTGAACCGCTGGAGGCCTTTGTTCAACGTCTCTATCGAAGTACCGGTCAGGCCCGCGCCGTGGGCGAACCCGCTTAGCTCCTCGGTAGTGAAGCCGATCTCGGCCGAGGTCTTGGCGATGCTGTCCACTTCTGCGAACTGGCGGCCGATCATGTAGCCGATGCCGCCTCCGCCGACAAGAGCAAGCAATCCGCCGACGCCCGTGGATAGCCGGCGGATGGATCGGCCTACGGTGGCGGCCATGCCGCGGACGCTGCGGCCGGCTCGGTGGGCCTGGCCGACGATCCACCCCAGGCGGTTGCCGAACCGGGCGGCGGCTCGCTCGGATGCGGTAAGAGTCGCGGCGCTGCTGGCGACGGCTCGGCGGTAGGTGCGTTGCGAAATAGCCCCGCGCTGCACGAGGTCGGCTAGCTCACGTTGCCGCCGGCGGTGTCGGTCGAGGGCGCTGGTGTGGTCTTCGGTGATCCTGGCCCCGCGGCGCATAGCGTCGGCCTGGGCTTCTTGCTTGGCCAGCTGACGATCCAACGCCCGTAGGTGCTTGACGGTCGCCTCGCTCGCCCCGTCGCGGGCCAATGCCTCAATCTTGGCTTGGCGGGCGGTGAGATTGGATGTCGCGGCTTGATGCTCTAGCCGCTTGGTGAGTTTGCCCGCCCGTAGCGCCGCCCCCTTCTGGGCGTTGGCCATCGTCCGGCCGGCGGCGGCCTGGGTCTTGCCCAGCCGGTCCACCGACTTCGCGGCGCGGTTCATATCCGTTTGGAACTTGCCGACGCCGGCGGTGACGGTGGCGTTGAGGCTTGCGATATTAGCCATGTCTCAACCCTCCTTCCGCTCGGCTTGGCGTCTCGCCCCGATCATGCTGGTGAACTTCTGGGCCACCGCCTTCATCGCCTCCAACGTCTGGGCGCGGCGGCGAGGCTTGCGGTACTCGGGCGTGTACCGTCGCCACTTGTGGGTTTTGCCCTTTGGCGTTTGCAAACCGACGAGCACGTTGGCCAGAGCGTCGGCGTTGCCCGCATCGCGTTCTTCGCCCCACGGCTCGGCGGCGTAGAGGTCGGCCCATGTCCGTAGCTCGCGGGCCGTCATGCGTTGATCTAGCTCGGCGAGGGTGCAACGCAGGACGGTGCGGGCGATGAACGCGCGAAACCTTAATCCGTCGTCTGCGGCGACTTTCCCGCCGCTTCGTCATCCGCGAAGTTGAGCTTGTTGAAACGATCCACAATTCGATTGATGATCGAAAGCGGCTTGTTCATCAGCTGTTTGCATTCTTCCTCGTCGAATACCCTGTTGCCCTGCTCGTCGCGGATGTAAAAGCCAAGCAGCTGGGCGGTGGAATCGTCTTGCTTGGCCATCTCTGCGAGTTGTTTTGACTCGCCCACGGTCACGACTGGCAGGTAGATAGTCGTGTTCCATTCCTCGATGTGCATGGGTTCGAGCTTGCGGTCATCAGCGTTGAGGATTTGGTCTTTCAGCATGGCTTAGCTCCCGGTGGTGGTGTGGTGAGTTGTGGGTTTAGATTCCGGCGGTAAAGGCGGGCTTGCCGGAGATCTTCGCGGTGACGGTCGCGCTGACGATGCCCTCGCGCTCGATCTCGTTGCCGATCCCCTTGATGTACCCGTCAAACTCCCAGGTGGAACCGTCGGCGAACGCGACGCGGAAACCCTTGGGGACGCGGAACAGGCCGTAGAGGGTCGTGTTTTGCGTCTTGGCGAATTGGAGCGTGATCTCAACTTCGCCGGCGTCGGCCCAGCCGGGGTCGAACTCCCGAAATTGTTCGGGGCTATCCATATTGGAAACGTCCACGTCATCGGCTTCGATGGCAATCCCGCCGATCTCCGTGACGCCTGCGAGCTTGGTGAAGCTGTTGGATGCGGCGACGGTGGCCTCGTCGCCAAACTCGAAGGTTGCGCTGTGGCCTGGTGTCGTATCGGGCATGGTCTTTCTCCGTTGGGGTTAGGCGGGAACCGGCGTAGTCACCGGCTGCTGTTGGTGTGCGAAGCGAAAGTCGGTGGCCACGCCGAACACGTCGGGTAGCTCGGCCCCCCGCGGCGTCGGGGTGGGCAGGTCGTAGGTGCGGTCTTGTTCGATGTAGGCGATGTCGAGCGTTGTCTCGGCGTGTTTGCCCTTGAAGCCGTCGAGGGCGTTGTGGACGGCGCGGGCCAGGGCATGGGCCTGCTCGACGGTGCCGCCGTAGGCGTCGGCCTGGACTCGACCGCGGACGAAGCCGTTAGGTCCGTCGTGGCTGTGGCCCTCGCTGCTGCTGATGAGGTGCAGGACGACGTATGGGGCGGCTTGGTCTTGGGGTGCCTGGGCGGTGTAGATGCTGGCCCCCCAGCCGGTGGTCGAACCGCCGACAAACGTGTCGGCGATGAGCATGGATCGGATGGCGTGGAGAATCATTTGCCACCCCCCGACTTGGCGAGCCGTTCGGCTTCGCGCTCGATAGCCTTGCCCAGCACCCGGCCGACCGCCTTAATACTCTGCTCGCGGGTCTGGTCGATGGCGGGCCGCAGAAACGGTTGGGGCGGCATGGTGCCGCGGCTCGCTCCGTCTTTGGTTTCGCGGGGGCCGCTACCAAACTCCACGAGGTGGGCGTAGCCGGCTTCGCGGGACCGCGGGCCGATGATGGCGGTGGCGGTCTTGCTGTGCGGATACACCGCGAGCTTCATGTCGAGCGACCGCTTGAGGTTCCCTAGCTCCTGCGGGGCGTTGGCTTTCGCGGCGTCGAGGATCGGTTTACCCCCGGCCTCGGCCGCTTCCGTCAATGCGGCTTCGGCGATAGCGGCGGGAAGCTGTTTCAGCGTCCGGGCGAACTCATCGAGGCCGTGAATCTCGAAGGAATGTTTGACCTTGTTTTTAGGCATGATGGACAGCCTCCACGACGTGCCGCTTGCGGCTGCTATCCGGGTCGATGACGCTGACGATTTCCAACTCCCGCCCGCGGTGGCGGATGGTGTCGGTCGCGGTCAACTCGGGGACGTATCGCAGGGTGATCCGGTAGCGGGTCTGGCCGCGTACCGAGTCGCCGTGCTCGCCTTCGCTCCCGCCCAACTGCTCGACCCTGGCCCACCTCGCGGCGTACTGCTGCTGGCCGTGCGTTGGATTCAGCCCGCCGGGGTTGGCGGCCTTGGTCGCACGGTGCAGCGTCACTCGCTCGTTGAGGCGGCCGGCGTCGATCATCGCTACGCGATCTCCGGGTAGCGGAATCGCTCGACGATGGAATCCAGGGCGAAGGGCACTTGCTTCGCCTCGCGGTCGGCGGTGGCAGCGCGGTTCTCGTACCAATGCCCGACCAGCAGATACAGGCCCTGCCGTAGCAACGGCGGCAGGTCATTGGCGGACGTGAAGCCGGCCTCGTACTGAATGCGGATTCGGCCCGGCTCGTCGGTCGTTGCCGGCCACGGCCGTAACGGGATGACTCGGCCCGGTCGGACGGTGGCGTCGAGGCGGTAGGCTTCGGCGGGCAGCGTCTGTTCTTCGCCCTCCGGGTCGGCGTAGGTGATCTGGCCTACGGTGATCGACGGTGGGCGGGGAAGCCGGATGCTGCGGTTGCCTTCGTGGGGGAAGGCATTGACGGTTAGCGCGTAGTGGGTGTGGGCGATGCTGATGTTGCAGCGATTCTCGAACCAACCGACCGCGGCGTCGGCCATGCCCTCGATGATTGTGTCCTCGTCGTCGTATTCGACGCGGATGTGTTGCTTGATCGCGGCAACATCGAGGACGCCGGCGGATTGGCTTAGGATTTCAATTCCCATCGGTGGCCTCCGGTTCGGTGGCGTAGCCCTTGGCGAGGTACTCGCGGGCTTTGTGGACAGGCAACGTCACCGGCTCGCCCTTGCGTAGTGACACGCCCAGGTCGAGGATGTTCCACTTCGGCACGATGGTTAGCGTGTCGGCTTCGGTGGTCGGGTTGGGCGTTGCGTCGGTCATGGCTGGAAAACCCGGCGGGCGTTAGACGAGTCGCCCGCCGGGCGAGAAGATGGCCACGGCGACCCGTGCCGCAGCCTGTTCATGGAAAGGGACCGGCGGCGGGGTGTGTGCCACCGGCCCCGAGCGGGGTCGGAGTTAGGTGGCCGATGCGGTTTCGAGCCACTTGATGGCCGAGGCGTCACCGACGCGGCAATCGTGGCGGCTGTCGATTTTGAAGCCGACGAGTCCATCGTAGGCGAACTTCTCGACTGCGCGGATGATGACGGGGGTGGTCACGTCGCGGACGACGATCTTACCGAAGGCGGCGGCGACGAGGACCTTGGAACCGGCCCCGGCCGTCAGCTGCGGCATGTGGTTGTTGACAGTGTAGCGGTAGCCCAGCACCTGGTTCGGTGCGCCGGCGGCCCCGGCGGACCAGATGTAGCTACCCGCGTCGTCCTTCATTTTGCGGATGGCGGCGAGCGTGGTGTCGTGCATCATCAAGCCGAAACCGGGGAGGTTGCGGTAGGCGGCGTCCACGCTGTGGATGAGGTCGAGGATTTCCTCGTACTCGATGGCGTTGGCGGCGACGGCTTCGACGCCCAGGCTGCCACCCGTGAGGATGCCCTCGGGCTGGCCGGTACCGGTGCCGACGGTGCTGTAGCGATTGAACGCCCGGCCGATCCGTTCGGTTGCCTTGCGGGTGATGTAGCCCTCTACGTCTTGGGCGGAATCCTGCAGCATCTCGTGGCTGACCTTGATCCAGTCGGACGAGAACTTGTACGCGCCGAGCTTGACGTTGCCGAGGCTGGGGTTGGTCTCGTTGGCGTTGGTCACGGCCTCGCCGACGAGTCGGCCTTCGTTGGTCGTGTCGTCACCGTCGCCGAAGACGAACTCGTTACCGTGGCTGGTCGTGACGATCTCGGCCCCAGCTTCGCGGACGCCGGCGAAGGACTTCATCTTGTCGAAGAAGGTGGTGGCGAACGGTCGGATACCGACGACGCCCTGCCCGGCGGTGGTGATGGCCCGCAACTCTTGCGGATCGAGGCCGCTGACGCCACGACGGAGATAGCTGTCGAAGGCTCGCTTCTCAAGCTCGCCGTTCTCGTCGCGCTGCTCGCTGGGGCGGCCGTCGATGTCCTCGCGGCCGGGCGACTGGTGCCGCTGCTCGCTGCGATCATCGGCGTCGCGCTGCTGGTCGGCCGCGGCGGTGGCGGCGATCAGCTGGTCATAGCGTTCGATCTTCCCGGCGAGCGACTCGGACCGCGTATTCAACTCGTCGAACTTGGCGTTTTCCTCGTCGGTCAGGTCGCGGCCCTTGTCGGCCTCGGCGGTTTTGAGGATGGCCTGCATGTCGGCGATGACTTGCGAGCGTTCCTCGAAATGGCGCTTGCGGTCTTGCCAGCTGCCGGGGGTATTGGTCTTGTCGGTTGGGGTGGTTGCCTGTGGCATGGTCATCGTGTCCGGTATGGGTGAACGTGACGGCGCACACGCTGTGCGTCGTGGTGTTCACGCTGCCGGTTGGCGATGGCCCCAAAATGCTGGCGTGATATGTGGTTTTGACCGCGAGGCTAGGCCGCGGCTTGGGCCGCCCTTAGCTGGCGGCGTCGATCCTGGAGACTTGGTCGCCCGAGCATCCGCTCCGCCTCGGCGATGGCCTGCGGGTCGATGCTTCTTTGAGCAACGTTGGTGGTGTCATAGGCCGGGGCGCTCGTGATGGTGATCTCGGGAACCTCGGCGAACTCTGTGATGGTTCGGAGCAACTTGCCGGCCTCACGGGTGAACGCCTGGCCTCCGCGGGCGACGTTGAACCCGAAGGACATACCGCGTAGCTCGCCACCGCGGACGAGGGTTAGTACGTCGTTGCCGGTGGTGGTGGCGGCGATGCGGGCCTCGAACGTGAGGCCGGCGGGTGTGTCGAATACCCGGAGGCTGCCCGCTTCGGTGCTGGCGAGAAGGCCCCGCCGGTCATGCTCGAAAAGCAGCCGCATGTTGCGGCCGCTCGCCAGGACGCTCCGCAACGCTCCGGGCTGGATGCGCTCGCGGAACACCTTGAGGTCGGCGTCTTGCCCGTAGACGATGGCGGTGCCGCGGACGCGGCGGCTGTCGTCGCCGTCATCGGCGCGGAGGTCTGCGAGTTGGAAGCTGCGGGTTTCCATATTTTCGTTTGATCTTACGCTGCGCTTTGATCGGGTTCGTTATTACTACTTGTGCCCTCGATCAAAATTGTGCAGATTGTTGCTTTTGACCTTTTGGGCCAATCTTCCAGCAACGTCTCCAACTCGCCGGCTTTATGTGCTTCGACGAAGGCGTCGCGGGCTTCGGCGGCGAGGTGCTGGGCCTGGTCATCGGTGAGGATCGGGTAACGCTGGCGGAGGTGGTTGATGTGATCGGCGAACCAGCCCGTAGCCCATCCTGCGAAGTCATCTTGACGCTTGGCGGCGGTGCGGGCGGCATTGGATTCTTTGAGCGCGACCGACTCGGCCGTCGCTTCGAGCATGGCCCGTAGCTGGGCGTCGGGTGTCGGCTTCGGCTCGGTTTGGTCTTGCTTGGCACGGTCTGACGCCGGCGTCATGTTCAGCGGCGACAGAAGCGTGTCGCCACCCTCCAACGGTGGGCGGTCGTGATGCTCGCGTGCTTCGTTTGGGGTCAGAATGCCGCCGGCCACGAGCTTCGTGTCGGCGTCGGCACGGTCGGCGAGGCTGGCCCGGACGAACCCGTCGAGGTTGAATTGGACGCGGTAGCGGTCCTGGTCGTCCTCGCTTAGGAGCTTGCGGCTTAGCTCGGCCTCCAGCAGCACCGCCCACGGGCGCAGCGTGGCCTGTGCGTAGTCGCGGTACTGGGCTTCCAGGCCTGCATACTTGGATTTCTCGGGGTCGATGATGCCTACCGGGACGCCGAACACGCGGGCCACCTCCCGTAGTTGAAAGTCGCGGGCTTCTACGCTCTGGGATTCGCGGGCGCTGTGGCCTACCCGGTGCGGCTTGATCTGCGGCATGGCGACAATGCGGTGTGCGTTCTCCAGCCCCGCGTACTGGTCGCGTAGCCGGTTGGCGGTGTCGGTCGCCGCGTCTTGGCTCATCGGGGGTAGCTCGAACACGGTGCCAACGGCCCCGCCGTTCTTGAAATAGCGGGCCGCGAACGTATCCAATGCGATGGCGGTGCCGATGGTGCGGGCGGCGATACTGATGGGCGATTGGCCGACGATACCGTCGATGGGCATGTACGGCGTATGCACAACCTCATCGACCCGTAGCCCCTTGCCTGCGGCGACGCTCTGATAAAACAGCACGCCGTCCCGCCGCCGCGGATAGACGGCGCGGCTCTGCATAGGAAGCAGCCCGATGGGATCGGGGCCGGCTCGCTCAATGAAGGCGTAGCCGTTCCCATAGAGCAGCGTGTTCATTGCGTAGGACTGCATGAACACCGGCCCCGTCATCATCTCGTTCGGGTTACGGAGAAGCCGGGCGATGGGGTGGCCGCTGACGCGCTGGTTGTTGTCGCGGTCCACGACGTGAACCGGCAACGTCGAAATGTCGCGGCTGATGCGGCCTACGCAGGCGTGTACCGCGGCGGCGGTCATGGCCGTTTCCGGCGTGACGGTGACGCCGGCGTCGGCGCTGCCGTAGCTACCGAGCATCATCAAACCGCCGATGAGGTCGTAGCCCCCCGGAAGGTTGCGGGTTTCGGTGGGTTCGTTGTTGGTGCCGAACGCTCGGCGGATGAATCCGAACATGGTGTATCTCTCCCCGGTCACACGATGACTAGCGGTGACGTTTCGTAGTAGGTTTCGACGCCCTCGGGTCGGCTCTCGGCGACGTACATGGCGTTAATGAGCGCGTCTACGCCGTCGATCTTGCTAGCTCGATCGGGTTTCGTGACGCTCATATTTTCGTTCGGCCCTTTTCGGTGGGCGATCGCATTGCCCACCATCCATCGCATGATGGGGTTGCCGGCCGCGTTGAGACGCTGTTCCTTCACAAGTGCCTCGATGCGCTGCATTGGCACGTCCTGCGTCACCCAGCCTTGCCCCGCGCCGGTTGCGGGCAGGCCGTCGATGTTGAAGAGGTCGTCGGTGAATTGCCAACCGTCAAAGTTCCGGTCGATGCCGATGCATTTGATATTGAATTGCTTAGCGAGTTCGTTGATCTTCGCCCGGATGCGGTGGTGGTCTGTCGTCTCGCCGTCGGTCTGTGTAAGGTGTCCGGCGTCTCGCCACGCGGCGTAGGTGTGATCCCCGCCGCGGGTCTTCGCCTCGATCTCCGCCGACGGCAGCCAGAACCAGAACGCGGCCCGCCACTGGTCATCGCCGGGCCATAGCAAGCACAACGCCGAAAAGTCCGACACCTTCCCGAGGTCAAGACCTGCGTAGCACGGCCGGCCGTGCATCTCGGCCAACTCGAACGGCTGTTGTCCGCGGTCCCAAACCTCTGGGGCGATCCAACCTTCGGCCGCTCCGACGGGGAGGTTGAGGCGATACCGTCGGAAGCTGGCGATGTCGGCGGCGCTGCCGGCTAGGGCTTGGCGGGCGTCGGCGAGGATGGTGCCGCTGTTGATCGTGACATCCAGCGACGGGTTAGCCTGCCGGAGGTTGTCGATGTCGTCGATGTCCGCGGCGGGGTCGCCCTCATAAATCAGCCCGATGTGGCTGATGTCCTCGATCTCGCCTGTGATTACGCGGCGGGTGTAGTTGTACCGCTCTCGCCATAGGGAATCGGCATCGACGCCGGCGGTGGTGGTCTCGATGGTCAGGGGTTGGGCGCGAGCCGCGCCGCTGTAGCGGAGGGCGTCGTATAGCCTCCGGTCCTTCATCGCATGGATTTCGTCAACGTAGATGCCGCTGGCGATGAGGCCCTCGGCGGTTCCGTGTTTGTGAGGTAGGACGCGGAGGAAGCTGCTTGTGCGGTCGTAGACCACGCGGCGAGTGTGGTCAATGCTACGCAGAATCGGCTTCAAGGCGGGCGACGTGCGGGCTAGCTTGGCGGCCTCGCGGTAGAGGATCGAGCCGTTTTCGCGGCTCGTGCTGGCCCCGTACAACTCTGCCGCTTGCTCCGTCCGGGTCGGGTCGGTGGGGTCCGGCTCGGCGGTTAGCTGGTAGAGCGCAAGCCCCGTGCTCCATGTCGTTTTCCCGTTCTTTTTCGGCACAAACAAGAACGCGCTGCGGTGCCGGCGGGTGCCATCGTCTCGACGCCAACCGAAGATTCGGCGGGTGAGGTCGCGCTGCCACGGCTGCAACGTGAACGGGTCGCCTGCCCACTTGCCGGTAGCGTGAATCAGCCCGCGCTCGAAGAAGGTGACGGCGTGGTCGGCGTACTGTTCATCCCAGTAGCACCCGTGTGCCCTGGCGGTGTCGTCCTGGGGCGTGACGTGAAGGATGGACTCGTCGGCGGGTGGATGCTTCACGCGGATTCGGCGGGGTGGAAAACGAGGACGCTGGGGCCGGCGTCCTGCTCGGGCGGCTCGGCGGTGATGCGGGTACGGGCGGCGGGGGTCATGCCGAACTCGGCTAGCCATCCCCGCATCTGTTTCATCGCGGTGTTTGCCACGGCGAGGTAGGGACTCTGCATTGGGTAGCCCGAGGGGGCTTTCACGACGAGGCCGGTTTTCTTTAGCTGGGTCTCGGCTTCGATCCAACGGGCGTAGCACTCGCAATGCGCTTCGATAGCGTTGCGGTCAATGGCGGTGAGGAGGCCAGCGGCATGGAGTAGCGGCACGATCCGCTTCCATTCCTTGCGGGCCTCGCCCTTGATGTGGGTGGGGCATCGCGGCGCGGTCGTGTCCGGCTTGGCCTCGCGGGGATTGATGCCGCGCTTGCCGGGGTCGCCGTCCAGCCGCTTCAACGCCGACGGTTTCGGGGGTGGGCCGGGCTTCATGGCGTCGCCCCCTCGGTGGCGATGTCCTCGATGAACTGGCGGAAGAAGTCGAACGTCTCGGCGTCGTGAACGATGGCGGCCTGCTCGAAGCTGTTGCATCGCCGTAGATTCAGCGACCCGTGGAGGCTGAACTTCCGGCCGTCGGCCATATGCAACAAGATGAGCTTCGCATGGTTGCGGGCGACGATGACACGCTGGCCGCGGGCGTCCATCATGTGGCGGAGGTACGCGGCTTCGGCGTGGTCCTTGGCGGCGAACACGTCGGCGACGACGGTAGTGAGCCGCTCGATCCGGCCCGCGTCAAGGTGTTCGCAGACGGCGGCGATGTTCGACTTGTTCGTCCCGAGCGTTGCGATGTAGGCCTCGATCGCGGGGCATCCGGCGAGATCGAGCATGGCGTCGAGGATGTCGATTCCGTGATACCGCCCGGTCATGACGATGAGCGTTTCCTCGCCCTGGCCCGGTAGCTCGCCCAACGCTTCGGCGGCGGCCTGGTTCCGCAACATTCGAAGTTGCCGGCGGCGGGTGTACCCGCGGAGGAGCTTGGGGTCGGTGTCGTAGCCCGCGATGCGGTCGGGTGCTTGGTCTCCGACGGCGCGGTCGTCCTGGTCGGCGTAGAACGCGGGGAGGTCGAGGTCGAGGGTGGGCAGGTCGTCCAACGTCACGCGGCCACCTCCTGGGGTGCGGCCTCGGTGTCCGGCGTTGGCTGCTCAACGGGTCCGACCTGCACCTCGCCGATGGCGTCGGTTGCGGTGCGGGCGTTACCCTTGACGAATAGCTCGACGTTTGCGTGTCGGTTCCGTAGCGCGAACGTCTGCCGGAACTGCTGCATGTCGCCCTTGAAGGCGAGGTGTACGTTCTGGTGGGTCTTCCCGAGCTTGCGGCTGCGGGCGAATTGCGTACCCGCCCGGAGTGGAAGCGATCCGATGGCGGTGACGAGGATGGCCTCGTTGTAGAGCGGACAACCGCCGTCGGCGAAGGCCTGGCGGGTGGCGTCGGGAAACCGGGCATAGTTTCCGCGGGCGTCGCGGTAGTCACCCGTCACGAAGCACGCGAATCGGTCATCGCGGAGCAAGCTGCATGTGTCGGCGATGATTCTGTGGTAGCTCTCGACGAAGGCGTCGTGGTCCATCGTCGATAGATCGCGGGCGTCGTCGCTGTAGCGTTCGAGGCTGCCGTAGGGCGGACACGAGAACAAGAAGTCGGCGGCAGTGTCCGCGGGTACGAGCTTGCGGATGTCGGCTGCGTCGCCCTCGATCCAAATTGGTGCCGGATCGTCGCCCCGACAGATACGGGCGGCCTGTTCCCGGTTGGCTTCGACCTGCTCGGGCCGTAGCTCGATGCCGATGTACCGGCGGCCTAGCCTGCTGGCGACGATGCCGCGGACGCTGCCGCCGGCGAATGGGTCGAGGACAAGGCCGCCGGGTGGGGCGAACCATCGGTAGGCGAGTTCGCACAACACCGGATCGAAGATGCTGGTGCCGCTGCCGGCCTCCAGAATCTTCTGCGTTGTGGCGTCGGCTTCCTCGGCGGGCCGGTTGCCCTGGGCGTAGGTGAGGCGGTTCTCGCCGTCTTCGCCGCGGCCTAGCTCCGACTCGATGCCCAACCCCAACCATTCGCGTTTCCGGGCCTGCCAGTATTCCTGGCGGGCGTCGAGGACGCTGAACGGCGGGACGAGGAACCGCTCGGAAAGGCTTTGTGCCTTGGGGTCTTTGGGGCTTTGGGTTTCTTCATCCTCAAAACCCAAAGATCGCAATTCCTCAACATCGAAGTCACCGAGTAGCGCGACGATCTCATCGCCGAGCATGGCCTTGTCCCACCCGCTCAATTCGTGCAGGCGGTTATCTGCCAGCCGCGCCAAGCGGACCTGCTCGGGCGTAAGGTGATCGGCCACGAACACCGGGACCGACTCCATGCCTAGCTTGATCGCTGCCGCGTGCCGCGTGTGGCCGGCGATAATCTCGCCCGAGCCGTCCACGACAATCGGCTGAATCCATGAGAACCGCTTGATGGACTCGGCGACGGCGGCAATGGCCCGCTCGGGGATACGGCGAGGGTTCCCGGTGTAGAGTTTGAGGTCTTGGGTTGGCCGCTGCTCAATCTGCACGGGACACCCCCCCTAGCGCAACCTGCGGGCGCGCGTAGAACACGGGCGTGTCGGTTTGGAAGGTCTGCCCTCTCAACAATCCGAGGCCCCCTCCCCTCGCGTCTCCATAACCGCCTCCGGGATGCGGATATAGAGGTTGCCCGGCTCGAACGTCGGGTACTCGCCTTCGAGTCCTGTCGGTTCTTTCGCGGTCTCCACGGTTCCCCCGATTGAGGCAGCGAGTTCGATGATGGTGTTCACTGCGTCTTCCGCGCCATGGTTCGGATTAACCGCTTCAACCCTCCCGCCCATCGCTTCGGTGGCGTCCATCGCAGCAGCTTTTAGTTGTTCGATTCTCGATGTGGGCGGCTCGAAGCTCACGGCTAGCGACGTGTCGGATATGAGGAAGTCCACGTCCTTGCCGTCCATGTCGTCGGGGATTAGTGGGCTGGCGATGGTGTAGGTAGCTGAGGAGGTAGGTTTGTTGGCCACGACGTTGCGCACCTCGCCCGCGATGGCCTCGGTAATCAGCGTGATACCTTTCGTGAGGTCTGGATGGGGAGGGCATGTAATGGTGATGGTGTTCATTGGTTCGATCCTTTCTGGTGCTGGCCCCCCGCGTCCGGCCTGCGTCGTGGCTGCCCATCGGTGTAGAAGCGGACTCTCACGTCGGCGTACTCGTAGCCCTCTTCGTCGGCCGAGATGACTAGACGCTCGACACCTTCGATGGCTTGCGTTAGACCTGCACAAAGAATGAGGCCGTGTGGTCCACCGTCTTGGACGGTCAATTTCATTGTGGATTCTCCTGTTGATGCTGATTGATCTGCTGCCGCATCGCCCACCCGTCCGCCTCGGCGTCTTCGTCACGCTGGGCGACCTGCTCATCGAACGGCACGACGCCGGATAGCTCCTCCATGCCGCCGGTGGTGGCCTGGCCCGTGCGTACCGCTTCCAACCGACGCCACAACGCCCCCGCGTGGCCCGGCTCGAACATCTCGGGGGACATGTCGGATGCGATTAGCTCGGCGATGGTGCTAGCGCGGAGGGTGGCGGCGTATACCCAGGGGATGGTGACGTGCCGGTCGCGTTCTGCGTCGGTGAAGCGGATGGCGTGGTCGTCGGCGTGGGTGATGCTGATGGGGTGGCCGATGTAGGCGCTGACCGAGGTCAGCCCGCTCATAGTTTCGATGAGGGCATTGGGGCTGTGGCTATTGGCGTTTGGGGGTGCGACTTGGCCCGCCGGGATGTCGTCGAAGGTCAGGGCGTGCTGGCCGAGCCACTCCATGATCCGGGCCGACCGCTCCATCGCCTCGGCGACATCGTTGTCATGCTCGGCGACGTAATCGGGTACGGCCTCGCGGAGGGTCTCAACGTGGCCGGCCAACTCGATGAGGTGGGTCATGGCCAACGTGGGCGCGAAGTGAACGGCGTGGGCGGGTAGTGCGACGCGGACGGTCATCGTTGGTCCTTTCGGGTGTGTACCTCGCGGCGTGGGCTGCGGGTGGGCTTGAATGCTCCCCGGATGGCTCGGGCCTCGCGTTCGGCTTGGCGGCTGATGGCGATGTCGTTGGCTAGGCGGGCGGCTTTGACTTCGGCGGTGTCGGCTTTGGGTTTGTTGCGGGTGAGCTTGTGCGTCATCGGCTGGCCCCCCGCGGCCCCTGGTGGTGGAGGGTGTTGTGGCACGCCATGCACAGCCCGATCCCGTTTTCAACGTCCAGCCGGCGGCCTGGGTTGTCTCTGACTTCCTCGACGTGGTGGGCAATCGTCGCCGGCGTGATGCGGCCTTCCCGCTCGCACGTCACGCAAAGCGGGAACCTCTTGAGCACGGCCTCCCGCCAGCGTCGATGGTGGTGGTCATAGCCCCGCTTATGGGCGGCGGGCCGGGCGTCGATGCGGCGGGGCGTCCGTGTCCGCCGGGGTGCGGCTGATGGTGGGCGCTTAGGCATCGTCCGCCTCCCCTCGATACTTCGCGTCCATCTTGGATTTGACGTATGCAACGGCCGACCGAAGGCGTTGCATAGAACCGCTCACGGTCTGACTGTGAATACCCAACCTGGCCGCGATTTCTCCGGTGGTTTCTTCTGGCGCTGCCATCGCCGCGCCCAGGATGCTGGCCTGCCGCTGGGTGAGTCGCTTCATGGCGGCGGCGGTGGCCTCGGGGCTAGGCGGGCCGCCCGTGGTGATTTTGTCGAGGAGGGGACGGTGGGACTGCTCGCGGATCGCGCGTTGCGTTAGACGCTTCCGGGCTTGCTTGCAAAGGCTCGACATACCTTGTGGGGTGCTGCCGATCCGCGCCGCGATCTCGCTGTAGCTGGCGTTGAGGTCGGTTGCCCATGCGGTGGCTGCCGCCATCTGCAATGTGGACAGCAAATGCTGGTAGTCCTGGGGATGCCTCGCGATGGCTTCCGGCCAGATTCCAAAGCGTTGTTTGTATCTCGCTCGACCGTCCATGACCATGATGGTCGGTCATATTTCAAAAAACTTTACTACTTGCTGCAACTTTGTAGCTATTGAGATTTTGGCTATTTGATGTTTTGTGTTTTGACGTCGCGCGTCAGGACGCCCACCCGCGCCGGCGGTCGGGTCCGTCCACGGGCAACACGACACCCGCGCCCAACCGGGAAACCAGCGACGGGCCGAATCGTTCGCCGTAGGCCTCCGTCAAGCTGGCGCGGTTGAGGTTGGTCGTGGTGACGGTGGGCCGCTGGGCCTGGAGGCGGGTGTCGAAGACGCCGTGTAACTCGCTTGACCAGCCCGGTGTGGGGCGTGCTTTGCCGAGGTCGTCGATGACGAGGAGGTCGGCGGTGGTGAGGGTGTTGATGATGCTGGTGGGGTCGTCGCGGTTATCGCGGCTGTGTGCATCACGCCAGAACTGCGCGACGTGGGCCTCGTCGATCATCAATGGCTCGCGCCCGAACCTGAATCGCCACCGTCGGCAGATACCCGCCCCGAGGTAGGTCTTGCCCGTACCGGGTGGCCCGCCCAACGTGAGCATGTCGGGCCACGTCTCGGGGGTTAGGCCGTCGAGGTATTGGTGGGCGGCAATTTCGTTGCCGTTGTGGGTTTGGTAGTTGGTGATGCTGGCCCGCCGGTACGCGGTCGGTACGGTGGCGGCGTGGGCTTCGCGGCGGGTACGCAGGCGGTGTTGCGTGTCGCCCGCCCGCCGGTCGCGCTCGGCCATCGCTTCGGCGGCGATGAGGATGGCGTCGGCGTTGGAGAAACACTTCGGGCACGTCTCGGGGCGGTGGCCGTACTCGGCGGCTGGGTCAGGGACGATGGCCAACGACTCGCCGCACCGATCACACGACACCGGGACGCTGGCGATGGTCGCGGCGCGGATGGCGGCGTGCTGCTCGCTGGTTTGTTCGTCGCGCCCGATGACGATTGGGCAGGCCACCTCCGGGGGTAGCTCGGCGAGGGCTTGTTGCACCTTGGCCCGCCACGGCCCCGAGACGGCCGCGTGGTGGGCTTCGATGGCGTCGGCGGTGTCGCGGATCGTCTGTCGCTGCTCGGCCGGCAGACGGCTACCAGGTCCAATCACGCTTGAGGACATCGGCGGTCTCCTGTTTGGGGGTATTGGGGTATTGGGTTCTGGGCGTGACGGTCTGGCCCGCGGCCAACCGATCCGCCGCGGCGATGACTTGGCGGGTCTGGAGCAGGACCGCGGCGTCGAGGTCGATGGTCTGGGCGTAGGTGCCGAGTCCGGCGGCGATCTCCGGCCACCGGCCGACGATGGTGTCGATCAGCGTGGCCACGGCCTGGGGACTACCGCGGCGCTTGGCTTCGGTGGTGACGGCCCGGCCCAACCGGGGGAAGTTGGGCATGACTTGCGGCAGCCCCTGCTGCTCGCGGAGCGCCGCCACTCGCATCGCGGCATACCGCCCGACCTGGGCGGGCTTGGCGTCGTGATCGACCTGGGCGACGTTGCCCGTCCGCTTGCACCACGCCCCGGCGTCGTGCGGCAACGCGGCGTAGGCGTCGGCATCGCCCGCGGCCCAGGCCGCCGCGCCGGGCCGACCCTTGAGCAGGTACGCCGTGACGACGCCTCCGCCGCCGGCGATGATCTCCGTGTCGGTGATCTTGGGTTCGGGGGGCTTCGACGGTGGGGCCGCTGGCGGTGCCTGAGGAGGAGGCATGACGGGAGGGTGTGCGTCGTGGCCCGCCGCGGCGGATGCCGCGGCCCCCTCTCTAACACTTGCGTTGTGATCTGTTCCTTGTTCTCTACTTCCTTGTACTCTATATGCGTTATCTTTCCAATTATCCGACCCGTTATCTTGGGCGTTATCTCGGTCATAGCTCGGGTAGTCGTAAGCGTCGATCTCATGCCAAGTTATGACAGTGAACTGTTTATCTAACCCGTTATCTTGGGTACTATCTCGCTCTCGGCTCAAAATCCCCAGGCTTTCGGCCTCTTTGACGGCCTTCTCTGCCATTTGATACGCGGCCGTGGCGCTCTTTTTCTGGAGATTCGCGGCGGCAGCAAGCTCCCCCATCGTGCCCGCCCATTGGCCTTTGCCGATGGTCTTGTCGTATCGCCTGACGTGGTAGCTGGTGTCGCGGGCTAGCTGGCGGAAGAGCGTCAACAGGACCCAGCGACGCTCGACGCTCATACTGCGGAACGGCTCGGCGTCCATCCACCAATCGGCGAGGAATCGAAAACCCCCGTTGGGCTTTTGGTGACTTGTGACGAACGGGGAACGCTCGTCAGGTAATGGTGCGGTACTCGGCATCGTCGGCGACTCCATGAAAAAAGCCCAAGCCTTGCAGGGCTTGGGCCGTGGTCGCGCCGACGATGCGCTGGGGTGCGCTTTCGCGCTGATGACAAGGCGTTGCTTGAATGCGTATCGTCGGCGTGTACGGCCCCTGCAAGGGCTGCCCGATCTAGCGGGCGTGTACGTTGTGGGCCGACGTACGAGAAGGGGTGTCAATGGCTCCCGTCGGTCTGTTAGATGCTACGGGTTCGGGATGGTCATTCAACGGCCCGGCAACCGAAAGCATCAATCAATTTGTGCGGATTACGGGTTATGCCGGTTGTTCTAATTATCCGCTGCTCTCTAACACAGCCGATTTACAAACCCACCCCGCCACTGCCTTCACTTGCGCGGCCCGCTGCTCCACCCGGCCCCACGCCCCACCCTTTACCGCCTCGGCCAACGCCTCCAGCACCTCGACCACCAGCGGCTCGTCGGGGTGGTCGGCGGCCGATTCGATGGCGGTGGTGATGGCGTCGTCGATTAGTGACAGCTGCTCGGCGAACGTCGCGGCGGTGTCGGCGGCGACAAGGAGGTTGATGGCTAGCTCGTCCGCCGGGTGGGGGTGGACTCCGGCGTCGAGGGCGGCGTCGTGGCGGGCGATGGCAAGAGTTGTCGGGTCGCGTCCGTGCATAAAGCAGGCCACCGGCTTTCACCGAAGGCCCGCGGCTTTAGAGATAACGCTTGTGCCATTCCTGCAACTGCTCGGTCACCTTTGCCGCCCATTCGTGATCGATACGGGTGATGGGGTTCTCGCATAGCATGAACATGCCTTCCGGTATTTGGTTCTCGTCCACCTGCTCGATCCACTGCGTGTAGACCTGGCCGGTCTCTCCGCACGCAACGGCAAGCGCTGCTCGCATCAATGCGTAAACCGATCCCGATTCTTCATCGTGATATCGGTTTCTGCTGATGAAAGTGATGGTGTCGAGAACCGAAGGCTCGCCGACTTCTCCTACTAATTCAAGATTCGCTGACATATGCGTTTCCTTTCTTGCCTTCGTCGCGCTGCTAACACGGCGGCCAACGAGTTCAGGCTGATGAGCAACAAGGGCCGGATCGTAGAAAGAGAACCCGCCAATGCAAGCCCGAAAATCCCTATTAGACAACGAAAAAACTAATAGTCGGCGACTATGGGTTTTGCGTTTTACTCGGAATCGGTGATAACGAATTGCTAGGCACGATTTCCGATTCTTGACTTTTTTTATGGGAGTTTCCCCACCTCCCAATAGTCGGTAACTATTGGCTTTTAGGCGGCTTCGGCGTCCTGCATCGGCCGGTAGCGGTACACGGTCTGGCGGCTTACGTCGGCAATGCGGGCGATCTCGGTGGCCTTGACGCCTTCGCCCCAAAGCCGCTTGATCTTGTCGATGGTGGCCCGCGGGATGTTCGGGCTGCCGCCGGTGCGGGGCGCGGCGAAGGCGTCGGGTGCGGCGGCGAACATAACGGCAAGCCGCTCGCGGACGGCGGCGTTGGCCTGGAAGACCCGCTCGAACACGCGGCGGGTGTAGGCGTCGAGGAGGCCGTCGCTGCTGACCGGCTGGCCGTGGGCCAGGAACACGCCCGCCGTCTCGCCGTCGCTGACTTCGCGGACCAGCTGCCCGGCGGTTTTCCGCAAATGCTTGAAGCTGTACGTTGCGGCGAAGTCGGGGTTATTCTGCTGGGTCCGCTTCATGAGCTTCGCCCATGCGTTGGCGATGTGCTGGCCGGTCGGCCGCTTGCCCTTCTCGGTGATCCACACAAGCCCGTCGGCGTCGTGCCCGTGCCGTTTGTGTTCGGCTTCCAACCATGCGATGGCCTGCATCGTCTCGGGCCATACCTCGATCTCGACATAGACCTCGGTTTTGTGGCGAAGCCGTTTGAGGATCGGGGCGGGGCCGGTCGTGACGATCTCGCGGGTGCGTAGCGTGATGATCTCGGCTTGGGCAAACCCGAAATTCAGGCCCATGAGGATCAACGCCCGTTCCCGGTCGGTCGCGTTGCGGTAGAGCGCGATTAGCTCGTCGTCGGTCCAGACCTTCGGACCCTGGGCAAGGGCGGCTCGCTCATCCTCGGTGCGTAGCCGCTTCTCGTTGACCACGAGGGCAAACTCGAAGTCGCGGGGGCGCTCCCAATCGAACGTATCCGACCGATCCATCCACCGGACGAACCGCTTGGCGGCCTTGCATTGGTTGGTGACGGTGGCGATGGCGATGGGGCCGGCCCCCTTGCCTTTACGCCGGCTGTTCGGGCGACTCCGCCAGTGATCCCCGATGCGTTGGATCGCGTCGAACCCGAACAACTCCAGGGGCATGTCCGGCGTCGCCTGCTTCATCCGCTGGGCTTCGTCGCGGGCCTTCTCTTTCATCCGGGGTGTGCTGGCCTGCCGCTCGGCATGGTCGGCGTAGGCGTCGATAGCCTCGTACAGCGTCGTGGTGTTGGCCGGCGTCGGGATGGGGGCTTTGGCGATGGCGGCATTATGTGTCGCCTGCTGGATGCGATGGGCGGCTACCTGCTGGTGTCGCTGCTGGCCGGCTTCCATCTCATCCGGCAGCGCCGGCACGAAACGGATGACGTGGCCGTAGGTTTGATTTAGCCAATGCAGACGGCTGGCGTAGCCGGCGGCGGTGTGGGTGTTCTCGTTCTCAATCCCGACTTGAATCACCTGTTGGCCGAGCCGCACAGCCTCCGCGATTTCTAGCTCCGTGCCGGCCCATAACGGGGTGTCGTGCTGGGCGGGTTCGAGGTAGGCGGGCCGTGCCGCGGCGCGGGTGGCGTGGTGTTCCTCCACGACATCCCATAGCAATTCGAGGCGGGCGTTGGCGGCCTCGGCCTTCCGCCGGTCACGCCCGAGCATGAACTTCTTCGGGGCGATCTTGCCTTTGGTGTTGATGAACTTGCCGAGCGTCCGGCGGTAGGTGCCGCCGACTTCGCAAAGGCTGTTTTTCCGTTTCCGCTGGGTGCCCATATCGCGTCTCGCCTTGAAGTGTGGAATCCGGTTCCAATCGAGCAGCAGCGTACCCGTTTTGGAACCGACAGCAAAACTTTTTGGAACTAAAATCGCGGTTTTTTGGAAACCAGGTTGTATTGTCTAGATCATGGCGAGTCGTATGTGACACTAAAAAAGCCGCAAGCCACTCTAAATGAATGACTTGCGGATGGTCCCAAAATTGGAACTAGTGGAGCCGGGGGGATTCGAACCCCCGTGTCGGTACAGTCAGTGGGTGGCTTCTACACGCTTAGTCGCTGATTTGATCTCGACGCCCCGCCGGCCGGCGACCGCCTGCGGTTTGTCCAGTCACAGTAAAGTTTAATCCGCGAAAGCTGTGACGCCTCGCTTGGACGAGCCCGTTGTCATCCCCCCCGTTTGCCACGGGCCCAGCGCCCGGGGGGGTTTCGTTACCTAATTAAATTAGGCAGCGAGTCGCATCGAGCCGAAGCCGATACGACCAGCGATGGATTCATCGTTGGCATTTAAGTGTTTGTACGTGGATTAACGAGGCCAACGTACACCTCGACGTGCGACCACCGACCTTCCCTGTCCGGTCGATACCAGTCGGCCCCGATTATCAAAGAACGGCTAACAAATATATTATACCCCCGAGGCTCGCCCCGCGTCGATTTTACGTCAAAGCCCGTACAGCGGCAGCAGCTTCGCCTCGAGGTGACGCAGGAGCGGGTCGGCCGACAGCGGGTTTCCCGTGACCGCTTCGCAGAGGTCCGCGGCGTAGTGGGTCTGGCCTTTGGTATGGATCTGTTCGCCCAGCCAGCCCAGCAGCGGCCCGAACCGGCCCGCGGCAAACTGCTGGTCCAGCGCGTCGGCCCCGCCCAGCGCGGCCCGCGCGGCCTCGAAAAACTGGGCGCTGTACAGGCTGCCCATCGTATAGGTCGGGAAGTAACCGATCGCCCCCATCGACCAGTGGATGTCTTGCAGGCAGCCCTGCGCGTCGCCGCCTACGACCTCCACCCCCAGGGTCTGGCGGTACTTCTCGTTCCAGGCCGCGGGCAGGTCGGCCGCCTCCAGTTCCCCACTCATGAGCGCCCGCTCGAGCTCGAAACGCACCATGATGTGCAGGTTGTACGTGGCTTCGTCCGCTTCGACCCGGATCAGGCTCGGCGAGACGCGGTTCGCCGCCGCATACATCTGGTCCGCCGAATAGCCCGCGGCCGGCCCGCCGAAGTGCTGCACCAGCCGCGGGTGGCACCACGTCCAGAACGCACGCGACCGCCCGACCTGGTTTTCCCAGAGGCGCGACTGGCTCTCGTGGATCGACAGCCCCGCCGCTTGGCCCCGCGGCGTCCCGACGTGTTCCGGCGGGAGCCCCTGCTCGTAGAGCCCGTGGCCGGTCTCGTGCAGGGTCGAGCCGAGCGCGTCGTTGAAGTTGTCTCGATGGAAGCGTGTGGTCAGCCGCACGTCGGCGTAGTGCGTGCCCGAGCAAAAAGGATGCGCCGACACGTCCAGCCGGCCGCGGTTGAAATCGAACCCCACCGCCTGGCTCACCGACCGGACAAACGACTGCTGCTGATCGACCGGCAGTTCCAGCTTGTTGAAAGCGTCGTCCGGGGCCTGCGACACACCCATCAGCCGATCGATCAGGGCCACGAGACGCCCGCGCAGCGGCGTGAACACCCGCTCGACCGCCGCCGCCGTCAGCCCCGGCTCGTAGCCTTCCGCCAGCGCGTCCCACGCCTCGCCGCCGCCGGCCCGGTCCCACCCGTAACACGCCGCCTGCTCCCGACAGAGCGAGACGATCCGGTCCAGCCAGGGGGCGAATCGATCGTAATCGTTCTCCCGCCGGGCCTCGGCCCAGTGCGTCTTGGCTTGGCTGGTCGCCTCGGAAAACGCGACGACCAACTCGGCCGGCAGCTTCGTCGCCCGGTCGTAAGCGTGCCGCCACGCCCGCAGGTTCACCCCCGAATCCAGCCCGACGTCACTCAACCCCGCGTCGGCTTCGCACGCCGCGAGCCAGTCCCCCACCCGCGGGTCGGTCGCCATCTCATGGGTTAGCCGGGCCAACTGAGCGAGCTGGTCGGTCCGGAAAGCATGGCCCCCGGGCGGCAGCATGGTTTCCTGATCCCACCCCAGCAGCGCCCCGGTCGACGACAGCAGCGACACCTCCCGTTGATGCGTCAGGAGCGAGGGATAGGGGTCGGAAAACGGTTTCGAAGAAGTGTCAGCCATCCCGGAATCATAAACGAGCCCGCCCAGACAAGTAGGCCGACTAGCGCGAACGGGCGGGGTCCGCTTGGAAATCGAGCAGCACCGTCCCGTCGGTTTCCGCGTTGGCCAGGCCGGCGTGCGGGTCCACGGCGAGCTGGCTTTCCAGCCGCTGCTTCGCCGAGACGATCGCCGGCATCCGCGGATTGATCGCCAGCGCGCGGCGGTAGCAGTCGATCGCCTGACGCAGTTCCCCATGGTGAACATAGCAATGCCCCAGCCCCGCCATCGCGCCGAAGTGCGTCGGCATCAGCAGCAGCGCCCGCCGGCACGCCGCCTGGGAGGCCTCCCAATGCCCGGCCAAATAATGCACGATCGCAAGCTGGTTATACGCCTCAGCAAACTCGGGATCCCGCTCCGTCGCCGCGGTCAATCGGCTCGCCGCCTCGGCCAGCTCGTCCCGTGTCAGGGCCAACATCCCTTCACGAAACAGCGCCGCCGCGTCCGCGTGCCCGGTCCGGAACCAGATCGACCACAACGCATCTTCCGCGAACTGATAGACCTGGTCGTCCGCGTCCCGAAGACACCGGGTCAGCGCCCCCACTTCGCCCCGCCCCCCTACGATCCCCAGCGTCACCACCGCCGTCCGCCGCACCTCGGGATCCGTGTGCGTCAGCAGCAAACAGACCTGCGCGGGTTGCCACCGGGAACCAACCGCCTCGCCCAGCGCTTGCGGATCTCCCCGCTCCAGGGCAGGCGCCACCACCGTCAGAAATTCGTCCGCATGGATTGAATTCATACAAAAGTATAGGCCTCCACCCCGCGCAATACCTCACCGCCGGCCCCACGGCCCTCCCGTAATCCCCCATCGCGCTCCGCTCGCGTCTCCCGCCACCGCTCACTTCTTCAAGCTCACCGATCCGCCCCGCCGATAAAACGAAGGGTTTGTGTGAACCCACTTTTACGCCGAGACCCGACATGATCCTCCCCCGCATCGCCCGCGACCGCCGCCGCCACCCCCGCGTCCCCGCGGCCCACCCCGTCAAACTCAAGTGCGGCATCACCGGCCGCTACCTCGCCGGCCGGACCATCGACGTCTCCGACGGCGGCTGCCTCCTCCAACTCGACCGCAGCACCCCCGTATCCCTCGGCCAGCCGGTCCGCCTCGGCATCGCCCGCCGCGCCCACGCCCCGCTGCTGATGGCCGACGACATGGTCCGGGGCACGATCGTCCGCCGCCAGGGCCAAAGCGACGCCCAGCACGTCGCCGTGGCCTACGAAAACGCCACCGCCCTCGCCGAGGCCGGCTAAACCCGCGCTGCCCTCCGTTGCGACTCCCTCCTAAGCCCCGCACCAGCCATCAACCCCCGCGTCCTTCCGGCACCCCGCCTGCGGCTATCCGCTTCGAGACGGCTCCTCTCTCAATCGGCCCTCACCTGCCTGCCCACCATTTCCCCCACCGCCGAACCCGACCCCGCTAAACTAAGCCGATGCCGTCCCACGACCTGTTCGCGCGCACGATCGACCACTACCTGGCCCCCATCCGCCCCTACCTCGCCGACTCCGCCGTCACCGAGGTCATGATCAACGCTCCCGACGAGATCTACGTCGAACGCCACGGCCGGCTCGAGCTCACCGACGCCCGCTTCGCCGACCTTGAACGCTACGAAGCCGCCGTCAACAACATCCTCCAGTACACCGGAAAGTCTCTGGCCGACGAAGAAACCCTCGTCGACGCCCGCCTGCCCGACGGCTCCCGTGTCCACGTCGCCAAGGCCCCCTGCGCCCGCCGCGGCACCGCCATGAGCATCCGTAAGTTCAGCAAGATGATGCTCGACATCGACTGGCTCATCGAGCTCGGCTCGCTCACCACCGAGGCCCGCGACTTCCTCAAGGTCGCCGTCGCCGCCGAGCAGAACGTCCTGGTCGCCGGCGGCACCAGCTCCGGCAAAACCTCCCTCCTCAACGCCCTCTCCGCCTTCATCCCCGAAGACGAACGCGTCGTGGTCATCGAAGACTCCGCCGAGCTCCAGCTCCAGAAAGACCACCTCGTCTCCCTCGAGTCCAAGCCGCCCGACAGCTTCGGCCGCGGTGCCGTCGGCGTCCGTGACCTCTTCAAATCTTCTCTCCGCCTCCGCCCCGACCGCATCATCATCGGCGAAGTCCGCGGCGGCGAAGCCCTCGACATGATCCAGGCCATGACCTCCGGCCACGGCGGCTCCATGGGCACCCTCCACGCCAACACCCCCGCCGACGCGCTCAACCGCCTCGAAACCATGGCCCTGATGTCCAAAGTCGAGCTCCCCCTCCACGCCCTCCGCAGCCAGGTCAGCTCCGCCATCGACCTGATCGTCCAGATGTCACGCCAGATCGGCGGACGACGCCTCGTCACCCAGATCAGCGAAGTCCTCCCCCTGGGCGACTCCGCCTACTACCAGCTCCGCGACATCTTCACCCTCCAGCAGTTCGACGACGAGGCCGGCGGCAAAGCCATGTGGCTCGGCTGGGCTGGCACCCCCTCGGTCCTCGCCGGCCGCCTCGACCCCGAGCAAACTAAAAACGTCGCCCCCGCGGTCCGCCCTATCTTTGGGATGGATTCTCCCGACTAATTCCGATAAAATAGGGAGACTCGACGATGCCTCAACCCCTACCCCCCCCGATCCACGCTGCCGCTAAACGTAAGTTCCACCTCGGATTACGGCGTATCCTCCGCCGGATCGCGGCCCACGATCAACGCGGCGCCACCCTCCTGGAATGGACCCTGCTGCTCGCCGCCGTCGTTTTACCCAGCTACGTTATGATCCGTGTAGGCCTCGTCGTGCTATTTGAACACTACCGGCTGGTCACCACCCTCAACGGCCTACCCCTACCCTGATCCCGCTCCGCCAAGCACAAACCCCGCCTACTCCCCCCCAACGCCCCCCCGAACCGTGGCCCCCCGCC
>JBCDDZ010000020.1:0-52424 GCA_039180025.1 Planctomycetota bacterium
CTGGCCCGGAACGCGGCGTGGACGGGGAACCCGGTGTTTCCGTTTGCGACCGAGCGGCTGGGTGGTGCATCGGGGCGGGTTGGTGTGGCTGGTGTCTTGGACCGTGGTGACCGGATCATTGGCGTACAACGAGATGGCGGTGGTGGGGTTCGCGGCGGTGGGGCTGCGCGGGGTGCTGGGGAGCGAGTGGGTGTGCGGGCGGACGGCGGTAGCGGTGGGGCTGGTGGCGGGGGCGGCGACGCTGGCGAAACTGACCGGCGGGGTGGCGGTCGCGCTGCCGCTGGGCGGGCTGCTGGTGATGCGGACGCTGGGCGAGGGGTGGCGGCGGCGGAGAGCGGGCGGCGACGCCGCGGGCGGGGCTGAGTTTTGGAAAAAGGAGGGGCGGCGGTGGGCGGCGGTGGCGGGGTGCGTGGTGGTGGGCGGGGCGGTGCTGCTGCCTTACCTGGCCCGGAACGCGGCGTGGACGGGGAACCCGGTGTTTCCGTTTGCGACCGAGCGGCTGGGGCAGGGGCATTGGGATCGTGAGCGGGCGGCGCGGTGGGGCCGAGCGCACTCGCCGGAGACAGGCTGGGGCGAGCGCTGGTCGGGGCTGTGGCGGCAGGGCGTGGCCAACGCGGGGTACGGCGCGTGGGGCGGGGCGTCCACGGTGCGCGAAGCCCGAAACGTCGCACGGTTTGGACGTGAGGGCGGGGTCCCGGTGTTGTGGCTGGCGGCGGGGGCGGGCGGGGCGGCGGTGCTGGGCCGGCGGGTGTGGCGGCGGCGAACCGGCGGGGTGGCGGCGGCGCTGGCCGGGCTGTTGGCGTGGCAGGTAGGGTGGTGGTGGGTGGGCACGCATCTGCAGAGCCGGTTCTTGATCGTCGCGGTGCTGCCGCTGTGCGGGTTGGCGGGGCTGGGGCTCGGGGTGCTGGCCGGCCTCGGCCGGGGTCGCGGGGGTGGGGCGGAATCGCCGGGGCGTGGCGATTCGCCCGGCGGGGGCCGTGGGCTCGCGGCGGTCGGGACGGCGGCGTTGGCGGCGGTGCTGACGGCGGGGCTGTGGGCAACGGGGTGGTCGCAGACGCGGAGCGTGGCGTGGGTGGACGGGACGCGGCGGGCGGTGCCGTATTGGCGGTTGGTGGATGGTTTGGCGGAGATCGGGGTGGGGAGCCTGGCGGTGAATCAATTGCCCGAGGGGTCCAAGGTGATGGTGGTGGGCGACAACCAGCCGCTGTTTTATTTCGAGCCCGAGTTGGTCTACGCGAGCGCGTTCGATCCGAGCCCGCTCACGCCGGTGCTTCGGGCCACGCAGGATCCGTCGGCGGTGGCGGCGCGGCTGCGGGAAGAGGGGGTGACCCACCTGTGGCTGGGACTCAGCGAAATCGAACGCCTGCACGCGACCTATGGATTTGATGACGAGGTGACCGCCGCGGCGGTGGTCAGGATTATGGGAGACTGGCCGCTGGTGCGGCCGTCGGGCACGCGTGAGGCGGGGTCGTTTGAAGGGACGCCGCCGGGGGTACATCCGGGGGTAGTTCCGGGGGTAGTTCCGGGGGCGGGGGCGGGGGAGATCACGCTGGCCCAGGGGTTGGCGGCGGGGTTCCGTGGGTCGCAGCTCGTGGAGGTGCCGCCGGGGCGGGCGGGCCCGTGATCCGGGCGGGCGGGTCGCCGGGCCGTCTGGGCTTGACCGTGGCAAACGCTACCCGGCGTTGTCATGCGCTAGCCGGCAGCGAAAGGGCAGGGTGAGGGGGCTCGGCGTGACTGCCGGGGATGGCGGCGTATCCATGTTTTTTTCTCAGAGCCGATGCGGGGCAAAAACCCCTTGCGTGGGGCCGGCCGAGCGGAGATAATAGAGTTTAACAGACAGCAGCTGTTACCCCGAAAGGAGGCCGCCCGACGAGATGTAGACCGGATCGACAAAGGGTTTCTGACCCGCCGAGCGCACGCTAACGTATCCCCCCGTTATTTTCATCCATCATTCGGCGTCGCTCGGTTTTTTGTTGCGCGGATCGTTTGTCGCGAGGGGCTTTGGGGCGCGGAGTGACGCGCGTAAGCCGGACGCCGAACCTCCGGGCAGCGGTCGGTATACGGGGATGAGCCGGGGGTCGTCGGGGAAAATTCTGGGGGTCGCCCGGGGGTCGTTCGGGCCCGGGATGACCTACGGGTTACTTACCAGGGCAGCTACGGATGACCGCTGCCCCGGGATGGCCGGAGGCGAGGCGGCGGATTCAGAGGTGGTGCCGGGCCAGGTAGGCCACGGCGTCGGGCAGGTTCAGATAGGTCACGTCGAAGACCACGTCGGCCAACTCCCGGTAGACCGGATCGCGTTCGGCCAGGACCGCGGTGATCTCTTCGACGGTGGCGGCACCGGCGGGGGCGGGATCGGACGCGTCGTCTTGCGGGCGCAGCGGCGGACGCGACGCGGCGGTGGCGGGGTCGTCGGCGAGTCGTTGGGCGAGGACGGCGGGGCGGCAGGCGAGGTAGATCCGCCGGGCGTCGGGGGCGCCGCGGATCGCGTCGGCGGCGTCGGGGTGCATCACCGCGCCGCCGCCCAGGGCGATGACGTGGTTCTCGCGCTGTACCAGTTCTTGGACCACCTCCGCCTCGGCGGCGCGGAACGCGGGCTCGCCGGGGTCGGCCCAGATCTCGGCGATCGAGCGGCCGCTGAACCGCGCGACGACCTCGTGGTCCGAGTCCACAAAGTCTTTCCAGGTCTGGCTCGCGATCTGGCGGCCGATCGAGGTTTTGCCGCTGCCGCGGTAGCCCATAAGGATGATGTTCATGCGGGGAGTATCGGCGATCCGCGGGCCGGGCGTTGATCGCGTGGTCCACGGCCGGGCAGCGTTCCGCGATGGACACATGCGTCTGCCGCGCCAGGGGGTGCGAGACCAGGTCGGCCGCTGTTTTTGGGCCGGTCGACCGAGCCAACGCGGGGCCGGGGTAAACTGGGTCCATGGACTCGCCGCCCGCCAAAGCTTCCCAGCAGCACCTCGAACGCCTGCGGCAGTTCCGCGTGCGGGCCGAGCGCGACGTGTCGATGGGTTTCCTCGCGGATCAGTTCAAGCGTGACGTCGCCCGGCCGTTCAAACAGCTCGGCGACTTGATCGCGCTCTGGCACGAGTTGGTCCCGGAAGAGGTCGCGGCGGGGACCCGTCTGGAGTCGCTGCAGCGGGGGGTGCTGACCGTCGCGGTCGATTCGAGTGCCCGGCTGTACGAGGTCGATCGCCGGCTACGTGAAGGGCTGGAACTGCAACTGATTACCCGGCACAAGGGGCCGGCGTTTCGGCGGGTCAAGCTCCGCGTCGCGGCCGACGGCTGGGGGGCGTGAGCCTTTCACGGTTCGGCGGGGGTGCCGGGCTCGGGCGGATCCGGGATCGCCAGATGCACCCCCGATTCGTCGGCCAGGTCGATCATCCGCTGCACCACTTGCGCCGCCGAGGAGCGTCGGCGGGCTTTGCCGGGGCCACTACGCGCAGGCATCCCGACCGGCGGAGCGAAAGCTTGGAGTAGTCGGTTGGTCAGCACCGATTCAAAGGCCGGCCGACCGGCGGCGTCGTAGGCCTCCACCGTGTCGATCAGCACCGGGTTGCCGCGCTCCAGAAGTTCGATCAACTGCGCCGGGGTTTGATCGGGTTTGCCGACCAAGTGCCGCCGGGCGACCGAAAGCACGACGGGCAGGTGCCAGGTCACCAGCATGCTGCGTACCCGCGCGGCCTGGGCCACGTCGTGCTCGAAAGCGTCGAGGTCCCGCGCCCGGGCCGGGGCGTGTTCGAAGCGTGTCCGCGTCTGCGCCGCCCGGGTCTTTAGGAAGTTGTAACGCAGAAACAGCGACCGGATTTTGTCCGGCGACACCACCGGCTGGACGTAGAGCAGGCGCAGCGAGTCGGGCAGGCCGTCCACCGGCACGGCCGAGCGGGGGGCGTGTTGCTTAGGCGGGACCAGCCCCGCGCGGAGGTAGACCTCCGCCGCGTCGGGCCGGGCGAAGTTGGCGTGGTCGACCCGGGGCAGGGGCAGCCGCCACGCCCGGGCCGCCCGTCGGTCGAGGATTACCCGGTAGATCGTCGCCCGGCTGCGGCGGAAGCGCTCGGCGAGTTTGCCGACGCCGACCCCCATCCGGTGGGCCCGGGAGATGAGGCGTTTTTGCCGCGCGGTCAGCGGCCCGGTCCGGTCGGCGAACAGCGGGTCGCCGGGGTGGTCGCGGTCGTGTTTTTCGAGGATCAGCCGGACGGTTTCGAGGGCCCGGCCGGTGCGTTTGGCCAGGTGGGCCGCGACCCGGTTGAACGACGCGTCGGTGGTCGCCGCCAGCCGGCGGGCCCGGGCGATCAGGCGGGTCCGCTGGGCGGTGGTGAGCTGGGTGAACGCGGTCGCGCGGGCGATGCGGGCCGGCCGGGCCGCGCGGTAGTGGGCGATCGCGTCGGCGGTGAAGCCGATCATCCGCTTACCCCCGCCGCCCGCCCCGGGCGCGGAAAAGGGGACGACCCACCGCCACCGCAGCCCGTCTTTGCGCCACCTGCCGATGGTCTTGGTGCTCACGTTGAGCTGCATCGCGAGCGTGTCGGCGGTGACCGCCTCGCCTTCGGATAAGGGCAGCGACAGCGTTCGGCTGAGCCGATCGATCAGCAGCCGTAGGTCGTGCCGCACCGCGTCGCCGACCAGCAGCGAGTCGTCGCCGTAGTCTCGCCGGTAGCCGGTCAACCGGAACGCGAGGTAGGCGAACGGGTACGCCCCCGCGGGGTCCAGCGAATCGTGCAATGCCTCGGCCCGGCGGAGCATGTCCGTCCGCCGCGGCTCGGCGAGCGCCCGCCACGCCGGGTCCGCCTCGGCGAGCGGCTTACAGCGGTAGGGGGGTGTAGACCTCGGGGGCACACGCTTGCTCCGTGAGTTCGAGCAGGCCGCGGTCCGACAGCC
The DNA here is from genome assembly GCA_039180025.1 of Planctomycetota bacterium. Lineage (GTDB taxonomy): Bacteria > Planctomycetota > Phycisphaerae > Phycisphaerales > Phycisphaeraceae > Algisphaera. The sequence goes on from JBCDDZ010000020.1 coordinate 4,882, forward strand.
GGCGGGCAAACGCCTCGATCCCGGCCAGCTCTTCGGGGCCGACCCGGTAGCGCAGGATCCTGCCGAGATATTCTGCCGCCGGGTCCGGGTCCCAGCCGTGGTCTGCGGCGTAGCGCTCGACGATCGCGTCGATCCGCGAAAGGTTGGTCGTCAGTCTTTCCGCGAGCACCCCTGGGAGCGTGCCCAGGTCCCGCCCCCGCTCAGCCATCCACACCGCGAACACGAAGGGTCGGCCGGTCAGCGCATGCCACGCCTTGCCCAGGTCGAGTTGATGCCGGTATATCCCCCCAGGCGGGGCGTCGGTCACCACCTTGTCCCCGATCAGGAGCACCGTCTCCGGCCAGGCGTCGGGCGCCGTTTCTCTGGCCGAAAAATCCACGACCGCCGGCCGCAGCCCGTGTTGCTCGGCTAGCAGCAGACGCATCAGCAGCACCGACGTGTGGCTGTCCGTATCCGCGTGGACCCGCTGGATCCGGTCGATCGGCACCCGGCTAAAGAGCCGCACCGTCAGCGTCGGCCCCGCGCAGCCGATCCCGCTCACCGGCACCAGCCGCAGCCGGTCCGCGTACCGGAAGTAATCGACCACCGAGCACAGCGCGGCCTCCACTTCCCCCCCCAGCAGACGGCCGATCAGCCTCGAGGGTACGTCTAGCGTCAGCTCTGCCGCCGCGGGGTCCAGGCCGTCGATCAGCGGCTTGGCGTTGAGATAGGACACGCACCCCACCCGCCGTGGGTTCCCGCGGTCGTGCTGTGTCCCGTGGAGCATCACGCTAAATTATAGTGGGCCCGCCCTTTTCTGACCGCCGCCCACGCTCCCGCCGATTTCCAAACTCTGGATTGAACCGCCCCATGCCCGACGTCGCCCCGGAACCCATTACCGCCCAGATCCTGGTCATCGACGACGAGCCCGACCACGCCGAGGTCATGGCCGAGGCCCTGCGCCGGATGGGGCACGTCTGTACCCTCGTCCACGACCTGCCCGCGGCACGGGACGAACTGCAGCACGGCAGCTTCGACCTCGTGGTCACGGACCTCAAGATGGAGGCGGGCGACGACGGCATGCAGGTGCTCGCCGCCGCCCGGGCTACCCAGCCCAACGCCGAGACGGTGATGGTCACCGCCCACGGCGACGTGCCCACCGCCAAGGCCGCGATCAAAGGCGGCGCTTTCGACTTTATCGAAAAACCGCTGGACCTCGACGTCTTCCGTACCCTCTGCACCAACGCGCTCAACACCGTGTTTCTGCGGGCCCAGAACTCGGACCTGCGCTCCCGGCTCGACGAGCAGTACGGCTTCGAGGGCATCATCGGCAGCTCCCCGCCGATCCGCCAGCTTATTGCCACGATGAAACAGATCGCCCCGTCGCCGATCCCTGTGCTCATCACCGGCGAGTCGGGCACGGGTAAAGAGCTCGTCGCCCAGGCCATCCACAACAACTCCAAACGCGCCAAGCGCCAGTTCGCCCCGCTCAACTGCGCCGGGCTGTCCGAGTCTATCCTCGAAGACGAACTGTTCGGCCACGTCCGCGGCGCGTTCACCGGGGCCGAGAAAGACCGCCAGGGCCGGTTCGAATATGCGAACAATGGCACGCTGTTCCTCGACGAGGTCGGCGACATGCCCAAGTCGATGCAGGCCAAGCTGCTGCGCGTGCTCCAGTCCGGCGAGGTCGTCCGCGTCGGCTCGAACGAGCCGCGCATGGTCGACGTCCGCCTCGTCAGCGCGACCAACCACGACCTCGCCGAGCGCGTCAAGGAAGGCGAGTTCCGCGAAGACCTCTATTTCCGCATCAAAGGCGTCGAACTGAAGCTGCCGGCGCTCCGCGAACGCCGCGAAGACATCCCGCTGCTCACCCGACACTTCGTGTCTCGGTACGCCCGGGAAATGGAACGCGACGTTCCGGCGATCGCCGAGGACGTGCAGATGACGCTGATGCAGCACGACTGGCCGGGCAACGTCCGTCAGCTCATGAACGTCCTCCAGAACATGGTCGTCATCGCCGACGGCGACACCCTCGAGCCCCGCCACCTGCCCCCGGAAGTTTCGCAAACGACCCCCGGAAGCGAATCCGACCGCGGGGCAAAGTTTTCCGGGGGCGGCATGAGCCTGGACCAGCTCGAAAAGCAGGCGATCCGCGACACGCTGCGCACCACCGCCGGCAACCGCGAGCAGGCCGCCAAGATGCTCGGCATCGGCGAACGCACGCTCTACCGCAAGCTCAAGGAATACGGGCTCAAATAACCCAAGCCGCATCGGCGGTAAAATTCACCGAATCCATAAAACGATCTCGGCTCGATGGTGTGTGTGTTCCGTCGCCGGCTATAGAAAACAAGCATGGTCAGCCCCACCCAGAAAGCCCTGCGTTACGCTTGCCTCGCCCACCCGCCCGAGGACCGTCTCATGATCGAACGCGGCATCGGCTGCTGGATCACGCCGACCGACGAGTTGGTCCCCGTGCCGCCGCGGGTGTCGCACGCCGACGTCATACGCGCCGTCATTGAACCGGGTGAGCTTGATGAAGGCCAGGCCGAGGCGTTCGCCGTCGACGCCAACGTTTTCGCCCTCGGCCAAGGCTGGTCGCGGGTCCGCATCTACCCCGGCGAAAAAACCGCCTATCTGGACTTCGGCCAAAACAAGCAGCAGACTCACGGCCGTGTGATGCGAGACCTCGTCGATCAACTCGGCCTCGTCGACATCGCCGTGAAGTTTGCCGACGAACAAGGCAACGACGTCAGCCCATGAACCGTTCGTCCTCCGCTATCCCCCGCCTCGGCCACGGCTTCGATCTGCACCGCCTCGAAGCAGGTCGGCGGCTGGTCGTGGCTGGCATGGAACTCGAGCACGACCGCGGCTGCGCGGCGCATTCCGATGGCGATGTCGTGTACCACGCCGTGACCGACGCGATCCTGGGCGCGCTGGGGCAGGACGACATCGGGCAGTTGTTCCCTGACGACGATCCGCGGTGGAAGGACGCCGACTCGTCGGTGTTTGTCCGAGAGGCGGTGAGGTGCATGGACGGGGCGGGGTACGACGTGGGCAACCTCGACGTGACCGTGGTCCTGGAGCGGCCCAAGCTCAGCCCGCACAAGGCGGCGATGAAGACGAGGCTGGCCGATCTGCTGCACAGCGAGGCGTCGCGGATCAACCTCAAAGGCAAGACCCACGAAGGGGTCGATGCCCTGGGCGAAAACCGCGCGATCGCCTGCCACGCGGTGGTGCTGCTGGTCCCCGCCGCGGCGGACTGAGCGTACGACCCTCGACCGGTTTATCGCGGCCGGGCCGGCACGCCGGTGAGGGTCTGCCCCTCCCCGAAGTCGTGGGTGACGACCGCCCCGGCCCCGACCACGCACCCCGCCCCGAGGGTCCGGCCCGGGAGGACCTTCGCCCCCAGCCCCACCAGCACCCCCCGCCCCAGTGTCACCCGCCCCGCCAAGGTCGCCGACGGCGCGACGTGTACCCCCGCGGCGAGTTGGCTGTGGTGCTCGACCACCGCCGCCGAGTTGATCAGCCCCGCGTCCCCGACCGTCGCCTCGGGCCCGACCACCGCCATCGGCCCCACGTAGACTCCGCGTCCGAGCACCGCGTCCCGGCTGACCGCCGCGGACGGGTGGACCACGTGGGTGAGCGATTTGCCCTGCTCGACGAGCTGGTCGAAGACCCGCAGCCGGGCGGCGTTGTCCCCCACCGCCACGATGAACTGGGCCCCCGCCAGGCGCGGATCGTCGGGAGCCAGCCGCTCGTGCCACGCGCCGCCCTCCGGTGCGTCCGCTTCCTGGTCGTCCAGGAACCCCAGCACCCGCATCCCCATGGCCCGGGCCGCGTCTGCGACCACGCGCCCGTGATCCCCCGCGCCGTACACCACCAGCGGCGGCGTCGAGTGTGCCGGCTGAATCACGACGCCTCCCCCCGCGCCGCGTCCCGGCGGTCCGCCTCTGTTCCCGGCGATGCGTCCGGTTCTGTTTCGGTAGGCTCCGCCGCGGCCGGGGGGTGCGCTTTGGCCGCCGGCCGGTACCGCTCCGCCAAGTTGCTGTCCCAGCCCCGGTCGGTCGGCTTCAGCGGGGTCTGGCGGAACTCGCTCTGGCACCGGTAGCAGATCAGCACCCTTTCGGCGAAGAGCCAGATCAGAATATCGAACGCCAGCACCAGCCCGAGCACGATGAGCGCCGGGCCCGATTGGCCGTACCCGAACAACACCATCGCGAGCACCGCTGCCGCCACGATCAGCGCAAAGACCGTTAGTTGAGGGACTTGCTTACGCAGATAAAACTCGGGGCAGGAGCATACCGGGCAGTGACGCAGGAACCCCTTGTCGTCCAGGGCCTGGTCCCAGTCCAAGGTCACCGCCGGGCCCCGCCCGTCGTCGGCCTTGACCACGGTGGGGGGGTGGCTGGGGTCCAGGTGCACCGTAAGACGGGGCTTACCTTGTTCGTCCTTGATATCGATCCGCATCACGGCACCTGATGAGGCCGCCGGGTGAGAAGCCACCCGGCCACAGAAAGGATCGGACCACCTCCGACGTCTTATTTTTAATCATAAGGGTTTTGTTGCCGCTTGACCCCGCGGCGTGTTTCCGGCAAAATACTCGACTCGATCCCACCCCCGGGCCGACCCCCGGGAAAACACCAGGAAACAAGTTTCTTGGATCTGTAAAACGCCCGGCCACGGATTCTTTTTAATAAGAGGGTCCCCGCCGAACGGCTTCCCCCACTGCGGTCGACCCGCCCCCCGGAACCTCGCCATGACCGATGTCTCCCCCGGCTCGAAAATCAACCTGAAGATTGTCAAGCAGCCCACCAACGCCGCCGCGATCAAAACCCTCACCCGGCTGCTGAGCAAAGACCCCGCGGTGGTCGCCGAGAACAAGCGCCACGCCAAGATCCGCAAGAAGTCGCAGTGGATGTCGTCTCGCGGCGGCCGCTGGCGCATCTGGGAATCGCGTCTGGCCAAACAGCGGCCGGTCACCGGGGCGCTCGGCGAAGAGGGCGTGATCGTCGCGTCGGTCGATGTCCTCAAGGACCTCCCGAGCGTCTCGCGTTTCGTAGAAATCAGCCCCGCCGGCTAACCACGACCCGCCCGTCTTACCAAAATCAGTGCGGCCGCCGAGGAACCCCGGAGGAGGGATTCCTCGGCGGTTGTTTTTTCGCCGATTGCTTTCGAGATCGGCTTTGTTCCGGGTCGGAAATCGAATCGCTGCCGGGCAGAGAAAAAATCGAGTTTTTCGCCTCGTGCGACAGACGCCGTTGCGTTCGGTACGGCCGGGCGGCGTCTGCCTGATCGTCCGGCTTGGGGTCGCGTGGCGGCGGTGGCCCGGACGCGGGAGCCGTCCAGGCAAGCCCCCATCTTTTTGCCCGCCCGCCGCTGCGTCGTGCCGCCAACCGGCTAAAATGAAGCAGTGACTATCTCCCTCTCCAACATGGTCTTGGACAATTCGCCGTCAGCGTCTGCGGCCCTCTCCGACATCTCGGGGACGGCGGCGCGTCCGGCGGGCGGGGCGGCCGCACCGGGCCGTCAGAAAAAACCCGACTGGCTCCGCGCCCCGCTCCCCGGCGGGCCGGGCTACGGCGAGACGCGCTCGCTCGTCGACCAGTACGCTTTGCACACGGTTTGCGAATCCGCCAAATGCCCGAACCTGGGCGAGTGCTGGGCCCGCGGGACCGCGACGATGATGATCCTGGGCGATGTCTGCACCCGGGCCTGCGGGTTCTGCAACATCAAGACCGGCCGGCCCCCCGAGTACGACCTCGACGAGCCTCGGCGGGTCGGCGAAGCCGCCGCGCTGATGCGCCTCAAGCACATCGTGATCACCAGCGTCAACCGCGACGAATTGCCCGACGGCGGGGCGGAAATCTGGGCCGAAACCATCCGAGAAATCCGGCGGCATTCACCCGGCACGCAGATCGAAGTCCTGATCCCCGACTTCTGCGGCGACTGGGACGCCCTGCAACTGGTCCTCGACGAACGCCCCGAGATCCTCAACCACAACATGGAGTCGGTCCGCCGGCTCTACAAAGTGGTCCGCCCTCAGGCCAAGTACGACCGCTCGATCGAGCTGCTCCGCCGCGCCAAGGCCCAGGGACTCACGGTCAAAACCGGGATCATGGTCGGCATCGGCGAGACCCCCGAAGAGGTCGAACAACTCGTCCGCGACGTGACCGAAGGGACCCGGGTCCCGGGCATCGCCGCCGATCAGCCGGCGACCAACCGCGACCCCTTCCGGACCCCCGACCCCAACCGTGCGCTGCCGGCCGGGCACTCGCTCGTCCGCACCGTCACCGGCGACCGCAAGCCCGCGGTCGGCGAAAAACTGCGCCGCGGCGGCCTGCTCGTTCAGCAGACCACCAACCCCTACTGGCGCCACGATGCTCCGGGTAAAGCTCAGGCTTCCGCCGACGACCGGGCGGCCGAAGTCGGCTTCCCCGCCGCGACCTACCCCGGCATCCACGAAACCTGCGACATCCTGACCATCGGCCAGTACCTCCAGCCCACCCGCAAGCACCTGCCGGTCGACCGCTGGGTCACCCCCGCCGAGTTCGTGGAATACAAACGGCTCGCCGAGTCGATCGGCTTCCGCCACTGCGAGTCCGGCCCGCTGGTCCGCTCCTCGTACCACGCCGACGAACAGGTCCTGAAGATGGAGGACGTCGCGGCCCGGTGAGTCAGTCCGCGTCTCCAGCCCGCCGCGCCGCCGTCGATTGTCGTCCCGGACGATGCCACTCGAGTTCGACCGCGCTGGCCGCAGCCTGGGCGTGTCTGTTTCTCTTTTTTTGTCTCGCCTCACCCGGCGTGGCGGTTGCTCAGCCGGCCGCGGAACCGCCTGCCACTACGCTTACAGATGACCTGAATCGGGTGCTCCGCGAGCGCACCCCGGCTAAAACCACGGTCGCGGTCGTTGTCCGGGACGCGCATACCGGCCAGACGCTTTTCGCCACGCCCAACGCCGGCGAGGCCCTGCTCCCGGCGAGCAACCAAAAGCTCCTGACCTCCGCGACCGCGCTGGATATCTACGGCCCGGACGCGAAACTCCCTACCTCTCTCGTGCATTCGGGCCTTGATCTGGTGGCGGTGGGGCTCGGCGACCCAGCCTTCGGCGATGCCGCCCTCGCGTCCCGCCTCGGCCGGACGCCGATGAGCGTCTTCGACGATTGGGCCCAGGCCCTCCGCGACGCGGGTATCGAGCGGGTTCGCGGCGACATCGTCGTGGTCGATACCCTCTTCGACGACGAGTTCGTCCACCCGACCTGGAGCCCGCGCAACCGGCTGGCCTGGTACGGCGCCCCGATCGCGGGGATCAACTTCAACACCAACTGCGTCGATTTTTTCTTCGACCCCACCACGCCCGGCGAGGCCGCGGTCGTCCGTACGGTCCCCCCGGCCGGCGCATTTACCTATACCGGCACCGTCGCCAGCCGGGGCAAAAAGGATAAGCACGGCCCGGTTCTGGGCAAACGTCCCGAGCCCACCGAAGCCGGCTGGAGCCAATACGTGGTCCGGGGCGGCGTCACCACCGCCGCCGGCCCGTACAGCAAGCCGGTCGACGACCCCCGGGTGTTTTTCGCGCACACGCTCCGAGCGGCGCTGATCGATCGCGGCGTGACGGTGGACGGCGACGCCCGTGTCGCGGGATCCGACTACGCGTTTAGCGGCACGCAAACGGCCGAGATCGCCCGCCACGAAACCCCGCTGCTCGACGTGCTGGGACGCGTCAACACCGACAGCCAGAACATGATGGCCGAGGGCTTGGCGAAACTCAACGGCCTGGCTTACGCCCGCGCCACCGCCGCGCAATCGGCGGACCGCTCCGCCGCGACCGAGGTCCGCGGATCCTGGGCGGCCGGCCATCTAGCGGTACTTAGTTTCCTTCGCCAAGCCGGCCTCGACCCCGCCGGGGTCAGGTGCGCGGACGGATCGGGCCTTTCGCGTGACAACCGCGTGAGCGCCGCGGTTCTCGCCGGGGTGCTCGACCACATGCTCCGCGAACATGAACACGGCGAGCACTTTACGGCGAGCCTGGCGGTCAGCGGCATGCGGGGGTCGTTGTCGCGGCGGCTGGGCGACCTCGAGGGGCGGGTCTGGGCCAAGACCGGGACGATCAACGGCGTCAGCGCGTTGTCGGGCTACGTCTTCGGCGAAGACGGACGGGCCGCGGTGTTTTCGGTGCTGCATAACGGCCGGGGCCCGGCGTCGTCGGCCCGGCGGCAGCAGGACGCGGTGGTGCGGGCGGTCGCCGAATGGCTCGACGCCCGGCCGGCGGCCGCGGTGCCGGACCCCGAGGTCGTCGAGGCCTGGCACGCGGTACAGGACGTGGTCGCGGGAGCAGCGGAGTGAAAGGTGGGATGGGTTTGATTCGACGGCCCCGATCCGCTGCGGTAGCGGGCGGGCTGTTCCTGCTTTCGGGGTGTGTCGCGGTCGGGTTGTACGGCGGCGAATCCCGGGCCGACGAGCCGCTTGGGCCGGACACGGGGGTGACCCGGTGGGTGGATCCGCAGGCGACCGATCCGGCGATCTCGGCGGTGTCGGCACGGCAAAAGATCGCGGGGGGCGGGGCCGAGCACCTCCTGGCGTTCGATCCGTCGGTGCAAAGTCGGGGGCAACTGCTCGTGTACCTGCCGGGGTCGGGCGGGACGCCGGCGGCGAGCCGGAAGCTGGCCGAGCACGCATCATCGCTGGGCTATCACGTTGCGTCGCTGGCTTATCACAGTTGGCCGCCGATCGGCCGGCTGACGCGGGGCCGGGAGGACCAGCCGGGGCTCGCCGAGGCGCTGCGGCGGGAGCGGCTGTACGGCGAGGACACGACCGGGTTTATTGAGGTCCCGCGGGCCGAGGCGGTGGTGTACCGGCTGGTGAAGCTGCTGGAGTACGCCGAGCGGACCGCCCCGGGAGTCGGCTGGGGCGGTTACCTGCGGCCGGCGGGCCACGCGGAGACTGAGCCCGGTGACGCGGCGTCGCGGCTGCGGTGGTCGGTGATCGCGGTGGCGGGGCATTCGCAGGGGGCGGGCCACGCGTTGATGCTCGGTCGGGACCACGGGGCCGAGCGGGTGGTGATGCTGGCCGGGCCGAGCGACCGGGTCGGTGGACAGCCGGCCCCGTGGATCGCGGCCCTCGACGACACGCCGTTGGCCGGCCGGTGTTTCCAACTGGTGCACCGCGACGACCGTCTAACACCTTCGGCTTTACGCAGCGCCGCGGCGGCGGGGCTGGACCGGTTCGGCCCGCCGGCGGACACCGGGGCGGTCCCTGAGGTGGCCGGTACGACGTCTCATCGGCTGTTGACCTCGGCGCCGCCGCGGCGGCGGGGTGGGGCCCACGGCGCGGTGGCCACCGACCGGCAGACGCCGCTCGACGACGATGGCCGGCCGGTCCTGGCCGACGTCTGGACTTACCTGCTGACCGCGCCGACCCGCTGAATATTCGGCACGCCGCGGGGGGTTGGGGGCCGTGGGTCTACGTTGCCGTCTACCTCGTTGTATTCGTTTTCCTCGGCCGATCGGCCCGGGCCCCGCCGGGCGGGTGTGTGCGGAGGGGTCTGTTCTTTCGCGCGGCGACCGCGTGAGCGCCGCGGCCCAGGTCGGCGCGTTAAAAGACCTCGCGAATCTCGAAACACCCTGGGGTGAGTCATCTATAATCCCGGACGATGTCCGCAGCGCACACCCCAGATTCCGCCGAGGCCCCGCTCGGCAAGCCGTACCCGCCCTACCGGCGGTGGGTCCAGGTCCTGGCGATGTCGCTGGTCGTGATCGCGTTCGTGCTCGTTGCGCTGGGGGGGCACGTCACCAGCCACGACGCGGGGATGGCGGTGCCCGAAGCGTTTTTTACCGGCAAGTACTGGTCGCTGATCGCCCCGCTGGAAGTTTGGTGGTACGACTTTGGCCGTCGGCTCGAGCACTCGCACCGGCTGATGGGTTACCTCGTCGGCTCGCTGACGATCGCGTTGGTCGTCGTGCTTTACGGCACGCAGGGCCGGCGGAAATGGTTGAAGCTCTGGGGCCTCGGGCTGCTGGTCTTCGTGATCGTCCAGGGCATCATGGGGATCCTCCGGGTACGCCTGCACCACGAGTCCTGGGTCGCGGGGCACACCTTTGCGGCGATCCACGGCGTCACCGGGCAGATTTTTCTGGGGTGCACGGTGCTCGCCGCCGCGGCGCTCGGCCGGGTGTGGATGGTCCGACCGCTGACCGCGGGCGAAACCAAGCAGCGGCACGCCCGCAAATTCCGCGTGCTCCCTGTGGTGCTGTTGCTGGCTCTGGTGGTCCAACTCTCGCTGGGGTCGGCGGTCCGCCACAGCAAGTCCGCCCTCGCGATCCCCGACTGGCCGATGCACTACGGCCAGGTCGTGCCGCCGATGAGCCAGCCCGAGATCGACGCCGCCGTCGCGGGAGTCCCCGCCCAGGACCGGGCCGAGCGGTTCGCCCCGATGACCCGTGACGCGGCGGGCAACCTCGTCCCCGGCGGCTACCAGGCCTGGCAGGTCCACCTGCATTTCACCCACCGGCTCGGGGGTTACCTGCTCTTCGGCTTCGGGATCCTTCTGGTTGCCTGGCTCTGGCGGAGCTATGCCGGTCGGCCGCGTGTGTTGGTGCCGGCCAGTTGTTTCGCCGCGCTCCTGGTCACGCAAGTCGGGCTCGGGGTGGCGACCGTGCTCACGGGCGAGCACCCCACGCTCGCTACCGGGCATCAGGCGGTCGGCGCACTCTTAATCGCGACCGCGGTCTGGCTGACGATCCGCCTGCACGTGCTGCCCGGCCCGTTTGAGCGGCCGGACAACGTCCCCGTGGCCGCCGGCGACGCGACCACCGAAAAGCTCGGCGACCTGACCGGCGACCGCCCCGCCTCGGAGCCCCGCCCCGCATGACCCGCCGCGCCCCGGATATCGCCGCCAAGCTCCGCCCCGAGGGCTCGCCCCTGGTCGCCGGGTCCGGCACGACCCGCGCCGTGTCCGCGCTGCCCGGCTCGGTTCCGGAAGGGTCCGGCTACACTTGGCGGGACCGGGCCCGAGACTACAAAGTCTTGGTCAAACCCAGTATCACCCGGCTGGTCGTGATCACGGCGGCCATCGGTTTCGCGCTGGGGGTCCGCAGTGGCGCGGGCTGGACCTGGCTGATGCTGGTGGGCACGCTGGCGGGCACGGGCTTGTCCTGCATGGCCGCGAGCGTCTTCAATCAGGCTTTCGAGTGGCGGACCGATGCCATGATGCCCCGCACCCGTCAGCGTCCCCTCGCGGCGGGGCGGCTGCCGATGGCCGAGGCGCTCGCCTTGGGCGGGGCGCTGATGCTGATCGGTCAGGCCGCGTTGTGCATGTTCGGCACGCCGCTCGCTTCGGGCCTGGCCGCGTTTACGATCCTGACTTACGCGCTGGTTTATACGCCGCTCAAGCGCGTCTCGCCGATGTCGCTTTACGTCGGCGCGATCCCCGGGGCGCTGCCGCCGCTGATCGGCTACACCGCCGTGACGGGCAGCCTGTTCACGCCTGCCGCCGCGACGGCCTGGGCGGTGTTTCTGATCATGGCCTTGTGGCAGGTCCCGCACTTTCTGGCCATCGGCTATCTCTACAAGGAAGACTACGCCGCGGCCGACCTCGCCATGCATGCCGTGCGCGATCCGAGCGGGAAGTCGTCGCTGCGTAACGCCATCCTCGGGGGCGTGCTGCTGCTGCCCGCGGGGCTGCTGCCGACCCTCTGGGGCGACGCGGGGTGGTGGGCCTTTGGCGTCTCGCTCATCTGCGGGCTGCTCTTCCTGGGGCTCGCGATCCGCTGGGCGTGCGCCGCGGACTCCGCCCGCAAAGCCTGGGCGAGGCGGGTGTTCTTCGCGTCGCTGATCTATCTGCCGGTGGTGCTGACCGCCGTGATGGTGGATGCCCGATGAGCCCCGCCAAACTCGGCCGTCCATCTGAACCCGCTCCTACGGTTTCGCCGAGCTTCGCCGTTCCCGCGGGGGAGCCGGCGTCGTCCGCCCTGAGCGCGGGACGCCCGCCGGCGATCGAACTCCAAGGCCTCACCCATCGCTACCCCGGGGCGGAGCGTGACGCGCTGGCCGGGGTTACGTTGGAGGTCGAGGCGGGCGAGGCCTTCGCGGTATTGGGTCCCAACGGGGGGGGCAAGTCCACGACGTTCCGGATCCTGGCCACGCTGCTCCAGCCCCGTCTCCCTGCGGCGGTGGCGCGGGTTTTTGGTCATGATCTGGCCCGCGATCCCGCCGCGGCGCGTCGGGCGATGGGCGTTGTTTTCCAGTCGCCCAGCGTCGATATCAAGCTCTCGGCCCGCGAGAATCTCGCCTGCCAGGCCCGGCTCTACGGCCTGACCCGGCGGGCGTCGGCCCCGCGGATCGACGACGCCCTCAATCAGTTTGGCCTCTCCGACCGGGCCGGCGACCGGGTCGAGACGTTTTCGGGCGGGATGCGTCGGCGGCTGGAGATCGCCAAGGCGCTGCTCCACGGGCCGCGTCTGCTGCTGATGGATGAGCCGGCGACCGGGCTGGACCCCGCCGCCCGCCGCGAACTGTGGGACCATCTCGGAGCCCTGCGGGAGCAGCGCGACATCAGCATCGTGTGGACGACGCACCTCATGGACGAGGCCGAGCGCGCCGACCGCCTCGCGGTGATGGCCGACGGCCGGGTCGTTGCCGTGGCTCGGCCCGCGGAACTGATGGCCGAGCAGGGCGGGCACGTGGTGACCGTGGTGCCCGGCAGCGCGCTGGCCCCCGACACGGTCCGCGTCCGGATCGAGCGGGAACTCGGTCCGTGGGCCGCGGGGCGAGGCCCGGTGGTCGCGGAAGACGGGGTGCGGTTTGAACACGGCGACGGCCCCTCGGTCGTGGCCCGCGTCGCGGCGTGGTGGCCCGGCGATCTGGAGCGGGTGTCGGTCGGGCGGCCGACCCTCGAAGACGCCTACCTCCGTCTCACCGCGGCGGCCCCGGACCGGCACGAATGACCGACGGGTCGCGAGGATTCGGACGGTCCGGCGTTCTTATGCCGGCGATCCGTCGCGGATCGCTCGGGGAAGGCGGGTCTTCTTGTTGCTTCGGCAGTGAGAGTTACAGGTTTTTTATCCGTGCGGATGCGCAGGGTGGGTTGATCGTTCAGCCATGAACTGCGGGTCTTCATGATTGGCCCGCCGTGGTTTCGCCGGTATACTCGGGACCGCGACGTAGGGCGAGGGTCAAGCCGTTTCACGTCTTTCTTGGAAAATCTGCCTGCATATGGTTCGGGCCGATTGGGATGGGAAGCACGCCTGCCGCATCGAGATCGAAGGGGATCACCGGGGGAACCGTCCACGGGTGACGCACGGGTTTTGCCCGGTTCACGCACGGTGGCCCTGGGCTTTTGCCGGTTCTTTGACAACCGCGTTTCCACTCACCGTCCGATCCCGGGCCGGCCTACGACCACGGGGCGGTCCGGAGAAAGTTTTCATATCCATCCCTTGCATAGCGTCTCCGTAGGCGGGCTTGGGATCGGGCGGTGAGTCGGGGCGTGGTGTGTGCGGCCCGGTTTACCCGTCGTTCCGCGAGGGTTTGCTGAAGGTCGTGGCGGCGGTGGGCGCTTATGATGCTCGGATGGGTCCGACCGGATTGCCAATCGATTACCCGTTTGATCCGCTCGAAGCGGTGAGGCGTTGGCCGGCGGAGCGTCCGCTGGTGATGCTGCATTCGGGCCGATTCGATCCGCGGTGGGCGCGGACCTCGGTGCTGGCCGAGCCTACGGCGGCGCTGGCGGTGCAGCGGGGCCGGACACGGTGGGTCGGCGAGTTGCCCGCGGCGGTGGCGGCGGTGCTGAACGACTTCGAACGCCGGCCCGGCGGGGGGGCGGCCCAGCCCTTCGCGCTGCTTGAAGCGGTGGTGCGGGCCGACCCGACACTCTACTTGGGCCAACTCGGCTACGACCTGGGGCGGACCGTCGAGACAGTCGCGGCGACCGCGCTGGACGACCACGGCTGGCCCGACCTGCTGTTCCAACGCTGCGAAAACTATCTGCGCTACGATCACGCCGCCCGCCGCTGGGCCGCGGTGGGCCCGGCCCCCGACGCGATCCCCGATCTTTCCACCGCCCCCGGAACCCCCGGAAGCGGGGAGGGAGGTCGAGGGCAGCCCGAGCCGCTGCCGTTTACCGCGGGCGCTCCCCGCCCCCAGCGGACTCGGGATCAGCACCAGCAGGCGGTCGCACAGGCGCTCGGGTACATCGCCGCGGGCGATGTGTTTCAGGTCAACCTTGCTCAGCGCTTTGCCGCTGAATTTGCCGGCTCACCCCGCGGCCTGTACGCCCGGCTCGCTGAAGTCTCGCCCGCTTGGTACGGGGCGTATCTCGAAACCCTCGCCGACGCGGGAACGGCCCGCGGCTCGGCGGATGCAGTAGATAGCGCAGAGACAATGACCCGCTCGAAGTCAGGATCGACGCGAGGGGCCATTCCGGGGGCCATTCCGGGGGCCATTCCGGGGGTCATTCCGGGGGCAGGGGCGGGGGTGGTGTGTTCGACGTCGCCGGAGTTGTTCTTGGAGTTGGACACGAACGGCGGGGTGACCACCCGCCCGATCAAAGGCACCCGGCCCGCGGCCGCCGACCCGGCGGAGCTGCGGGACGCCGAGAAAGACGCGGCCGAGCTGAACATGATCATCGACCTGTTGCGTAACGACCTGGGCCGGGTCTGCCGGTACGGCAGTGTGCGGGTGGCCGAGCCACGCACGATCGAAACCCACCCGACGGTGCACCACGGCGTGGCCACGGTGACGGGCCGGCTGCGCCCGGGCCGATCGCTCCGCCACCTCCTGGAAGCAACGTTCCCCGGCGGCTCGATCACCGGCGCCCCCAAGGTCCGGGCGATGGAGATTATCGAAGCGCTCGAACCCGTCCGCCGGGGCCCCTACTGCGGCGCGATCGGCTACGTCTTGGGCCACCCTCCCGGCGACGTTCAGCCGCCGGCGCTTAGCGCGAAGTTCAGTATCGCGATCCGTACCCTCCTGGTGGACCGAGCGGCGGGGCGGGTGACGTTTTCGGTGGGCGGCGGCATCGTGGCCGACTCCGACCCCGCCGCGGAATATCAGGAAACTTTGGACAAAGCCGCCGCGCTCATCGCGGCGTTGCAGCCCCCCGGCGTGGCTGGAGCCTCGGGTCCTTCGGTTTTTTCATTGCCGACGTCACTTTCGGAACCGTCATCGCCTTCCGAATCGCTTTCGGCTCCGTAGTGTTCCTCGGAGCGGCATCCGCCTGCGCATGCTGCGGCCAACCGCCCTTTGGCGTTGGACTCAGATCCACGTACACCCGGCCTCAGCAACCTCACCCGCACCCAGACCGCTTACGTTGAGGTTGGTTTTTCGGCCGAGTCGGCGCAGGTGATAGCTCGTCGAATTTCTTCGTTTGACGAACAAAGCCGAACCGATGGCCGTGGGTAATCTGCTGGCCGTTGTTCGGAGCGTGGTTATTTTTTGCCGAAGTAGTTGCCGGCGAATTTTTTCTGGAACTTCTCGACCCGGCCGGCGGTGTCGACGAACTTCTGCTTGCCGGTGAAGAACGGGTGGCTGGCCGACGAGATGTCGACCTTGACCAGCGGGTATTCCTTGCCGTCTTCCCACGTGACCGTTTCTTTGGTCGTGGCGGTGGAGTTGGTTAAAAACGATTCGTTGGCCGACACGTCACGGAACACGACCGGCCGGTACTTCGGGTGGATATCAGGTTTCATGGCCAAGCTCTGAGCAGTTAGTGGTGCAGGATACGTCCGCCAAAATGCGAGCCCCACAGTGTAGCCCCCCGTCCCACGGTACGCAATCCCCGCCGTTCTGCTTCCGGTTCCGCTGCCGCTTAGCCCCGCAACTTGCCGCCCTTACCGAAACATCAGGTGCCCGCCGGGGCGCTGGTCCATGCGCCGAGGGTCGCCGTCGCCCGGTCGGCCGGTGATGCCCCGCGGCGATAAACGGTCGCTTGGATCACTCCGTGAGGCCCCGGGCGGTCTCCGATTGACGTGTCGCGACCCCTCGCTCGGGTCTTGCTAAGCTTAACGCTCGACTGTTTTCCGACGCCTGTCCGCGACGTATCCACCGAAAGCCTCGCCATCGACTCTACCTACGACATCTATCTGAACGGCCGGATGCTCCCGGCGGACGACGCAAACGTTTCGGTCAGCGGCGCGGGTTTCCAGCACGCCGTGGGCCTGTTCGAGACGTTTCAGGTTTACCACGGCAAGCCTTTTCGTTTGGAGCAGCACCTGGCCCGCCTCGCGGGGTCTGCCCGGGAGTTGGGCTTGGCCGAGACGCTGGACCCCGCCCCCCTGGCCGACGCGGTCCGTCGGACCGTCGATCACAACCGCCTTGAGCGGGCCCGCGTCCGGCTGACGCTGACCGCGGGCACGCTGTCGATGCTGCGTACGACCCCGGGGCAGGACCCCGAAGTGGCCGTCCGCCAGACCGTGGCCGTGGTGCCCGCCGAGCCGACCGCCTACGACCCGGCCTATTTCACGCAGGGGATTACCGCGCTGATCCACGGCCCCGCGGCGAACCCCTTTAATGAAAATGCCGGCCATAAGACCCTCGACTATTGGGCGCGTCTCCGCTCGCTCCGCCGGGCCGCCGCGGCGGGGGCCGGCGAAGCCATCTGGCTCAACGTGACCAATCACTTGGCGAGCGGCGCGATCAGCAACCTCCTGCTCGTCAAGGATCAAACCCTGTACACCCCGTTTGCGCGGGGCGAGGAAGTGCCCGAGGCGCTCCGTGCCCCGGTATTGCCGGGGGTGACCCGCGCCGCGGTCCTCGAACTCGCCGCGTCGCTCGGGCTCGAGGTCAAACGCAAGATGCTCACGGTTCAGGAACTGCTTGACGCGGACGAGGTCCTGCTGACGAACTCGGGGTGGGGGGTGCTGCCGGTGACCAAGATCGAGAAGCACCCCGTGGCCGACGGGCAGGTCGGTCCGCAGACGCAAGCCCTGCGCGAGGCGCTGTTGGGCCTGATAACCGCCGAAACCACCTGATTTTCCTGCATCTTGCTTCCAGACATCGTCCGGGAACCGGGCGCGCGGCCATGTCAGGAACCGCCCATCGGAATCCGTATCTCGTTAACCATCCGCTGACAGCCGGTTGATGAAAGCCGGGCCGATCAAACGAGGCCCCGGCTTTACCGCCGGTTCTGCCGCCGCTGGCTGAACATCTCTCGCATGAGTTGATTCAACTGCGAGTCGCCGTTGGCCATCCGGTCGCTGACGTGCTCGCGGGCGCGCTCGGCCCGCTCGGCCTTCTCTTCTTCGGACCGTTCGGGACGCTGCGGCGGGCCGTCTTCGCCCCCCTGGGCCCGCGGCCCGCCGCGCCCGGCGTCGGCCCCGGGTCCGCCGCCTGCCGCAGACGAGGCGTCGGCTCCGTTCCCGCCGCCCCTCCTGCCGTCGGGCCGACCGCGTCGGAAGGTCGCGATGAGCGCTTCACGTTCTTCCGGGGATTTGCGTGCGTACGCCGCGACCCACTGGCGCATCTGCACCGTACGGGCCTCACGCATGGCCTCGGCCAGTTTCTCGTTTTCTTCACGGAGCCGCCGCCGCTCTGCCCGGTTCAGCGACCCGTACTGTTCCCGGATCACGTCGTAGTAGGGCTGCTTCTGCGCTTTATGGAGCCGATCGAACCGCGGCGAGTTCACTAGGGCTCTCGCCTCGTCGAGGGTGGTCGGCATGGGCGGCGGCGTGAAATACCACCGGGCCCCCAGCCCGGCCCCCAGCACCACCGCCGCCAGGAATAGACCGCCGGCCAGCTTGATCCGCCGCCGTCGCTGATCCGCCCGTTCGTCTACCGGCTGACTCTCGAAATGCGCTGGCATGGTGGGGCTCTTTTCCGAAGTAAAGGTTTTGCGGCGGTACTCGCCCGGCTCGTTCGGGTGGGTGGGAAGCTACCTCACCACGATATCGACGTGGCCGTCGGCAAACAAAATATTTCGTTTGAAGTGGCGCTTGGGCACCGTCACCGTGCCGCCCGCCTGGAGCTCAAAATCGGTGCCGCCTGCTTCGCCGTCGAAGTCGCTGGCCACTTCGATCTGCGATTCGCCCCATCCGATCCGCTGGATAAAACGGCGGTTGAGCACCTCGGTCAAGGTCGTCCCCGCCACCGACGGGCTGTAGACGTAGCTCATCCCCGCGAGCGGATAGACCGTGTCGTCGTCCGGGCAGTCGTATAAACGGTTCGTCCCCGGGCCCGTTTCCAGCGGCAGCCAAACGTCGAGGTAGTTGTAGAGCGGCGGCTGGGTGCTGATCGATAAAAACGGCAGCGGGATCGGCCGCGCGTCGGGGTACGCCTCGTCGTTTTCCTGCGTATACGACTCGAACACGATCCCCAGTTGCCGGAGGTTGCTCGAGCAGGTCACCCGCTGGGCGGCCCGCCTCGCCCCGGCCAGCGTCGGCAAGAGCAGCGCGACCAGGAGCGCGATGATACCGAGCACCACCATCAACTCGATGAGGCTGAACCCCCGCCCGGCCCGGGTTTGCTTGCGGCTGCGCATCGTTTACTCGCTTTCCTCGGTGCCGACGATGTCGGCCATACGCGGCACCCCCGTGGTTATTGCCCGTCGCCCGGCTCGAACTTCATGACCAGATCGAATAGTTCCGCTTCCAGGGCGTCGGCCACGCCCGCGTCTTTAATCATCGCCAGCTTCAGGGTGTCGCAGCGCAGCCGGGCGTTGAAATTGCTTTCCACCGCCCGCCCCATCCCTTCGAGAACAACCAAGTCTACGCCCGCTCGATCGACCGCCGCCGCCAGCGCCCCGCTGATCCGCGACAGATCGATCAGCGGGGCGTGGTTCCCGCTCGCGATCAGCCGCAGCCGGCCCGCGCTGCGGGCTCGGCCGATCACCGCATCGAACTCCGCCACGGCGTCCACCAGTTCGGTCAGCTCGTCGTGGGTCACGTCGTTGAGCGACGGCGTGGTGTTCGCGGTGAGGATCACGTCCGTGCCCCGTTTAAGCAGCTCTCGGGCCAGCGGGAGCATCCCCAGGGTCACGTCCGGCCCGGCGTTGTCCACGAACACCGCCGCCGCCCGGTGGGCCGGCCCGTCCAACCGCGCCAGCCAGGCGTCGAGCGCGTCGTACCGCCACGGCCGAGGCTTCAGTTCCCCGCGGACCGCCCGGAAGTCCACCCGCCGGTCCGCAAACATCGCCGCCGTCTCGGTCGCTCCCAGGTCGTAGATGTTCCCCGCGAACACCCCTTCGATGACCGCCACCCGCCGCGCCGGTTCCGCCATGGCGTCGAGCTCGTCCAAGAGCCCGGGCAGCAGCGCCAGCGCGTGCCGTGTGTCGGTCTGCTTCGCCAGGCGGTAGGCGTCCGCGATGCCCGCGGCGGCCAGCGCCTGCTCCCGGGCCGTGCAGATCGTCAGGATGTCCAGCCGTTCGCCCTGGCCCGGCCCCGAGAGCCCCGCTTCGAGCAGGTCGAGATACGCCATGAATCGGTCCGCCGCCTCGCCCGCGGCGCGTTCGATCATTTCCACGTCTTCGCCGCGGTCCGCCGCTTCTTTCCGGTAGGCCTCGAGGAGGCTCGGGAAGTGTTTGCGAAACAGCCCCAGCCAGTAGTCTCGCCTCGCCGTTGCCTTCCGCAGATCCCATTCGCATGCCCGGTAGTGTTCGGGGGCGGCCAGCAACGGAAACCCCGTCCACGTCTCTCGGCCGACCGCATCGGGCTTGTTCATCCCCTCAGCATAGTGCTTCTTCGCCGTCGGTTGGCCGGGGAAGGAAATCGGCGAGACGGTCTGGTTTTCCGCCCCCGCCCTCGGAAGCGGGAGGCGTCGAATCCGCCGACCGCCCGCGCTTCAGGCGGGCTCAGCGTATGCCGGTCCCGCCCGGAAACAGCCGGGGGATAGCGGATCAGATTTTTGAGACGGTTCGGCCCGCCCGGGGTATTTCTCGTCAGAGGGCCCCGAAATTCTGCAAAATCCTGAGCCCCACGCGCTGCGATTTTTCGGGGTGGAACTGCGTCGCCCAGACGTTGCCGTGGTGTACCGCGGCGCAGAACCGCCCGCCGTAGTCGGCGGCGGCGGCCACCACCGCCGGGTCGGCCGGCACGCAGTGGTACCCGTGGACAAAATACGCGTAAGGGGCCGGGCCCAGCCCCGCGAACAGCGGGCTGTCGCCGGTATCTTCCAGCCGGTTCCACCCCATGTGGGGCACCTTCAGGCGGGGTTGGTCGGGGCCTTGGTCTTCCTGGAATCGCACCACTTCCCCGGGGATCACCCCGAGGCCCGCCACGCTCTGGCGCGTGTCCGCGGCTTCCCCGCCGCTCCCGTCGGGCTGCTCGGACGAGCGGTCGAACAAAAGCTGCATGCCCATGCAGACCCCCAGCACCGGCCGCCCCGACGCGATGAACGACCGCACCGGCTCGACAAACCCCCGGGCGGCCAGCTCGCGCATCCCGTCCGCGAAATTCCCGACCCCCGGCAGCACCACTTTCTCGCATCCCGCGACGTCCCCGGGGTCCGCCACCACCACCGCCCGCGTGCCCCCGAGCTTCTCGAACGCCTTCTGCACCGAGCGGAGGTTCCCCATGCCGTAATCAAGAATCCCGATCATGGCCGTTCACTACCGAAAGCAGAAAGCATTTACCCAGCCCATCCGCAATAGACCCGAACGCTCACCCAAGAGGGGGGTGGCTTCGCCGCAGCTTATTCGCTGAGCAGGACCACGATCTCGACCCGGCGGCTGAGCTTCTTGGTTTCTTTCGCTTTCTGCGAGCCGAACCCCGCGGCGTACATCAGTTCAGCGGGCAGGCCTTGTTCTTCGAGGTAGCGGTACACCGCCGCGGAACGCTCCAGGCTGAGCTGAAGGTTGTCGACCCAACTGCTTTTCGCGATCGGGTCCGTGTCGGTGTAGCCTTCGACCCGCACCCGTCGGCCGGGATATTCGGTTTCGATCACGTCCGCGATCTGGGCCAGCGTCGTCTTCGAGGAACTGCTCAGCGCTACTTTGCCCGGCGCAAACAGCAGGTCGCCCGGGACGCTGACCGTGACCGTGTTCACCCCGAAGCTTGTCGTGACCCCGCCCGTGACGCCTCCGAACGGGTCGTCGGTCACCACCGGCGGCCCGCCGCCCGCCAGGTCCGACCGCAGGGCCTGGTTCTCCTGGTTCAGCGCGTCGTTGGCCCGGCGCAGGTCGTCGATCACCGATTGGGCCTCTTCGTTTTGGGTAAACAGCGCGTTCCGCTCGTCGCGCAGCCGGTCCATCTCCGGCCCGCAGCCCGACGCGGCCGTCATCACCGCCAACAAGCCCAGCCCCAAAACCGTCCGTGTCCGTCGA
Organism: Planctomycetota bacterium; assembly: GCA_039180025.1. Classification (GTDB taxonomy): domain Bacteria; phylum Planctomycetota; class Phycisphaerae; order Phycisphaerales; family Phycisphaeraceae; genus Algisphaera. Next base: position 26,105 of record JBCDDZ010000020.1, read on the forward strand.
CCGATCATCGCGTTCCTTTCGCCGAAAATTTCGTTCATCACACGGCCCCTGGTCGGCCGCCCCACACAAGCCATCACCATATCAAATCTGTTCCGCCGCGTCCGCCCCCGGAACGATCCCCGAAACGATTCCCCGCGGCTTGCCGCCGCGGGCGGGTAAAGAAAAGCGGCGTGGGCTTCCGGTCGGGCTCCGCTCGGGGACGTCGCGGAAAGCCCGCGTCGCGGATCGCTTCTATTAAGTTAAGGCTGGGCGGATTGCGGCTTCCGCCGCGTTGGCGTGGTCTCGGCCGTCTCGGCTGACGTTTACGGGAACACCGCGGCCCAGATCGCTTCGCCCCAGAGCATCACCACCACCGCCGCGCCGCAGAGGTACGGCCCGTACGGAATCACCCGGACCCGCTGCTTGATGAGCGCCCCGATCCCCGCGGTCAGGATCGCTCCCACGATCCCGAAGAACGGCGCAACGAAAAACACCAGCACCGTGTCCCGCCACCCGATCACCGCCCCGATCGCGGCGAGCAGGTGCACGTCGCCCAGCCCCATCGCCTCTTTCCCGAACCCCAGCGTCCCGAGCACCCGCGTCCCCCATACCAGGCCGCCGCCGACCAGGTACCCGAGCACCACCCCGGCCGCGGTGTACCCCACCGGCCCGCCGATCTCCGCGTCCGCCGGCGCTATGGCCCAGCCGCCGAACGCCCCCAGCACCGGGAACGCCAGAAACAGTAGCTCTTTGCCTATCTCTCGCCGCGGGTGCGGGTGGTGCAGGATCAGGTTCGGGTCGTCCGGGTCCGCCCCTTCGGGCAGCGGCACCTCTTCCGCGAAACTCAGCGGCAGTACGCCAAACCGCAACAGTCCCACCGCGACCGCCAGCCCCGCCGCCGCGCCTGCCGCGACCCACGGTGCCACGCCCGACTCAAACGGCACCAACTGGGCCCACCCGTCCCGCCGGTCCGCCACGCCCAGCCACTCGGTCGGGACCCACCCCAGCGCGACCGATCCCGGCAGCCCCGCCGCCGCCACCCCCGCCGCCAGCCACACCACCGAGAGTGGGATCAGGTACAGCTTCGCGTCGATCAGCGTCGCCGCGATCATGCTCGACAGCAGCACCAGGTGTACCGCCAGCACCGGCCACGTCGCCGCGACCCCCGCCGCCTGCCACGGCCCGCCGAGCCCTGCGAAGTAGTAGCCATAAGTAAGCCCGCCGAACAGCACCGCCGTGGCCGCCTCGACCAGCGGGTACTGCACGCTGATCTTCATCTTGCACGACCGGCAACGCCCCCGGAGCCACAGCCACCCCAGCACCGGCACGTTGTCGTACGCCGCCAGCTTCCGCTCGCACCCCGGGCACCGCGACGGCGGCGACACCACGCTCATCCCCGCCGGCAGCCGGTACACCACCACGTTCAGAAAACTACCGACGCACGCCCCCCACACCGTGACCAGCACCACCGCGAAGCCTTCAATCGACATCCCGCCCGCTCCCCTCGCTGCCCGCGGCAGCCCCCGGGGCCGACCCGCGTTCCGGACCCGCTTCGCCTTCGCCGGTCAACTCGGAGATCTTCCGCTCCGCCACGTCGAGGATCTTCCGGCAGTGCTGGATCAGCTTCGTGCCGTCTTCGTAACGCTTGAGCGCCTCTTCCAGGCCGACCTCTCCCGTTTCGATCTGCTCGATCAGGCTTTCCAGCCGATCCACCGCGTCTTCAAAACCCATCGCTGCCGCGTCACTCATCCCTCGATTAAACCACCCCGCCGACCACCCCGCCACCTCTGCCCCGCGTCCGGCATCCGAGCCCCGCGGACTTCTCCGTGCTTAACGCCCGAACTCGCGCACCTCGCCTTCCGTCCCGTCCGTGAGCGTTAGCCGGGCGTAGAGCGTGTCCAGGTGGTTGAATGGCGTAAGCGATTGCTGGAGTGTGGCCAACGGCATGTTGTTGGTGACCGTCTGCTGGATCTGCTGCTTTTGGGACAGATCCGGAGAGATGGGCGGCGGAAAGTCGTACCGCAGTGTCAACGCCTCCGGAGACGGCCCGATGACCAACGTACTCAGCTGGCCGTTCCGCTCCACCATGAACCGGGTATCGATCTTCCAGCCGATTTCGCTTTTGAACAGCCACTTCGGCCCCGCCGCCCCGAGGTCGGAGCGCAGGCGTTTTTTCGCCTCCTGGTTTACGTCCTGCCCCGTGTCCCACGGCCCGAGCGTGTCCCCCACGCCCGGCCCACCCACCGAATCCACCCGCGCCCATAGCGTCCCGCCCCGCTCCAGGTCTGCCGCGGTCAGCAGCACGTAGTACCCGCCGCCAAAGAGATTCGAAGATTCGAGCACCATGTTCCACGGGCCGTCTTTCCCCACGCTCAGTTCCAGCATGCCGTTGTCGACAAACGGTGACGCCAGCGTGTTGGTGGGCTCGACCTGTACCCCCGCGCCCCCGTTCCCCATCAGCGACCCCGACCGGAGGTTGAACGCGAAATAATCCAGCGTCACGTCGTCCTGAGACACGCCCGCTTCCTCGAGCATCCGCTCGACCGGCGAGGGCAGGGTTGCCGCCAGATCCAGCTCCGAAATCGCCCGGCTCTGCCGCCACAGCATCACCAGCGCCACCGTGCCGACCAAGACCCCCACCCCCGCCAACGCCATAGCCCATCGGAACCGCCGCCGCGACTGGCTCTGCACCTCCTCGAGCCACTCCCGCATTTTCAGCACGCGGTTCTCGAGCGCATCTTCGTTTTCCACTTCGTGACGCACCACGTTCCGCCGAACCAGGTCGTCGCGGTATACCCCCTGCATCGCCCCGTCGGCCGGGTCCTGCTCCTTCGCCGCCTCGCTGTCGAGGGCATCGTCCAGCCAGATGTATCGCACCGGCTTGCCGATCGCCTCGGCGTACAACGCTTCGTATTGCGTGTACGAGCAGCGCGTCATCCCTTCAGGCAGCCCGCCGGGCAGGTCCTTCTCGCCGATCGGCACCGGAGGCTCTGTCCCGTACCGACGCCCCACCAGTTGCACCACCGTGTCGCACTGCTTGACCCACTTCCGCAGCACCGCCAACAGGTCGCCTGACTCGGTTGCCGCCAGATCCAGCCAACGCGGATCGAAGCCCAGCGACCGGACCACTCGCGCGGTGATGTCCCGGTGCTTGCGCAGGTCACCCGTGGACGAAATAAACACCCGTATACCAGCCATGACGGTACTCTCGTGGAAGGGCCCAGAAGATCAAATAAATACGTCCCACGATTACAACGGTTTTTGCGGAAGTGGACACGCCTGAGCCCTCTGCAGAGGCGGCGGTTTCCCGCCGCGCTTACGCGAACAACATCGGCTCGTCGGAGCCCGGCTTGGTCTTGGGTTTGAGTCGGCGTGGACGACGGGGGGCGCTGCCGCCGTCCGTTCCTGTATCCGACGTGTTCGGCCCGCCGTCGACGGTCGAACGCACCTTGCCGTCGGCCAGCACGGTCGTCAGCTTGCTGCCCGGCTCGGCGTCCTCGGCCCGGGTCAGAAGCTTCCCGCTCGGTCCGAGGGTGTACGAATACCCCCGCCGCAGCACGTTGGTAGGCGACACCGCCTCCAGCGTCCGGCCCAGCGCTTCGACCCGCCGCCGCTCAGACATGGCCCGCATCGCGGAGGCCCCGTGCAGCCGCGCGGCGACCCGGTCTAGCCGGTCCTCCGCCCCCGTGACCAGGTCGCCGGGCCGACGGAACAGCGCGTGCCGGGCCGCCGCCTCCACCCGCCCCCGGAAGTGTTCCGCCCGCCGCTGCAGTGCCAGGGTCAACCGACGCGACAGCTGCTCGACCTGCTGCTCCAGCGTCGCCCGGTCCGGCACCAGCGTCATCGCGGCCTGCGTCGGTGTCGCGCACCGCACGTCCGCCACCAGCTCCGCCACCGTGGTGTCCGTCTCGTGGCCGATCGCCGCGACCACCGGCAACCTGCATGCGTACACCGCGTCCGCCACGGCCCGCTCGTTGAACGCCCACAGGTCTTCGATACTCCCGCCGCCGCGGGTCAGCAGCACCGCGTCGATCCCCAACTCCCGCCCGTGCTCCGAAAGATATCGCAGCGCCGCGGAAATTCCGGGGGCCGCGCCGTCGCCCTGCACCCGCACGTCGACCAGTACGAGCTCGCACCCCGCCCACCGTCGGCCGGCCGTGTCGATCACGTCCTGCAGCGCCGCCGCACTCCGCGACGTCACCACGGCAATCTTCTGGGGGACCCCTGGAAGGGGTTTCTTGTGGGCCGGGTCGAAATACCCCAGCTCCCGCAGCTCCTCGATCATCGCCCGCAGCGCCAGCTCGCGGGCCCCCTCGCCCACGGGCTCGATCGACTCGACGTAGAGCTGTACGCTGCCCTGCGCGTCGTAGAAATCCACCCGCCCCGACGCGACGACCTGCATCCCGTCCCGCACCGGGAACCGCACCCGCCGCGCCGCCGACGCGAACATCACGCTACGGATCGAAGCCCCCCCGGAAGCGCCCCCGGAAGCGCTCCCAGAACCGCCCCCGTCCTTGAGCGAAAAGAACCAGTGGTTGCGGTCCGACAGGTTCGACACCTCACCCACCACCCGCACCCGCCGCGGCAGCCCGGCGGTCAGGGCATCCTTGATGTGCCCCGCCAGCGCCGCAACGCTCCACGGCGCATCGCTCTCATTTTGCTTTCCGTACAACGAGGCCATCGCGGAGAGTTTAGCGAGCGATCGCGGGTCGCCGTGCTGTTTCCTCTACGTGCTCGTCCAGCCGCGACGTCTCCACGGCAGCGACCACCGCCGCTTGAGCTGCACCTGCGGAGGATTGGCCACGGCCGGTAAGCGTCGCGTCAATCTGACCGCGTTGCCATGGCCCGCACTGCCCTCGGGGAACGCCGCCGTGCCGTCGGTCCGGAGGCGAACACCCTCGGCGACGTCGGCCCCTTCGGCCAAGAGTAGCGCGCCGTCCATATCCACCTCGTCGAGCAGCGGCAGCAGTTGAGCTAACGCGCTGATGCCCACGGTGCTTTCGGTCATACAGCCCGCCATCACCCGCAGCCCCCGTCGGCGGGCGTCGGCGATCATAATCCTCGCCGGCGTCATGCCGCCGCACTTCGAGAGCTTGATATTCACCCCGTGGAACAGCCCTTCACATTTCGCAATATCGACATCGGCCTGGCACGATTCATCGGCGATGATCGGCAAGTCGCTGCCGAAGTAAACCGCTTCGTGTTCTTCACGGGGCAGCTCCGGGGCTAAAGGCTGCTCGATAAACTCGACGCCGAGGTCGCGGAGCGTCTGGGAAATCCGGATCGTGTCGTTGGCGGTCCAGGCCGTGTTGGCATCGACCCGGAAAGGCACGTCTGTCTCGTCACGCAGCCGACGCACAATATCCAGGTCTCGGCTCACGCCGCCTTGCCCCGGCGGGCTGCCTAATTTGATTTTATAGACCGGAAAATCGGGGAATCCACGCAACTTTTCCGCCATCATCTCGGGGGTGTCGAGCCCGATCGTGTAGTCGGATCGAGGAACCGCGGCATGGTTTGGTGCGAGGGTTTCGCGGACCGATCGGCCGTGTGTCTTGCCCCACAGGTCGTAGCGTGCTTCGTCCAGCGCAGCGTGAGCAAACATCCAGCTTTCTAGCGAACCGCCGGGCTCGTCGCGAAGAAAAAACCATTGGCCCGGGTAGTTTTTGTGGCGTAGAAGCTCGGCTTCGTCCAGCGGGATCCGGGCGGTGCCGATCCCCGTGTGATCGGTCTCGCGTAGGAAGCGGACCATCTGCGGCAGTTCGACGCCCATGTACGGGATCCCCGGCGCTTCGCCGTAGCCCGTGTGGCCGGTGTCGGGGTCGTGGAGGGCGACGATGAGGTTGCGCTGCACGGTGCGCGTGCCGTGGGCGATCGTCCAGGTGTGCCGCAGCGGCAACTCGACGGGATGGAGGGTGAGGCGGAGCATCAGCGGATAGCGCCGGGACGCCGAGCCGCCAGGTCGCCAGGAAAAGACAAGCGGGGCACCCGGTCCCACAAAAATACAAAACGTAATCCCGCCGCGGAAAGGGTTTGAGTTCCTGCCTTTTCCTTGGCCGCTTGGCGGCTTGGCGTCTTGGCGTAAGTCAACATCCCGGCCCCTTTCCCAACGCCGTGCCGAGTTGCAACGCCGCTTCCACCAGCACCCCGGGCCCCTCCCGATACACATCACACACCGGCAGACCCAGTTCGTCCTCGACCCGCCGGCGCTCGGCCTCGACCGCGGCGTCGTCGGCCAGCCGCCGGCTATTCATCGCCACGCCGATGAACCGGCAGGGCTGGTCCAGGTTGGCGACGTATTCGTACAGCCGTTTGATCACCGGCAGCGGGGTCAACGGCAGGTGGGGGCGGCCGTGTAAGTGGGGGCGGGCGGCTTCATAGCAGAGGACGAGCCCGTCGGGCCCGGTGCCGCGCAGCAGCCCGTAGGTCACCGACGAATAGCTCGGGTGCGCGAGCGACGCCTGGCCCTCGATGACCAGGATGTCGTGGTGCTGGTTGCGCTTGACCAGGCGCTCGGCCGCGCCGTTGACAAAGTCCGCGACCACGGCGTCGATCGGCGTGCCCCCGGAAGTCGGGTCGTCCCGTTCGTCGTGGCTCATCGCCAAGGAACGATTAATTCCGGGGGCGACCAGGATGCCGGTCTGACCGGTGGGGACGAACTTCGCGTCGTGGCCGGCCGCCTGGAGGGCGCGGGCCAGTTCGACGCTGGCGACCATCTTGCCGCAGGAGCAGTCGTGCCCGACGGTGTGGATTTTCAGGCAACCTTCGCGCAACCCCCGGCGGTCCGCCACGGCCTGTTCCTGGGTGCGGCGCAGGTCGAGGATCGTGCCGCCGCCGCGGGCCGCCGCCGCGACGATTTCCGGGTCGCTGCTCAGGAACTGGTGGAGCCCGGACGTCAGATCGAGCCCACGCTCCGCCGCGTCGAGCACCACCCTACGCATCGCCTCGGGCAGCCGACCCCCGGCGGGCGCGACCCCGATGACCAGCGTCCGGGCTCCGCCGAGGGCTTCCAAATCGTCCAGCGAGGCCACGATCGGGGTCCGTCCGCCGCAGCCCAGCCGTTCGCCCGTCGTCCGCCCGGCGTGTTCCGAGTCGATGAGCCCGACCACCTCGTCGCCGCGGTAGCGCAGCAGGCTCACCGCCGTTTTGGCCGAGAGCGGGTGGGTCTGCCCCTCGGTCAATATCGCTAGCCGTTGGCCCATAACTGCCGTCTCCGTCACGCCCGATCGGGGGGGACTCCCCGCATCGTATCCGCTCGCCGGGTGGCCGGGCCCCGTCCGCTATTTGACTCTTTTTCGTAACTCTTTAGGGTGTCGCTCTGAATCCCGCCGCGCGGGCCGCGTGCGAGTCGCCCGCGGCCGCCCCCACCCCCACCACCCCGTTTTCGGAGTACACGAGCCATGGCTCTCAAGATCGGCATCAACGGTTTCGGACGCATCGGACGCCTCGTCTTCCGCGCCGCTCAAGACACCCCCGGCGTTGAAGTGGTCGCGATCAACGACCTGTTCGACAACGACGCGCTGGCCTACCTCCTCAAGTACGACTCGGTCCACGGCCGGTTCGACGGCGAAGTCTCGTCCGACGACACCAACCTCTACGTCAACGGCCAGACGATCCGCTCGACCGCCGAACGCGACCCGGCCAACCTCAAATGGGGCGACGTCGGCGTGGACTATGTCGTGGATTCCACCGGCTTCTTTACCGACTACGACGGCTGCGCGAAGCACGTCGCCGCCGGTGCCAAGCGGGCCGTGATCTCGGCCCCCACCAAGAGCCCCGACCAGGTGCCCACCATCGTCATGGGCGTCAACCACGACAGCCTCGACGCCTCGGCCAAGGTCGTCTCCAACGCGTCGTGTACCACCAACTGCCTCGCCCCGATCGCCAAGGTGATCAACGACGAGTTCGGCATCGCCAAGGGCCTGATGACCACCGTCCACGCCCTGACCGCGACCCAGCCGACCCAGGACGGCCCGTCCAAGAAGGACTGGCGTGGCGGCCGGGCCGCTTCGGTCAACTGCATCCCCGCTTCCACGGGTGCCGCCAAAGCCGTCGGCCTCGCGCTCCCCGAGCTTCAGGGCAAGCTGACGGGGATGGCTTTCCGCATGCCCACCATCGACGTCTCGGTCGTCGACCTCACCGTCGTCACCGAGAAAGAAACCTCTTACCAGGCGATCTCCGACGCGATGAAGGCCGCCTCCCAAGGCGCGATGAAAGGCTATCTCGCCTGGACCGACGACCAAGTCGTCTCGACCGACTTCATCCACGACCCGCATTCCTCGACCTTCGACCACGGTGCCGGCATCGAGCTCGATTCGACGTTCTTCAAGGTCGTGTCCTGGTACGACAACGAATGGGGCTACTCCAACCGTGTCGTCGACCTCATGAAGTTCATGGCCACTCAAGACGGCATCAGCTAAAGGCTGCCGCGTTTGACGCGGGTTCCCACCCTTGCCATCCCTCTGACCCACGGCTTACCGGCCGTGGGTTTTTTTAGCTTCGCCTTTCGACATCGACGTGGTCCGCGGCGTGCCCGATGAATTCTGGCGGCGTCGCGGTAACGAGTCCTGCATGGCGGCGGGAGACAGAAAGCCGAAACGGATTTACGCTGCTTGGCGTTTGCAGAAACGGTCGGGTCTTGCGGTTTGGATCGACACGGTGGCACGGTGGCACGGTGGCGAGTGAGGCCGGCCTAAATCGCGGCACGGGCCTGGCCGGAGGCGGCCTGGCCGGAGGCGAGTTGGACGGCGAGGCGGATGGCGGCTTTCATCGAGCCGGGGTGGGCCTGGTTTTTGCCGACCCGATCGAAGGCGGTGCCGTGGTCGACGCTGGTGCGGATGATCGGGAGGCCGAGGGTGACGTTGACCGCGTCATCGAAGGCGAGCATTTTGACGGGGATGAGCCCCTGGTCGTGGTACATGGCGACGATCAGGTCGTATTTTTCGCGGACGCGGGGGGTGAAGAGGGTGTCGGCGGGGAACGGGCCGTGGGCGTCGATCCCGGCTTGCTGGGCCATCTGGATCGCGGGGGTGATGACGCGGGTTTCCTCGTCGCCGAAGAGCCCGTTTTCCCCGGCATGCGGGTTGAGCCCGCAGACCGCGATGCGGGGGTGTTCGATCCCGAGCCGCTGCATGGCCTGGTGGCCCAGGTCGATAGGATCGAAGACGCAGCCGATGGTGAGCAGGTTGCGGACGTCCATCAGCGGGACGTGGATGGTCGCCAGGACGACGTTGAGCACCGGCCGGGGCTCGGGCGGGTCTTCGCGTACGGCGGCGTCTTGCGGGTCCGCGAGCGCGACGGGCTCAAGAACCGCGTTGCTCGCAGGCGGCGTTCCCGGGAGCGGGGGGGGGGCGTGGAACATCATGGCCGCGCGGCGGGCCTTGCAGCGTTTTTGCAGTAGCTCCGTGTGCCCCGGGAAGCGGAAGCCGGCGAGCTGCCAGGATTCTTTACAGATCGGGGCGGTGACCAAGGCGTCGATACCCGCGTCGTCGATGGGCCGGTGGGCGGCGGCGATGGCGTCGTCGAGGAAGCGCATCGAGGCCTGCCCGCCGAGCTTAGACGGGCCGTTGTCCCGGGCGGTGAGCAGGGAGTACTCGTCGTAATCCAGGACGACGACGTCGTGCACCAGGCCGAACTCGGCCCGGGGCGAGTCGTGCTGGAGGCGGTGCCAGTAAGGTTCGAGTTCGGCGAGGTCGGCGGCGTAGGCCATCAACTCGTTCATGCCGTAGACCACGAAACGCGCGAGCCGCCGGACCGCCGGGTCGGCGAGGGCCTTGACCACGACCTCGGGGCCGATGCCGCCGGGCTCGCCCATGGTGATGCCGATGACCGGCTTGCGGCGGAGCGGTTCGGGGAGGGGTTGGTGGCGGCGGGGCATTGCGTGATTGTATCAGCGGCCGCGGATCTGGCGGTGGTGTCTTGTCCAAGTGCGGGGAGCGGGCGGCGGTTTTGCGGTGCCGTGGCAAGTGGGGTGTGGGCGGGGCGGGGCCTGGGTGGCAAGGTGAGTTGTCGCTAGACTGAGGCGATGTCTTCTGACGAAACGACGAACGTGGCCGTGGTGGGGGTGGGCCGGATGGGGCGGCACCACGCGCGGACCTACCACCAGATGCCTGGGGTGACGCTGGCGGCGGTGGTGGACCGCGACATCGAGCGGGCCCAGACGCTGGCCGACGAATACGGATGCGCGGCCTACGCGAGCGTGGAGGAGCTGATGGCCCAGCGGCCGGAGGTGCGGGGGGTCTCGGTCGCGGTGCCGACGCAGTTCCACGCCGCGGCGGCGACGCCCCTGCTGGAGCGGGGGGTGGCGTGCCTGGTGGAGAAGCCGCTGGCCGGGACGCTGGCCGAGGCGCGGGCGCTGGCGGCGGTCGCGGAGCGTCACGGGGCGGTACTCCAGGTGGGGCATACCGAGCGGTTCAACCCGGCGGTGCGGGCGGTCGAGGCGCTGGGGGTCACGCCGCGGTTCATGGAGGTGGACCGGGTGAGCCCGATGACCTTCCGGTCGCTGGACGTGGGCGTGGTGATGGACATGATGATCCACGACCTGGATATTTTGCTGATGCTCGCGCAGTCGCCGATCGTGCGGGTCGATGCGGTGGGGGTCGCGGTGATGGGGGAGCATGAAGACGTCTGCGATGCGCGGCTGACGTTCGAGAACGGGTGCGTGGCGACGCTGACCGGGTCGCGGCTGGCCTTCAAGACCGAGCGGAAACTGCGGATCTTCAACGAGACGAAGTACGTCGCCCTCGACTACGCGAAGCGGACGGGGATCATTATCAGCAAGTCGGGCAACGACGCGTCGCTGGCCGACGTCAAGGCGCAGCTCGCGGCGGGGGCGGACCTGTCGGACCTGGACTTTACGGATTTGATTCATCTCGAAGAGCTGGAGATGGACCTCCCGGAGGGCGAAGACGATCCGCTGACGGCCCAGGCCGCGGCGTTCCTGCGGTGTGTGCGAAGCGGGGGCACGCCGGTGGTATCGGCGGAGCAGGGCTGCGCGGCGATCGACGCGGCGGAGCGGATCCGGGAGGCGATCGCGGCGCACCGGTGGCAGGGCCTGGGGAGTTCGAAGATCTAAGCGATGCCGTTGTCTGCTGTGCTTATGCTGGTGTTGCTGGGGGGGCTGCTGGTACTCAGCGGTTTTTTCAGCGGCAGCGAGACCGCGCTGTTCAGCCTGACCCGGCATCAGCGGGCGAAGTTCGCCAAGAGCACCTCGGTGGCGGGGCGTTCGATCGTGACGCTGCTCCAGGAGACGCGGGGGCTGCTCATCACCCTGCTCCTGGGGAACATGACGATCAACGTGCTGTACTTCGTGGTCAGCTCGGTGCTGCTGATCAAGGTCGGCGAGTCGGGCGCGGTCGGCGCGGTGGGGATGGCGGGGCTGACGGTGCTGCCGCTCTTGGCGATTATTTTGCTGGGCGAGGTGCTGCCGAAGCTGGTGGCGTCGCGGCTGCCGGACGTGTTCTCGGGGCTGATCGCGCTGCCGATGCTGGGGGTGCACCGGGTGCTGTCGCCGGTGCGGGTGGCGTCGTCGGTGCTGGTGATCACGCCGCTGTCGCGGCTGGTGTCGCCGCGGGTGGCGTCGCCGGATTTGTCGGCGGCGGAGCTGGAGGCGATGCTCGAGCTGAGCCTGCACCACGGGGTGATCGACCACGGAGAGCAGCGGGTGCTGGAGCAGGTGCTGGAGCTGAGCCGCCTGAAGGTGCGGAACCTGATGGTACCGCGGGTGGACATGCAGGCGTTCGATCTGGACGGCCCGCCGGGAGGGTTGATGGCGATGATCCGGGAAACCCGGCTTAGGCATATCCCGGCGTACCGGCGGGACCTGGACAACGTGGTCGGGCTGATCTATTCGCGGCAGGCACTGCTGGCGCGGCCGGAGACGGCGGAAGAGGTGGCCGCGCTGGTGCGGCAGGTGAAGTTCGTGCCGGAGCTGCAGCGCGCCGACCAGGCGCTGATCGGGCTGCGCAAGACCGGGACGACCTTCGCGCTGGCGGTGGACGAATACGGCGGGACGGCGGGGCTGATTACGCTCGAGGACCTGGTGGAGCATCTGGTGGGCGATATCCCCGGGGCCTACGAGCGGAGCGGGGAAGTCCGGGTCGAGCCGCTGGGGCCGGGGCGGTGGCGGGTGGGGGCGGACCTGTCGGTCCACGAGTGGGCCGAGGTGTTTGGAAGGCATCAGCATTTTGAGACGGCGCGGGCGGTGGCGTCCGCGAACACGCTGGGGGGGCTGGTGATGGCGGAACTCGGCTGCGTGCCCGAGGTCGGGGACCGGGTGCGTCTGGGCAACGTGCGGCTGACCGTCGAGCGGATGGACGGGCACCGGACAGAGACCGTGACGATCGAGTTGGAACCCGTCGTGACGGAGCCAGGCGATGGCGTGGGGACAGGCTCGTCCGCGGCGGCCACGCAGGAGAACGGGGGCCACGATGACAAGCGGTGAGTTTTGGTTCTGGGTGAGCTTGATGCTGGCGGGGTTCGCGGGGTCGGCGCTGTTTTCGGGGATGGAAACGGGGATGTACACGATCAACCGGGTGCGGCTGCAGGTCCTGGCGGACCGGGGGCGGCGGCGGGCGGTGGCGCTGCGGCGGCTGGCGGAAAAACCGGCGACGCTGCTGGCGACCCTGCTGATCGGCAACAACCTCGCGAACTATTTGGGGACCGCGGGGCTGGCGGTGCTGCTGGAGGCGATGGAGTTGTCGGACTGGCAGTCGATCCTGCTGAACACGCTGATCGTGACGCCGGTGCTGTTCGTGTTCGGCGAGACGCTGCCCAAGGACACGATGGCGGCGCACAGCGACCGGATGATGCCGCCGCTGGCGGGGGTGCTGACGGTCTCGCGGTGGCTGTTCACGCTGACGGGGGTGGTGCCGCTGGTCCGGCTGTTTAGCGCGGGGGTGATGCGGCTGATCGGCCAGCCGGGGGGCGACGCGGCGTACGCGCCGCGGAAGAGGGTGGAGATGCTGGTGCGGGAGGGCGTGGGTTACGGGCTGCTGAGCGATGAGCAGTCGGCGATCGTGGACCGGGTGCTGCGGCTGGGGGGGCGGCGGGTGCGTCAGGAGATGGTGGCGTGGTCGGACGTGGTCCGGGTACGGCTCGACGACCCGCCGGCGAAGCTGTGGGAGCTGGCGGACCGCAGCAGCCGATCGCGTTACCCCGTGGCCGATCACACGGGGGCGGTGGTGGGGGTGGTGGATCTGTTCGACGTGCTGCTGCACGAGCGGGACCGCTGCCCAGCGGTCGGGAAGCTGATGAAGCCGGTGGAAACGATCGAGGCGGACGCCCCGCTGAGGCGGGCGCTCGAGCGTTTCCAGAAGCAGGGGACGGGGCTGGCGGTGGTGATCGAGGGGGGCCGGCCGGCGGGGGTGGTCACGGTGAAGGACCTGGTCGAGCCGATCACCGGTGAGCTCAATAGCTGGTAGCCGGGGAACGTTTCCCAAAGGGGCGGGTGCGTGGAGCCTCGATCGGTGGTGGGGAATCCGCCGGGGCACGCGGGAAACGGGTTTGCCGCATCGCGGGCGCGGCGTCTGCCGGCGGGTGGACTGTGGTAAGGTGCCGCGATGGCGTTTCATGAGGCGAACAAGGCGGCGGTGCTGGGGAAGCTCGACGAGTTGGCGGGGCAGTTTGAAGAACTCGAGCGGCAGCTGGCGGACCCCGCGGTGGCGTCGGACCACACCCGGGTGCGGTCGCTGAGCATGAAGCGGGCCGCGCTCACGGGCCTGGTGGAGAAGTATCGGCGGTACACGCGGTTGGCGACGGAGATCGGCGAGGCGCAGGAGATCGTCGCGGCGGGGGAGGACGCGGAGCTGGTGGAATTGGCGGCGGCGGAGCTGACGGGGCTGCGGGAAGAGGCGGCCGGGCTGCTCGAGGCGGTGAGCGGCGAGCTGGTGACGGCCGACGACGCGGCGGTGGGGTCGGTGATTCTGGAGGTGCGGGCGGGGACCGGGGGGGCGGAGGCGGCGCTCTTTGCGGGCGAACTGCTTGAGGCCTACCAGCAGTTCGCGAAGTCGCGGGCGTGGCAGATGGAGGTGGTGGATTTTTCGCCGGGAGACCAGGGCGGCGTACGCCAGGCCACGGCGACCGTGGAGGGCGAAGGGGTGTGGCAGGGTCTGGGCTACGAGGGCGGGGTGCACTGCGTGAAGCGGGTGCCGGCGACCGAGACGCAGGGGCGGGTGCACACGAGCACGGCGACGGTCGCGGTGCTGCCCGAGCCGGAAGAGGTCGAGGTGAGTATCCCGGACAGCGACCTGGAGATCCACGTCACCACGGCCCAGGGGCCAGGCGGGCAGAACGTCAACAAGGTTGCGACGGCGGTCCAGATGATCCACAAGCCCACGGGGATCGAAGTCCGGATGCAGGAAAGCAAGAGCCAGGCGCAGAACCGGCAGAAAGCGATGCAGCTGATGCGGGCCCGGGTCTACGAACGGATGCGGGCCGAAAAAGACGCGGAGTACGCCGAGCAGCGCTCGAAAATGATCGGCACGGGCGGCCGGAGCGAACGGGTGCGGACCTACCGGTGGAAAGACAATCTGGTGGTGGATCACCGGCTCGGCCGGAGCTTCAACCTGCAGCCGGTCATGGCCGGTGCCCTGGGCGAACTGATCGAAGCGTTGGTGGCGGAAGATCGCACGCAGCGCCTGGCGGCTTTGTGAAAGGCCGGGGTGGGGGCCGTAAACGGGGGATTCCCGGACCGGCAAACGGGGGGTCGCAGCGCGGGGTGAAAAAAATAGCCGAGCCCAAAAAACGGCTCGGGGAAGCCAGAAAACGGCATTTATCGAGGGGAACGGCTCGGCGGGTGGAGCAAAAAAAACTCAACTTCCTGCGGAAAACCCGGCGGTATGGGGTAGACTTGTGATGGCCGAGTATTTTATTTTTATTTGCAGGGAAGAACTCCAGCTATGTCATTTGAATATCCTGTTTTTCGAAAGAGCCTGATCATGGCTCTGTGTTCTGTGGTTTGCGCCGCGCTGCTGACAGGTTGTCAATCGACGGACCGCGGGGCCGAGCAGTTGGCGGACTACCGGGAGCAATTGACGCGGGCGACCGAGTCGATCGCGGCGTCTGATTTCGAGTCGGCTTACCGGCACGCGGCCGAGGCCGAGCGGCTGGCCTCGACCGAGCCGCAGAAGCAGAAAGCATTGAGCCTGCGTTACCTGGTGGCCGGGACCGAGCTCTATGCCGAGGGGGACGTCTTGGGGGCCAAAGCACAGTGGGAACTCATCACCGACGCGGTGCTGTACCGCGAGGTCCGGCGGAAAGCGTCGGATATCGGCATCTCCCTTCCGAAACCCAATACCGTGGGCTCCGCGGAGCCTGCGCAGGAGGATGAATCGTGAAGATTGCAAACGTATCGACTCGGGCATCGACTTTGATCTTGGCCGGGGTATTGACGGGGGCCGCGGGCGTGGCCACGGCGCAGCCCGCCGGCGGCGCAGCCCCCGCGGACACGGGGTTCAACTTCGAAGGCTACGACTTCGGGGTCGTGGTGCAGACCATGGAGGACTCGGTCTCGCCGCTCCAGCGGGAAATGGACCTGAGCTTCAAGGTGTTCCTGGACCGGATGGAGGTCGCCGAGCAGCAGCTCGACGAAGGCCAGACCAACGAAGCGGTGCGCGAAGTGGCCGCGGCGATCGACGGCGTGCTCGAGGTCCGCGACGACGTCTTGGGCCCGATGTGGGACGGGCAGCGGACGCTCCAGGAGCAGACCGCCCGGGCCCGGCAGCGGCTCGCCCGGGCGGTGGGCACCGCCCCGGCCGACGGACAGGTCGAGATCGATAAAGACGCCGAGGCGACCCTGGACGCGATCGCCGGGCGGATCGCCCAGGAAAACGACCCGCTGCGGAAAAAGCGGCTGGTCGCGCACTACCGGACCGCCCGGAACCTCGCGCGGATCCGGGTGATGGCTCAGCAGCTCACGCCGGACCAGCGTCGGCTGTGGCTGAACGTACTCACCGTGCTCGACGAAGCGGCCCTCGCGCACCAGCAGGTGCTGATGGGCACCGAGGTGCTGTTCGCACAGTTTGAAGCGACCTCGGCGAACCTCCGCGAATACATGGCCCTGATGGGCACGGTCGAAGGCGCGTCGCGGCTGATGGAGATGGTGCGCGGCGTGGGCGAAGACGGGGCCGGGATGACCGGATTCGTGAGCAACATGCAGGATCTGCAGGAACGCCTGGTCGGCTTCAACGACTCGGTGGAGCAGGCCCTCGAATCGCGGATGATGGCGCTCGACGACCAACTGCAAGCCATCGCCCCGTTCGAAGGCGGCGAGAGCAGCGTGGTGGTATCCGGCGAACTGGACGGTGAGTTGGAAGCCCGTATCGATCGACTACAGAAAGGTCAGCCGTGATGAAGTTTGGACACTTGCCTCGGAAGATGTTGGCCGGGTTATCCGTGCTGGTGCTGGGCTTGGGGTTGGGATTCGTCGCGACGCCGTCGGCATCGGCCCAGGAAGCGAGCCCGGAACAAAAAGCGGAATTCAACCGGATGGTCCGCGAACGCAACCAGCTCCACCGCGAGTTGGAAGGGCTCGACGCGAAAGCGGCGCGGATGGTCAAAGAAGAGAAAGACCCGATCGAGGTCAACGCCCAGCAGGTGTCGACGCAGGACCAGTTGGACCTGGTGCAGCTTCGGCTGGAGATCCTCTCGATGCGGTACGGCCTGCGTCTCCCCCCCGTGCCGGGCACGGGCGGAAGCGAAGAAGAGACCGTCGACGGCAAGACGAAGGAGCGCGTGATGGCCGAGAAAGCCTTCTCGCGCGGACGCGACCGGGCGTTGGCGCTGATCCGTGAAGAATCGGAGCAGTTTGCGGCGTCGCTGGATTTCAAAGCGTTCCTGGCCGACGTCGAGTGAGCCCGCCTGCGGAGCCCGGTTTCAGGTAGGTAAGGGAAGGCGACACGTGGGGGCGTGGGCACGGGTCAAGGTGACGCGTCGTCGTCGTGGCCGCGTGCTGCGGATGACGCCGCACAGTGAAGTCCCACGGAGTTTGATCCATGCTTGGCCGATACATGCAACTCGGGGGTCCGCTGATGTGGCCGCTGCTGGTGTGCTCGGTGGTGCTGATCGCCTTGCTGATCGAGCGGGCGTGGACGTTGGCCCTGCGGCCGAGGCTGCTGCGTCGGCGGGCGACAGCGGCACAAAAAATATGGCACCGACGCGCGCTGCCGTTCTTTATGGATGTCCCGCCGAGCGTCGGGCTGCTCGGGACGGTTTTGGGGGTGGTGCAGAGTTTCAACCTCGTCAACGGCCGGATCGACACCCAGGCGATGAGCGCGGGGCTGAGCGTGGCGTGTATGACGACGGTCTTCGGCCTGATGATCGCGATCGTCGCCACGGTGGCGAAGTACCTGCTGGACTGGGTCGCCGGCGAAG
The DNA here is from genome assembly GCA_039180025.1 of Planctomycetota bacterium. GTDB lineage: Bacteria > Planctomycetota > Phycisphaerae > Phycisphaerales > Phycisphaeraceae > Algisphaera. The sequence goes on from JBCDDZ010000020.1 coordinate 43,451, forward strand.
ACACCCCAGGGGTCACGCCGCCGGGGTTGGCGGCGGCGGCGATGGCGTCCAAATCGAAAGCCCCACGCAGGGAAGCGCCAGAGGCCTCGTCGCCCGTTGCGGGGGCAGGCCCAAACCGACATTCCACGGAAGCGGTAGCGACCAGCGTGCCGCGCGCTATCCCGGGAATGGCGTCGGGGACACTTGCGGAAGCGGTGCCGGAGGCGCTTCCGGGGGCGCTTCCTGGGGCGCTTCCTGGGGCGCTTCCTGGGGCGCTTCCTGGGGCGCTTCCTGGGGCGCTTCCTGGGGCGCTTCCGGGGGCGCTTCCGGGGGCGTTTCCGGGGGGGGCGGGGGCGAGCCGTGGGTAACAAGAGCTTTATTGACCTGCTATTTATTTTGCTGCTGGGCACGTTCGTGATGCTCAGCGAATCGCTGCGGGTCGGGGCGATCGAGACGGCCCCCGCCGACGTGGGCGGCGGGGGAGCGGTGGTGGACGATCCCGGGTCGGCCCGGGTGGTGGTGGTGAATCGGGAAACGCTGAGCTTGGAAGATGAACCGATGCCGGGGGTGGATCGGCTGGTCGCCGAGCTAGGCGCGGACGAGTTTGTGCTGCTGACCCCCGGGCGGAAAGACGTGGTGCATCAGCGGGTGATGGAAGTGTGGGCGGAGTTGGATCGCCGGGGGGTGGAGGTGAAGCTGGCGGTCCAGCCGGCGGACGAGTCACCCCGCGGGCAGACGGGGGGGCGGGGCTGATGTCGCGGACCGGACTGATCATCGGGCTGGTGGTGTCGGTGCTGGTGCACGTGTGGCTGCTGCGCGAACCGACGCCGCCAGCGGAATCGGGGGCGGACACCGTACGGGCGATCGCTTTGGCTGAGCTGCCCCCGGAGGCTGCGGAACCCGAGGAGGTGTCGACCCCCCAGGAACCGACTCCCGAACCCGAACCGACCCCGGAACCGGAACCCGAGCCGCCCTCGGAACCCGAGGTGGTCGAGCCGGAGCCCGAACCCGCCCCCGAGCCTGAACCGGCGGAACCCGCGCCGGTGGAAGAACCCGCCGCAGCCCCGCCCCCCGTGCCGGAGCCCGCGAGTGTAGCCCCGCCGCAGCGGACGCTCACCGATCGCCCGGGCCGACGCCTGACTGATCCCGACGCGGTACCGACGCCTCAGCTCCAGATCTACTGGGGCACGGAACGCCAAGCGGTGGCGGCGATCACGGCGGGGCGGATGAAAGTGGTGGTGATGGAGCCTCAGCGCAGCACATTCCGGATGGTGGATCAGTTGGACCGGGTCGACGGGGGGTGGCGGCGGGGGGCGTATCGGCCCGACGCGGCCCGGTTCGATCCGAACCTGACGATCGACGTGACGAACGTGCCTTCGTTCAGCCGGGTGCGGCGGTCGGCGAATCTATCGGGGGCAGAACGCCTGGGGGTTCGGCTCCCCAGCGACGCCGTGCAGATGGTGACTTCGAAACACGACGTGGCGATCTTCCGGGAACAGTTGGCGAAAGAAGAAGTCCGGGCGGTGGTGGGCCAGTTTGTGGTGCAGGATTCGGGGCTCGATTACCAAACCTTGAAAGTGATCCCACGGAGCCGAGTGCAATGAAACGATGGGCGATGATGGGATTGGTGGCGACGTTGCCGGCGGTGGTCGCGGTGGGCTTGACGGTGTGGGTATTACAGCCCGGGCCGAGGGGCGATGCCGACCGAACAAAAACGGACATCCCTGACGTGACGCTGGAGGCGGACGCGGCCGAAACGGTGATGACGCCGCCGGCGGCGGACCGCGCGGAGCAAGGCGGAGCAGCCGTGACAGAGGCCGCCGAAGCGGTGGCGGCGGAACAAACCGCGGACGCCGTGCCGCCCGCGCTCGCCGACGAGCCGGTGCCAGGGGTTTCGCACGCGACCGAGCCGCCCACCGCGGACAGGGCGGAGCCGTCGGCCGAGACGGAACCGGAGGCGATCAGCGTCGCGGAATCGCCGGCCGGCGCCGGGGCGGAACCTGCGCCCGAGCCCGTGGCGGAGCAGACCGAAGACGCAGACGCGTCGCAGCCCATCGATTTTCAACGGCTCAATACAGACGTGGCGGAATTAAGTGAACGCCTCGAACGTTTCAACCGGAAGCTGATCGAACGCATCGCCCCGCCGCCGACGACCGCCGACCGGGCCGAAGGTGATGGATCGGCGGCGGAGACCGAGCCCGGCTCGTAAAAGCCCTCGTAACGGAGCATGGTGTCATGGTGGTCAAATGGTTAGGGCGTATCGGGTTGGCGGCGACGCTGTGGGTCGGGCCCGTCTATGCGGCGGGGCAGTCCCTGACGGTAGAGCCGACGCGGCAACAAGTGCGCACCAGCCGGGGCTGGTCGCAGTTGGAGGCGGAGCGCTACATGGACGCGCAGTCTTGGTTTGCGCGGGCAGCGAACGCACGGCCCGAGCGCGGCGATTACAAAGTCGGGTACGCGCTGGCGGTGCTGGGGCGGGGCGACATCGCGCACGCCGGTTGGGCGATCGAGCGGGCCCTGGTCGCCACGCCGGGCGATCTGCAACGCCTGGCGATCGATGAAGAGGTGCTCCAGCGGATGAACCGTCGCCTCGAGGACCGGGCGGCGGCGGGCGGCGGGCGCGGGGCCGGCGGGGTGAGCCTGGCGAACGATGTCGGTCTGTTGTCCGCGGTATTGGCGTACGTGGCGGGGGATGTGGACGCCGCGGAGCGGCAGCTCGGCGGCGTCGAGGCGACCGGTCAACGGGCGGCCGCGGTGCAGCAGCTTGAGGGTCTGGTGGCGACGCGGCGCCGGGCGCTGACTCCTGCGATACCCACGGTTGAGGTTCCGCCGGCCCCACGTCCGGGGGGCGGCCTCGTGATGCCGCCGGAAATGACGTCTCCCAAAGTTCCTTCTCCGGATCCCACGCCCCCGGGGGGAGCGTCGGCCGAGGCCGCGGCCGCGGACACGACGGCGTCGGTGGCCGAACCGCTGGAGAAATCTACAGCGACGGAGATGGCGACCGGGGCCGGGCCTGAAGCCGTCGGATCGGGCCGTTCTACAACCGCCGCGACGAGCGCGCCCGCATCGGAGCGTTCGATGGTCGAAAACGCGGGGCGCGCCGGGACGAGCACCGCGGCTGCGGTGGTGGGATCAGGAGCCGCGGCGTCGGCCGCGGGCGGAGCGGCCGCGGTCGTGGCGGGCTCGGACGGGGGGGAAGCGGCAGAGCCTGACTCGGCGGTGGAGGCCGAGCCGGTCGAAGTGGATTTCGTACAGATCCGAGACCGATTGGAAGCGATGGGCAGCGCGATGGACCGCTTTTCGGAACGGCTCGCCCGAAAACTGCAGCTGGGTACGGACGAGGAAGACGACGCGGAAGCGGAAGAAAACAACGCGAATTCTGAAGACGAAGCGACCGAGCCGAGCGCTGCGGCCGAAGCGGAAAACGGAACGTAAAGTAGGCCAGTCGCGCGGGCGGGGGATTCAACCCTTACGGGGATTTACGGAGGAGGCCATGGCGGCGGCGGGCCGTGGGCCTTCTGTTTGAGCCTGGCAGATCCGGGATGGGGGTTAACTTTTTTGCGCTGCGGCCGCAGCCGAGGATGGGAGAGCCGGGGGGATTCAAGTTGGGGTCGTCTCGGATCGAACCGTTTTATTTACGATCTGCGGGGCGTGCGGGTAGTTTGGCGACCCGTATGACGGCGACGAAGCGTATAGAAAACCCACCCTCCGAAGAGCGTGGGTTTCCGAGAGGGGGGCCATACGGGTGCACCGCTGCGCCGCGGGGCGGGCGTTAGATGAGGTTGGCGTAGTAGACCTCGAAGACGTCAGATTCGGATTGGCCGGAGACGACGCCCCCGCCGGCGATGTAGATCGCGCCGGCGTAGCCGACGGGGTAGATGCCGTGCCGGGCGGTGATCAGGGGTTCGCCTTCGCGCCAGGTGTTGGTAAGCGGGTTGTAGATATCGACCCGGTCGTAGAGGCCGACGCTGTTGGCTTCGGGGTCGTTTTCGGTTTCGCCGCCGATGACGTAGAATTCGCCGTTGATGAAGGGGGCGTTGACGATGCCGCCGAGGCGCTGGGGCAGGGCGGCGAGGCTGGAGCCGGCACCGCTGCTGGTTTCCCAGGTATCGGTCACCGGGTCGTAAACCATCACGGTGTCGAAGCCGTTGCCCGGGGCGTCGCCGCCGTTGCGTCCCCCGAAGATATACATCTTGGACCCGTCGGTCCCGGTGGCGGCGCTGTTGCGGGCCAGGGGGGCGTCGGCGAGCTGGGTCCAGTCGTCGAGGGCGGGGTCGTAGACGTAGGTTTCGCGGATCGAAACGTTGCCGGGGACGACGCCGCCGTTGACGTAGATCTTGCCGTCGATCAACGCGGTCTGGGCGGCAAAGAATTGCCTCGGGGCGGATTGGCCGAAGGACCAGGCGTTGGTGGCGGGGTCGTAGATCTGGACTTCGTCGTAGACTGCGGCGTTGTCGGGGTAGCTGATCCCGCCGAGGACGTAGAGCTTGCCGTCGATGACCTGGGCGAGTTGATCTTTGGCGGGCAGGGGTCGGTCGGCGCCCACGTCGGTCCATTGGCCGGTGGTCAGGTCGTACGCGAAGGTGCCGTCGTCTCCGTCGCCGATGGTGTAGAGGACGTTGTCGATGACTCCGCCGGCGACTTCGCCGAGCTCGGCGGGGAGGCTGGGGAGGGTATTCCAGACGTCGTCGAAGTCGGCGGCGAAGAACTGGTCGGTGCCGTTGAGCCCGTCGGTGACGCCGCTGCCGCCGAAGAGGGCTTGGCAGGAGGCGCAGCCGCACTGCGGCCCGGGGCAGACCCCGCCGTCGTTTTCGTTGGGGTCGTCGACGACGGTCAGGATCGGACCCAGGAGCGTGTCGGGCAGCGTGGGCAATTGGATCCAGGCGTCTTCGCCCGGGTCGTAGGCGTAGAAGTCGTTCACGCTGCTGCGGTCGGTGGTGCTGCTGCGTCCGCCGCCGATGAAGATGCGTCCGTTGGCCGCGAAGGTGCTCGGTTCGTTGTGTGACCAGCCGAAGGGGAGGTCCGCGGTCTGGCTCCAGGTGTCGGTGAGCGTATCGAACACGTAGACCTCGCGGAGGTCGGTCGGGTTGATCCGGTGGTGCCGTTGGCCGCCGAGCACGTAGAGGTCGGTCCCGAGGACGGCCGCCGAGGCGTGCCCCCGGCCGATCGGGGCGGCGACCGACGTGGTCCAGCCCGCGGCGGGGTCGTCGAGGTGGAGCACGTAGTGGTCGGTCACCGCGTCGAGGTCCCGGGTGGGGAAGCCGCCGATGTAGTGCAGCTCGCGTCCGACGATCGCCGCCGCTCCGCTGGAGAGCTCATCGGGCAGAGTGGGGCCGGCGGACCAGGTGTCGGTGGCCACGTCGTAGATCCAGGCTTCGTCGGTCGGCTGGCCGGGGAATTCGCCTTTGAAGCCGCCCACGAACCACGCCTGGTTCAGCTCCTGGTCGTAGACCACGTTGAGGTGGTTGACGGTGGTGGGCATGTCCGCCAGCCGGGTCCACCGGTCGTCGGCGATGTCGTAGACCCAGGCGTCGTTGAGCTTGTCGTTGAGGTTGTCGGTGAAACCGCCGAAGACGTACACCAGGTTGTCGGCGGTGAAGGTCATGCTTTCGAACCGGTCGCCGCCGGGGTGGGGCGCGGCGTCGACAAACTGGAACGGGCCGTCGCCCAGGTCCAGGGGGTTGTTCGCGGGCGGCGGGTCGCCGAGCGGGTTGACGCGGAGCCAGTTGAGGTTGCCCACGAATTGGCCGCCGCTGCCCCGGTCGAAGGCCACCCGCAGGACGTTGTTCCCCGCGGCGAGTTGGACATCGTCGACGGTGACCGTTTGCCAGTTCTGCCAGCCGCCGGTGTTGGGCAGCGTGAGGGGGCCGGTGGTGTTGCCGTTGGCTTCGAGGCGGAAGCTGCCGCCGGGGCCGTCGTTCAGGGCCACGCGCAGGTCCACGCTGTAGGCCCCGGCCTCGGGGACGTCGAAGGTGTATTCGAGGTATTCGCCGGCCAGGATCCAACCCACGTTCACCCCGCCGCCGGTGTCTGTGGTGTTTTCGATGTCGACGTGTTCGCCGGGGCGGGGGTTGGCGTTGCCCAGGTTGTCGGGGTCGGCGTCGACGTAAGCGACTCCGGCGCCGCCGTGGTCGAAGTGCTCGGCCTGCACGATCTGACCCACGGCATGGGGGGTGCCGCCGAAAGGGGTTTGGCCGTCGGTGGGGGTGCCGGGGTCGACCGGATCGACGCGCAGGAAGTCGTAGGTGACGGTGTACGGGTCGTTGGTTTCACCGGACGTGGCGAGCACGCCGACCGCGGGCGCGGTGGTGGCGGTGATCCACCCGGCGGGGAAGCCGATGGTGTCGGCGAGCTCGACGGTCGCCGCGTCGCTGCCCAGGCGGTAAGCGGCCCGGACGGTGCCGGCGGCGGGATCGACGGTGAGAAACAGGTTGATGTTTTCGAAGCGGTCTTGCCCGATGATGTCGCCGGTGCCGAAGGTGGGGGTGCCCTCGATTTCGGTGACGGTGTTGATCGTGCCGTCGCCTTCGACGAAGACGGCGACGTAGTTGTCCTGGTCGCCGGTGCCGAAGTAGATGCCCGCGCGCTGCCCCGAAGCGGGGATGGCGTTATCGAATACCGAGTCGAGCTCGGTGTGGAGGGTGAAGGCCGGGGTGTCGGGGCCGACGTTCAGGCCGAACTGGAAAGCGTTGTCCTGATTGTTGGCGGGGCCCAGCGCGGTGCCCGGGCCGACGTTGTCGATGGTCAGGACACCCGCGGCGCTGCCGGCGGTGAGGTTGGCGGTATTGAACTGGTCTAGCGGGTCGGCCGAGCCGTTGGTCATCAGGCCGGTGAAGCCGAGGTTCAGCAGCCCGCCGCGGTTCGCGTCGTCGTTGTCAAAGGTCAGCGCGTAGGGCGTGGTGACGTTGACGCCATTGGTCGCGTCGGTGAAGAAGGGGTCCTGGGCGTCGAGGATCGCGTCGTTGTCGTCGTCGTCGTCGTTGAGGTCGGAGACCAGGTCGTTGTCGTTGTCGGCGGGGACGTCGCCGGGGGACTGCGGGTCGGTGCCGTTGTCGATTTCGTCCTGGTTGAGGTAGCCGTCGCCGTCGAGGTCGTTGGGGTCGGTGCCGTCGGGGACCGAGACGGGCTCGAAGACGCGGACCGCTTCGCCGGGGGCGCCGTAGAGGCCCGCGACCCAGATCGTGCCGGCGAAGGGGTGGTCGTCGCCGAGGGCGGTCACGTCGAGGGGGTAGTCCCCGGCGTCGCTAAAGAAAACTTCGCTCGAGAGGACGCGGGTGCCGTCGGCGGACAGCTTGATGCGGGTGAGTTCGCCGGTGATGTTGACGGTGAGCAGGTCGCCGTTGAGGGCGTTGCCGAAGGCGGAGCCGGTGTACTCGTCGATGCCGTTGGTGGACTCGTCGAAGGTCAGCAGCGCGCCGTCGTTGACGCCGGCGGCACGGTAGTCGCCGGGCTCGTCGTAGCCGTCGTAGACGGGGGACTGGGGGTTGTTGTCGTTGAACGTGTTGTCGGGGTTGGCACGGGTGGGGTTGGGGTGGCCGGCGTAGAAGCCGGGCGTGAGGAGGTGGAGGTTGTCGGGTAGGGACGAGCCGCCGTTGGTCGGCGCGTTGGTGGGCTCGCCGCCGACGTAGACCGGCGGGGAGCCGAGCGAGGCGTTCGGGCCGTTGTCGGCGGTATAGACCTGGCCGTACTGGGTGAGCACCAGGTCGTAGGGGTTGCGGAGCCCGGAGGCGAAGATGTCGTAGGGTCCGTCTTCGATGAGGCGGGCCTGGTTCTGGCCGCCGTGGCCGCCGAAGGGGTCGCCGGCGTCGTCCGTGCCGGGGCGGTCCTGGTCGTCGAGGGTCGGCAGGTTGTACTTGTAAGCCTGCCCGTTGCCGTCGGTCTGCGTGGGTAGGGCTTCGAGTGCGGCGAGGTCGAGGCTCAGGACCGCGGCGCTCAGCGCGTATTCGGGCAGGTCGCCGAAGAAGCCGGACGGCGCCCCGGCGTTGGTATTGCCGCCGATGCCGACGAGCAGCTGCCGGGTCTCCGGGTTGAGGATCAGGCCGTGGGGCGCATGGTCCACCGTAGAGCGGGGCAGGCCGCGGACCAGGTCGGTTTTCTGCCACTGACCGTCGACGTATTCGAGCTTGGAGACGATGCCGGAATTGGTATCGATGGTTGAGCCGTCGTCCTGGTTGCCGAGGCGCGGGTCGCTGGAGGTGACGTAGACGACGGGGCGGTCGGCGGAGCCGGCGAGGGTCAGTCCGGTGATCAGGCGGTCGGTGTAGTTGGGGTTGAGGGTGCCGTCGTCCTCGTGGTTGGGGATCTGCTGAATCGCGTCGATGGTTTCGGAAGCGGTGACCTGGTAAGCGCCCGGGCCGGCACGCTCGAGGGTGTAGGCGTGGATCAGGCCGGTGAGGGTGCCGACGTAGAGCCGACCGTCGGGGCCCCATTCCAGGGTGGTGGGCAGGGCGGCGTCGAGCCCGGTCACGCTGCTGCTGGTAAAGCTGAGGTTGACCGGTTCGACGGCGGTCCCGGCCAGCGTGATGGCGAGGTCGGGGTTGTCGCCGTCGTGCGCGACGGTCAGGGTCGCGGCAAAGCTGCCGAGGTTCTCGGGCTGGAGGTAGACCGTGAGGTCGAGGGTCTGGCCGGGGTCGAGGGTGATCGATCCGCCCGACTTGGCGAGGAACAGGTCGCCGAAGGCGTCGGCGTCGGGGCCGGCGAACGACGTGCCGGTGAGGGTGACGGGGTCATCGCCGGGGTCGCCCGAGTGGGTAAGGGTCACCACCGCCCGGCCGAGGGTGCCGGTTTGCACCTCGCCGAAGTCGACCGAGGAAACAGACGCGGTCAGGGTGCCGGGGTCGGGGGTGGGGTCGGGGGTGGCGTTGACGGTGGAGACGCGGATGGCTTTGATGGCGGGGTTTTCGACTTCGTGGAGGAAGCGGACGTTGAGGGTGCCGTCGTCGACCCGGACGTTGAAGGTCTGGACGTTGGCGGTGAATCCGCCGGCGGTCTGAAC